>JADCRD010000003.1:0-600000 GCA_014946745.1 Lysobacterales bacterium | reverse complement strand
GATGCGCAAACGCGATGCGCTCGGCGTGCAGGGCCTGGCGCTTGAAGGCGCGAAGAGCCTCGACGAATTCGGGCGCGGCGGCCTTTGGCAGCTTCAGGCCACCGCCGTACAGCGGATCGCCCAGCAGCGGATGGCGAAGATGCGCCATGTGCACGCGGATCTGATGCGTGCGGCCGGTTTCCAGGTTCACCTGCAGGTGGGTGTGCGCGCGAAAGCGCTGGCGCACGCGGTAGTGGGTGATCGCGGGCTTGCCGTCCTCGACCACGGCGCGACGCAGGCGATCGACCGGGTGACGGTCGAGCGGCGCATCGACGGTGCCGCCCGCCACCAGCACACCGTAGACCACGCACTCGTACTGCCGATGCACCTCGCGCGCGGCCAGCTGCTCAACCAGGCCTGCGTGCGCCTGGGGCGTACGCGCGATGACCAGCGCGCCGCTGGTTTCCTTGTCGAGCCGATGGATGATGCCGGCGCGCGGCAGCGCGCTCAGGCGCTCATCGAAATGCAGCAGGGCATTGACCAGGGTGCCGGCCGGGTTGCCCGCGCCGGGGTGCACCACCAGGCCCGCGGGCTTGTTGACCACCAGCAGGTCGGCGTCCTGATAGAGGATGTCGAGCGCGATGTCCTGCGGGGCGGCGTGTTCGACCGTCTCCAGCCGCACGGTGAGTCGCACCCGCTCGCCGCCGTTGACCGGCTCTTTGGGTTTCGCCGTGCGGCCTTCGATCAGGGCGTCGCCGGCCTTGATCCAGGCTGCGAGACGCGAGCGCGAGAACTCGGGCAGGGCCTCGGCCAGGGCCTGGTCGAAGCGCAGGCCTGCCGAGCCGACCGCCAGGGTGAGTTCGCGGACTTCGATCGAGGCGTCGTCAGCGGGTGTTCCAGAGGGATTCATCGATTGCGCGCTTTAGTGGGCGCCCGATACGCGGTCAGGCCAGAGCCCGGGCCGCGCCGGAAGCGGGCTGCTATGATGCCCGACTCGCCTTCGCCCCGAACAGGAACGCGTTCCGCATGACCCTGACCGCCGGACTGCCCCGCCTGCTGCTGCTCAGCCTGCTCGCCCTGATGCTTTCGGCCTGTGGCCGATTCGGCAAGGACGACCCGCTGGAGACGCTGCCGGTCGAGGGCCTGTATGCCGAGGCGAAGTCCGCGCTGGAGCGCGGCAACCTGCCCAAGGCCGAGCGCTACTACAAGCGCCTGATCGCACGCTTCCCCTTCGGTCCCTACACCGAGCAGTCGCAGATCGAGCTCGCTTACGTGTACTACCGCAACAGCCAGTCGGAAGAGGCCACCTCGGCGGTGGGCCGCTTCATCCGCACGTACCCGACGCACCCGCACATCGAGTACGCCTACTACCTGCGCGGTCTGATCAACTTCGACCGCGAGCGCAGCGTGTTCTCGCGCATCGGCGGCCTCGACATGACCCGCCGCGACCAGGGCGCGCCGCGCCAGGCGTTCAACGATTTCGCCGAGCTGATCCAGCGCTATCCCAATGGCCGCTACGCCGCCGACGCCCGCCAGCGCATGATCTTCCTGCGCAACCAGCTGGCCCGCTACGAGATCAACGTCGCCACCTACTACCTGAAGCGCCGCGCCTACGTGGGTGCCATCAACCGCGCGCAGTTCATCCTGGAGAACTACCCGCAGTCGGAGTTCAGCGGCGATGCCGTGGCCGTGCTGGCCGAGAGCTACCGCCAGCTGGGACAGACCACGCTGGAAGCCGATGCCCGCCGCGTGCTGGAGCTGAACCACCCGAACCACGCGTATTTCGAAGGCGGCTGGCCGCGTGAGCAGGCCAAGTGGAAGCAGCTGATTCCCTTCATGGGCGAGACGCGCGGCTGAGCTCGCCGCGTCGTCCGGTTGAACCCGAAGGCCGCGCTTGCGCGGCCTTCTTCTTTTTCGCCTTCCGCTCGTCCGTCGAAAGAGGGCCTTCCTGGGCGTTTCTGGCGTCGGCAGTACGGCGCAGGCCACTACCGCTTCACGACAGGCGACGCGCCCAGGCGATTGCGTCGCGGCTCCCACCCGCTGCAGCCCGGCCTCGCGGGCCGGGCTGCTCTTCGCCCGTCAGCCGCACACGCTGCCGCGCACCACGGGAATCTCGGCTGCGCCGTGCGTGCCCTGGAAGCCGAACTCCACCGTCTGACCCGGCTGAATGCTGGCGTTCCAGCTCAGGTTCGAGGCCGAGTAGGGGTTGCTGCCGCTGAGGTTGGCGTTCCAAGCCCCGCTCAGACGGGTGGTGCCCGCATAGGTCCAGCTCACCGACCAGCCGGAAATGGCGCGCGTGCTGCGATTGGTGATGCGGATCGCGCCGGTGAACCCGGCCCCCCAGTTGTTGGTGATCACATAGCTGCAGCTTGCCGCCGGCGCCGAGCTGCTAGAGGAGCTGCTGCTGGAAGAGCTGCTGGAAGAGCTGCTGGAGGAAGAGCTGCTGCTCGACGAGTTGCTGCTCGACGAGTTGCTGCTTGACGAGCTGCTGCTGGAGGACAGGCTGCTCGACGAACTGCTGCTGGCGCTGCTGCTGGACGCGCTGCTGCTCGATCCCGACCCCGGGCCCGCGTTCGGATTCGCACCGACGAAACTCAGGGCCGGCGCGGGCGGCGGCGTCATCCCGTCGCCGAGGAAGAAGCTCGGGTGCGGCGGCTGGTTGTAGCCCACGTTCTGCCAGGCGATGGCCACGCGGTACTGCAGGTCATGCATCAGGGTGCGCAGGCGGTGGCCGGTGGGTGCGGTGGTCGAGAACACCAGCAGCTGGGTGTTGTTCGAGTGCCGCCAGATCACCTCTTCGCGCCAGTCGCCGAGCAGGTCCGCCGACAGCCCCGGTGTGGCCTTGGTGCTGTTGTTCGACGCCGCCCCGCTGTCGTGCGCACTGAGCAGTCGCGCGCTGCGGCTGCTGCTGTGGTCCCACTTGTCGATCATGGTGTTGTTGAGCTGCTCCCGCAGCAGGTCGCCGTCCCACCACACCGCGAAGTTGGTGGAGGCCGGCTTGGTCGCGCTGATGGCCAGCCCGGTCGGCGAGTTGATGCCGCCCACGCTGGCCCAGCTCTCGGCGCCAGGATGGCGCGGGTCGATGTCCATGATCACCCCGCGGCCAATGTCGCCACCGCCCTGGAAGCCCCACAGGATCTGGCCCGTGCGGGCGTCGTGCATCTGCACGCCGTTGTTGCCGTAGCTCGCTGGCGACTCGTGGATCATGAACACTTCAAGGCCCGGTCGGCCCGGCTGGAAGTCGCCGACATGCAGCGCATCGCCGTGGCCCAACCGGGTCGAATACATCAGGCTGCCGTTGTCGTTGAGCGTGGCCGAGCCGTAGACGATCTCATCGCGACCGTCCTGGTCGACATCGGCAATGCTCAGGCTGTGCGCGCCCTGGCCGGCCGCAGCGCCATTGCCGCTGGCATTGCTGTCGAAGGTCCAGCGACGGCTGAGGCTGCCGCCGCGCCAATCCCAGGCGGCAACGACCGCGCGGGTGTAGTAGCCGCGGGCCATGATCAGACTGGGGCGGGCACCGTCCAGATAGGCCACACCGGCGAGGAAGCGATCGACGCGGTTGCCGTAGCTGTCGCCCCAACTGCTGACGGTGCCGCGCGCGGGCACGTAGTCCACCGTGCTCAGCGCTGCGCCGGTCTGGCCGCTGAAGATGGTCAGGTACTCAGGGCCCGTCAGCACGTAGCCGCCGCTGTTGCGGTAATCGGCGTTGGCGTTGCTGCCGCCCAGCACCGTGCCGACCCCGTCGCGAGTGCCCGGCGCGGTTTTCATCGCCACTTCGGCCTTACCGTCGCCGTCCAGGTCGTAGACGATGAACTGCGTGTAGTGCGCACCAGCGCGGATGTTCCTGCCGAGATCAATCCGCCACAGCCGCGTGCCGTTCATCCGGTAGGCGTCGACGAAGACGTTGCCGGTGTAGCCGGACTGCGAGTTGTCCTTGGCATTGGAGGGGTCCCACTTGACCACGACCTCGTACTGCCCGTCGCCGTCGAGATCGCCCACGCTGAGATCGTTGGGCGAGTAGGTGTAGGCCTCGCCGCTGGGCGTCGTTCCGGCCGCCGGACGGCTGAGGTTGATCGTCCAGTAGGGGTTGGACCAGGTCGGCTTGGCCGGGTTGGCCGCGCGCTCGACGCCGTTCACCACCGGCCGCACCGTGTAGGCCGCGCTGGTGCTGCCGGCAGCGTCGAAGAAGCTCGTGCTGGCGGTGATCGGCGAGCCGTTCAGGCGGGTGCCGTTGCGGTAGACGTTGAAGCCGATCGCGCTGGGATCGTCGCCGAGCAAACGCCAGCTTACGAAGATGCCGTTGCCTGAAGGCAGGGCGACCACACCGCGGTCCAGGTATTCAGCCTGGCGTGCCGCCAGAGCGGGTGCGGTGAGCGTGCAAGCCAACAGGCCGGTGCCAATGGCAAGGCGCAGGGCGGCGGTGAGCGAATGTAGAAGCATGGCGGACAGTTCTCCGGAATTCGTTCGACGATCGATGAAGTTCAGGCGCCGGACGCAGCGGCGCAGCAAGGGCCCAGGGGCGGGCAACCCGATCGATGCGACGCAGGCCGACGCCGCGCAGGTCGGAGGACCCACGCGCAGCCAGCCTCGACATCTCGGAATGCGCAGCCCCCTGCGCGAGCAGGCCGCGACACGCGCCCGCTCTCCCCGCCGCCATGCTGCACGCAGAAACATTTGGTCACATCGCCGTTCATGCCCCCGACGCAACCGCTCGTCGCCCGGACCCGAGATCCCTCACGTTCGCCGACGTTCGTCGCGCGCCACCGGTGTCAGGCGTCGATGTCTACCGGGATCATCGGAACTCCCGATACGCACAGGCGGCGCGCGGGTAGAGCTTTCAGCAGCGTCAACCGCCGCAACGGGGGCGCGATGCCAGACGCTCAAGGCGGTGGGCGGAGTCAGCTCGCCTGAAGCGCTATGGCGGCGGACGAGCCCTTGGCGCGCACCGTCAGCTCGCATGAGCACCGGCTACCGGGCGAGCACCGACGCGAAGCACAGCAAGAGCGAACGCGCGAAGCCTTCGATCAACCGCGGTGGGATCTGGCCATCTTTGCGGAGGCGGTGTTCTCAGGGCGGCTGGCGGTCCTCCCACGTCAACGGAACGCGGATGATGCCGCTCTGCGACGCCATTCGCGGCATTGGCTTGGCACACGAAACGGCTATGCAAGAAGGCGGCGCTTGGCTCTGCCCCATTTCGCTCGAGGGCGCGAAGCTCGGCGATTGTTCTGCAACTCGATCAAGGAACCACAGCCCCATGTTCACGCTGTACGAAGACTGGCGAGCACTCGACGGCGATGACGCCGCTGAGATCCAGAACATGCTCGCGGCCCACCGTCGCTATGCGGCGTATCTCGAAGAGAACTGCGCTCGATTCCCGGTTTCGGCATTCGAGTACGCTTCGGCGCCATGGCGCAACAACTTCAGCGATCATCGCGCACCACACGATGCCTGGGTTGCAAGCATCCACTTCATTGATCGCTCGCTCCCGACAGCCGGTGGAGAACGAGCAACAGATCTGGAACTCGTGTTGCTGGGCGCTTACCACGACGGGTATCTGCACCTGAGGTATCGCGGAGTCCGCTCCTTCCAACTTTCCTCGAAGCATGCGGATACATCCCCGACCGAGGTATATCGCGACGAAGTGCGACTCTCTGACCGGGGTCTCGTGCTTCACGAGATCGAGTTTCTAGGCAGAGACAACTGGCTGATCGAGTGCCGGGACATCGAGTTCGAATGGCGACCTACGTCCTCGCCCTGAAACACCTTCCAGCGGCGTGTGCCTTCCAACGCCAAGACCGGACATCTCAGACATGAAGCTATACGGACACCCCGAGACCCGCGATGGCGATTCTCCTCACCGACTCAGTGAAGTTGCTCTCTGCGCGTCCCCCGAAGCGCTGCGTAGGATCGCCAGCTTTCTGCACCACTGCGCATCGGAGATGGAGCGCATGGGAGCCCGCTACGACCACATCCATCTCTCGGATCGACTTCCCGAATTCGAGGACTCGCCTCACCTGATCGTCGCCCGGGAGTAGGACGTCCGAGAGCGTCGGGGCGCGCGAGGCACACCTCACCCCCACCCCGAACAGATCGGATAGCGCCGCTCGCGCCCGAATGCGCGACGCGACACCTTCGGGCCCGGCGCGGCCTGGCGGCGCTTGTATTCACTTCGGAACACCAGCCTGGCCACGCGATCGACTGTCGCCGCGTCAAAGCCCTGCGCAGTGATCTCGGCCTGCGACTGCTCAAGATCGACGAAGCGATAGAGGATAGCGTCCAGCAGCTCGTAGGGCGGCAGCGAGTCCTGGTCGACCTGGCCGGGCTTGAGCTCGGCCGACGGCGCGCGCTCGATCACGCCGCGCGGAATGACTTCGGCCTCGCGATTGCGCCACTCGGCCAGCGCGTAGACTTCGGTCTTGTAGACATCCAGCAGCGGCGCGTAGGCGCCGCACATGTCGCCGTAGATGGTGGCGTAGCCGACCGCGTACTCGCTCTTGTTGCCGGTGGTGAGCAGCAGCGCGCCCTCCAGATTCGACAGCGCCATCAGCAGCGCACCGCGCGAGCGCGACTGCAGATTCTGTTCGGTCAGATCACTGTCGCGGCCTTCCAGCAGGCCGTCGAGGCTGCCGAGGAAACCCGCAAACGGCGGCTCGATCGGCAGGGTCAGCAGGCGCACGCCCTGCCGCTGCGCCTGGTCTGCGGCGAGGTCCTGGCTCAGGTCCGAGGTGTAGCGCGATGGCAGGCGCACGGCGCTGACCTTTTCGGGTCCCAGCGCATCCACCGCAACCGCCAGCACCAGCGCCGAATCGATGCCGCCGGACAGGCCCAGCAGCACCTTCGAGAACCCGCTCTTGCGCACATAGTCGCGGGTGCCGCGGACCAGCGCGCCCCAGGTCTGCGCGGCGCGTGAGGTCGCAGCGTTTTGTGGCCACAGCATCGGCACCAGCTGGCGCTTTGCGGCATCGAAGCCGGCCAGCAGCAGGTGTTCGGCGAAGCTCTCCGCCGGCGCGTGCACGCTGCCGTCGCCATCGGCGAGCTGGCTGGCGCCGTCGAACACGACCGAATCCTGCCCGCCCACCGCGTTGGCATAGGCGATGGCCACGCCGCTCGCCGCCGACTGGCGCCCCAAGAGCGCCGCGCGCTCGGCCAGCTTGTCGGCCTCATAGGGCGAGGCGTTGGTGACGACGCAGAGCTGCACACCCTGACGCGCTCGCTCGGCCAGCGGTGCGTCGTGCCAGACGTCCTCGCAGATGAGCAGGCCGACGCGCACGCCGGCGACCTCGAACACACCGGCGCCAGCGGCGTCATCACTGGCATGCGCGAAGTAGCGCTTCTCGTCGAACACCGCGTAGTTGGGCAAACGCTGCTTGACGTAGCGGGTGATCAAGCGGCCCTCGCCAATCACGCTGACGACGTTGTACAGCGCCCCTTCGATGCGCTGCGGATGCCCGACCACGGCGGTGATGCCCTGCACCTGCGGGATCAGCGCATCGACCACCGCTTCGCAGGCCTCCAGAAAGCTGGGCCGCAGCAGCAGGTCCTCGGGCGGGTAGCCGCAGATCGCGAGCTCGGGAAACACCACCAGATCGGCCGCCAGTTGGTCGCGCGCCTGCTCGATCAGGGCGCGGATGCGCGCGGCATTGGCGGCGACGGCACCGACGGGGAAATCGAACTGGGCGAGGGCGAGGCGCATGGGAGGGTGGTCGCGAGTGCTGGCCGATGAGTTTAGTTTGCGCAACGGAGCCGCGGCGCGATGACGCGTCCGGGTCACGGGAAAGATCGAGCGCGAACCTCTCCGCGCAGGTCACACGACTGTGAGATTCCATCGCCTGCTGGCGAACAACGCTGCATGGGCCGCTCAACCCGACCACCGCAAGCGAGGACTCCGTGACTCCCACCGCCACCATCGATCGTCTGCACGGCCTGGACGCCCTGCGCGGCTTCGCCTTGCTGCTGGGCATCGCCCTGCACGCCAGCATGTCCTACCTGCCGGGCGCGGAGACCTTCTGGATCGTCGCCGAAGGCCAGGCTTCACTGGCGCTGGGCGGGTTCTTCTTCTGGGTGCACAGCTTCCGCATGAGCCTGTTCTTCCTGCTGGCCGGCTACTTCGGCCGACTGCTGCTGGAGCGCCGCGGGTTCGGCGGCTTCGTGCGCGATCGCCTGCGGCGCATCCTGCTGCCGCTGCTGGCCTTCTGGTTTCCGCTGCTGGTGGCGGTGATCGCGGTGGTGGTGTGGGCGGCATGGCTGAAGCACGGCGGCGAGTTGCCCGAGCAGGAGCAGCCGCCGCTGTCGGCGGAGAACTTTCCGCTGATGCATCTGTGGTTCCTGTACCTGCTCTGTCTGTTCTATCCGGCCGCGCTGGCGCTGCGCGCGCTGCTGGCCTGGAGCGAACGCGGAGGCCGCGTGCAGGCTGCGTTGGATGTCTTGATGCGCGCCGTGCTCGGCCCGCGTGCGGCGCTGATCCTCGCTCTGCCCGTGGCCGCTGCGCTGGCGATGCGCGAAGGCTGGTGGCAGTGGTTCGGCATTCCGACGCCGGATCAGTCGCTGTATCCCTCGGCCGCGGCCCTGCTCTGCTACGGGCTTGCGTTTACGGTCGGCTGGGCGATGCAGCGGCAGCCACCGCTGCTGCAGTCGCTCGCTCGGCGCTGGCCGCTGAATCTTGCCCTGGCCCTGATCGGCCACATCGCCTGCATCGCGCTGATCGGCCTGCAGTCGCCGGCGGCAGCCGCCGAACACGGCGCGCCGCTGACCTGGCTGTACGCCTATGCCAATGGGCTCTGCGCTTGGGGCTGGACGCTGGCGCTGCTGGGCCTGGCCCTGCGCTATCTGGAGCGCGCGCACCCGGCCTCGCGCTATCTGGCGGAGTCCTCGTACTTCCTCTATCTCGCCCACCTGCCGGTGGTGATGGCGGCGCAGGTGCTGGCCAGTCGGGTGCAGGCGCCCTGGTGGGTCGAGTATCCCGTGGCGCTGGCTCTGAGCCTCGCTGCTCTGCTGGCGACCTATCAGCTCGGCGTGCGCCACACCGCTCTCGGGCGCTGGCTCAACGGTGGCTCGCCGCGACGCGCACAGGCCCCGGCGGTAGCCTCGGAAACTTCGCCGTGACCCGCGATCAGCAGACCGCCTTTCTCGAAGCCCTCGATCGCCACAAGGGCCTGCTCTACAAGGTCGCGAACGCGTATTGCTCGCGCCGTGAGGACCGCGGCGATCTCATCCAGGACGTGATCGCCGAGCTTTGGCGGGCCTGGCCGAAGTTCGACGGCCGCGTCGCCGTCTCGACCTGGATGTACCGGATCGCGATGAACGTGGCGATTTCCCTGCACCGCGGCGAGTCGCGGCGGATCCGCGACGCGCTGCCGATCGAGGACTTCGGCATGGACCTCGCCGCCGCCGACGCGGTGCTCGACGCCGAAGGCGATGACCTGCGCGCCCTGCACCAGCTGATCGCGCGCCTGGACCCCATCGATCGCGCCCTGATCCTGCTGTGGCTGGAAGGGTATTCGCAGGACGACATCGGCGAGCTGCTGGGCATGAGCACCAGCAACGTCTCGACCCGCATCCACCGCATCAAGCAACGGCTGCAGCGCGACTACGCGGCCTCGGAGGCACACCCATGAATCCGCTCGACCTAGACACCCTGCGCGGCCGCTGGGCCGACCAGGGCCGCGCGCTGGATCAGCGCCTGCACCTGGATCTGGCCGCCGTGCGCGCGCAGCTCGATCGCCGCACCGCTTCGGCCTTTCGCCGACACCGCGGTTGGCTCATCGCGGGCCTCGCGCTGGCGGTTCCGATGTCGCTCGGCCTGCTCGTCTTCATCGCTTCGCACTGGGGCCAGTGGGCCTGGGTGCTGATGGGCGTTGCTCTGCTGGCACTGGCGTTTGGCGAAGTCCTGGTGGGCCTCAGCGAGTGGCTGGCGCTGCGCCGTCTCGACCTGAGCGCGCCCAGCGTCGAACTGCAGCAGCGCCTGGATCGGCTGCAATCACGTCGCCAGCGCCAGACCCGACTGCTGCTGTCCTGCAGCCTGCTGCTGTGGCTGCCGCTGCTGGCGGTGCTGCTGAAGGGCCTGTTCGGCGGCGATCTGCTGCGCGGTCTGCCTGCCAGCGTGTGGTGGGTGAACCTCGGCCTGGGGCTCGCCTTCATCCCGCTCAGTCTCGGCGCAGCCGCGTGGTGGCGCAGGCGCTTCGCGACGAGCACACGCTCCGCCCGCGCCGGTGATGGCGACAGCTGGACGCGCGCGCGCGTGGAACTCGATGCGCGACTCGCCTTTGATCTCGATGCCGAGCGCGACCCCGAAGCCGCCCTGCAGTCGCAGACGCTGCCCGACGACCTGCGTGCCGACGTCGCCGCCCTGCGCCGTCGCCTGCTGCTCGGCATCCTCGCCTGTGCGGCCGGACTGGTCGCGATCGGCCTGTTCCATGCGGCGCACGCCGGCCTGCCGCAGTTCATCGTGCCGGGCGTGCTGATCAACCTCTGGCTGGTCGCGCAGTTGGCGCCCACGATCCAGCTGCGCCTGGCGCTGAACCCGCTGCCGGGCGGCCTGCCCGCCTTCCGTGCGCGGCTGGCATCGGCACTGCAGCTGCGCCGCCGCTTCGCCATCGGCGGCGTGATCGGGCTCCCGCTGATGGTGCTGATGCTGGTGCAGGTGGTGGTGCAGACCGCATCTGCCGTGGACCTGGTCGCCGCCTTGGGAGCGCCTGCGAGCGGCGCCTTGCTGGGCTTCGCTGCGATTTTCACGGCGCTGCTGGTTCTTCAGGCGCGGCGCGGGGCGAAACGGATGTCCGCATGGGCGGACGCGCTGAGCGGGTTCGCGCTGGTTCGCGGCGAGGCACTATTGAGCTGCAGCAGGGTGCCGGACTAGCAGCTTGTTGAAAAACTCCCTTCCGGGGAGTTTTTCAAGTCGGCGGTCCGGCGCAGGTCCGTACCGCCTCACGACAAATCAATCGCTTACGCGCTTGCTTCGTCGTCCCGACCATCCCTGGCCGGGCTAGCAGGCTGTTTTTCAACAGCCTGCTAGAGATCTCGCCGCGACCCACTGCCTCCGCTGAGGTCGCGCCTTGCCGAGAATGGAGCAATCGAATGATGAGCACGGTCGAGGTGGTGGAAGCAGAGTCCGGGCTGCCGCGCTTGGTCGCAGCGCTGGAGCGAGGTGAAGCATCAGGCTTCGTGATCACCCGCAACGGCCAGCCAGTCGCACGACTTCTGCCGGCACACGCCCCCTCAAGCGCACAGCGGATTGGGGTCGCGAAGGGTGCCTTTGAGGTTCCAAACCAGGCCGAGGGTGGTGATCGAGAGCTCGCGCACCTGTTCGGTGTCGATTTGGATTAGACCCACTCTCTCGGACATGGTCCGACAAGCGCTCAACGCTGGCGGGGCGTGGCCGACAGGCCGCGTCGCTTGAGGTAGCTGACCCCAAAGCAAAGGCCGCCCGAAGGCGGCCTTTGCGTGCAAGCGCGCTGCAGCCGGCGCTTACTTGTTCATCAGCTCGAACAGCGCCTTGCCGAGGTCGGCCGGGCTGCGCACGGTCTTGACGCCAGCGGCTTCCAGTGCGGCGAACTTGCCGGCCGCGGTGCCCTTGCCGCCCGACGCGATCGCGCCTGCATGGCCCATGCGCTTGCCGGCCGGGGCCGAGGCGCCGGCGATGAAGCCGACCACAGGCTTGGTGACATAGCCCTTGATGAACTCGGCGGCTTCTTCCTCGGCGCTGCCGCCGATCTCGCCGACCATGATGATGCCCTCGGTCTGCGGGTCGTCCTGGAACAGCTTGAGGGCGTCGATGAAGTTGGTGCCGTTGATCGGGTCGCCGCCGATGCCGATGCAGGTCGACTGCCCCAGGCCGACGTCGGTGGTCTGCTTGACGGCTTCATAGGTCAAGGTGCCGGAGCGGCTGACGATGCCAACCTTGCCGGGCTTGTGGATGTGGCCGGGCATGATGCCGATCTTGCATTCGCCGGGGGTGATCACGCCGGGGCAGTTCGGGCCGATCAGGACGACGTCGTCGTAGCCGTTCAGCACGTTCTTGACCCGCAGCATGTCGAGCACCGGGATGCCCTCGGTGATGCAGACGATGACGCGGATGCCGGCGTCGGCCGCTTCGAGGATGGCGTCGGCCGCGAACGGCGGCGGCACGTAGATGACCGAGGCATCGGCGCCAGTGGCGTCGACGGCTTCCTGCACGGTGTTGAACACCGGCAGACCGATGTGCTCGCTGCCGCCCTTGCCGGGGGTGACGCCGCCGACGACCTTGGTGCCGTAGTCCAGCATCTGCTGGGCGTGGAAGGTGCCCTGCTGGCCGGTGAAGCCCTGCACGATCACCTTGGTGTTGGAATTGACCAGAACGCTCATGGGTCTTGGATCCTTGGTGGGTGGGCCCGCGGCGCGCTGCGCGCCGTGCGGGCGCGCAATTACTTGCGGATGGCGGCGACGGCCTTGCTGGCGCCGTCGTTGAGGTCGTCGGCCGGGGTGATGGCAAGCCCGCTGTTGCGCAGCAGCTCCTTGCCCTTCTCCACGTTGGTGCCCTCAAGACGCACGATCACCGGCACCTTGACGTCGACTTCCTTGACCGCGGCGATGATGCCCTCGGCGATCATGTCGCAGCGGACGATGCCGCCGAAGATGTTCACCAGGATGGCCTCGACCTTGGGCGAGGACAGGATCAGCTTGAAGGCCTCGGTGACGCGCTCCTTGGTGGCGCCGCCGCCGACATCCAGGAAGTTCGCCGGCTCGCCGCCCGCCAGCTTGATCACGTCCATGGTCGCCATCGCCAGGCCCGCACCGTTCACCATGCAGGCGATGTTGCCGTCCATGGTCACGTAGTTGAGGTCGAACTTGCTGGCCAGCACTTCGGTCTCGTCTTCCTGGCGGATGTCGCGCATAGCCACCAGCTTGGGCTGGCGGAAGCTGGCGTTGTCATCCGAGTTGACCTTGCCGTCGAGCGCGACCAGGTCGCCCTTCTGATCGATAGCCAGCGGGTTCAGCTCGACCAGGGACAGATCACGCTCGTTGAACAGCTTGTACAGGCCCAGCATCAGCTTGGTCAGCTGGCCCACCTGCTTGGGGTTCAGGCCCAGGGCAAAGCCGAGCTTGCGGCAGTGGTAGGGCTGCACGCCTTCGACGAAGTTGACGATGAGGGTCTGGATCGCGTCGGGGTTTTCTTCCGCAACTTTTTCGATCTCAACGCCGCCCTCGGAGGACGCGATGAAGGTGATGGCCTTGGCGCCGCGATCCACCAGCACGGAGAGGTAGAGCTCCTTGGCGATGTCGGTCGCTTCGGTGATCAGCACGGTGTCCACCGGCAGGGCGACGCCGCCCGACTGGTAGGTGGCCATGCGGGTGCCGAGCATCTTCTTGGCGGCTTCGCGGACGTCGTCGTAGGTCTTGACCAGCTTGACGCCGCCGGCCTTGCCGCGGCCGCCGGCGTGGATCTGCGCCTTCACCACCCAGTGGTCGCCACCCAGCTTCTTGGCGGCATCGACGGCTTCTTCGGGAGTGCGGGCGATATACCCGGCGGGGACGGCGATGCCGAATTCGGCGAACAGCTCTTTGGCCTGATACTCGTGGAAGTTCATGCTGCACCTGGCTTCGGGGGAGGGCCCGGCGCGCAGGATCCGGCGCCGGAAGGGGCGACGCACCGTAGGGCTACCGGCGCGATTCAGCGCGGCATTGTCGCCGTTCAGGCTGCCGATGCCAAGCAAACCATGGTCGGTGGGTTTTTGACCGGGGCGGCATCGCGATCCGGCGCGTGCATCCGAGCCCCCATAGGGTGGGTCTTGACCCACCGCTTTGGCGGTCTCCGCGCTGGCAGGGGCGCATCCAGTGGCTGAGGCGAGAGTGAAGCTCAGGTGGGTCGAGACCCACCCTATGGCGCCCTGCGACTGTGCCTTATGCGCCATGCGACTGTGCTCGGAGTGCCGCAAATGACGACGCCCGGCGCAAGGCCGGGCGTCGGGTGCTGCGGTGTCGCTCGTGGCTCAGAAGCTGAGGCGCGGGCCGAAGAAGTACTGCTCGACGCCATCACCGAATCTGGCGTCGACGACCAAACCCCAGGGGCCCGCATAGGGTGGGTCTTGACCCACCGCTTTGGGGGTCTCCGCGCTGGCAGGGGCGCATCCAGTGGCTGAGGCGAGAGCTGAGCTCCGGTGGGTCGAGACCCACCCTATGCGCCTTGCGACTGTGATTGATGCGCCGTGCGACTGTGCTCGGAGTGCCGCAAACGACGACGCCCGGCGCAAGGCCGGGCGTCGGGTGCTGCGATGTCGCTCGTGGCTCAGAAGCTGAGGCGCGGGCCGAAGAAGTACTGCTCGACGCCGTCACCGAATCTGGCGTCGGCCACCAGACCCCAGCTCGGGTTGAAGTTGTACTGGCCACCAATGCGGCCGTAGTAGTCGCCGCTACCGTTCTGGGGACGCTCATAGCCAGCGTAGATGTAGCCCTCGAAGCTGGGTGCCAGCTGGCTGCGCACTCCGACCTCGGTGAAGTACGACTCCCCTTCGAAGGACAGGTCGAACGGGCCGTTGAAGTCAAAGTTCCGATAGCCGAGACGGGCGACCAGGTCAGTGCTCTGGCTCAGCTCGTGGTTGTAGCCAAAGCCCAGAGTCCAGCTGTCGACGTCGGAATCCGCCGCATCGATATCCAGCGCCTCGTAGCCGCCAAAGGCGTGGAAACGCGAGCCGAGTGCGACCGAACCGTTGAGGACCGCACCGTCAACCTTCGCACCGAGTCCATTGACGCGGGCATAGCCGCCTTCGACGTAGCTGTAGGAGAGATCGCTGGCGTTGGCGGCAACCGGCAGGACCGCCAGCAGGCCGAGGGCGATGAGGGAACGCTTCATGGGTGAACCTCCTTGTGGTGTGTCAATGGCGCCTGCGATGGCAGGCGCCCACCCGGACTCGTTCCGGGCGCTGCTTGGGATGCTCTACGACAATCCCGATCGGGGCAGCGGGGCGGAGTCTCGGCGCGCCCGATTGAGGATTCGCTGAACGCCCACGAGGCAAGGAGCTGGCGGATCACATGCGATTCAGGCTGTGGCCTCACGGCAGCGAGCCGGCGCAAGAAAGCCCGACGCTCGACCCGCCCGCCAAGGCGAGCGGATCGAGGTCAACGGAAGGGGCGAAGTCGGCCTGTAAGCCGGGTTCTGTCGAGGACCGTCATTCCTCTAGGCCCTGCGTCGCCGCAGGGCTCAAGCAACCTACCCGAAGGCAACGCGGGCCGCGCCAACGCCTTCCTATTTGGTCTTGCTCCGGATGGGGTTTGCCGTGCCGTCCCTGTTGCCAGGTCCGCGGTGCGCTCTTACCGCACCGTTTCACCCTTACCACGCATGTCTTGCGACACCGTTCGGCGGTCTGTTCTCTGTTGCACTTTCCGTCGGCTCGCGCCGCCCAGGCGTTACCTGGCATCCCGCCCTGTGGAGCCCGGACTTTCCTCGAAGGTGGCAAGCACCCTCGCGACGATCCGGCCAACTTCGCGGCGCGCAGTGTACGCGCTCAGCGGTCGCACCCGCTGAACACCCGGCTCAGCTGTCGCTGACGGCGGCGTACAGCGCCTTGCGCGGCGCGCCAGAGAGCTCGGCCGCGAGCTTGGCGGCCTTCGACGCCGGCAGGTGCTCGCGCAGCACCGCGAAGATGCGCTGGCCCTCGCGCAGCGCGGCATCACTGTCTTCGGGCGCGCCCTCGATCATCAGCACGAACTCGCCGCGCTGCTGGTTGGGATCGGCCCGCAAGGTCTCGACCAGCTGCGGCAGGCGGCCGTCGAGCACGGTCTCGAACAGCTTGGTCAGCTCGCGCGCAACCACTGCCCGGCGCAGCTCGCCGAATACGGCGACGGCATCCTCCAGGCATTCGAGGATGCGGTGGCTGGACTCGTAGAACACCAGGGTGCGCGGCTCGCCCAACAGCGTCTGCAGGCGCTCGCGGCGAGCGCCGGACTTGGCCGGCAGAAAGCCCTCAAAGGCGAAGCGATCCGAGGGCAGGCCCGCCACCGACAGCGCGGCAATGGCCGCGCAGGGCCCAGGCACCGGGCTCACTTTCAGGCCCGCCGCGCGGGCAGCGCAGACCAGACGGAAGCCGGGATCGCTGATCAGCGGCGTGCCGGCATCCGACACCAGGGCAATCTGTTCGCCCGCGCGCAGCCGCGCCAGCACCGCCTCGACCTGGGCCGATTCGTTGTGCTCGTGCAGGGCCAGCAGCGGTCGCTTCAGACCCTTGGCCGCCAACAGCTGCTGGGTGTGGCGGGTGTCTTCGGCGCAGATCAGATCGGCCTCGGCCAACACCTGCTGCGCGCGCGGCGAGAGGTCGTCGAGGTGACCGATGGGCGTGGCGACGACGTGGAGGCAGCCGGTTGGGAGCACGGGATTGGGGATTCGGGATTGGGGATTCGTGGGCGCCAGCGGCGGCGTCGAGGGCGCGCCGTGGCGCGGCGTCATGCTAACTGCTGCAGGCGTCGGCGAGATCCGGAGCCCGCCGTCAAGCCTGCGAAAGCATCGGTTTTCTGAATCCCGAATCCCCAATCCCCAATCCCCGCTCTTAAACTCCCGCTTCCGACTCTCCCGCCGAGCCCCCGCCCATGCGCCGTCTGCGCCCCCTGTTCTGCGCCCTCCTGATCGCCACCGCCCTGAGCGGCTGCGACAGCACGCCGACCCGTGCGTCGACTTCGCCCGAGCAGGAGATGGCCGAGCGCCTGTACGCCGAGGGCGACTTCCCGATGGCGGCGCAGGCCTTTCTGGATGCCGCCAAGCGCTCGCGTGCGCAGCGCGATCTGCTGACCCTTCGCGCCGCCGAAGCCTGGCGCGAGGATGGACAGATCGAACAGGCGCGCCCGCTGGTGGCGAACGTGGGCGAGCGTCGCCTCGATGTCGACGGCCTGCTGCGCCTCAACCTGCTGCGTGCCGAGATCGCCATCGCCGACCGCGAGCCGCAGCGCGCGCTCGACGTGCTCGGCCAGCCGATCGAAGCGGTGCCGGAAGGCCAGCGCGATCGCGTCTACTTCCTGCGCGCGCAGGCGTTCGCCGGGCTGGATCGCCCCTTCGATGCGGCGCGCGAGCGTGCGGCCCTCGAAGCCTGGCTGCCGGCGGGCGAGCGCGAGGAGAACGCGCAGGCCATCGCCTCGCTGCTCGGGCAGATGCGTCCGGCCGAGCTGCAGCGGGCCAGCGCCGCCCTGCGCCGCGGCGATCCCCTGTACGACCACGCCGCGCGCCAGCTGCGCTCGCTCGGCCTGGCCATGCCCTCGGCCTCTGGCGTGGCCATCGCATCGCCGGAGCAGCGCGCGCGCCGGGTCGCCCTGCTGCTGCCGCGAACGGGCCCGCTGGCTGCGGCCGGCGAAGCGGTGCGCGACGGCTTCATGGCCGGCTACTACGCCGATGCCGGCGAGCGCCCCGAAGTGGTGCTGTACGACGCCGGCGACAGCATCGAGCAGAATCTGCAGGCCTTCCGCGAAGCCAGCGCTGACGGCGCCGAGCGCATCGTCGGCCCGCTCTCGCGCGAATCCGTCACCGCGCTGTTCGAGATGGGCACCCTGCAGGTGCCGGTGCTGGCGCTCAACCGCGGCACGGTCACCCCGCCACCGGGCAGCCAGAGCTTCGCGCTCAGCCCCGAAGACGAAGGCATGGCCGCGGCCGAGCGCCTGCTGGCGCTGGGCTACCGCCGCATCCTGGTGGCCAACGGTGGCGACGAACATGCGCGTCGCGTGCTCGCCGCGCTGCTGCCCACCTTCGCCCGCGGGGGCGGCAGCGTGGTCACCGAGATCCAGCTGCCCGAGGGCAGCCCGGACTACTCGGCCGAGATCCGGCGCGCCATCGCGGCGGCGGGCTCGCGCGCTCCCGATCCTGCTGTCACCACGCCCGACCGTTCGGGCGCCGTGCGGGTCGATATCGACGCCATCTACCTCGCGCTGCGCTTCGAACAGGCGCGTCTGCTGGTGCCACAGCTGCGCTCGGCCGGCATCTTCGATCGCCCGCTGCTGGCCAGCTCGCAGATCCGCGGCGCCGACGGCAACACCCGCCCCGAACGTGATTTCGACGGCATCGAGTTCACCGAGCTGCCCTGGCTGCTGGGCGCCAGCGGCCCGGGCCTGCCGACGCAGGACGACACCCGCCGCCTCAGCACCGCGCAGGGGGCCTCGGCGCGTCTGTTCGCCTTCGGCCTCGATGCCTATCGCGTGCTGGCCGCCCTGCCGGCGCTGGCGCGCCTGCCCGGCAGCGCGATTGAAGGCGCCAGCGGCAGCTTGAGCCTCGACGAGTTCGGCCAGATCCAGCGCCGCCCCGGCTGGGGCCGCTTCCAGTCCGGCCGCGCGCTGCGCATTCCCAGCGAAGAGACGGGCCTGCCGCTCGATGGCAGCGCCGGTCTCCGCTGAGGGCGCCCGCCGCGAGGCGCAGGCGCGGGCGCATCTCGAAGCGCAGGGCCTGCGCTTCCGCGCCGCCAACGTCCGCTACCGCTTCGGCGAACTCGATCTGGTGATGGAAGCCGGCGAGATGCTGGTCTTCGTCGAGGTGCGCTATCGCCGCAGCGGCAGCCACGGCGGCGCGCTGGCCTCGATCGGCGCGGGCAAACGCCAGCGCCTGTGGCAGGCCGCGCAGGCCTACCTCGCGGCGAATCCCGCCCTGGCAAAGCGCCCCTGCCGGTTCGACGTGGTCGCCATCGAGGGCCAGGGCAGCGGCGAGCGCCTGCACTGGCTGCAGCATGTGCTCGAATCGGCCTGAAGGGCCGGCTTTCGACGAGCGCGGCGCGATGACCTTTGTCGCCTTGCCGCGCCCGTGAGCGCTCGCGCATCATCCGGGGCCCTTCTCACGCCCCGACGCACGCGCCCATGAGCACTCCCCAGTACCCCGAATTCATTTGGCAGAACGGCGCAATCAAGCCCTGGGCCGAGGCCACCACGCATGTGATGGCGCATGCGCTGCACTACGGCTCCTCGGTGTTCGAGGGCATCCGCAGCTACGAGACCCCGAACGGCCCGGCGATTTTCCGCCTCACCGATCACCTGGTGCGGCTGTTCCATTCGGCCAAGATCTACGACATTCCCATGCCCTATGACCTCGCCACGCTGGCGCAGGCCTGCCGTGACGTGCTGAAGCGCAACGGCCTCGGCAAGGGCTATCTGCGGCCGGTGGCCTACCGCGGTCTGGGCGGCTTCGGCCTGTCGGCCGACTGCCCGACCGACGTCGCCGTGGCGGCCTGGAACATGGGCGCCTACCTCGGCGCGGGCGTGCTTGAGCAGGGCATCGACGCCTGCGTGTCGAGCTGGCAGCGGATGGCGCCGAACACCATTCCGACCGGCGCCAAGGCCGGCGGCAATTACCTGTCTGGCCAGCTGATCGCGCGCGAGGCGCGACGCCTGGGCTTCGGCGAGGGCATCGCGCTGGCCTCGACCGGCCTGCTCAGCGAGGGCGCGGGCGAGAACCTGTTCCTGGTGTTCAACGGAGCCCTGCACACGACGCCGGCCTCGGCGGCGATCCTCAACGGCATCACCCGCCACAGCATCATGACCCTGGCCCGCGAGCACGGCATCGAGGTGGTCGAGCGCGACATGCCGCGCGAGTACCTCTACCTCTGCGACGAGCTGTTCATGTGCGGCACCGCCGCCGAGATCACGCCGATCCGCAGCGTTGACGCCAAGCCGGTCGGCACCGGCAAGCCCGGCCCGGTCACGGCGCGCATCCAGGAGCTGTTCTTCGGCCTGTTCAACGGCCGCACGCCGGACCGCCACGGCTGGCTGGAGGCCGTGGGCTGATAGGTTCAGGCCGCGGCGGGCGACAGCCGCTCCGCCGCGGCCCGCGTCTCAACGTCACCGTCGTTGACGGTTCAGGTCTTGCATGCATCTCGGGCTCGCTCACGTCGGCCTGCCCTGCCCCAGATGCCCTGCCTGCTTCGCCTTGCGGTTACGGTGTGCTCCTGCCCTGCGCGGCGATGCGCCGGGCTGCGCGCGGCGGCGGCCTGCGTGTTCGTTCTGGGCCTGCTGCTCGCGGGCCTGCCCGGCAAGGCGCAGGCGCTTGCGGCAGAGCAGCGACCGCTCGACCAGTACAACCTCGAAGTCTGGACCACGCGCGAGGGCCTGCCGCACAACACGATCAACGCCATCACCCAGAGCGCTGACGGCTACCTGTGGCTCGGCACCTGGGAGGGCGTGGTCCGCTACAGCGGCCTGCGCTTCCAGAACTTCGACTACAACGCCGGCACGGGCATGCTCGACTCCGGCGTGCGCGCGCTGGCGATCGAAGCCTCGGGCGGCCTGCTGGTGGCAGGGTCGCGCGGCAGCATCGTGCGGCGCGCAGAAGGTCGCTGGGAGCCCATGCCCACGGCACCGGCGCTGGTCACTGCAGTGCTGCGCGATCGCTCGGGCCGGCTCTGGGCGGGCACCGAGAACGGCGGCCTCATGCGCGTCGACGCCAACGGCACCCGCGAACACTTCAGCGTGTCCCCCGAAACCGGCGGCGGCAGCGTCTACGCGCTGGCGGAAGACGCCCTGGGCCGCATCTGGGTGGGCACCTCACGCGGCCTGATGCGGGCGCAAGACGACCGCTTGCTGCCCGCTCCTGACAAGCTAGCTGCGCTGGGCGAGCGCCCCGTTCTGTCCCTGCTGTTGGGCCCGCAGGGGCATCTGCTGGTTGGCACCGAACAGGGGCTGTTCACCTCGCGTCAGCCGATTGCTGCCGCCGCCGATCCCGATCTCGGCTTCGACGCCATCGAACCCGCCTTGGCCAAGGCTTCGATCAGCCGTCTGCTGCTCGACCGTCAGGGCCAGCTGTGGATCGGCACCGTCTCACAGGGCCTCTACCGCCGCAGCGGCGCCGTGCTGGATGCGATGGATACCCGCAGCGGCCTGCCCAACAACCGCGTGCTGGCGCTGTTCGAAGATCGCGAGGACAACCTCTGGGTCGGCACGAACGGCGGCCTGGTCAGGCTGGGGGCGGCCCCGTTCTCCACGCTCAGCCGCAGGCACGGCTTGGCCGACGACTTCGTGCGCAGCGTGCTCGAGCTGCCCGACGGCGGCCTGCTGGTCGGCACCAGCCGCGGCCTCAGCCGCATCAACGGCCACGGCGTCCAGCCCTGGCCCTCGGCGGCGGTCGGCGCGCTCTCCGACCTCTCGGTGCTGAGTCTCGCGCCGAGCGCGCGCGGCGTCTGGCTCGGCAGCTATCACCAGGGCGCCCTGCGGGTGGAAGACACGGGCGTGGCAGAGCGCATCGACGACGCGTCCGGGCTGCCCTCGAACGAGGTGCGGGCCATTCTGGAAAACACGCGCGGCGAACTCTGGATCGGCACCACCCAAGGCCTGGCGCTGCGCAAGGACGGCGCACTGCAGATCTTCGGTCGCAGCGAAGGCCTGCCCGGCGAATACATCGTGGCGCTGTTCGAGGACTCGGAGGGCGCGCTCTGGGTCGGTACCGGCACCGGGCTTGGCCGCATCCACAGCGGCCAGGTCGAGACCATCGCGCTCGGCCGCGAACTGGGCATCGAATCGGTGTTCGCCATCCACGAAGACCTGCGTGCTGGCGCACTGTGGCTGGCCACCGATCGCGGACTGCTGCGCTGGCGCCGCAGCGACGGCCACATCGCCGCGGTCGGGCACGCCGCGGGGCTGCCGTTCGAGAAGTTCTTTGCCGTGCTGCAGGATGCCGCCGGCGATCTCTGGCTGACCGGCAACCGCGGCGTGCTGCGCCTGCCCAGCGCCGCGGCCCATGCCTATGCGGACGGCAGCAGCAGCGAGCCGGTGCCCTTCGAGCACTTCAACGAAGCCGACGGCATGGCCAGCGCCCAGTGCAACGGCGGCTCGATGCCCGCGGCGGTGCGGCGCGCTGACGACAGCCTGTGGATTGCCACCGCGCAGGGCGTGGCCTACATCAAGCCAGCGCGCCTGCACGATTTCGCCGAGCAGGCGCCGCCCGTGGTGATCGAATCGGTACTGGTGGACGGCCAAGCGCTGCCGCTGAACGGCCGCCTGGACCTGCCCGCAGGCACCAGCCGCATCGAAATCGGATTCACCGGCCTCGCCTTCGTGATGCCGCAGCGCGTGCGCTATCGCTATCGCCTGCAGGGGTTCGACGAGGACTGGGTCGAGCGCGGCGAGCAGCGCAGCGCCGTCTTCACCAACCTCGGCCCCGGCCACTACTCGCTGGAGGTGCAGGCCGCCCACCCCAATGGGCCGTGGAGCGAGCAGGTCGCGCGCATCGATCTGCGAATCGCACCGCAGCTCTGGCAGCGCCCCTGGGCCTGGCTCATCCTGGCCGCAGTTGCCGCTTTGGCAGTGCATGGGCTGCTGCAGCGCAGGCTGCTGCGCGCCCATCGGAACGAACTGCGGCTGGGCGACCTGGTCGAGCAGCGCACCGCCGACCTGCGCCTGCAGGCGCAGCGCCTGCAGCAGGCCGACCTTGAGAAGAGCGAACTCATGCAGCAGCTGCGCCAGCAGGCCGAGGCCTTCGAACGGCAGGCCCGCGAGGACGCGCTGACCGGCCTCGCCAATCGCCGCGCGCTCGACGAACTGCTGGCCTACGAGTTCGCGCGCGCCGGCCGCAGCGAGCAGCCGCTGTGCGTGGCCCTGGTCGACTTGGACCACTTCAAGCGCATCAATGACGAGCTGTCCCATGCCGCCGGCGACGCAGTGCTGAAAGCCGTGGCCGAACGCATGCGCGGGCTGTGTCGCGAGATCGATACGGTGGCCCGCTGGGGCGGTGAGGAGTTCGCCCTGCTGCTGCCCAACACCCGGCTGTCAGACGCGCTGGCGGTCTGCGAGCGCGTGCGCGCCGGCGTCGAACGGCTGGAGCTCGACGCGATCGCGCCTGGGCTGCGCACCACCATCAGCATCGGCATCGCCTCGCACGAGGGCCACGCCGACTACGACCGCATGCTGTCGCAGGCCGATGCCGCCCTGTACGCGGCGAAGCAGGCGGGCCGCAACCGGGTGGCCTGCTGAGATGGACGCGAGCAGGACCGCAACTCCGGCAGCGTGGCCTGGCGCCTACCGCACCGTCGTTCTGCGATCGGCGTACGCTCGACAACGCACGAAACCCGTTGCACGCGCTTCTGAACTTTCCCTGCGCCTTCCGGAATCGCTTCGACCATGAGCCCACATCGCCCCTCGAACGGATCGGAGCCCGCGCGCATCGCACCCTCGGAGCTTGCGCGCGAAACCCTGAAGCGGCTGGCGAACCTTAGGCTGCCGCCGACGCCCGAGAACTACTCGCGCATCTATCAGCAGATCAGCGGCGAAGAGCCGGTCGCCGTGTTCCCTGAGGAATCGCTGCGCGCCCTCGTGAACGCCCTGCCGCGCGGCACGCCCGCCCTGCTCAATCTGGCCCGCCAGTGCGAACGCGCACTCGCCCAGGGCAGCTGGAGCGAACTGCGCAGCGCACTCAGCACGGGCCTGCTGGAAATCGTCGACGCCGAGCTGCCCTGGGCCTCGCTGCTGCTGGAAACCCTCCGCGAGCTCGACCCGGATCGCGCCGGCCCACAGCGCGGCCTGCGTCAGCTGCAGCTGCTGCAGCTGCTGGCCCAGCCGATGGAAGCCGCGCAGCTGCACCGGCGCATGGATGCTCTGGTGCGCGACTGGCGCAACCGCCGGCCGAGCGAACCGCGCGAAGAGGCCGCGAACACTCCCAGCGAAGGCCTGCACGAGCTGCTGGCCGGACTGCTGCACGAAGGCATCGCCCCGCTGCTCGAAAGCCAGCCCGCGCTGGCCCACGAAGCCCGCCTGCTCGCCACCCAGCTGCGCGAATCCAAAGGCGAGTTCAACCTGCAGGCACTGGGACAGCAGCTGCATCGATTCCAGCGCGGGCTGGAGCTGGCCGGGCAAAGCGAAGCCGCGCTGCGCGACGCCCTGATCGACCTGCTGCGGCTGATCATCGACAACATCCGCCTGCTGGTGGTCGACGACCACTGGCTGCACGGACAGCTGGGCCTGCTGGCCGAATCGCTGCAGGACCAGCTTGACGTGCGCATGCTGGAAGAGGTCGGCCGTCGACTGCGCCGGGTCATCGAAAAGCAGCGCCATCTCGCCCGCCAGATCTCCGATGCCCAGCAGCGGCTGAAGGCCCTGCTGGCCGGCTTCATCGGCCGACTCGGCGAACTCACCAGCACCACCGCGAGCTACCACGACGTGCTGAGCGACTGCGCCACCCGCATCAGCGAGGCCGACAGCCTCGACACCCTGGCCGACGTGGTCAGCCTGCTGCTGGTACGCACCCGCGAAACCCGCGAGACCGCCGCACGCTCGGCAGAGGAGCTGACCGATCTGCGCGAGCAGGTCGAAACCGCCAACCAGAGCGTGCTGGTGCTGCAGCGCGAGCTGGAGGAAACCAGCCAGCTCGTGCGCCTCGACCCGCTCACCGGCGCGCTCAACCGCAAGGGCCTCGACGAAGCGCTGGAGCGCGAGATGGCGCGCATGCAGCGCCTGGGCACTCAGCTCTGCGTGGTCGTGCTCGACGTCGACAACTTCAAGACCATCAACGACAGCCACGGCCACCTGGTCGGCGACGAAGTGCTGCGCCACATCGCCACCGTGCTGCGCGAAACCCTGCGCGGCAACGACTCGGTGGTGCGCTTCGGCGGCGAAGAGTTCGTGCTGCTGCTGCCCGGCGTCGGCGTCGAAGAAGCCAGCAACGTCGTGCAGCGCCTGCAGCGCGAACTCACCCGCCGCTTCTTCCTCGCCAACACTCAGAAACTGCTGCTCACCTTCAGCGCCGGCGTCACCGCCTTCGCCCAAGGCGAACACCCCAGCGACGTCATCGACCGCGCCGACAAGGCCATGTACGCAGCCAAGCACGCGGGCAAGAACCGGGTGATGGTGGTGGAGGCTTGAGAGTGAGGAGGCTCGTTTGCGCGGCACTGCCGCGCGAGCCGACGAACGCCCGAGCGCTGTGCGCGAGGGCCGGGCCGAAGGCAGGAGGCTCGTTTGCGCGGCACTGCCGCGCGAGCCGACGAACGCCCGAGCGCTGTGCGCGAGGGCCGGGCCGGGATTCGGGATTTGCAGCTCCCCCGTGCCACAGGGCCAGACAGCCGAGCGGTGGGTAGGAGCCTGCTAGCAGGCGACCAGCCTTGGCCAGATCAGCAACCGCTGAACCCAGCCTCAACGAACCCGCTGGAAGTACTCCCTCGCATGCAGGTCCGGAACGCCGGGCTCGGTGCTGCCCATGTAGACCCACACCGTGTCAGGCCCGACAAAGTTGAAGGTAGTTGCGCCGTCCCCTGTGCCGAAGGAGCGCTTCGCAGACCACACGATCGTGGAGTCACCGCAGAAGAGCAGCCTGTAGGGCTTGCGCTCGTCCGAGCCTGCGAAGGGTCGCAGCTGGCCGTCGACCGGCACTTCGATGTCAGGCATGACCTGATGCAGCTCGCTGTCGGAGAAGGTGAGCGTCATCTGGCCCATCAGCGCCTCAAGGAACTCCATGGCCTTCGGTTCAAGCTTTGCGTTGTCACGCAGGAAAGCCATGGTGGTCGGCCCGTCCGATTTCCAAGTCCCGATCAGGCTGAGGTCGCATGCGGCGACGCTGCTGCAGGGCATCGAGACAAGCACGTACGCGATGAGCTTTTTCATGAGCAGGAAGGCCTGGGACGTGCTGCGCCGAAGCGCGAGGTCGGCTTGTATGAACTGGCGCGCGCTACGCTAGAACACCATCACATGGTCAACGAGGTAGCGGCCGTCCTGCTGCACCAGCACCATCTCGGCGACAAAGTCACCGGGCTGCCGGGTGAAGCGCTGCTTCCAGACCAACGCGACCGAATCCGGGCGACGAAAGACGGCAACGAACTCCCGCTCGGCGAAATAGCCCTTGCTGCTCTGGTAGTCCTGACAGATCCACTCCAGCTGCTGCCTGGACAGGCGCTGCTTGAGGCGATCGGTGAAGTCGCGGACGTGCCGGTCGTAGTCGATGGCCGTGGATGCCTCCATCAGGTTGTCCATGATGGGGTTCGCCACCGACAGGATGTCCGCGTCCGATTTCGTAGCCAGATCCACCCACATCCTCCTGAGTGCCAGTCTTTGGCGCTCGCGACACGCTGAGCGCTACGGGGCGCGTGGCGCTTCCAGTGCCTTGGAAGCAAACCAAGCCCGCGCTTTCACCCTCAAGCGCCCTGAGCCGCAAGCCAGGCGGCCACCTTCGCCTTTCCACGTGACGCTGCGAGCTGCGCGGGCGTGCGTCCATGAGCATCCGGCCGCTTCGTGTCCGCACCCGCACGGACGAGCGCACGAACTACGCCGAGACCTCCCCAACCCGCCGCCCAGTGCAGCGCGGTCATGCCGTCGGCCGACACCAGATCATGGCGCGCGCCAAGCTTCAGCAAGGTGCGCACGGCCGTGCAGTTGCCCCAAGCCGCCGCGCCGTGCAGCGGAGTCTCGCCAATGTCATCCCTGAAGTTGACCTCGTGCCCGCGCGAAACCAGGCGACGAATGCGCCGCGACTCGTTGCACCACGCGGCGCCGTGCAGCGGTGACTCCGCCTCGCCTCGTGCGCCCGAGCTTTGTTCACGCATGCGGAGCACTCCGCGTCATTGAGAAAACGTGGATCGTGAACTCGTCGCACCACTCACTTTGGCAATTCACCGCGGCGCAAGCGCCAACGCCAAGTGGGCCGCTCGCGCCGCAGCCATCCAGCCCGCACGAACATGTGTGGCGGATCAGGACATGTACGCGGTATTCACGCGCGGCGCTCATTCGCCAGCCCTCGAACTCCAGACAAAACCCTCGCCACGCGCGTCCGCTCTGGCGATCACATATCCAGCGCACTGGAAATACTCGTGCCTGGGCGTGTCGAGGACGCTTGAGGGCACATCCTCAGGCCACCACCTCGCGTCAAGTCGTGGCGCCAACGTCTCCAGCCCTTTGGTCTGAAAGCAACCTTCGGGAACGGCCAGCCCGCGCTCCGCGGCATAGGCGAACGACACTGCCCACTCGTTGGTGTCGAGATCATGGATCTCTCGAATCTGCCTGGCATGCTCAGGCAGCCAATCAGGCACCCACCCCTGTCGTACAATCCCCGAGGCGACTGCATCGGCCATGCTCTCGTGAGACGAACTGAAGACATCTGGATTGATGCAAGAGACCAACCCGGCGGTGAGGACCACGATGAAAACTCCCCGGCTCGACTCGGCAAACAAGCGCGACAGAGGGTGGCCAGGTGAGCGCGGCCGGTCTGCGGCGCGGGCCGGGAAACAGAGTCTTTGCAAGTCAATCCACTCCGGCAATCAAGGAACACCAGATCTGCAACGCTCCGGAAACAGCGCAGTTGCCCGCGGAGAGCGAAAGCATAGGAACGCAATGTGAAAAACAAGACTTGAATCCGAACTTCACGAAATCTATCGCAGCGAATGCACCACAGCCACATAGTTTCGCCTATCCATTCGAGACCGCACGCCGGAACGATGATTGAACGGGTCTGCACGCTTTCGACAGGAAGCTACTTCACTATGCATTCTTGAAACTCGTTCCCATCGACCTGGTTCAATGCCAGATACGCGGTTGCAACACACTTCTTAAGTTCATTCGCGACTTCCTGAGCCTCTCCATCGGCCATTGTTTCGGGAATGATGCTGTCATTTTCCTTGAGGCAGTGCGGGACGACTAGCGCATTCATTTGGGCTCGACATAGCTCCTCCGAGTCAGCTACGCACTCCAGGAATCGCTCGGACTGACACAGCGCATCAGTCAGCTGCTTGCCAGATACAGAAATGAACTCCAACTTGCTCATTTCCTGTGATGACGCAGCACCGCAAATACTTGCCATTGCAACAAAGACACAGATTCTTTTCATCGCTTCCTACTTTTGGACGTAACCAGCGAACCAGGCAGCCAGATCAATGCCATGGCGTTGGATACGGAGTGTGGTTTTGTTTTGACATGCGCTGCAACGGACCGTAGGCGCGCGAGCCGGCTAATCGTCGCACCGTGCACCGTGCACTTAATGCGTTGAGGACGAGACATGCGCCGACACTACGCCGGCCCATGTGGAAAAACGAGACCTGCGACAGGATTTTCTGATCATTTCATTCTCCAAGAAGGGGAGAGGGGCGGAGAGGAGGTGAAAACAACCGTGCACCCACTTTTCAGAAAGCTCTCTAGCGACGCGGTGCACCCTCGGCGCGGCCTAACGCCGTACCGAAGGCGTCGGCTTGAATGACGATCTAGGCCTGAACTGCCACGAGCTCGCGGCAGGCGACCATGATGTTCGGCAACAACGACTCTTCAGTGAAACCCTCGTGCCCAGGTCCTTCGAGCAGATGTGCGATATGGATGAACTCCATTAGCGACGGATGGTGGTTCAACTTCTTGCCAATGCCTCCAACAAGCCCACAACCCAGATGTGGGTCCATGGTTCCGGACAGGACCTCGCGAGCCACCCGACGAGCATCCTCAATGGTCCCAAGCTGTCCATTGATAATGGCCTAACGCTTGAGCCCAGCGGCAAGTTAGTCATCGGGTGCCTGCGAGGCACTCGATGCCGCTTTGGACGCTGCTCGCCGCGAAGCGACGATGCCGATCGCGGCGCCGATTGCGATACCAGGCCCCATACCAAGAGCCAGATTGCCCAATGCCACGCCGAGCCCTGCGCCGATGGCGACACCGATACACAGACCAATGCCGACGTAGCGACCTGCCGATGCGTTGTTTCCTTTCTGCATGGAATTCTCCTCAGATGCCCAACGCTGGAGCTGCCGCTTGAACGACGTTAGGCGCTACCAAACAAACGGCGAGCGCCCGCTGAAAGTTGGCACAACTGGCCAAACTCTGTAGTGATGGAGGCGGAGACACGCCACTCCTCTGGTGCGCCCTGCATACCAGCGATCTCAAGGAAGAACGTTACCTCCCCAAGCGGCGAGCACATTGCAGACAATCGAAACTCTCCCTCCAATGACTCCCAGCTCTCGACGCCGGTCCATGGGCGCTCATTGGCGGCTAGGCGTGCAAAGAGCTCTGCGACGCCAAGAGCGTCGGTATACGCATAGACCACTTGGGTAGCGTAGACAGACCGCCCCTTGAGCTCGACCGTAAAGTGATCGTCAATTGACGACAAAAACACAAGTTCGCGCTCAGAAGAATTTGACTTTATCGAAAACAGGGCGAGTCCTCCATTAAGTCTAACACCTGAGTTAAGCCGCGGCGCGAAGCGGCGTCGGCTTGAATGAATTGTTAGGCAGCGCCTTCAATGGGTCGCAGCCTGAGCTCATCAATTACTTCATACGGCGCATCTCCCCAGCCCTCATCGCCTGGTAAAGGTGGAATGGCAAGCCAATGAGTTACTTCCGAGTGCTCGAAGCGCGTCTTCTTGGGATAGAGATCCGGGTGGCACCGAGAATCAACTAACTCGACCACTTCGGAGAATAGCTGACGCTCCTTGAATTCCGATGCGCAAAGCGATGCCATCTGAAAACAAGCGCGTAACGCCTTGTTTGCGACAGCATGGTCAGGCGCCGTGCCGCGATGGGCAAAGTTGTTTCGAGCCTTGCGTACTTCATCGAGCTCTTCGTAAACCTCCGCCGGCAGCAGCCCTTTCTGGTGCAGAACTTCCAGCTTGGCTGAAACCGTCCACGTGCGGTGGTCCTCTAGGAAAGCTCGGCGCTTTTTAGACGGCGGCGTTGGGTAGCTTAGAACGTGGCGATTCCACGCTGTTTCTACGATTCGCTCTGTTGTCGTCCATAGGTGCAGCAGCGCCTCGGCCCACTGTTTTCGGACGTAGAAGGTTGCCCCGTAAAGAATCTGCTCTTGGGGCACGGGGCCGACCCGGGACAGAAGAGATCGGCCCTTCTTAAGCGACGCTTCCAAGTCTTCCGCAGTAACGATTTCTGGCGAAAAAAGCGAGATGTTGTCTAGCGTTCCGAGCATTTTCATTCGCGCGGCTTTATGCATAGAAGCCGCTGGCCCGTAAGCGCCGCCGAGAATTCTGCTGTAGCCATCCATCGACAGTGACCCGTAGCCGATGTCGTCCGGTTCTGCCGCTTCGCAGTAGAGGCCACCTACTAGAAGTTCAACGAGGGTTTGATTGAACTTGGCCAAAGCTGCTTCACGCTCGCGGTACTGCTCGATCGCGGGGAGAACAAAGGTGCCGTCAAAGCAAACCCCGAGAGAAAACGGTGCGATTCCCACGTCGAGGTATGTAGACATGCGATGAAGCTTCACGTAGTCGTAGGAGCGCGAGTTGACTTCATCCAGGGACGGCTTCCACGCGTCCGCTTCACCTCGGCACACGAAGCGAAACGGCTTAGCATTAGCCGTGATGATTGGAGTGCCCTCTTTCACGTGCCTCAAATCTCCGTGCGCTGCCTAACGCGTGAGTTAAGCGGATAGTTAGGGGGCGATTGACTTGAAAGCACCATATGCGGCCTCGGCACCACAGAAGAAGTACACAAATGAACCGACGCCAGACGCTACCGTGAGGATATGCAAGCCAATGCCGACACGGCCGTGCCAGCGCTTGCTGCCGCCATAGGCAAGCTGGCAGAGGTAAGTGAGCGCAGAGGTGAGTGCGGCGCAAAACACACCAAAGACGAAGAGCTGTAACGAATGGGCAAAAGGCATTACAGCCTTAGCCGTGGTTGCCGATGTCGCGAGATGACCGATGAACGCCAGAAGGGCAACTGCCGCGCCACCGTTAATGAAGAAGATGCTTTTGATCGCACTCTGGCCGAGCGCAATGATCTGACGAAAGGACTCCAAACTCCACTCGTTGAAGTGCGCGTTATCTGCAATCCACTTCGATAGGCGGGCTCGGTACTCCTCGAGATTTGCCTCTGCGACCATTTGCTGCGAAGGCCGACCAGATGCCTCGCGCTCTAGAGAATCCAAGAACGACTTAAGCGCGGCCGGGTCTATCGCCTTGTGGCCTGCTGCCTCAGCGTCCCGAACCGCCGCTCGAAGATTCTCAATGACTTCGCGACCATCCATCCTGATGCTCCCTAACGCCGTGGTAAGCGGCCTGCGGCCGACAGTGATCGGTTCACTCGAAGCTTCTCCCCGCAGGTCCGCTTGACCACACAGTTAGGGTTGCTTTGTGCTAGCCAGAAGCAGCCGAGCCTCACAGCCACGAAGCCAAAGAGCAATTGCAACGGCACCCGTGGTGTAAACGACGGAGCCGGAAAGAAGAAGGATGCCGTTGACGGCTAGCGGCGGCACCGCGAATGTGACCAAGGCATTGTAAAGGGTGCCGATGACACCAAGAACTGCGAAGACGCTGTAGGTGGCCTGCGCAATTGAACGAGAGCCCGGAAGGCGTGCAAGAAGGGATAGCCCAAGCAGGAACAGCAAAATCGAGAACGCCGACTCGACAGAGACTAGCCCCGGAGCCTCATAGCCAGCGAATGCAGCCAGAGCGAACGTAGCTGCGACGACGGCCATGAACCGAGCGGATGCGGCCTTCGCAGATTGCGGGGTACCTGACATGCCAATCCTAACGCCGGAGCTAAGCGGCAGCATCAATCGCGAAGCGATTGATCTGTCCGCTTGAGCGAACTGTTAGGCCCATATGCTAATCCGCATGGACTCAAACTCAAGGGGCCCATCGAATGGCAATGCTTCACCAACATCCACGATGAAGCCAAGCACTTCAACTAGCCCCCCTGACTGATCGCGAACCTTCCCGCACCCTCGATACGTAAAGCTACCAACGCTTTCGAGACGCTCAGCAGCGCGCAAAAGCTTCGCTTCCTCTGGCCAGTCTGTGAGAAAGGCCGCCTTTACGCTCTCGCAGGCGCCATGGAGGCGATTGGGAACACGTTGCCCAGCCACAAGATTGCAGGGATGACAAAAGGCAACGATCTCGCCCCTGTCACTTGCCAGGGTGACTTCGGCCGATTCACCGAGCGATTCAACTCGCTTTACGACGAGAGTGTCCATTGGGCCTAACGCCGTGCTAACTGGCCCGCGGCCAGCGGTGATCGGCTTGAATGAAGCATGTCCCCGCGGGTCCAGTTGAGCACACAGTTAGATTGCACGCGCCGCGGCCTTAAGAAGTGCTTGATACGGGCCGAATCTTTGCTCTGGATACAGACTTGCCTGAAGACAGTTGCCGCGTGTGGCAGAGACCTCAGCTACCGCTCGGAGAACCAGATTGCCTCCGCCCTGCAACGCAAACACAAGATCTCGGCGCCCTGCGCCAGTCAGCGTGACTAGCAGCCGCCCTCCATGCTCTCCTTCCACGACTCTCATGACTGCATCTTCGATCGCATCCAGTTCGGTCAGCAATGCATCGAGGTCACCCGCGTCCGGCGGATCGACCTTTACCCACAGCGCCGCGGGAAAGTTCGAATCCCCGAGCAGCCCCGAGCAATCCGTTCGGAACCTTGCGATGGTATCGCCCTCCGGAGATCGCAGTTGGGCAACCTGCCAAGCGGGGAACGCCATTGGTTGAATCTCGCAGAGAACGTTGAACGAGAAATCTAACGCCGCGTTAAGCGGCCGCGGGCCGCAGACATATCAGGAAACATCGAAACCTTTCCCCGCGGTCCGCTTGAACGCACAGTTAGATTCCACGCGCCGGTACACCAAACAGCTGCTCCCAGTACCAGCCGTAACCCCATTGCCTTTCACATGAGCTCTCGCACGTATAGGACTTCTCGTCGGTGCGTAGCTCGCTGGCGCACTCAAACCGGAATCTTGCACTGTGCGATACGTGACCAAAAGACTCCTCCACCTCAACAGCATCAACCTCGAACCTAACTTCCATTGATGCGCTTCGGATGCCCTCAAGCTCGACGCCGTGGGCAGCGGCCTCTTTGTGGAGCCACTCACGATAGCTCGATGCGGTTCGGAGCAGCGGCTCAGGAACCCCATCAATGGAGGCCGTACCCTCGAGGAGATTGAAGGATGGCACTCCTCGCTTTGCGCGTGCGAGCAAAGCGAGATCGTATCCCTCAGGGAGGTCGATAAACCTCTGAGGGAACATGTTTGCGAAGTGTTGAATCACTTTGCGACGCATGTTCGTGGAATCCAACTACTATTAGACGGAAACCGTCGTGATAACACCGCCGCATAATCTTGAGCCGTGCGTGCGAGCGTGGGAAATTTCCTCCGCTATTCAGAGCCTTACACCGCCGGCTCCGCCTATCCCGTCGGCCTAATCTGGCGGCCTTTCGCAGAAGCTCTGGCAACGCGCGATCCTTGCACCGCGGCTGGCTCAAGGCAAGCACGCCGGCTGAGTGCGTCGGCTGCGGGTACGAAGACGCCCTACCTGCGAACTGCGATGCGACGGGGCGCGTTGCACTCGCGATAGATCAATCCGCTCGCAGGAAGGACGCTCGCAGAACCGCTGGGCCTCGCGAGGCGTGCGACAAGCCCCGATTCGATCGCTGAGGCCGCGTCAGAACGCGTAGCGCGCCCCCACGCTAAAGGTCGTGATCTTGCCCAGCTCGTAGCCGGCAAAAACCGCGACCTTGGGACGGACGTACCAGCGGCCGGTCAGGCCGACCAGGACGTCGGCGTCGAAGCCGCTTGAGCCCTCGCTGGCGACGTCGCCCACCGAGGTGTAGCGCGCGTGGCCCTGCAGGTGGACGCTCGGGCTCGCCGCCCAGATCACGCCGACCTCGCTGCCAAAGCCATCTTCGGCACCGTCGGCCGGGAAACGGAAGTTGGCGGCTTCAAGATTCTTCAGCTCGGCGCTGTCAAAACTGAGGCGCCCGTAGAGACTGGTGCGAGGCGACAGCGCATGCGCGTAGCCGACGCCAATGCGCCAGCGCACGATGTCGAACTCACCGTCGATAATCTCGGGGCCGCCTCTGACCTCCAACTCCTGGCCGGCGTTGGAGTACTCGCCGAACACGTGCATGTTCTCGCTGAACTGCCAGGCGACACCGATGAAAGCGCCACCACCTGCATCGGCTTCGAGTTCGAGCGGCGTGCCGCTGCCCGTGAAGGTGCCAGCGCCCTCCACATCGTTGACGAATCCGCCGACGATGCCACCTTCGATGTAGTTGAAGCCGATGTCCTGCGCGCTGGCAGCCGCCGGCGCACCAAGCGCGAGCGTCACTGCAAGCGCGATCATCCGTTGTCGCGTGGTCATGCGTTTCTCCTTGGTGTGTTTGTGAGTGCGACCGGCCGCTGCGGGCTGGGCTGTGGGTGTCGGCCTGCGAGCGGCCTGCCGATGCTGTTGAAGCTACGCCGAGAGCGGATCGTTCGCATCGACGCCGCGGGCCGCGGAATCGGCCGTCCGGATCATCCATGGGTAGCGGTCCGCCTTGCGGTCGGTGTCGAAGTGGGGTGTGACGGGTTTGGGCCGCGCCACCGGACTCAGGCGGCGGCAAGCCTAGGCTGCAGTTCGCGAATTACGCGTGTCGATGCGGTCGCTACGCGCGCGTCCGCGACGCAAGTTCGCGCAGGCGTGTTCGCCCGGCATCCCCTCGGTAGATTTTCAGGCTCCGCCGACACTACAGAGGAGACTCTCGCCGCCCCAGTCGGCAGCTCAATCCCCAATCCCCAATCCCGAATCCCCGCTCTCCAGCCACACCTCTGCCCGACAGCCGCGAGCGTCATCGCGATTGCGCAGCGTCAGGCGCCCGCCGTGGCCTTCGATGATCTGGCGGGCCAGCACCAGGCCGATGCCGGAGCCGCCGGGCTTGGTGGTGAAGAAGGGCACGAACAGGTTGTCGCTGCCGGACAGGCCCAGGCCCTCGTCGAGGATTTCGATGTGCACCTGGGCGCCGTCGGCGCGAGCGCGGATTTCGACGCCGCCGCGCTGGGTCAGGCTGGCTTCGGCGGCGTTCTTGACCAGGTTGATCAGCGCCTGCTCCAGCTGGTCGGGGTCAGCGGCGAAGCGCAGCTCGGGCAGGGCGCCGAGCTTCACCGGCACGCGCTGTTCGAGCGCAGCGACGCGACGCAGCAGCGGGGCCAGCTCGACCTCGCGGCGCTGCGGTGGGGGCAGTCGGGCGAGTGCGGTGTAGCCGATCATGAAGCGGTTGAGCGCCTCGGCGCGGTCGCCGATCACCTGCAGGCCGGCGTCGACATCCTCGCGCCAGTCTTCGGGCAGGGGCTCGCGCGCCAGCACGCGCACCAGGGTGCCGGCCATGGATTTGATCGGCGCCAGCGAATTGTTCAGCTCATGGCCGAGCACGCGGATCAGGCGCTGCCAGGCTTGGCGCTCTTCTTCGCGCAGGGCGCGCGAGAGGTCGGTGATCACCAGCAGGTCCTGCGGGCGGCCGGCCGAGCGGAAGCGGAAGCGGCGCACGTCGAAGCGGCCTTCGCTGCCGCCGAAGCTGCGCTTCAGCACGGCGGCGGTTTCGACAGCGAGGCAATCCTCAAGGCCCAGCTCGGCCGCGCTGCGGCCGGCGGCGTGGCTGCGGCCGAGCAGACGCAGGCCGGCGGCGTTGACCAGCTGCAGGCGCGACTCGGCGTCGAAGCTGAAGAGGGCGATGTCGATGGCTTCGATCACCTTGCCGAGCAGGGCGTTGGATTCCTCCACCCGCAGGCGCTGCTCGCGCAGTGTGGCGGACAGCGCGTTGACCTCCCAGATCACTTCGCCGATCGCATCGCCGCGCTGGGCGCGCGAGCCGCGCAGGCTGAAGTCGCCTTCGCGCAGGGCTTCAAGCAGGTTGGCCAGCGTGTACAGCGGGTAGACCACGCGCTGCTTCAGGCGCAGGGCCAGCAGCAGGCTGGCGATGGCGGCAGTGATCAGCAGCGGCGCACGCAGGCGGCTCATGGCCTCGGCCGGCAGCCACAGCAGCAGGCCGATGCACAGCGCGGCCGGCAGCAGCAGCAGGGCGGCATCGAGCAGCAGGCGGCGCTCGAAGTTGGGCTTCAGCATGCGGGCGCTGCGCTGTGTTCCCGCGCCGCGTACGCGCGCACTGCGAACGTCGCCTGCGCGCTGGCGGGGCCAAGCCGACACGTATCGGATTCAGCATGGCCTTGATCGGTGCTCGCAGATCCGGCGCATTTCCCGACCCATTCGGCCGCTGCCGGGCCAAGCCCTCGCTGCCCTCGGTCACGCGGGATCCAGCACAGGTGCGCTCGATCCGCGGGCGCGTCCTGCATGGGGCACGACAAGGTTGGACGCTTGAGCTTTGCCTTGGCGAACGCGGCAACCGGGCCGTGCCGCTTCCGCATCCCGCGGCGGTGCGATTGCGCCTGATGCGTAGCGCGTGCGCCCATCGCTTACTCCTCCGTCGCCAGGCCGTACTTCTCCAGCCGCCGGTAGAGCGCGCCGCGGCTTAAGCCCAGCACCTCGGCGGCGCGCTGGATGTTGCCGCGGCACTGGTCCAGCGCGTTGCGGATCATCGCCTGCTCGGCCTGCTCCAGGGTCATGCCGTTCAAAGCGGGTGCGGCCGCACTGGCGGCGGGTGCATCCGCCACCACGGCGCTGCCGCTGCCGAGGTCGAGGCTGTCGATCTCGCTGCCGCGGGCCATCAGCACCGCACGCTCGATCACATGGGCCAGCTCGCGCACATTGCCCGGCCAGGCGTGTTGCTCCAATGCACGCAGGGTCGAGGGCGCGAAGCGCAGGCCCTCACGGCGGTAACGCTGGGCGGCGCGGGCGAGAAAGTCGCGGGCCATGGCGGCGATGTCCTCGCGGCGCTCGCGCAGCGGCGGCAGACGCAGCTCGACTGTGTTCAAGCGGTACAGCAGGTCCTTGCGGAAGCGGCCGGCGGCGACTTCGTCGGCGAGGTCGGCATTGGTCGCCGACACCAGGCGGACGTCGACCTTGAGCGTGCGCGAGGAGCCGACCCGCTCCAGCTCGCCGTCTTCCAGCACGCGCAGCAATTTGGGCTGCTGGCTGGGCGGGATGTTGGCGATCTCATCCAGAAACAGCGTGCCGCCGTCGGCCAGCTCGAAGCGGCCGATGCGGTCGGCCTTGGCGTCGGTGAAGGCACCGCGCACGTGGCCGAACATTTCCGATTCGAAGACCGTCTCGGCGATGCCGCCCATGTTGACCTTGACCAGCGGCGCCTCGGCCCGCGCCGAGCGGCGGTGCAGTTCGCGTGCGAGCAGACCCTTGCCGGTGCCGTTCTCGCCGAGGATCAGCACGTTGGCGTCCGAGGGCGCGACGCGGTCGAGCAGATCGAGCAACGGCCGCATCGAAGGCGCTTCGGCGATGAAGGGCTCGGCGCCCTCGCCCTGCTTGAGCATGCCTTCGAGCTTGGCCGCGCGGCGCTGGCTGCGGCCCAGCGCGACCTGGGTGGCGAGGATGCTGAGCAGGCGCGCGTTGTCCCAGGGTTTTTCGATGAAGTCGCCGGCGCCTTCGCGCATGGCGCGCACGGCCAGATCGATGCTGCCCCAGGCGGTCATCACCACCACCGGCAGCTCGGGCGCCAGCTTCTTCAGCTCGGCGAGCAGGGCCAGGCCCTCTTCGCCCGAGGTGGTGTCGCGGGTGTAGTTCAAGTCGATCAGCGCGGCGTCGAAGGCCTCGCGCCGCAGCTTCTCGACGGCCTCGCGCGGGCCGTCCGCACAGACGCAGGTGTGGCCTTCGGATTTCAGCAGCAGGCGCAGGGCCTGCAGCACGTCGGCCTGGTCGTCAGCGATGAGGATGCGAGAGGTCATGGGGAATTCTGTGGCAAACCATAAAGTGGGTCTTGACCCACCGGAGCTCGACGCTTGCCCCGGTGTTGCGTGTTCGGGCGCCAGCGTAGCGAGCTCATAGGGTGGGTCTTGACCCACCGGAGCCCGAAGCTCGCCCCGGTGTTGCGTGTTGGGACATCGGAACTGGCGACAGCGTATCGGGTGAACGTCGAATGACAACACGGGTCGACGCAAGCGCGGAGCTTTGTTGGGTCAAGACCCACCCTATGGGTTTCGACGTACCGAGGCGAGCGTCGAGCTCCGGTGGGTCAAGACCCACCCTATGGGTTTGCCAACACCGAGGCGAGCGTCGAGCTCCGGTGGGTCAAGACCCACCCTATGGGCTGCGGCAAGGTCATAGGGCGGGTCTTGACCCACCGCACGGGTCTCCGCTCTCACGCAACCTGCTTCATCCAACCGTCGTGCAGCTCCACCCGCCGCGATCCGCGCGCGGCGTACTCGGGGTTGTGGGTGACCTGGACGATGGTGGTGCCCTCCTTGTTCAACTCGCTGAGCAGGTCCATCACCTGCTCGCCCTGGCTCGAATGCAGCGCGCCGGTCGGCTCGTCGCAGAGCAGCAGGCGCGGCCGGGCGATCACTGCGCGGGCCACTGCGACGATCTGCTGCTGGCCGCCGGACAACTGGCGCGGATACAGGTCGCGCCGCGCGGCCATGCCGAAGCGATCGAGCAGTTCGGCCACGCGCGCCTGCCGCTCGCTGCCTCGCACGTTGCGGTAGGAGAGCGGCAGCTCCAGGTTCTCGGCGACGGTCAGATCATCCAGCAGGTGGTAGTGCTGGAACACGAAGCCGATGTGCTCGCGGGCGAAGTCTTTGCGCGCGCGCTCCTTCAGCGCTTGCAGATCGGTGCCGGCGAAGCGGTAGCTGCCCGACCAGTCGGAGTCCATCAGGCCCAGCACCGACAGCAGGCTGGTCTTGCCCGAGCCGGACGGCCCCATGATCGACAGGAAATCGCCCTCGCGGATGTCGAGGCTGATCTTGCGCAGCACGTAGTGGCGCTGGGCGGCCAGCGGGTAGGACTTCTCGATGTCGCGGAGTTCGATCATGGGTCGCTTTCCTCTTGGGTGTCGTAGTGCGGACGTGCGCGCGTGGCGCTCAGCTTTCGCGCAGCGCGCTCATGGCGTCGGTGCGGGCTGCGCGCAGGGCGGGTGCCAGCGCGGCAATCACCGTGGCCAGCGCCAGCAGCAGCACCGCGGCGCCGATCACCAGCGGCTGAATGCCCTCCAGCCCGAACAGCTGGGCGCTGAGCACGCGCAGCACCGCCCAGGCGCCGAGCAGCCCTATCGCAATGCCCAGGGCCGCGACGCGCGTGCTTTCCTTCAGGCTCTGCAGGGCCAGCGCCCGGGGCGCCGCGCCCACCGCGAGCCGCAGGCCGAATTCGGACACACGCTGGCGCTGGCGCAGGGCGGCTACGGCATAGACGCCGAAGGCGGCCAGCAGCAGGGCGGACAGCGCCGCCACCGACACCGTGCGCGCGAAGAAGCGGGCCTGCACCAGTTCATCGTCGAACGCATCGCTTAGCGTGTAGATCTGCGTGCTGGCCTCGCGCGGATCGACCTCGTACAGCGCGTCGGTGAGCAGCTTCTGGTGGTTGCCAAGCCCGCTCGGCGCGTACAGCAGGTGGGTCATCACCGCGGACGGCGCGGACGCATACGGAATCAGCAGCTCGGGGCCGGGCGAGGCACGCAGCCCGCGGTTGCGGGTGTCACCGGACACACCGACCACGCGGTAGGCAATGCGCTCGGAGTCGCCCACCGGCAGTTCGACGATGCGGTTCAGGGCGCTGGCGTCACCGAACAGCTGACGCGCCAGGGTCTGGTTGATCACCGTCACCGGCTCGCTGCCGGCGCGGTCGGTCGCCTCAATGCCGCGCCCCTGCAGCAGCGGCAGCTGCATCAGCTGCAGGTACTCGGGCGAGACCCGACGGATGCCAACCTGGAAAGGCTCGGGCTGGTCGCGCTCGGGCAGCTTCAGGTCGGCGCTGAAGTTGCCGATGACCGACAGCGGCGCCGCGTTGGCCAGTGCAACCTGCTCCACGCCGGGCAGCGATTCGAGCTGCGCGGACAGGCGCTGGGCGAAGCCGCGCAGCGTGTCGTCATCGCCGCGATGGAACAGCTGCAGCACGTAGACGCCCTGATGGCGCAGGCCGGGATCCACCGACTGCAGCTGCCACAGGCTGACCAGCAGCGCACCGCCGGCGGCGACGCCCGCGGTGGACAGGGCCACGCCCACCGCCGGCAGCCAGGCGCGCGAAGCGCGGCGGCCGAGCACGCCGCGGCCGGCGCGCATCGCTTCCATCGCCCGCGACTGCAGGCGCAGCGCGCCCGCGCAGGCGGCGATCAGGGGCACCAGCAGCCCAAGCCCCAGGGCGAACAGCCACACGCGCGTATCGATGGCGATCGCCTCGACCCGCGGCAGGCTGCCGCGCGCAAGTTCGCGCAGGGCGTCGACGCTGAGCGTGGACAGCAGCCCGCCCAGCGCCAGCGCGATCGCTGTCAGCAGCCCGATCTCCAGCAGCAGCCCGCGGTACAGGCGCGCGCGGGTGGCGCCGAGTGCCTGCGCCACCGCCTGCTGATGACGCAGCGCCACCTGGCGGGCGTCGATCAGGATGGCGACATTGGCGCAGGCCACCAGCATCACCAGCAGGGCGACGCCGAACACGCCCCACAGCACGCCGCGCAGGCTGCCGACGATCCAATCCAGCAGCGGGCGGTCACCCAGGCCCCAGCGCGGCTCGGCGAGCGAGTGAGTGCGCGCCAACTCCGCGCTGATCTGGTCGAGTCGCTGAGCTCGCTGGATCGCGTCCACCTGCGGATCGAGTCGCGCGTAGGCGTCGAGATAGCGCGCGTTCCAGATCCAGGGCTCGGTGCGGTCGAAGGTGCTGTTGAGCAGCGGGCGCCAGGCGCCAATCGTGCTGGTAGGCACAGCGAAGTCCGGCGGCATCACCCCGACCACCTGCATGCCGCCCTCGGAGGTTTCGATGATCTCGCCGATGGCGTCGGCGCGTCCGCCCAGCAGGCGCTGCCATTCCGCATGCGAAAGGATCAGCGCGCCGCGCTCGCTGGCGTGGTCCTCGGGCTCGAACCAGCGCCCCAGGAACGGCTGCACGCCGAAGGTCGCGAAGAAGCCGGGATTGACGACGGCGATGTTGAATTCACGCGGACGATCCTCGGCATAGATGGTCATTCCGCCCCAGTTGAAGTAGGCCATCGAGGCGAAGGGCGAATCCGGCTGCTCCAGCCGCCGCGCCTCGGCCGGCGTGAGGCCGCTGCTGTTCACGCCGCGCTCGAGGCTGCGGCTTTCCACCACCACCAGCTGCTCGGACTGCGGAAACGGCAGGCTGCCCAGCACCCCGCTCAGCACAGCGAACAGGGTGGTGCTGATGGCGATGCCCAGCGCCAGCATCAGCACCACAGCCAGCGAGTAGCCGGGCGCCTGCAGCAGGCGGCGGAGCGCGTAGCGGAAGTCCGTGGAGATCGACATGGGTCTTGCCTCGACTGGGAGGGATCAGGGGACGGGTGGTGGTGGGATAGCAGGACATTCAGCGCAGGCCATCAGACGAGAGCGCTCAGGCGAATGGCTCCCCTCTCCCCTCGTGGGAAGCGGAGGAAAGCGCAGGTCGGCTGCCGGCAGCAGCCGACGCTTTCCGGAGCCCGAGCGAAGCGAAGGCAGGTTGAGGGAGAGGGCGAGAACGCTTGCGACACGCCTCGCTCCTCGTCCCAATCTGCCCTGGCGCGAGTGCGAGGGGTTGGGGGAGAGGGGGAGAACGCTTGCGGCACGCCTTGCCCCCTCTCCCCAACCTTCCTTCGCTTCGCTCGGGCTCCGCAGAGCATCGGCTGCCACCGGCAGCCGATACGCGCTCTGCTCCGCTTCCCACGAGGGGAGAGGGGCTTGAAGCACGCCTCGACGTCGCTGGAGCTGACGCTCGCGCAATCCATGCGGATCACTCCTACGCTCGTGCAATCCATGCGGATCACTCCTAGTCCTGCCGCAGCGCCTGCATCGGATCGATCCGCAGCGCGCGCAGCAGCGGGCCAGCAAATGCCGCCAGCGCGGCAAGCAGCACCACCAGCAGGGCCGTGAGGAACACCGCGGGCTCGGCGCTGCGCGTGTGGAAGTTTTCGCTGGCGAGCATCCCGGACCAGGGCAGGGCCAGGGCCATGCCGATCGACAGGCCGATCGCCAGCTGCAGGCCAACGCCGCCGCCGACCAGGCGCAGCACGCTGCGCGCGTCGGCGCCGATCGCGCGGCGGATGCCGATCTCACGCGAGCGCGAGAGCACCGCCTGGGCCAGCACGCCGTAGAGGCCGGTGGCCGCCAGCACCAGGCCGAGCAGGCCGATCGCGCTGAACATCTGGCTCAGGATCACCGGCCCGATGCGGCCCATCTCGATCGCGCGCTGCTGGGTGCGCAGCTGGTACACCGGCAGGTCGGCGTCAAGCTGGCGCACGCGCTCGGCCAGCAGCGGCGCCAAGTCAAGCGCCTCGCCCTCGGCGCGGATCGCCACGGTGACGAACTCGCGCGGATGCTGGGCCAGCGGCGCCAGCAGGGTCGGCTGCACGGAGTCATCGGCGTCCTCCAGATGCAGGCGGGCGATCACGCCGACCACCGTGTAGGCATCGGGCTCGGCGCGCTGCGGGTTGACCCACAGGGTCTGACCGAGCGCAGTGCCGGCGGGCCACAGCGCCTGCGCCAGTCGCGCATCGACCACCACCACGCGCGCGCTGTCGGCGGTGTCGCGGGCGTCGAGCATTCGCCCTTCGAGCAGCTCAAGCCCGTACACCTCGGCGAAGCCGGGATCGACATGCGCCGCCAGCGCCCGCGGCCAGCCACCCTTGGGCTCGGCTTGACCCGCGGCGCCGATGCTCTCGCTGGCGCCGGCCATGGTGCCCGGCAGGGCTGAGGAGACCGATGCCGCGCGCACGCCGGGCTGGGCTTCGAGGTCTTCGACCAGCGCTTGGTAGAAGGCCTGTTTCGCGGGCGCTTCGGCGTAGCGCGCATCGCGCAGGCCGATGCGGCCGGTCAACACTTCCGCGGGCGGCGTGGCAGTGCCGAAATCGAAGGCAAAGATCCGCTCCAGCCCGCGCAGGAAGGTGCCGGCGCCGACCAGCAGCAGCACGGTGAGCGCGATCTCGGCCACCACCAGCGCGCGCACGGTGCGCCCCGCGCCGGCATCGGCGCCGCTGCGGCCACCCGCGCGCAGGCCCTGCTGCAGGTCGAGCTTCGAGGCCCGCAGCGCCGGCCACAGGCCCGAGGCCAGCGCGGTCACCAGCGCCGCCAGCAGGGCGAAAGCGAACATGCGAAGGTCGATGCTGAAGTTGACGAAATAGGGCGGCGCGTCCTCGTTGGCGATGAACACGGCGAGCAGCCAGCGCCCGGCAGCATCGGCGATGACCAGGCCGATGGCAGTCGCGGCCAGCGCGAGCAGCACGCTCTCGGCCAGCAGCTCGCGCAGCAGGCGACCGCGGCTTGCACCCAGCGCGCCGCGCACCGCCAGCTCCTGCTGGCGCGCCAGCGCATGGCCCAGGCGCAGGTTCGCGGCATTGAGGCAGGCCAGCAGCAGCACCAGGGCGCCGGGGACAAAGATCATGCCGACGATGCCGCGGGTGTTCTCGTTGACGAAGCGCAGCACCAGCGGCTTCAGGCTCAAGGGCCGCTGGTCGCGGTGCGCCATCAGCGCCGGCCCCAGGCGCTCGACCACGGTGTCGAACTCGACGCGCGCCTGGCTCAGCGAAACGCCGTCGGCGAGCTTGGCGATCACCTGCCCACCGTAGGGGTCATCGCTGCGCAGGCGGCGCGGCATCCACACCTCGGCGATGTAAGGGAAGCGGAACTCCTCCGGCAGCACGCCGACCACCGTGGCGGCTTCGCCATTGAGCTTCAGCACGCGGCCGATCACCGATGGATCGGCACCGAAATCCTCGCGCCAGACGCGCTCGCCCAGCAGCAGCACGGCGGGCGCGCCGGGCTGGTCGTCGGCCTCGATCAGGCCGCGGCCGAGAATCGGCTGCACGCCGATCAGCTGCTGCGCCTCAACGCTCATCTGCGCGCCCTCGTAGCGCTGCGGCAGGCTGTCGCCACCGCGGCTGATGTTGGCGGTGGCCTCGTCGTACACGCCCATGCGCTCGAAGCTGCGCAGCTCATCGCGCAGCCGCAGGTAGTCATTGGCATGGATGCCGCCGACGCCGCTCTCGCGGCGCTCGCCCATGGCCACGAGACGGTCGGCTTCGGGAAAGGGCAGCGGCCGGATCAGCAGGCCGTTGACCACCGACAGCAGAAACAGGAAAGCGCCAAGCCCGAGGCCCAGCACGCCGACCACCAGCGCACTCTGGGTGGGTCGGCGCAGCAGGCGGCGGGCGGCGTTGTTCAGCTCAAGCATCGGCATGCGAATCTCCCTTTCCATGCAACTCGAAGCCGGGGATCAGCCTGCGCGGAGAAGTGCGCCGGGCTGGGGGGCAACAGAAACCGACCGTTCGCGCGAATCCGGATCGCGGCCTAAACATGTCGTAGCACCTCGGTGGGCGGCGTGCGCGCTGCCCGCAGCGCCGGGCCTGCGCTGGCAGCCAGGGCCACAAGCACCATCAGGACCGCACCGATCAGCAGGGCGCCCAGGGGGAGACCCGCCTCAACCCCCAAGGCGCCGAGCTCGGCAAAGCCGAACGCAGCTGCGCTGGCGCAGGCACCCAGCACGACGCCGATCAGGCCGACCCTCAGACCTTCGCGCAAGGCGCGCGAGGCGAGCTGGGAAGGTCGCGCGCCGACCGCCAGACGCAGGCCGTACTCAGGCAGGCGACGCCGCTGCTGCAGCGAGGACACGGCATACACACCGGCCGCTGCCAGCAGCAGGGCGAGTGCGGCGAACACGCCAACGGTGGCCGAGAACACACGCGCCGGCCGCAGTTGATCGGTCAGCTGCGCCTGCAACATGAACTGGTCGGTCACCGGCTGACGCGGATCAAGGGTCTGCAGCGCCGCGCGAACCTGTGTGTCGATCTCGGGCCCACCGCTGCGGCTGCGCACGAGAAAGCTCATGCCCATCCGCGGCGATTGCGCGTAGGGCACCAGCACCTCGGGTGCAGGCGCATTGCGCAGGCCTTCGTTGCGAATGTCGGCGATGACGCCTACCACTTCATGCCGCAGCTGACCGCCCCGCCCATCGGGCAGTTCGATCTGGCGCCCCACGGCGTTCTCATTCGCGAACAAACGACGCGCGGCTGCGGCGCTCAGCAGGACAACCGGTGCCGAGCCGCGTCGATCCTCGCGGCTGAAATCGCGACCGCTGAGCAGAGGAATCCCGAGCAGGGCTCGATAGCCGGGCGAGACGTGCCGAACACCCGCCTGCAGCGGCGCGGCATCGCTCTGGTCCGCAGACCGGAGCTGGAGCTGAGCGCTGCCGATGTTGGACAGGGGAACCGCACTGGACAGTGCCGCCTGCTCAACGCCGGGGATGGCCGCCAAGGCCTCAAGCATGCGCTCGGCGAAGGGCACGAAGGCCTCCTGGCCGACGCGGAAGATCTGCAGGGCATGCACGCGATCGGTCTGGTAGCCCGGTTCAATCTGCTGCAAACGCCACAGCCCACTGGCAAGCCCGAGTGCGCTCACCAGACTGAGCGTGGCCAGTGCCACCGCGACGGCCGGCAACCAGCGCTGCGGGCCGGCCGAAGCCGGCAGGCCGAGGCCCGCGCCGCGCATGGCTGCGGCCTCGACAGCGCCCCCGCGTACTGCCCCCACCACCACCACCACACCCGGCAGCAGCAGGCCCAGGGCGACCGCAAACAGCAGGGCACCGGAATCCAGCTGGATCTGTTCAGAGCGCGCCAGGCTGGTTTCGGCGACTTCGCGCAGCAGGGCGATGGCCGCGAGTGCGATCAGCACACCCATCGCGACCGCTGCCATCGAAAGGGCGGCGAGCTCGATCAACGCGGCGCGACCCAGTCGCGCTGAGCTCGCGCCCAAGGCGAGCTGTACAGCGCGCTCGCGCAGGCGTGCAGTACGGCGCGCATCGAGCATCAAGGCCAGATTGCTGGCGCCGATCAGCAGCACCAGCAGGGCCAGCGCGAACGCGCCCCACAGAGCGCCGCGCACATCACCCACCAGTTGATCCAGCAGACTGCGGCTCGACGCCGTCCAACCGGATTCCGCCTCGCCGCGCACCAGCGCCTGCATCCGCGCCGCCAGCGCGGCGTCTGCCTGTTGCGCAGAGGTCGAACCCAGCAGGCGCCCCACCAGCATCACCGCTCGCACCGTGCGACGCGGCTCGCCCTGGGGCAGAAAGCGCGGCGACAACGGACGCCAGAGCGCGGCATCGCCAGAGAACACGCTGATGTCCGCGGGCAACACGCCGATGACTTCCAGCGGCGCCTCGTCGATCACATCGAGGCGCTGACCCAGCACCGCGGTCGAACCGCCGAACCGGCGCTGCCACTCGGAATGGGAGAGCAGGGCCACCGGCCGATCCTCGCGGATGTCCTCCTCGCTGAGCAGACGGCCCAGCACCGGCTCGACACCGAGTGCAGCGAAGTAGCCCGGCCCGACCATGTGGGTCGTGAGGTCACGCGCCGACTCGCCGTCGAATACACCGACGCTGTACCACCAGTAGTAGGCGATCTGCTCAAAGCCCGCCACGCCCGCCGAGAGCGCCTCGGCCTCCTCTACGGTGAATTGCGCCGCTTCAATGCCCTGCGCCTGATTGCGCGCCTGCAGAACGACCACCGATGCGCCGTCCCGCAGCGGCAGGCGGCTCAGCAGCATGCCGTGCAGAGCGCTGTACATCGCGACGCTCAGTCCGATGCCCAGGCCGAGCATCAGCACCGCCATCAGACTGAAGCCGGGAGCGCGCGTGAGACCACGCAGCGCCGAGCGCAGTTCGTTCCAGGCACTGGCCAGGCTGGACATGACTATTCGTACCTCAGCGCAACCATCGGATCGGTCCGCGCGGCGCGGCGCGCGGGCAGGTAGCAGGCGGCCAGCGCGACCGTAGCCAGGAAGCCGCAGACCCCCACATAGGTCAGCGGGTCGCCGGCGCTGACGCCGAACAGCTGGCTGCGCGCGGCGTAGCCGAACAGGCCAGCACCGAGCAGGCCGAGACCGAGACCGACCGCCACCAGCCGCGCGCCCTGCCCCATCACCATGCGCAGCAGCTCCTGTGCGCTGGCGCCGATCGCCATGCGTACGCCCAGCTCGCCGGTGCGCTGGCTGACCGCGTAGGCCAGCACGCCGTAGATGCCGAGCGCGGCCAGCAGCATCGACACCGCGGCAAAGGCGCCGAGCAGCAGCATCGGCGCGCGCTGCTGGTCCAGCGAGATCGCGATGCGCTCATCCAGGCTTCGGATGTCGTAGACCGGCTGCTCGGGGTCCACCGCGCGCAGGGCCTCGCGCACCTGCGGCAGCAGCTGTTCGGCCGGCAGCGCCGAGCGCAGCACGAAGCTGCCGAACGGCGGCGTGGCCTGGCTCACCGGCCAGTACAGGGTTTCCTTGCTGGTGGCGGTGGCCAGCTGCTGGTGGCGGACCGTGCCGACCACGCCGACGATGGTGGCCGCTGGCGCATCACCGCCGAAGCGGCTCAGCTGCTGGCCGATCGCATCGCGACCGTTGAAATGGGTGTTGGCGAGGATCTCGTCGATCACCACCACCTGCTCGGACTGCGCGCTGTCGCTGGCATTGAGGTAGCGCCCGGCCAGCAGCGGAATCTTGAGGGCCTCGAAGTAGTCGCCGCCCACCTGGCGCTGCATGCCGTGCGGGTTGGGCTCGCCATCGGCGGTGTCGCGGCCGACGATGCTGTACGAGCCCGAGGAGTCGCTGTTGCTGAAGGGCAGATTCGACGTAAAGGCCGCCTGCTGCACGCCCGGCAGCGCGCGCAGCCGGGCCAGCGCTTCGTCGATGAAGCGTGCGCGCGCGGCGTCCTCGGCGTAGCGCGGCGCATCGAGGTCGACGCGGGCGGTCAGCAGGCCGCTGGACTCGAAGCCCGGGCTCTGTTCGGACAAAGCCTGGAAGCTCCGCAGCAGCAGGCCGGCGCCAATCAAGAGCGTGGTCGCCAGCGCCATCTGCAGCACCACCAGGCCCTGCCGCGACAGCGCGGCGCGACGCCCGCCGGCGCCGGAGCGACCGCCTTCCTTAAGCGTCTCGCCGATGTCCATGCGCAGCAGACTCGCCAGCGGCAGCGCGCTCGCCAGCAGCGCAGCCAGCAGGCTGATGCCGAGGCCAAACAGCACCACCTCGCGGTCGAGACGGATCTCGTAGTCGGCCGAGCTGGGCTGGATGCCCAGCGCCGGCATCAGCTCGATGCAGACCGTGGCCACCGCCAGCCCAGCGAGCCCGCCAAACGCGGCCAGCAGCAGGGCCTCACCCAGCACCTGCAGCGCCAGACGCGAGCGGCCTGCGCCCAGCGCGCTGCGCAGCGTCAGCTCCTTGCGGCGGCCGTGCAGACGAATGAGCAGCAGGTTGGCGAGGTTGGCGCAGGCGATCAGCAGCACCATGCCCACCGCGGCCTGCAGGATGGTCAGCACCTCGCGCGCCTCGCCCACCTGCTGCTCGCGCAGGCTGGAGGCGCCGCCCTTCATGTTGCCGGCGCGCAGAAAAGCAGCGAACCCGGCGCCCTGCTCGCCCGCTGAGGCCAGGCGATCGGCGTTGCGGGCGATGATGGTGTCGAGTTCGGCGGTAAGCCCCTCGATCGTGGCGCCCGGCTTCAGGCGGGCGATGCTCGCGGAGCTCTCGAAGCCGCGCTCCTGATCGCTCTTCTGCTGCTCGGTGAAGGCGAACGGCACCCACAGCTGAACGTCCCGCGAGGGAAAGCCAAAGCCTTCGGGCATGACGCCCAGCACGCGGTAGTTTTCGCCGTTCAAGCGGATCTCGCGCCCCAGCACGTCGCGATCGCCGTTGAAGCGGTTGCGCCAGAGGGCCCACGACAGCACCGCCACCCGTTCGTTGCCGATCTCCGCATGGGCTTCGGTGAACACCTGGCCCAGCGCCGCCTGCGTGCCAAGCGTGCTGAACAGGCTGGGCGTGGCCTTCAGCGCGCTCAGACGCTCGGGCGTTCCGGACGACGCGCTCAAGCCGAAGCTGGCGCTGGTGTACAGCGCCATGTCCTCGATCGAGGGCGCCTGTTCGCGGCGGTCGAGATAGTCCGGAATCGAGGTGCCCGCATAGCCAAGATTCATGTTCGGATAGCGATTGAACACTTCGACCAGACGCTCGCCGTCCGTATACGGCAGCGGCCTCAGCAGCAGGCCGTGCATGACCGAGAAGATCGCGGTGTTGGCGCCGATGCCCAGGCCCAGCGTGAGCACGGCAATGGTCAGGAACAGCGGCCGCGCGAGCAGGCCGCGAAGGCTGTAGCGCAGGTCCTGCAGCAGGCTTGCGATCATGTCGATCTCCTGAAGGCGCGGGCGGTCATGCGCCGCGCAGGCTTTGCACGGGGTCCGCGCGCACCGCACGCAGGCTGGGGATGAGACAGGCCGCAAGGCCGACCGCGCCGAGCACGCCAGCCACGGTCAGCAGCACGCCGGGCTCGACGCTGCCGACGCCGAACAGCTGGGTGCTGAGGCTGCGGCCCAGCAGCACGGCGCCTACCGCGCCCAGGGCGAGCCCGGCAAGCAGCAGGCCGAGCCCCTGCCGCAGCAGCAGGCCCAGCAGGTGCCGGGCATCGGCACCCAGCGACATGCGGATGCCGAGCTCCTGCCGACGCTGCTGCACGCCGTAGCTGATGACGCCATACAGTCCGATCGCCGCCAGGCTGAGCGCCACCGCGCTGAAGATCGCCATCAGCTGCAGACGGAACTGGCGCAGCTGGTTCAACTCCGCGGCCAGCCTCTCGAAGGGGCGGATCGACGACACCGGCATCGCCGGGTCGAGTGTCTGCAGCGCACGGCGCAGCGGCTCGGCCAGGGCCATGGGCTCGCCGCGCACGCGCAGCGCCAGGAAGAACTGCTCCTGCACCGCCTGGTGGTGGTGCATGTAGACCTCCGGGGTCGGCTCGCGGTCGGCGCCGAAGTGGCGGGCGTCGGCGACCACGCCGACCACGGTCTTCGGCCCGCCCAGGAACTCGATCTGCCGACCCACCGGATCGCCCTCGCCCATGAAGCGGCGGGCGAAGCTGGCGTTGACCAGCACGGTCTGCGGCAGCTCGCCGGCGCGTGCGTCGCTGTCCTGCAGAGCGCGGCCCTGTTCGATCAGCACGCCCACCGCGGCGAAGTAGTCCGGATTGACGAAGCGCCAGTTGGCGCCGGGCTCCTGACCTTCGACCGGCTCGCTGCCAATCACCCGCACGCCGGAGCTGTAGTTGTCCATCGCCGAAAGCGGCAACGAGTCGCTGACGCCGACGGCCTCGACGCCGGGCAGTGCCGCGACCGCTGCGAGCACCGCGTCCAGCTTCGGCGCGATCGACAGGGTGTGGCGACGGTAGCTGTCCTCCCAGCCTTCGCCGTCGGGGCCCGCCGGCACGTTGAGCACGACACTGGCCGTCAGCACGCCCTCGGTCCGCACGCCGGTGTTGACTTCGCCGAGGCGGCGCAGGCTCTCGATCATCAGGCCGGCGCCGGCCAGCAGGGTCAGGGCGAGTGCGACTTCCGCCACCACCAGCGCGCGCCGCGCGCGACCGCCGTGACGGCCCGCCGCCGGCCCGCGCCCGGCCTCACCCAGGCTGCCGGCCGGCGGCACGTTGGCCGCGCGCCGCGCCGGCAGCAGGGCGAACAGCAGCAGGGTGCCGAGACTGAGCGCGAGACAGGCGGCCAGCACGCGCCAATCCAGCGCGACTTCGGCCTGCGCGGGCAGCAGATCCGGTGCACCGGCGAGCAGCAGGGGCACGCCGGCGGCGGCGATCAGCGCACCGCCGATGGCACCGAGCACGCCGATGAGCAGCGCTTCGACCAGGGCCGCACGCAGCAGGCGGCCGCGGGCGGCGCCCAGGGCGGCGCGCACCGCGTACTCGGCGCGGCGCTGGCTGGCGCGGGCCAGCAGAAGATTGGCGAGGTTGGCGCAGGCGATCAGCAGCACCAGCAGCGAGGCCACGAACAGGCTCCACAGCGCGTCCTGCAGATGCGCGCCCAGGCTGTCGCGCAGCGGCTTCAGGCGCGCGCCGAGCTTGGCGTGATCGTCGGGATGGGTTTCGGCCAAGCGCGCATTCAAGGCCGACATGGCCGCATCGACCTGGGTTTGGGTGATGCCATCGGCAACACGGCCGATCAGGCGCAGATAGCTGGTACCCCGATCCGAGCCGCTCAGCGGCAGATGGGTGGGCAGATAGAGCTCGGCGCCCTCGGGCAGACGCATTGCCGCGGGGGCTACGCCGATCACCGTCCAGGCTTCGCCGTTCAGTTCGATACGCTCGCCGATCACCTCGCTGCGGCCGCCGAACCGCTGCTGCCACAGCGCATGCGAGAGCACGGCGACCTTCTCGCCGCTGTCCTCCTCAGCCTGTCCGAACCAGCGGCCGAGCAGCGGCGGCAGGCCCATCACCGTCCAGAATTCGGGGCTGACTCGATAGCTGATACGACGCTCGGCGGCGTCGCCGATGCGCAGGGTGCCGATGCCGCCGTTGGTCGCGGCCAGCGCCTCGAACTGGCCGCGCGTGGCTTCGCGCCAGTCGAAGTACAGCGGCCGCGAAACCGGGCCGCCGTAGTTCTCCTGCACGCGCAGCACCTCGACGATGCGCTCGGCCTGCGGGTACGGCAGGGGCTTGAGCAGCACGCCGTAGACCACGCTGGACACCGCAGTGACCGCGCCGACGCCAAGCGCCAGCGTGAGTACGGCGGTGAACAGAAAGCCGGGCTGGCGCAGCAGGCTGCGCAGACTCTGACGGATCTCGCTCAACAGGGTCATGGCTGTGCCTCCGGGCTCTGTGGATGAATGCGTCCTTGCATGTCGCCTCCTTGAACTTGGATCTTGTGGCGCTGTGCTTCAGTCGCTGCGCAGCGCGGTCAGAGGATCGATTCGCAGCGCGCGCCCCAGCGGACCGGCCACGCCCACGGCGAGCGCCAGCAGCAGGCTGAGCAGGGTCGCGGCGATCGCCACTGCGCCGACCTGGCTCTCGCCGTACAGGCTCTGGCTGAGCGGATCGACCAGGGCCACCGCCGCGGCAACGCCCAGCAGCGCGCCGACGGCGCCCCACAGGCCCAGTCCGCCCAGCAGGCCACGACCAAGGCTGAGCCCGGACGCACCCAGCGCGCGGCGCAGGCCAATCTCGCGGATGCGCTCGTTGACCAGGCTGCCGAGCAGGGCCGACAGGCCGGTGGTAGCCAGCACCAGGGCGAGCAGGCCCAACGGGGCGAACATCCCGAGCACCATCTGCGCCCATTCGTTGGCGCGCGCGCGGCGCTCGGCGAAGCTGCCGATCTCGGCCAGCGCGAAGTCCGGATCGAGCTCGGCAGCCAGCGCCTGCAGTCGCGGCACAAAGGCTTCGATATCGCCCTCAAGACGCAGCGCCAGCGCGAGTTCGGCCCCGCTGCGCGGCGGCATCGGCAGGAACACGCTGGGGCGATCCGCGCCGACCGCCTCGGCCAGCCGCAGCTCTTCGCTGAGGCCGATCACCTGGTAGCGCACGCTCTCGCCGCCCACGTCGCGGGTGAAGCTCTCGCCGATGCCGTCGCGGCCCTCGAACAGGGCTGCGGCCAGCGCGGGATCGATCACCGCCACGCGGCGCTGCTGGGCGATCTCGTCCTCGCTGAACCAGCGCCCGCGGCGCAGGGGCAAGCCATAGACCTCGGCAAAACCGGCATCGACCGGCGCCAGATCGACATTGACGCGGCGCTCGCCGAGTTCGAGATCAGGCCGGCTCACCACCGCCAACGGAATGTGGTTGGACACGCTCACCGCGCTCACGCCCGGCTCGGCGCGCAGCCGCTGCTGCAGGCGCTCGCTGAAAGCGGCGCGGGCATCGAGGTCGGCGCCGTTGAACTGCGCTACGAGTACCGCCCCGGTGTCGAGCCCGATCGACCGCGTCTGCTGGGCATGCGCGCCCAACGCGGCTTGCAGGGTGGCGAGCACGGTGACCACCGCCAGCAGGGCCTGCAGGGCGAACAGGCCGCGGCTGAAGCGCGACAGCATCCGGCTGGTCGAACGCGTGCCGCTGCGCAGCTCGGCCAGGGCACCGGCGCCACGCAGACGCATCAGGGTCGGCACGGTCAACAACAACACCGCCAGCAGCGCAGCGGCGGCGCTGATCGCCAGCACCTGGGCCGACAGCTGCAGTTCGACATACAGGGGCATGCCGCTCTCGACGCTCCAGAAGTAGCGCGACAGCGCATCCAGAATCCGATCGCTCAACAGCAGGGCCAGCACCCAGGCCAAGCCGACCAGGAGCAGCCCCTGCAGCAGCAGGCCCGCGCCGATGCGCAGCGCGCCGGCACCCAGCGCCCGCCGCGTCGCCAGCTCACGCGCGCGGCCCAACCACTGCACCAGCAGCAGGCCGCCGGCATTGGTCGCCGCCATCAGCATGACCAGACCGACCACCGCCGCCAGCACCAGCACCAGCAGCTCGGTCTGCGGGCCGGAGGCCGCGCCCCAAAGCGAACCGAAGTGCAGCGCTTCGTGCTTGGCCGCGGCGCCCTCCAGGCGCTCGCGCTCGGCCTGCGCCGCCGCAAACGCCGCGCGGGTCGCCGGCAGCGCGCTGGGCTCATCGATGCGCACGAGGGTCTGCCAGTAGCGGCTGTGCAGGCTGGGCGAAGCAGCGAGATTCACCGGCCGGTAGATCTGCTGCTGGAAGGGATAGGCGCGCTGCGGCGGCAGCACACCGACCAGCACCGCAGGCGCACCATCGATGCGCAGGCTGCGGCCGATGACCGAGGGGTCGGCATTGAAGCGCGAGCGCCACAGCGCATCGCCGATTACCACCACGGCCGGCGCATCGGCGGCGAAGTCTTCGGCGCTGAAGCCGCGGCCCATCGCCATCGGCCAGCCCAGCAGGGCGAAGGGATCGCCATCCAGCAGCGCGCCGCTGACGCGCTCGCTGCGCAAGGCATCGCCACTGGCGGCGGCCAGGTTGAACTCGACGGCGCGCAGCAGAACCGTGCGCTCAAGCCCCGGCAACTCGCGCCGCAGCGCCAGCGCCTCGCTGCCGGGCAGGCTGCGCGCCTGCGCGGCGCTGCCGCCGACGCCAAAGCCGAACAGGCGCTCACCGGGAAGCGTGTCGGGTGCGGCATCCATCACCAGCGCGCTGATCGCGCTGACGCACATGACCGCAACGAGACCCAAGGCCAGCACCAGCACGACCGCGGCGTTGCCCAACGGCCGCGCGCGCAGCAGGCGCAGCGCTTCGCCCCAGATAGCGGTGAGCGCAGTCATGGCGTGTGCCTCGCGTGCTCGCAGAAGATGGATGGGACAGAGCGCATTCAGACCCCCGCGACGTGGCCGGCGCGGGCGCGGGCGATCTGCGCGTCCAGACGGGCTTCTTCCTCGCGGCGCAGGCGATGCAGGGTGTCCTCGTCGACGATACGGCCGTCGAACATGCAGATCTTGCGCTGGGCGAAGTCGGCGTAGCGGGCGTCGTGGGTGACCATGCAGATGGTTGAGCCGGACTGGTGCAGCTCATCCAGCAGGGCCATCACCGCCTCGCCGTTCTTGCTGTCGAGGTTGCCGGTGGGTTCGTCGGCGAGCAGCAGCGAGGGCTGGCCGACCAGCGCACGCGCGACCGCCACGCGCTGCTGCTGACCGCCGGAGAGCTGGGCCGGGTAGTGCTTCAGGCGATGCGCCATGCCGACGCGTTCGAGCGCGTGCTGCACGCGATCGCGGCGCTCGGCCTTCGACACGCCATCGCGGTAGGTGAGCGGCAGCTCGACGTTCTCGAACACCGACAGATCACCGATCAGGTTGAAGGCCTGGAAGATGAAGCCGATCTCCTTGTTGCGGATGCGCGCGCGCTCGGACGCGCTGATGTCCTGCACCGGCACGCCGTTCAGGTCGTACACGCCCGAGGTCGGCGTATCCAGCAGGCCGAGGATCGACAGCAGGGTCGACTTGCCGCAGCCCGAGGGCCCCGAGATCGACACGTACTCGCCGCGCTGGATGTTGAAGTGCACGCCCGACAGCGCGTGGGTCTCGACTTCGTCGGTGTAGAAGACTTTGGCGATGTCTTCGAGCTTGAGCAGGGCCGTTTGGGTGGTCATTGCTTGGCTTCCGTTTCTGGTGTGTCGATGTGTTGTGGGGTGTGGCTTGGCCGGCTGGCCCTGCTCAAGCCGGGATTGGGGATTAGGGATTGGGGATTGAGCGGCCGGCTGTCCCCGGCGTTCCGCGGCGCAGCGCTACGTAGCGGGGCCACGGATCCTTGCGCAGTGATTCAACCGTCGGCCAATCCCTCATCCCCAATCCCCAATCCCCGCGTTCGCGGATCAATCGATCCGCAAACGCTCATACCCATCCCACTGCGAGGTGTCCGAAAGAACGATGCGGTCGCCGGGGTTCAGGCCCTGGGCGATTTCGATCTGGTTGACGGATGCGCGGCCCAGGCGCACCGGGATGCGGTGGGCCTGGCCGTCCTCGTCGAGGCGGAACAGGCGCACTTCGCTCTCGGGCTGGCCGTAGGCAGGGCGGCCGACATGCAATACGTTGATCAGACGCTCGATCTCGATGGTGCCGTCGACGCTCAAATCCGGGCGTGCGCTTTCCGGAAGCTTCTCGGTGAAGTCGACTTCGACCAGCACGGTGCCGTTCTGCACGGCCGGGTCGATGCGCACCACCTGGCCTGCGACCACGCCGTTGCGCGTGTCCACCCGAACGCTCTGGCCGTGGACGATGTCCTTGACCTGGGTTTCGCTGATGCGCAGCTCGGCCATCAATGCGCCGGGCTTGGCGACGCGGGCGAGGTTGGTGCCGGCGATGACCTGCTGGCCCTCCTGCACCGGCACCTGCTGCAGCACGCCGGCGATGCCCGCGCGCACCTTGAGGCCCTCGGCCTGGCGGCGGCGCAGCTCGGCGACGTTCTTCAGCTGCTCGATGCGCGCGCGCTCGGCGGCGAGCTGGGCGCGGATGGTCTGCTCGAACTTGGCGATGCGCTCGACTTCGATCTCGGTGCGCAGCTTCAGCTGCTCGGCGGCGAGCTCGCTGCGCCGGGCCTGGATGCGCGAGATGATGCCGCGCGTCGCCAGCTCGGTTTCGGCCTCGGCGGTGAGCCGCGCGCCCTCGTAGTCGGCGCGGATGCCGGCGAGTGCGGCGCGCTGATCCAGCAGCTGGCTTTCAAGGCCGACCTGGCGCGCGACGAAATCGGCCTCGGCCGCGGTCAGCGCGGATTCCGCCGACAGCTGCTGATCGATCACCTCGGGATTGGACAGCTCCAGAATCACCGTATCCGCCTCGACCTGCGCACCCGGGCGCACCACGATGCGCTCGACCCGCGCATTGCTTTCGGCGGCGATCCAGCGGATCTCGCGCGGCACCAGCACGCCGGGGCCGCGCACCTCGCGCAGCATGTCGCCCTGCTTGACCGTGTCGATCCACAGGCTGGCCTCAGCCACGCTGGGGGCGGCTGGATCCAGCCGGCTGACGAAGCCCACCAATGCGGCTAGGGCAAGGACGCCGCCGACCGCATAGGCGATGCGGCGACGGCGGGCTTTCTGCTTGAGATCGATGCGCTGGATGTCCATGCCCTGGGAGCTAGCACGCAGTGTGCCAAGGGCCTTTTCGTCGCTCGATCAATCACTTGCTGAGCCTGCAAGGGACAACTGTCCGAATCCGAACAGGGCCCGAAGCCGTGCCCTGCCCGCTTCTGGACGCTTCGGTCGCCGCGCCTCCTGGCAAAGCGCCGCCCCACCGCAAGCGCAGCTGCCGCGACCCCGGCGGTCGGCCGCGGTCGGTGTTCTGGACGACACCGGGCCTCCTTGCGCTGGGAGCGTGTGAACAATCCCGACGCAGTCGCGAGGGCGTCTCCGCTCGTTCGTGGCAAAGCGCGCGACGCGAACGCAAAGGAGTTTGTTGAACCCGACAACCGCGGAGTCCGCGAAACGGGCTGCAGGCACGGGCGTCAGGAAGCAGCAGCCGCCGTAGGCGGATGGCCTCTCACACGCTCTCAGCCGTCGCTGCCAAGCGCAACGAGCGCATCGACGATGCTCTGCTCGCGGAAGCCCTCGATCCGACGCTGGCCGATCAACAGCACCGGCACGCCCACGGCGGACAAAGCCTCGAACTCTTGACGCGCCTCCTCGGAGCCGTCGATGCGCAGATCGGCATAGGCAACGCCGCGCGCATCCAGCAAGGCACGGGCCTGTGCGCAGTAGCCGCAGGTGGCGGTAGAGAAGAGGATGACCGAGCGCCCCGTGCGCTCTCTCAGGCGCGAACTGTCGTAGTGCACATAGGCCGAGGTCGGGGCATCCGCGCGCAGATAGCCCGCGGCGATCGGCCCCAGCCAAAGCCCCAGCAGAAAGCAGCCGACGATGGCAGCGACGCCAACGCCCATGGCCCATCGTTTGGACACGCGCGGTCTCCCTGATGCGTGTGCGTCTGCAGGTGCGGCGGGGGCCGGGCAGGCACCCCGCCGCGTCACACTCAATTGCAGAAGGTCTGCTGACAGAGCCGGCGCTGAACAATGCACGGCCGATAGCAGTCGCCCTCTCCACCTTCCGCGTCACAGGCGGCAAGGCACTGCATGAAGATGGTCTGGCAGTACTGGCAGCGCAGGTCGGGCACCGACTGCGCCATGGCAACGCCCATGCCCAAGCCGACGGACAGGGCGCATGCGCCCCAGAACACGATTCGCTTCAGTTTCATGCGGGTTCTCCAGTGTGGGAAGCGATAGTCGAGGGTCGCGTGCCGTCGCAGATCGGCCCGCGACACCCTCCGCATGACGCGCCCCGCCACAGGCAGTCCGTGGTGGTGGCGCCGGCACGGATTGGCACCGCGGCCAACTGGACAGATCGCAACAGGGTCGGAAGTCGCCCGCATCGCACTGTGGCTGACCCGCGTGCGCGCCCTCGCTGGCGCGCGGCAATGCTGAAGGCTTCAGCCTTGCCACCCGCCAGCTCTGGCGCACCGAAGAGGTGCTGCGCTTCCGACCGCCGAATGGTGAGCTGCGGAACGGGTCGCGCCTACCTGTCAGATCTGACAGCCGCCGGGCTCGCGGCAGGCGAAACCCCCGGCTGCAGGCACCGCAGTCTGCGCCTCATGCCAAGGGCGCCACCGCTCCCACGCTGTCTGCCTTTGGCTGTCGCTTACGCGCTGCGGGGCGGCGCGGATCCGCCCCGTTCCGCACGTGCTGCACCGTGGGGGTGGCGAGTGTTGCCGTTCTGGGATTGAGGTCTGATCGAAGAGCGCCCCAGGTGCAGAGGTTCCGCGCGGGCGCGCCGCGCACCTAGCAGGCTGTTGAAAAGCAGCCTGCTAGCCCGGCCATCCAAAGTCCGACAGGCTCCCAGCCGCCCGCCCTACGCCTTGCGCATGAACGCCGCGAACTCCAGCGTTGCCAGCGCTCCCTGCTGATCCGCACGCGGCGCCAGGCTGACCTTCCAGTCGTAGAGCTCGCACAGACGCCGCACGATGGCGAGGCCAATGCCGCCGCCCTTGCTGCCCTCGGAGCTGCTGCCGCGGTAGCCGCGCTCGAACAGCCGGGCGGCTTCGTCTTCCGGGATGCCGGGGCCGCTGTCGCGCACTTCGACGCGGTCGCCGAGCACGCTGATGCGGATCTCGCCCTCTTTGGTGTACTTGAAGGCGTTGACGATAAGGTTGCCGAGCGCGACCGCGACGATGGCCTCGGGCGCATCGACCAGCACGCCCTGCTGGCCTTCGACGAGGACCTTGATGGGCTTCGATCCGATGTTGACGCGGTTGGCTTCGGCAAGCTGCTCGGCCAGCTTGCGCACGTCGGTGGCGCCGCTGCCGCGCTCACCGCGCGACAGCATCAGCAGCGCGGTGATCAGGTCCGTGCACTGCTGCACGGCGCGTTCGATGCGCTGCAGGCGCTGGCGGGTCTTGTCGTTCAGATCGGGCTGCGACTGGATCAGCTCGACCGCGCCGCGGATCACCGCCAGCGGCGTGCGCAGCTCGTGGCTGACGTCGGCGTTGAACTCACGATCGCGGGTCACACGCTCGGTCAGCTGTTCGGCATAGTCGTCGAGCGCGCTGGCCAGCTGGCCGACCTCGTCGTCGGGGAAATGCGGCGCGAGCTTCTCGGGCGCGCTGCGGCTGCTGTAGCCCTCGACGCGGCGCGCCAGCTCGGCCACCGGCTGCATCACGCGGCGCGAGGACCACAAGCCGATCAAGCCAGCAAGCACCGAAAAGATTGCCACCGCGGCGATCAGGGCGGTGATCAGCTGGCGTTGGCCCAGGGCCTCCTTCGAGTAGTCGTAGCGCAGGAAGCCAACCAGATCGGAGGCTCGATGCACCGCCAGCTTGTACTCGGTGGGCTCGCCCTCGGGTCCGGCCTCGACCACCTGGTGCACGCCCTCGGGCAGTTCACGCCAGCGGAAGGGCACGCTCTCCTGGCGATTGCTGCGCACCACGAACAGCTCGATCTGGCGCGAGAACTGGAACTGCGCATCCGGCGCCGGGTTCAGGCGCTTGAAGTCGACGAAGTTCTGCGCCTCCTGGGCCAGCCAGTTATCGACCAGCTGGTTCTCAAGGCGCGTGCGCAGGCCGATCGTGGCCACGGCGAACAGGGCCGTGAGCCCGCTGCCGAGAATCAGGAAGGAGATGATGATCCGGCTTCTAAGCCGGCGTCTGAACTGCTTCGGTGTCGGCAAGGCGATATCCGATTCCGTGGCGGGTGTGGATCAGCGGCTTGTCGAAGGGCTTGTCCAGCGCCGCACGCAGACCGTGGATGTGGACGCGCAGGGAGTCGCTGTCGGGCAGCTCCTCGCCCCAGACGCGGGTTTCCAGCTCCTGCCGCGTCACCACCGAGGGGCTGGCTTCCATCAGGCACTGCAGGATCTTCAGCGCGGTCGGGTTCAAGTTGATCGACTTGCCGGCGCGGCTGATCTCCAGCGTGTCCAGGTTGTAGCGCAGGTCGGCCACCTCCAGCACGCGCGGCTGCTGGCCCTTGCCGCGGCGCGCCAGCACGGTGAGCCGGGCTTCGACTTCCTGCAGGGCGAAGGGTTTGACCAGGTAATCGTCGGCGCCGACATCGAAGCCGGCGAGCTTCTGCTCCAGCGCGTCGCGTGCGGTAAGCATCAGCACCGGCGTCTGCCGGCGAGCGTCCTGGCGCAGCTTGCGGCAGACCTCAAGCCCATCCATGCCGGGCAGGTTGAGATCGAGCACGATGGCGTCGAACTCGTTGACCACGGCCAGGTGCAGGCCGGTGACGCCGTCGGCGGCGAAGTCGACGATGTGGCCGCGGTCTTCCAGATAGTCGCCGAGGTTGGCGGCGATGTCGGTGTTGTCTTCGATGACCAGGATGCGCATGGGGTCCGCTGTGGTGTGGGGCGCTCAGGGCGCGGGCGGGCGCGGTGGCGTGGGCTGGGCCGCGTCGCAAGGGTAACGGTTAACGCGATCGCGGTGGACAGCCCGGCGCGCGCTTCGTTCACCCGCGGCCCTGCCGATACACTGCAGCGGATGTCATCGCCCTGGCCCATCTCGCTGAGCCCCTCCGCCCTGCGTGCCCTGCACGCGGCGCTGCCGCCGGCCGCGCTGCTGCTGGCGTCGGCCGACCGCATCGCCTACAGCGTCGACAACAGCAAGCGCCAGGCCCTGCCGCTGGCGGTGGCCCTGCCCGAGACGGCGGAGCAGGTGGCGGCCGTCGTCGCGGTCTGTGCCGAACACGATCTGCCCGTCACCGCGCGCGGCCGCGGCACCAACACCACGGGTGCCAGCGTGCCGATCGCCGGCGGCGTGGCGCTAAGCTTCGAGCGCATGCGCCGCATCGTCGACATCAACACCGCCGACCGCTACGCCGTGGTCGAGCCGGGCGTGTTGAACGGCGATCTGCAGTCGGCGCTCGCGCCGCATGGCTTCTTCTGGCCGCCGGACCCGACCTCGGCGCCGTATTCCACGATCGGCGGCAACCTCGCCTGCAACGCCGGCGGCCCACGCGCGGTGAAGTACGGCGCCTGTCGCGACAACGTTCTGGCCCTGCGCGCGGTCGATGGCAGCGGCCACGCTTTCCGCTGCGGCGCGCCCACCAGCAAGGGCGCGGTCGGCTTCGATCTGACGCGCCTCTTGATTGGCTCCGAAGGCACGCTGGCGCTGATCACCGAGGCCACGCTGAAGCTCACGCCGCTGCCGCCGCTGCGTCGCGGCTTGCGCCTGATCTACGCCGACATCGTCGCCGCGGCGGAAGCGGTGGCGCGGATCATGGCCCAGCCGATGACGCCCTGCGCGCTGGAGTTCATGGACGGTGAGGCGCTGGCCCTGGTGCGGGCGCGCGGCCTCGATCTGCCGCCCGGCGAGGCCCTGCTGCTGGTCGAGGTCGATGGCGATGCGGACAGCCTTGAGCGCGCGGCGACCGCCGTGGCGCGTGCCGCGGAAGGCCGTGGCCTGAACGATCTGCAGGTCGCGCGCGACGCCGCCGACAGCGAAGCCCTGTGGGCCGCCCGCAAGGCTCTGTCGCCGGCGCTGCGCTCGCTGGCGCCAAAGAAGATCAACGAGGACGTGGTGGTGCCGGTCTCGCGTCTGCCCGAGCTGATCGAGGGCGTGCGCGGGCTGTCGCACCAGCACGGCATCCGCATCGTCAACTTCGGCCACGCCGGCAACGGCAATATCCACGTCAACCTGATGTATGACCCCGCCGAGCCCGGCCGCGATGCCGCCGCCGAGGCCTGCCTCGAAGGCCTGTTCGGCCTGGTGATCGCGCTCGACGGCACGCTGTCGGGCGAGCACGGCATCGGGCTGGCCAAGCGGCCCTTCATGCGCGCCGCCATCGATGCACGCACCCTGGAGCTGATGGCCGCGGTCAAGCGCGCCTTCGATCCCAAGGGCCTGCTCAATCCGGGCAAACTGCTGCCCGACCTCGACTGAAGGCCCGCGCACACGGATGAGCGAACTCGATGCCCTGCTGACGCGCATCCGCGACTGCCGCCTCTGCGAGGCGCACCTGCCGCTCGGCCCGAAGCCCGTGCTGCGTGCGCAGACCAGCGCGCGGCTGTTGATCGTCGGGCAGGCACCGGGCACCAAAGTCCACGAGTCCGGCATCCCCTGGAACGATGCCTCCGGCATCCGCCTGCGCCACTGGCTGGGGCTGGAGCGCGGGCAGTTCTACGACGCCAGCCGCATCGCCATCGTGCCGATGGGCTTCTGCTATCCGGGCAAGGGCAGCGCCGGCGATCTGCCGCCGCGGCCGGAGTGCGCGCCGACCTGGCACCCGCAGCTGCTGCCGCTGCTGCCGCATGTGCGCCTCACCCTGCTGATCGGTCACTACGCCCAGCTCGGATTTCTCGGCGCCGCGCGCGGGCGCACGCTGACCGACACCGTGCGAGAGCATGCGCGGTTCGGGCCGCCATTCTTTCCCTTGCCGCATCCGAGCCCTCGCAACCAGCTTTGGGTGGCGAGCAACCCCTGGTTCGATGTGGAGGTGGTGCCCTCGCTGCGGCGTGCGGTGGCCGAGGCGCTTGCGGACTGACGCGCAGTCAGAGCGTGTCGCTCTTCACATCCGAGCGCCTGTTCGCGATGTCAATCACGCTTTGGCAGCCTGATCGCGCTGCGAGCCTGCAAATGCGCGTTTGCAGATTGACACATCACGACACCTCGACATACGTTCCGCTGCGCGATCGCGGGGCATGACGCCCGGCACGGGCTCCGGGGGGAGCCCGCCGCCAGATCACATGGACACGTCACTCCCGCGTCGCGCGCCGGTACCAGAGGGCATCCGCTCCCACCGGTCCAATCCGCTGAACTCAACGGGGAGTCACATCTGATGAACAAGCTTTGTTTCGCCGTGGCCGTGGCCATGGCGCTGCCCGGCCTTGCCGCCGCCTCCGAGCTGCGTCGCGTCGACAAGCCGGTCGATGGCCAGTACATCGTCGTACTGAAAGAAGATCTGGTCCGGTTCGGTGCCGAAAGCGCCACGCGCGGTCCGGACGTCAACTCAATGGCCGTCGACATGGCCTCGCGCTTCGGCCTGCAGGTCAGCATGGCCTACTCGCATGTGCTGCCGGGTTTCGTGGTGCGCGCCAGCCCAAAGCAGATTGCCGAGCTGCTGGGTGACGCGCGCGTCGCCTACGTCGAGCAGGACGGCTACGTCAGCACCACTGCCGTGCAGACCGGCGCCACCTGGGGAATCGACCGCGTCGACCAGCGCAACCTGCCGCTGTCGAGCAGCTACGAGTACCTGACCACGGCGAGCAACGTCCATACCTACATCGTCGACACCGGCGTGCTGGGCACCCACGTGCAGTTCAGCGGCCGCATGGGCAACGGCTACACCGCGATCAATGACGGCCGCGGCACCACCGACTGCAACGGCCACGGCACCCACGTCGCCGGCACGGTGGCCGGCACCACCCACGGCATCGCCAAGGGCGCGATCGTCCACCCCGTGCGCGTGCTGGGCTGCAACGGCTCGGGCACCAACTCCGGCGTGATCGCCGGCATGGACTGGGTGGCCGCGAACCACATCAAGCCGGCCGTGGCGAACATGAGCCTGGGCGGCGGCGCCTCGACGGCGACCGATGAGGCCGTGACCCGCATGCACAACGCCGGCGTCACCGTCGTGGTGGCCGCGGGCAACGACAACTCGAACGCCTGCAACTTCTCGCCGGCGCGCGCGGCGCTGGCGATCACCGTCGGCTCGACCACCAACACCGACGCGCGTTCGAGCTTCTCGAACTTCGGCACCTGCCTCGACATCTTCGCGCCGGGCTCGAACATCACCGCGCCGTGGTTCACCAGCACGACCGCCACCAACACCATCAGCGGCACCTCGATGGCGTCGCCGCATGTGGCCGGTGCCGCTGCGCTGTTCCTCGCCAACAACCCCGCCGCCACCCCGGCCCAGGTGGCCACCGCGTTGATCAACAACAGCACGCCGAACAAGGTGACCAGCGCCGGCACGGGCTCGCCGAACCGTCTGCTGTATTCGATCTTCGGCGGCGGCACGACGCCGGTCGACAACCCGCCGACCGCCAGCTTCACCTTCAGCTGCTCGGGCCTGACCTGCTCGTTCAACGGCACCGGCTCGACCGACGACAACGGCATCAGCAGCTACAGCTGGGCCTTCGGCGACGGCGCCAGCGGCACCGGCTCGACCACCAGCCGCACCTACGCCGCCGGCGGCACCTACACGGTGACCCTGACAGTGCGCGACAGCGCGAACCAGGCCAACGCCACCAGCCGCACGGTGACCGTGAGCACCGGCCCGACCGCGCCCTGCACCAGCTGCGAGGCCTACAGCGGCACGCTTTCCGGCACCGGTGCACAGGCCTTCATCCCGGGCGGTACGTACTACTACAGCGCGGTGAGCGGCACCCATCGCGGCTGGCTGCGCGGCCCGGCGGCCGGGGCTGACTTCGACCTCGCGCTGCAGCGCTGGAACGGCTCCAGCTGGGTCAATGTCGCTTCAGGCACCGGCTCGACCGCAAGCGAAGACGTGAGCTTCAACGGCACCGTCGGGTACTACCGCTGGCGCGTGTACTCCTACAGCGGTTCGGGCAGCTACAACTTCTGGATGCAGCGCCCGTAACGCTTGATCGGAGTTCTCGATGAGCAAAAGGCCGGCGGGGCGACCCGCCGGCCTTTTCGTTTGCGATGGGCCGATCTGCGCGGCGCTCTGCCGAAGACGCGGTCGGCGCCCGATGGGATCGCGAGGCGTCCGAGGCTTCGGCCTGGTGGGTCAAGACCCACCCTATGGGCCGCGCGACATCCGTTCGGGAGAGCCCCAAAGGAGGAAGCACGTGATGCGCTGCCATAGGGTGGGTCTTGACCCACCAAAACCACGCCCACCCCGTGGGCCCTGCGCGATGCCGGCTTCGGGAGCACGCGCGATGCGCTCGCATTGGGTGGGTCTTGACCCACCAAGGCCACGCCCCGCCCACGGGCCCGGCGCGATGCCGGTTTCGGAGAGCCCGCGATGCGCTGTCATAGGGTGGGTCTTGACCCACCAAGGCCAGGCCGACCCCAAGGAAGCGAAGGCGCCGCCGCCCGGCCCCGCTCGATGTCTGCGGGGCCCGGGCGAGGGCACGCGCCTTAATCCTTCAACACCCGCTCGAACAGCTTGAAGATGCGCCGGTACTGGTCGAACCAGGCCTCGGGATGCACGTAGGCGTGGCGCTCCAGCGGGTAGCTGGCGAGCTCCCAGTGGTCCTTGCGCAGCTCGATCAGGCGCTGGGCCAGACGCACCGAATCCTGGTACAGCACGTTGTCGTCGATCATGCCGTGGGCGATCAGCAGGTGGCCCTGCAGGCCTTCGGCCAGCTCGATGGGCGAGCTCTTGCGGTAGGCCTCAGGGTCGATGTCCGGGGTGTTGAGGATGTTCGAGGTGTAGGGGTGGTTGTACTGCGCCCAGTCGGTGACCGGCCGCAGCGCCGCACCGGCATGGAAGACCCCGGGTTCGCGGAACATCGCCATGAAGGTCATGAAGCCGCCGTAGCTGCCGCCGTAGATGCCGACGTTGGCGCGGTCGCCCTGGCGGTTCTCGACCAGCCACTCGATGCCGTCGAGGTAGTCCTCCAGCTCGGGGTGGCCCATCTGCCGGTAGATCGCGTTGCGCCAGTCGCGGCCGTAGCCCGCGGAGGCGCGGAAGTCGAGGTCGAGCACGATGTAGCCGTGCTCCACCAGCAGCTGGTGGAACATCTGCTCACGGAAGTACTGCGACCAGCGCAGGTGCACGTTCTGCAGATAGCCGGCACCGTGCACGAACAGCACGATCGGGTAGCGCTTGCCCGGCTCAAGCTGGGCCGGGCCGTAGTACTTGCCCCACACCGTGCCGGCGCCGTGGCGGCTGGGCACCTGCACGAACTCGGGCGCAAGCCAGGTCTGCGCCTTGTAGGCCTCGCTGCGGGTGTCGGTCAGCGCGCGCAGGGCGCCGCCGTTCGCCGGCAGCACGCCGAGCTGGGGCGGCAGATGCGGCTCGGAATACAGCACCAGCAGACGCTGCTCGTCGGGCGCGAGCACGAACGCGTTGACGCCGCCGAGCGCGGTGAGCGTGTCGATGCGGTCGCTGCCGAGATCGAGGCGCACGACCTCGTACTTGCCCGGCCATTCCTGGTTCGCCAGCGCATAGACCTCGCCTCCATCGCGGCTGATGACTGGCTCGGAGAACTCCCACGCACCTCGCGTGTGCTGCTTCGGCCGCGCGTCGCCGCGACGCGTGTAGAAGTGGCTGTAGCCGTCTTCTTCCGACAGATACCAGAGCGTGCGGTTGTCGGGCAGCCAGCCGAACTCGTTGAAGTTCCAGTTGATCCAGCCCGGGTCGGTGAGGCGATGGCGGGTTTCGAGCGAACGGCCCTCGCGTTCGACCTCGGCAATCCAGCGATCCTTGTTGTCCACCGAGCGCAGCATCACCGCCGCACGCGCGCCGTCGCGGCTGAACTCGACGGCGTTGACGCGCACCGGACGCAAGCCCTTCAGCGCATCCTTGCCGGCGGCCGCGCGCAGCTCGGCCAGCGGATCGGTGTCGATGCCCGGCAGCGCCTTCAGATCCAGCGGGTACTGCTTGCCATCGGCCAGATCGACCAGCACCAGCGCCTGCCCCGCCGGCGGATTGCGACCGACGCGCACGCGCACGTCCTCACTTTCTTCGTAGCCGGTTTCGGTGACGTACTTCGGCATCTTGCCGATGCGGCCCGGCTCGCCGCCCTTGGGCTCGGTGACCACCAGCATCCAGCGACCGTCCGGGCTGAGCGCGCTGTCGGCGATCGTCACCGTGTCGCCCAGATAGACCGGCGGCGCGATCCGCGTGGACAGCCCGCGGCGCAGCTCGGACTCGCGCGCGGCCTGGGCCTCGCGCCAGCTCTTCTCGCGCGCCAACGTGGCGATCAGACGCAGCTGCATGTCGCGCAAGTCGTCGGCCTTCGGCGCCTCGGCCGGATCCTTCTCGGCCTTCAGCACCGCGATCGGCCCGGCCAGGCCGCTGCCGAGGTCGTGCACGATCCAGTCGGCGCCCGCGCGGTACATCACCCGGCCGTCGGCCATGAAGGCCGGCGTAGCTTCGGGCACCTCGCTGCGGGTCAGCTGGCGCAGGGCGCCGCTGCCGAGCTCGCGCAGGAACACGTCGCCATCGCGCAGGAACAGCGCGCGCTCACCCGCCGCATCGAACACCGGGTTCGGCGCATCCACACCGGCCAGCTCCGCGTCCGCGAGCCGGGTCGCCGCAGCACCGTCGAAGCCGACGCGATGCAGATCGCGCAGCGGGCTGTCGGCGCGCTTCAGCTGGAACAGCGCGGTCTGGCCGTCCAGCGACCAGTGCGGATTCTCGACCGACGGCCCGATCCAGGCCGGGTCGTCCATGATCTTCTCGAGTTCCAGCGGCTGTGCGCTGATCGCGAGCGGCAGCATCAGCGCGGCGCAGTAGAGGGCGAACGTGGCGTTGAGGCGCAGGGGCAGTCGGCGCATCGAGGCGCTCCATGCAGGCAGTGGAGGAGGCGGCAGCCTAGACGCTGCGCGCCTGCAGCCGACACCGCCGAAGGGCATGGATGCGGGCCGCGCGCAGGGTGTCGGCCGACCATTGCCAGACCACCCCGTACGCTGGCGGCGGGGTTGCGCGCTGCCGCTACAATCGGGCGCTTAACAGCACTCCAGGAGCGAGCGTGAGCACGGAAATCGAGATCAAGGTGCCCGACATCGGCGGCCACAGCGACGTGCCGGTGATCGAACTGCTGGCCAAACCCGGCGACAGCATCGCCAAGGATCAAGGCCTGGTCACGCTCGAATCCGACAAGGCCACGATGGAAGTGCCGAGCTCGCACGCCGGCGTACTGATCTCACTCAGCGTCAAGGTCGGCGATGCGGTCAGCGAGGGCAGCGTGATCGCCAAGCTGCGCGTCGAGGAAGCCGGCGCGGCGAAAGCGGCCCCCGCGGCGGCGGCCCCTGCTGCGACGCCCGCGCCCGCGGCCACGCCAGCACCCGCGCCTTCGCCCGCACCCTCAAGCCCTGCCGCAGCCGCACCGCAGGCGGCGCAAGCCAGCGGTCGCGAAGCCGACTACACCTGCCAGCTCGCCGTGCTGGGCTCGGGCCCCGGCGGCTACACCGCGGCCTTCCGCGGCGCTGACCTGGGGCTCGACGTGATCCTGATCGAGCGCTATCCCGAGATCGGCGGCGTCTGCTTGAACGTCGGCTGCATCCCGTCCAAGGCCCTGCTGCACGCCGCCCGCGTGATTGACGAAGCGGCGCATGGCGAAGATTTCGGCGTGACGTTCGGCGCGCCGACGATCGACCTCGACAAGCTGCGCGCCTACAAGTCGAAAGTGGTGAAGCAGCTGAACGGTGGCCTGGCCGGCATGGCCAAGCAGCGCAAGGTGCGCACCGTCACCGGCACGGGCCGCTTCATCAGCCCGCACGAGATCGAAGTGCAGACCTCAGACGGCGCCAAGATCGTGCGCTTCGAGCACGCCGTCATCGCCGCCGGCTCGCAGCCGGTCAAGCTGCCGGGCATCCCCTGGGGCGACCCGCGGGTGATGGACTCCACCGACGCGCTGGAGCTGAAGGAGATTCCGAAGTCCCTGCTGGTGATCGGCGGCGGCATCATCGGGCTTGAGATGGGCAGCGTGTATGCGGCGCTGGGCGCGGAAGTCACCGTGGTCGAACTGGCCGACCAGCTGATGCCGGGTGCCGATCCGGACCTCGTGCGCCCGCTGCAGCAGCGCCTGGCCAAGCGCTTCAAGGGCATCCATCTGAAGACCAAGGTCAGCGCCGTGGTCGCCGAAGCGCAGGGCCTCAAGGTCAGCTTCGAAGGCGACAAAGCACCCGAGGCGAGTCTGTTCGACCGCGTGCTGGTCTCGGTGGGCCGTACGCCCAACGGCGGCAAGATCAATGCCGACGCCGCTGGCGTGGCGGTGTCCGAGCGCGGCTTCATCGCCGTCGACCGGCAGATGCGCACCAACGTGCCGCATATCTTCGCCATCGGTGACCTGGTCGGCCAGCCGATGCTGGCGCACAAGGCCACGCACGAAGGCAAGGTCGCGGCCGAAGTCGCCGCCGGCCACAAGACCGAATTCGTCGCCCGCGTGATTCCGAGCGTGGCCTACACCGACCCGGAAATCGCCTGGGTCGGCGTCAGCGAGACCGAAGCCAAGGCCAAGGGCATCAAGGTCGGCGTCGGCAAGTTCCCCTACGCCGCTTCAGGCCGCGCCATCGGCCAGGGCCGCACCGAGGGCTTCACCAAGCTGCTGTTCGACGAAGCCACCCACAAGGTCATCGGCGCCGGCATCGTCGGCCCCAACGCCGGCGACCTGATCGCCGAAGTCGGCCTCGCCATCGAAATGGGCGCCGAAGCCAGCGACATCGGCCTCACCATCCACCCGCATCCGACCCTGAGTGAATCGGTGGGCATGGCGGCCGAGGTGTATGAGGGGACGATTACCGACCTCTACCTGCCGAAGAAATAGCCCGGAGCGCCATGAAATGCGCGCACAAAGCCACCTGCAGGTGGCTTTGTTGAGCTCGGGCGCGGGCTAGCAAATCCTTGCACAGGCATGCGTGCCCATGGCCGGCATGTCGTCGGCTAAAGCCAGCCTCTACTCGTACGGGTAAAAGGAGCCGGCGGGGGCGAACCCAAACTCGCGCTGCAGATCGAGCGCTGTTTCGTCCGAAGGCAGACGGAGAGTCAGCGACGTAGCAACCCCATCGACGACGCGGAAGCGGCCTTTGTATTCGCCTGCGGGACAATGCGAGTCTCCACCCTCGGGCAGCGAGAAGGAGACCTCTCCTCGCGTCACCCTTGCAGCCAGGACTTGAGGAAGCCCTGACAGCTCCCCTTTGCCACACCTCAGAATCACCTGCGTGCCTCGGCCGCTGCTGGTAAGCACGAGTTGCACCCCCGGATCCCACATCGCGCCGGTGGACTGCTTCAGATAAACACCTGTCAGCTCGGCCGGCGTTGGCGTTGTCGCGAGTGCCGGAGTGGAAAGGGAAAGCGTCATCAGCAGGGACCATCTCATTGCGTTGCTCCCGCGAGGCCAAGGAAAACACCGATTCAAGTCGCCAGAGCCATGACGCGCATCTCGCTTGAGCCGTATCTGGTCCCTCGAAGTCGGCGCCTCAAGCATGACCTGATGCGTGGCGCGAAGCGAGCTCTGAGCGTCGTGCACCGCCGCGCCGCAGGGCACGCCAAGGCTAGCCCATAGGGTGGGTCTTGACCCACCGGCGCTCGACGCTTGCCTCGGTTGCGATGCTGCGAATCCCGGTTCGCGGTCGCCAATCCACGAGGCGCACCGGGATTTTCCTTTGAATCGCTCAGAGCACCGCACCGAACGCGCTGTGATTGTTCGCCGCGCATCGGTGGGTCAAGACCCACCCTATGGGGTGTCGGACGCGCCCGGCGCGTGTGTCGTCCGCCGCGCGATGTCTTCGCTCGTAATCGCGGTGTAGCACGCAGGTTGGGCCAAGCGAAGCGCCGCCCAACGTCGCAAGCGCGAAACTCGCTGCAAGCGCCGAGAGGGCAGCGGTTCGGACTATCGCAGGCACGCGTTGAATAGGACCTCCGGCGCACCACCACAGCGTAGGTCTCGGACGTCGGCAGCTTGACCCCCGCCCCGCATCTCAACGCGGCCTGCCAAATCCGGAAACGCGATTGCTTTCCAGCGGAGACTGCGTCGGAGGAAGCGATGCGCGCGCCTCGGACAGAAACCGCTCGACCGCCGACATCGGCAGCGGACCCTCGAAAAGTTCAACGGTGAACTCGGCGCTCGCGTCGGACCAGAAGGCCTCGGCGACGAGCACAGGAGCCGGATTCGCCTCGCGCCACAGCTCGGCAAACATGCCATCGCGGACGACATCCGATCCGACCGTGGTCCAGTACGCGGGGAGAGAATGTTCACTCATGGGTCGATCCATCGTTCTTCAGGTGCTTGGCCTTTCAGCGAGCGTGGCAATTTTCAGCATGCATCGCGCCGGCAGGCGGTGCACCCTATGCCATCACATCTACGACTCGGTGCCCCATGACCCCACGCTCCGACGCCCCCCGCTACGCCGTGCTGATCGATGCCGACAACGCCCAGGCTTCGCTGGTGGCGGGCATGCTGGCCGAGGTCGCCAAGTACGGCGTGGCCGGGATCAAGCGCGCCTACGGCGACTGGACCACGCCCAACCTGGGGCGCTGGAAAGAGACCCTGCTGGAACATTCCATCCAGCCGATCCAGCAGTTCCGCTACACCAGCGGCAAGAACGCCACCGACAGCGCGATGATCATCGACGCCATGGACCTGCTGCACGGCCAACAGCTTCAGGGCGCGGCGATCGTCAGCAGCGACAGCGATTTCACCCGGCTGGCGCAGCGCCTGCGCGAGGGCGGGCTGAACGTGATCGGCATTGGCGAGCGCAAGACTCCGCGGCCCTTCGTGGCCGCCTGCGACCGCTTCGTCTACACCGATCTTCTCGGCGGCGAGGAGGCGAAGGCCACCGTCGCGACCGCACCCGCCGATGGCGATGCCGCCCTGCTCGCCCTGCTGGGCTCGGCGGTGGATGCCGCCGCCGAAGACGACGGCTGGGCGCAGCTCGGCGAGGTCGGCAACCAGATCGGCCGCCTGCAGCCCGAGTTCGACCCGCGCAGCCACGGACATCAGAAACTCGGCCAGCTGTTCGAGTCGCTGGCCGCCTTCGAGATCAAGCGCACACCGGTGGAGCCCGCCGGCCACGTGCGCGTGGAAGTGCGTCGCGCCGCGAACAAACCCAAGCCCGCCCGCGGCCGACGTCGCGGCGGCTGAGTCATGCCGCGCAAGCGCGCCGCCTGCCTTCGGCCCGGCCCTCGCGCACAGCGCTCGCGCGTTCGGCGGCGCGCGCGGCATGCCGCGCGAACGCGCCGCCTCACAGCCAATCCCCAATCCACAATCCCGAATCCCGGCCCCGAAGCTTTCCCGCTACACTCGACCCGCCCGCATGATCGGGCGGCAGGCGTTACCTGGGCCGGGGGGCTCGTAACTCTGATTGATCGGATGGGCTGCGCTTCATCCGCAGCGCTGTGCCATCCACCTCCTCGCTTCGCGACGCGTCGGTCCACGAAGGCCCGCACGACGGGTCCATACGAATGGCAATGGGAGGGTTCTGAATGCTTCAGCAGCACGGTTTGACTCTGGCGCTCGCCTGCGCGGCGCTCGCCATCCTCTACGGCGTGTTCTCGACGCGCTGGATCCTGGCGCAGCCCACCGGCAACGAGCGGATGCAGAAGATCGCGGCGGCGATCCAGGAAGGTGCGAGCGCCTACCTGCGCCGGCAATACACCAGCATCGCCGTGGTCGGCGTGATCCTGCTGCTGATCATCGGCTTCCTGCCCGGCCTGGGCTGGCCCACGGCGATTGGTTTCGCGATCGGCGCGGTGCTGTCCGGCCTGGCCGGCTTCATCGGCATGTTCGTCTCGGTGCGCGCCAACGTGCGCACCACCCAGGCCGCTACGGTGGGCTTGAATGCGGCGCTGGCGGTGAGCTTCCGCGGCGGCGCAATCACCGGAATGCTGGTGGTGGGCTTGGGTCTGCTCGGCGTGGCCGGCTACTTCTGGTTCGTCGGCGGCGTGGTCGATGACGAGGCCGCGATCAAGGCGGCCCTGCAGCCGATGATTGGACTGGCCTTCGGCAGCTCGCTGATCTCGATCTTCGCGCGCTTGGGCGGCGGCATCTTCACCAAGGGTGCCGACGTCGGCGCCGATCTGGTCGGCAAGGTCGAGGCCGGCATTCCCGAGGACGACCCGCGCAACCCGGCGGTGATCGCCGACAACGTCGGCGACAACGTCGGCGACTGCGCCGGCATGGCGGCCGACCTGTTCGAAACCTATGCGGTGACCATCATCGCCGCCATGCTGATCGCCGGCATCAGCTTCGCCACCTACGGCTTCGGCGGCGTGATGTACCCGCTGGTGATCGGCGCGGTGTCGATTGTGGCCTCGATCATCGGCACCTTCTTCGTCAAGGTCGGCAGCGACGGCAAGATCATGAAGGCGCTGTACAAGGGCCTGATCGTGGCCGGCGTGCTGGCGGCAATCGCCTTCTGGTTCGTCACCCAGGACATGATCAAGACCAATGCCACGGAAGTGTTCGCCTGCGCCCTGATCGGCCTGGTGCTCACCGCCGCGATGGTGGTGATCACCGAGTACTACACCGCCACCGAATACGGCCCGGTGCGGCAGGTGGCCAAGGCGTCTGAAACCGGCCACGGCACCAATGTCATCGCCGGGCTTGCGGTGTCGATGAAGTCCACCGCCGCCCCGGTGCTGGCAGTGGCCGCCGCGATCTACGCCTGCTACGAGTTGGCCGGCCTGTTCGGCATTGCGGTGGCCGCGACTTCGATGCTGTCGATGGCCGGCGTGATCGTCGCCCTCGACGCCTACGGCCCGATCACCGACAACGCCGGCGGCATCGCCGAGATGAGCGAGCTGGGCCCCGAAATCCGCAAGACCACCGACGCGCTGGATGCGGTGGGCAATACCACCAAGGCGGTGACCAAGGGCTATGCGATCGGCTCGGCGGGTCTGGCCGCGCTGGTGCTGTTCGCCGACTACGCGCACAAGCTCGACGAGAAGTTCGGGGTCGACGCCGTCGACTTCTCGATTGATCGTCCCGACGTGCTGATCGGGCTCTTGATCGGCGGCATGATCCCCTTCCTGTTCGGCGCCTACGCCATGCAGGCGGTGGGCCGCGCGGCCGGTGCGGTGGTGGAGGAAGTGCGCCGCCAGTTCCGCGACATCAAGGGCATCATGGAAGGCACCGGCAAGCCGGAGTACGACAAGGCGGTCGACCTGCTGACCCGGGCGGCGATCAAGGAAATGATCCTGCCCTCGCTGTTGCCGCTGATCATCCCCGTGCTGGTCGGCCTGCTGCTGGGCCCCGCTGCGCTCGGCGGCCTGCTGATGGGCACCATCGTCACCGGCCTGTTCGTGGCGATCTCGATGTGCACCGGCGGCGGCGCCTGGGACAACGCCAAGAAGTACATCGAGGAAGGCCACCACGGCGGCAAGGGCAGCGAGGCCCACAAGGCCGCGGTGACCGGCGACACCGTGGGTGACCCCTACAAGGACACCGCCGGCCCGGCCATCAACCCGCTGATCAAGATCATCAACATCGTCGCCTTGCTGCTGGTGCCGCTGCTGTAGTCGCCGCGGTCGATGCCTGAACGCTACGCGGCCCGCCTTTGTGCGGGCCGCGTGCGTTGGCGATCGAAGAAATCCTGCGCTCGCGTGTAAAGCAGATCGACCCCACCACTGGAAACACGCCATGCGACACGCCCGTTGGACCCTTGCGCTCCTGCTTTCCATCAACGTTCTGACGCTGGCCGGATGCGGTCGCCAGGTCGGTGAGGGATCGGATGCCAACCGCGAACTCGAGATGCGCTACCTCGAGGTCTCACCAGATCGCACGGAGGCTCTGGTCGACGCGCTGAATGCTCTGCTCACGCCTTCGGCTGCAGGCAAGGCCAGCATGGCCGGCCCGGGCCAGATCCTGGTTCGCGCCGACGCCGGCACCTTGGAGCAGATTGCGAGCAGCCTTGAACAGATGCGCGAGGCCAAACAGCAGTCGCAGCCTCAGCCCGACAGCGGTCATCGCGTGCGTTTGCAGACCTGGGCGTTGAAGGCCGGCGAAGGACTGGATGCCTTGCCACCGGCGGCACCCGAAATCAGGCAAGCGCTTACCGGGCTGCCCTACGCGGACTGGCGGCAACTCGAAGCTTCGGTCCAGACCCGCACCACCGACGGGCGACCGAGCCTCAGCTCCGGCGTCCACTTCGGCATTTCTGCCACCCTGCTCCGGCTGGGCGAGGATTACCTCGCCGAACTCAGCCTGACGTCGAGCCGCACCGGCAGCGTCACGGCCGCGGCGAGTCTGGCTCAGGAGGGTGCTGAAGCGCGTCTCACCATGAAGCCCGGCGAATACATGCTTCTGAGCTTCCGCGACGAGCGCGGCGCTGGCGAGGCCCTGGTGGTGCGCATCGAACCGATCGACCCGGCGCCGGCACCGTGAGCGCCGGCAATGCCGATCTCCGAGGCCGACCTGAGCGGCGCATACCGACGACTCGAACGGCCGCTCTACAACGTGCTGCTGCGCCTGCTATGGGACCCGCGCGAGTGCCAGGACATCCAGCACGAGGCCTTCATGAAGGTGTGGGCGGCGCGCGAGCGCGTGCGCATCGAAGAGCTCGATCAGTTCATCTATGCGAGCGCGCTGAACCTCGCGCGCAACCAGCTGCGCTGGCGCGGACTGCGTCGTTTTCTGAGCATCGACAGCGAGCCCGATGCCAGCGAGTGGGACCTGCTGGCGACGGTGCGTTCGCCCGAGCTGCTGGCCGAGCACGCCGCGCTGCGTCACGCACTGGGCGGGCTGTCGCAGGCGCTGCGGGAGGTGCTGCTGCTGTCGGAGTTCAGCGGCTTCGACACCCGCGAGATCGCGGCCCTGCTCGGCATCGCCGAGGGCACGGTCGGCTCGCGCAAGCACGAAGCCCTGCGCCAGCTTCGGCTGCGTCTGGGTGGGGAGAGATCACATGAGAAGCCCTGAGCTGAAGCTGCCGATCCTGACGCCGCCACCGGGCGGGCTGCAGCGACTGCAGCAGGCGCTGCACGCACCCCCGCGTCAGCGCTCAACGCGCCCCGCCTGGACGCTTGCTGCGACTGCGTGTGCAGTGCTGCTGGTCGCGCCCGCGGCCCATCGGGCCTGGCAGGAACACGCCTTCCGGCAACGCCTGGAGGCCGCGATCGACAAGGCCGCAGGATCCGCCCCGATCTCTGCCAAAGGCTTCGTGCTGATCTCCGATCGGCGGCTCGACAACGGCACGCGCGTCATCGAACTGCAGCGCGAGCGCGCCCCTGCAGCGGAGCGGACGTAAGCGTCTCGCCGGGGCCTCGCGCGCCAACAGTTCCGCGACATCAAGAGCGTCATGGAAGGCAGCGGCAAGCCGGAGTAGGACAGAGCGGTCGACCTGCTGACCCGTGCGGCGATCAAGGAGAGGATCCTGCCCTCCATGCTGCTGCTGACCATCGCTCTGCTGGTCGGCCTGCTGCTCGGCCCAGCCGCGCTGGGCGGGCTGCTGATGGACGCCATCGCCGCCGGCCATCAACCCGCTGATCAAGAGCATCAACATCGTCGCCTTGCTGCTGGTGCCGCTGCTGTAGTCGCCGCGGTCGATGCCTGAACGCTACGCGGCCCGCCTTGTGAGGGCCGCGTGCTTCCAGCGCTGTGTCTGACCAAAGAATCGGCCTCGGGTTTGCATTTCTTGGCAGTGCGTGGGGTATTGCAGGTGCGCGCTGGCTGCTAGCGTCCACCCTCCCAGTTCGGGACTTCGATGAAATGGTCTATGCGCGTGCAATCACGGACGCCCAGGGCGCACTGAGGTTTCAGGCGCTTGAGGATCATCTGGAGGGCGTCGCGAGCCGCGCCCAGCGCTTCGCAGCGGCCTTTGGAGGCGAGGCCTGGGGCGAGCTGGCCGGCCGCTGGCATGACCTCGGCAAGTACGCTGCCGATTTTCAGCGCTATCTGCTGGAGGCGAATGGCGTCGAGGTGGATCACGAGGATGCGGGGATCGGCGACAGCGGTCGCGTGGATCACTCCGCCGCTGGCGCGCTGCATGCCCTGCGTCATCTGGGACAACTCGGCGTGCTCATCGCCCATCCCATCGCAGCCCACCATGCGGGGCTCTACGACGCGTCCGAGCTTGAGGCTCGACTGGAACGCGCAAGAACGGCTGGCCGACTCGAAGCGGCAAAGCTGGGCGCACCACCGCCGCACGTTCTCGACAGCACCGCACTTGCGCCACCCACGATTCCCGGGGCTCACGCGAAAGAGCCCCTCGCCTTCGCCACTTGGCTGCGCCTGCTGTTCTCCTGCCTGGTCGATGCCGATGTGCTAGACAGCGAAGCCTTCGGCGACCCGGCGGCCTCACGCCTGCGCAGCGCCTATCCCGCGCTGGCCGAACTCAAGCCGCGCTTCGATGCCCACATGGCGAGGTTCAAGGCCGACAGCCCGGTCAAGCAGCTGCGCGCGCAGATTCTCGCCGACTGCCGCGAGCGCGCAGCCTGCGCGCCGGGCCTGTTCAGCCTCACCGTACCCACCGGCGGCGGCAAGACGCTGTCCAGCATGGCCTTCGCGCTGGAGCACGCGCAGTGCCACGGTTTCAAGCGGATGATCTACGTCATCCCCTACACCAGCATCATTGAGCAGACCGCAGACGTGTTCCGCGGGATCTTCGGTGACTCGGTCGTCGAGCACCACAGCAACTTCGAGGTCCAGAACGAGGGCAGCCGCGAAACCCAACGCTCAAGGCTGGCCACGGAAAACTGGGACGCGCCGATCATCGTCACCACCAATGTGCAGTTCTTCGAATCCCTGTTCGCCGCCCGCACCAGCCGCTGCCGCAAGCTGCACAACATCCTCGACAGCGTGGTGATCCTGGACGAGGCGCAGATGCTGCCGCCGCCCTTCCTGCTGCCGATCACCAACGTGCTGCGCCTGCTGGGCCAGCACTACCGCACCTCGATCGTTCTGTGCACCGCCACCCAGCCCGCGCTGTCGGAGCGCCGCAGCTTCGGCCAGCACTTCCGCGGCCTGCCTGAGCCCACCGAGCTGGTTGCAGACCGCGAGGCGCTGTACCGGCAGTTGAAGCGCGTGCGGGTCGAGCTGCCCGAAGACCTGTCGCGAGGCACCGACTGGCCCGATCTGGCAGAACGCGTCAGCGCCCACGACTGCGTGCTGGTGATCGTCAACAGCCGCGCCGATGCGCAGGCGCTGCATGCGGTGCTGCCCACGGGCAGCCTGCATCTGTCGGGGCGCATGTGCGGCGCCCATCGCTCCGAAGTGATCCAGCAGATCCGCCAGCGACTGGAGGCGCGACGCGAGGGCCACGCCACCGCACCGCTGCGCGTGGTCAGCACCAGCCTGATCGAGGCCGGTGTGGATGTGGACTTCCCTGTGGTCTACCGCGCGCTGGCTGGGCTGGACTCAATCGCGCAGGCGGCCGGGCGCTGCAACCGCGAGGGGCTGCTGGCGGAGCTGGGCAGAGTGATTGTGTTCGTGCCGATGAAGCCGGCGCCGCCGGGGCTGCAGCGGATGGGCGCGCAAGCCTGCATCGGCGTTTTGAAGCAGGCTGAAGGTGATCCGCTGCAGCCCGCGCTGTTCACCCGCTACTTCCAGTCCCTCTACAGCGACTGCGCGCTGGATCAGCACGACATCGTCGGTCTGCTGAAGGCCCAGAACCTGCAGCTGCGCACGGCGGCCGAGCGCTTCAAGCTGATCGATGATGGCCAGCAGGCGATCCTGGTGCCGTACCAGTCGGATGCCGATGACGGGCGTTACGCGGCTGCGCGCGCCGCACTGATGGCGCAGCAGGGCCAAGGCGCTGCGCTGCGCCGGCTGCAGCGCTTCACGGTCAACGTGAACCCGCGGGACTTTCAGCACCTGCAGCACTCCCACGAAGTTCACGAGCTGTTCCCGGGGGTCTGGGAACTGGTCTCTCCAACGCAGTACGACGCGGTGCTGGGCCTGCGGCTGGATGGCCCGGATGCCGGCGCCCTCTTGATGGTTTGATGGAGCACGCATGCAAGGTTTCTGTCTGGACGTCCGCGGCGACTTCGCCTGCTTCACCCGGCCCGAGATGAAGGCCGAGCGCGTGTCCTACGACGTGATCACCCCGTCGGCGGCGCGCGCGATTTTCGAGTCGATCTGCTGGAAGCCGGCGATCCGCTGGCAGGTGCAGAAGATCGAGGTGTTGAACCCGATCCGCTGGTTCAGCCTGCGCCGCAACGAGGTCGGCTCGGTGGTGTCGTCGCGCTCGGTCGAGGCTGCGATGCGGTCGGGCTCGGGCGCGCTGGCGCTGTACGCCGACGAGGATCGCCAGCAACGCGCCGGCCTGTTTCTGCGCGATGTGCGCTACCGCCTGCATGCGCGCTTTGAGCTGACCCGCGAGGCCGGGCCCGGCGACAACGCTGGCAAGTTCGCCGACATGTTCCGGCGCCGCGCGCAGCGCGGGCAGTGCGTCAACCAGCCCTACCTCGGCTGCCGCGAGTTCTCGGCCGACGTGCGCTGGGTGGAAGACGTGGCCGCTGAACCCGCCGCGCTGGACGAGAGCCGCGAGCTCGGCTGGATGCTGTACGACCTCGACTTCGCCACCCCCACCGAGCCTGCGCCGCGCTTCTTCAAAGCGACGCTGCAGCAGGGCGTGGTGCAGGTGCCGGCCTGGAACAGCCCGGAGGTGCGCGGATGATCCTGCAGAGTCTGGTCGAGCTGTACGAGCGCCGCGCGAAGCTCAGCGATAGGAATGAGCAGCCGGCGCCGCTGGGGTTCGAGAGCAAGGAGATTCCGTTCCTGATCGAGATCGACAGCGGCGGACGCTTCCTCCAGTTCCGCGATGTGCGCCAGGGCGAAGGCAAGGCGCGGCGGGCGCGGCCGCGCATCGTGCCGCAGGGCGAGAAGAAGACCTCCGGCGTCAAAGCCAACCTGCTCTGGGACACCGCCGAATACGTTCTGGGCTGTCCGGTCGAGCTGAAGGGAAAAGCTTCCAAGCCCGAGCGCCTGCGCGAACAGCATCTCGCCTTTCGCCAGCGGGTCGAAAGCCTGCCGGAGCCTGCGCGCAGCGATGCCGGCGTCGCGGCCGTGCTCGCCTTTCTCGATGCGCTCGATCTGGAGCAGCTGGCGCGCGACCCGCTGTGGGAGGAGATCCGCACCAGCAACCCTCTGATGAGCTTTCGCCTCTCCAATGATGACGACCTCGTCTGCCAGCGCCCCGCCGTGGTGGCCGCGTGCAGGTCATTGCTGTCGGCCGCGGACAACGACGGCCTGTGTTTGGTCAGCGGCGAGCCTGCGTCGATCGAACGACTGCATGCGGCCATCAAGGGCGTCTGGGGTGCGCAGACCTCGGGCGCCAACATCGTGTCTTTCAATCAGGCCTCGTTCGCGTCCTACGGCAAGTCGCAGGGCGCGAATGCCCCCGTCGGCAAGGACGCTGCCGCCAAGTACACGACAGCGCTGAACGATCTGCTGGGCCGCAACTCCCGGCAGCGCGCGCAGGTGGGCGATACCTCGATGGTGTTCTGGTCCGAGCACGACAGCGCCATGGAGCAAGGCGACTTTCTGAGCCTGCTGGGCATCGCCCAGGAGGACGACCCGGCCGCCCACACCGACCGCGTCGCGAAGCTGTATGCCACGGTGCGCACCGGCCAGTACGCACAGCTGCCCGAAGCGCGACAACGCTTCTACGTGCTGGGGCTAGCGCCGAATGCCGCGCGGCTGTCGGTGCGCTTCTGGCATGTCGACACCATTGCCGGAATGTCCGCGCGCTTTGCCCGCTGGTTCGATGACATCGCGCTCGCTCACGGCCCGAACCAGCCGGAAGCCCTCCCGCTGAACCGACTGCTTCGCGCCTGCGCCCTGCAGGGCAAGCTCGACCACCTGCCGCCCAGCCTGGGCGGCGACATCCTGCGTTCGATCCTGTCGGGTGCGGCCTACCCGCAGAGCTGGCTGCAGGCCGCGCTGCGGCGCTGCCGGGCCGAACAGGACATCGACTACCCACGCGCCGCCGCGCTCAAGGCCTGCCTGAATCGGATGGCCACTGAAGACAAGGAGAAGCTCACCGTGTCGCTCGACCCAGAGAACACCAATGTCGCCTATCGCCTCGGCCGCCTGTTTGCCGTGCTCGAACGCATCCAGGAAGAGGCGAATCCGGGCCTCAACGCCACGATCCGCGATCGCTATTTCGGTTCGGCATCCAGCAACCCGCTGGCCGTGTTTCCGACGCTGAATCGCCTGAAGAATCACCACCTCGCCAAGATCGACAGCCGCGGCCGCGCGCAGAACCTTGAAAAGCTGGTCGGCGCGATCATCGACGGCCTGCCGGCCGATGTGCCCTTCCCACCCAGCCTGGCGCTCGCCGACCAGGGACGCTTTGCCGTCGGCTATTACCACCAGCGTCAGCACACTTCGACCTATCGCACCGTCAATGAACAGGAGACCGCCGCATGAGCCTCGCCCATCGCTATGACTTTGCCCTGCTGTTCGACGTGATCGACGGCAACCCCAACGGCGACCCCGACGCCGGCAACCTGCCGCGCTTGGACGTGGAAACCGGCTTGGGCCTGGTGACCGACGTCTGCCTCAAGCGCAAGGTGCGCAACTACGTCGGCCTGGTGAAGAGCGAGCAGCCGCCCTACGAGATCTACGTCAAGGAGCGCGCCGTGCTCAACAAGCAGCACGAGCGCGCCTATGAAGGCATCGGCGCCGCCGAGGCGCTGGCCAGCGATGACAAAAAGCGCAAGGGTGGCGCCCATGTCGATGAGGCCCGGCAGTGGATGTGCCGCAACTTTTTCGATGTCCGCACCTTTGGCGCGGTGATGTCGACTGGCGTCAACTGCGGCCAGGTCCGCGGCCCCGTGCAGCTGACCTTTGGCCGCTCGGTCGACCCCATCGTCGCGCAGGAGCACAGCATCACCCGCATGGCGGTCGCCACCGAAGCCGAGGCCGAGGCCGAGAAGCAGGGCGGCGATAACCGCACGATGGGCCGCAAGCACACCGTGCCCTATGGCCTCTATGTCGCGCATGGCTTCGTCTCCAGCTTCCTCGCCAAGCAGTCGGGCTTCTCCGAAGTCGACCTCGAACTGCTGTGGCAGGCGCTCGGCCAGATGTTCGAGCACGACCGCTCGGCCGCACGCGGGCAGATGTCCACCCGCGGCCTGTACGTGTTCAAGCACGAGAGCGAGCTGGGCAACGCGCCTGCGCACAGCCTGTTCGACCGTCTCACGGTGGCGCGCAAGCCCGAAGTGTCGATTGCCCGCCGCTTCGACGACTACGCCGTGCACTTCGACGGGCGTACCCTTGCCGCGGGCGAAGTCGTATCCGCCGGCCCGGGCGTTGAACTGATCCGCAGGTGCTGACATGGACTGGAAGAGCCGCATCGTGGCCGAACCCGAGGTGATGCTGGGCAAGCCCTGCATCCGCGGCACGCGCATCTCGGTGGAGTGGATTCTGGAGCGGCTCTCCGGCGGTTGGGACCTGCCCACCCTGATCGAGGCCTACCCGCACCTGAGCGCCGAAGACATCCAGGCCGCCCTGGCCTTTGCCGCCGAGCTGATGCGCGACGAACGCTACATCGCCGCGGGCAAGGCAGTGGCCTAGGCCATGTGGCCGCCGCGCCTGCTGGCCAACGAGAACCTGCCCGCGCCGTCGATCCGGCGGCTTCGGGCCGCGGGTATTGAAGTGGCCGCCATCCGCGAGGACTCACCGGGCATTGATGACGTCAGCGTGCTGGCGCGCGCCGTGGCCGAGCAGCGCTGGCTGCTGACCTTTGACATGGACTACGGCGAGCTGATCTTCCGGCGCGGGCTGACGCCACCGCCTGCGCTGGTGCTCTACCGCCTGCAGCGCTTCGGCGTGGACGATGCCGCGCTGCGCCTGCTGGCCCTGCTCGATACAGCTGAAGCGCGCAGCGGCGGCTACTTCATCGTGCTGGACGAGGCCGTGCGCTGGCGGCCCTTGGGCGATGCCGCGGGTGGACGCTGAAGACCCCATCCCGCTGTCAGCCCTGCAGCACTGGAGCTACTGCCCGCGCCAGTGCGCGCTGATCCATCTTGAGCAAGCCTTTGCCGAGAACCTGCACACCGCGCGCGGGCGCGCCGTGCATGCGCTGGTCGATGAACCCGGGCTGGAGCGTGCAGGCCGCACGCGCATCGAGCGCGCCATGCCGCTGTGGTGCGAGCGCTTGGGCCTGATCGGCAAGGCCGATGTGGTCGAGTTCGCCGCTGACGGCACGCCCTACCCCGTCGAATACAAGCACGGTCGCCGACGCCAGCGTCGGCACGACGAACTGCAGCTCGCCGCGCAGGCGCTGTGCCTGGAAGAGATGACCGGCAAGCCGGTGCCCGCGGGCGCGATCTACCACCACAGCTCGCGTCGTCGGCGCGAAGTGCGCGTCGACGCCGCGCTGCGCGCCGAGGTGGAAGCAGCAGCCCTCGCAGTGCGAGAGATGCTGCGTGAGGCGCGCCTGCCGCCACCGGCCAACGACGCGCGCTGCCGCGAGTGCTCGCTGATCGAACTCTGCCAACCCAAGCCGCTGGCCGAGCACGCCCGCTACGCGGCGCTGCTGAAGGAGCTGACCGCGCCATGAGCCTCAGCTACACCCTGCAGAACACCCTGTACGTGATGACCGGCGGCAGCTATCTGCATCTGGACAACGACACCGTGCGCATCGAAGTGGAGCGCGAAACCCGCCTGCGCGTGCCCCTGCACCATCTGGGCAGCATCGTCTGCCTGGGCGATGTGCTGATCTCACCGGCCCTGATCGGACGCTGCGCGGAAGCCGGCATCGGGCTCTGCCTGCTCGATCGCAGCGGCCGATTCCGCGCGCGCATCGAAGGCCCGATGAGCGGCAACGTACTGCTGCGACAGGCCCAGCATCAGGCCGTCTCGGATGCCGCCAGCACGCTGGCGAACGCGCGCCAGTTCGTGCTGGGCAAGCTGCGCAACAGCCGGCATGTGCTGCAGCGCGGCGCGCGCGAGGCGAAGACCGAAGCCGACAGCGAAGCGCTGGCTGCGGCGGTGCAGAAGTTCGATGCCTCGCTGCGCGCAGCCACCGCAGTGGAAGATCTGGATGCCCTGCGTGGCGTGGAAGGCGAAGCCGCACGCACCTACTTCGGCGCCTTCCAGCACCTGATCCGCCCCGACCGCCGCGAGGCCTTCGCTCCTTGCGGGCGCAGCCGACGGCCGCCGCGGGATCGCTGCAACGCCCTGCTCTCCTACCTCTATACCTTGATCACTCACGAATGCCGCAGCGCGCTCGAAGTGGTGGGGCTGGACCCGCAGATGGGCTTCCTGCATGCCTTGCGCCCCGGTCGGCCCGCGCTGGCGCTGGACCTGGTGGAAGAGTTTCGCGCGGTGCTGGCCGATCGCACTGCGTTGTCCTTGATCAACCGCGGGCAGATCGGCGAGAACGATTTCCGCATCACCGAAGGCGGCGGTGTGCTGCTGGGCGACGAGGCGCGCCGCACCGTCGCCACCGCCTGGCAAACCCGCAAGCAAGACGTGTTGACCCACCCGCTGCTGGAGGCCGAGATTCCCTGCGGTCTGCTGCCGCAGGTGCAGGCCCGCATCCTGGCGCGCAGCCTGCGCGGCGAAACACCCGCCTACCTGCCCTATCTGCACCGCTGAGGTCGCCATGCTGGTCATCGCCTGCTACGACGTGTCCACCGAAACCAGCGAAGGCCGCAGTCGCCTGCGCCGCGTGGCCAAGGCCTGTGAACGCATCGGCCAGCGCGTGCAGAAGTCGGTGTTCGAGTGCCGCATCAACCAGATGCAGTTCGAAGAGCTGGAGCGCCGCCTGCTGTCGATCATCGACCCCGAGCAGGACTGCCTGCGCTTCTACCGCCTGCACGAGCCGGTGGAACTCAACATCAAGCAGCACGGCAACTTCCGTGCGCTAGACTTCGACGGCCCCTTGGTGGTCTGACGCGAACCCCAAGCATCGCCCGATTTCCCGTCAGGTTCACGCAGACCGGAAAGCCCTGATTTCTCTGAAGTTGCGGAGCCGCGCGTGGCTGTTCGCTCGCTCGATGTCCAGCATTCAACGAGGTTCGCGCAAAGCGTGCGCGCAAGCCTTGCAGATCAGCGTTTTGCCGAGGTGGAGTCGCCTGCTCATCAACGAGCAGGCGTGGGTTGAAACGGTGCTGGTGCCCACCACCGGATTGGCGAACACGGTCGCCTGCTCATCAACGAGCAGGCGTGGGTTGAAACACGGCAGTGGGCGACAGCGGTCTGACCGGCGTGTCGCCTGCTCATCAACGAGCAGGCGTGGGTTGAAACAAGATGCAATTGACGAGCTGCAGGCAGAAAAACGTCGCCTGCTCATCAACGAGCAGGCGTGGGTTGAAACAAGTCCGCGGCGGGCTTGAGCCCTACACCATCCGCGTGTCGCCTGCTCATCAACGAGCAGGCGTGGGTTGAAACTAGAAATCCAGCGGCTGGCGCCGATCAACAACGGTCGCCTGCTCATCAACGAGCAGGCGTGGGTTGAAACATGCTCGACGAGGCTAGACGCGTCTAGCGCTGTCGCCTGCTCATCAACGAGCAGGCGTGGGTTGAAACGCCTGGCAGTCCTGCTGTGTGACGATGCGCGTGGTCGCCTGCTCATCAACGAGCAGGCGTGGGTTGAAACTTTGCAGTACGGCCATGCGCGGCGCTGCGATCGAGTCGCCTGCTCATCAACGAGCAGGCGTGGGTTGAAACACGCTTGGCTGGCCTGACCCATGACCAACAAGCGGTCGCCTGCTCATCAACGAGCAGGCGTGGGTTGAAACGAGCGCATGGCGAGGGATGTTGCGCTGCTTTCCAAGGTCGCCTGCTCATCAACGAGCAGGCGTGGGTTGAAACGGGCTGGATCCGCTTGACGGCACGCTGCAGAGCGTCGCCTGCTCATCAACGAGCAGGCGTGGGTTGAAACTCGACAAGATCGATCGCATTGGTGCGCGCGACGCGTCGCCTGCTCATCAACGAGCAGGCGTGGGTTGAAACTCGACAAAGCTGGCCTGCTGCGGCGTGAGCCCGGTCGCCTGCTCATCAACGAGCAGGCGTGGGTTGAAACAGTGATGGCTACTAGCAGGCAGTCTTTGCCAGCGTCGCCTGCTCATCAACGAGCAGGCGTGGGTTGAAACCAGTCGGCGGTGCTTGTGGCCAAGGATGCCGGCGTCGCCTGCTCATCAACGAGCAGGCGTGGGTTGAAACTGCGCGGCACCTTCAAGCCCTGATCCACGCGCGTCGCCTGCTCATCAACGAGCAGGCGTGGGTTGAAACACTCCGCACCTCCCTTCGCCTGAGCCTGGGCGGGTCGCCTGCTCATCAACGAGCAGGCGTGGGTTGAAACAAGGTGAACAAGCAGCGCGAAGAGATCATCTGCGTCGCCTGCTCATCAACGAGCAGGCGTGGGTTGAAACACCAGATCGCCAAGCTGGCGAGTCAGTTTCTCGGGTCGCCTGCTCATCAACGAGCAGGCGTGGGTTGAAACCGCTACGGAGTCAATGTCCTGCGCCGCGAATCAGGTCGCCTGCTCATCAACGAGCAGGCGTGGGTTGAAACCTCTCCTTCCTCGCGCGCGCGCGCGAAGGCTTCGTCGCCTGCTCATCAACGAGCAGGCGTAGGTTGAAACACAACAGCCGCGTTTAGCTCGCCGCCGATCAGGTCGCCTGCTCATCAACGAGCAGGCGTGGGTTGAAACCCGGTCGCGTGCCCTAGCCTCTGCAGCAGCCAAGGTCGCCTGCTCATCAACGAGCAGGCGTGGGTTGAAACTTGAGGCCCAGGGCCTCGCGCTCTGCCAGCAGGTCGCCTGCTCATCAACGAGCAGGCGTGGGTTGAAACAAGAAGGCGCGCGGCGATTCGCAGCGGCACAGCCTGTCGCCTGCTCATCAACGAGCAGGCGTGGGTTGAAACTCGCCGTGGCGGAACAGCACGGTGGTAGTGCGAGTCGCCTGCTCATCAACGAGCAGGCGTGGGTTGAAACGCCAGCTCCTCATCCGCGCCGCGTCCGCGCGGCCGGTCGCCTGCTCATCAACGAGCAGGCGTGGGTTGAAACATGTTCGCGAGTCGCTTGGGGTCTTTCTTGATCGTCGCCTGCTCATCAACGAGCAGGCGTGGGTTGAAACCTATGGTCCACTGCCCACGCGGGTGCAGCCTGTGTCGCCTGCTCATCAACGAGCAGGCGTGGGTTGAAACAGGTCTGGCGGGCAGTGCTCGTGATAGCGCGCGGCGTCGCCTGCTCATCAACGAGCAGGCGTGGGTTGAAACTTTCTGAGTCCGCAGGGCGTGCGGTCTGTGTCGGGTCGCCTGCTCATCAACGAGCAGGCGTGGGTTGAAACGCCACGCGCACGCGCTCCAAGCGCGCGGCCAGGTCGCCTGCTCATCAACGAGCAGGCGTGGGTTGAAACCGGCATGCGGACCTTCATGGACAACTTCGCGCCCGGTCGCCTGCTCATCAACGAGCAGGCGTGGGTTGAAGCGATGCTGCGGCAGACGCCCAGCCGAATTGGAATGTCGCCTGCTCATCAACGAGCAGGCGTGGGTTGAAACGGGCAGTACGTGCTGGCCAGCGGGCTGAGCCCCGTCGCCTGCTCATCAACGAGCAGGCGTGGGTTGAAACATGGGTCAGGTGCAGATCACTGGCGAGTACCAGGAGGTCGCCTGCTCATGAACGAGCAGGCGTGGGTTGAAACGGGTCGAGCGGCGGCGCCTGCAGAATCAGGTGCGTCGCCTGCTCATCAACGAGCAGGCGTGGGTTGAAACAACGCGGATCTGGCGCGCGCCAGCGGCGGCGGCGTCGCCTGCTCATCAACGAGCAGGCGTGGGTTGAAACCTGTTCGAGGAGACGGTGAGGATCGCTGGTGTCGGTCGCCTGCTCATCAACGAGCAGGCGTGGGTTGAAACCTGTTCGAGGAGACGGTGAGGATCGCTGGTGTCGGTCGCCTGCTCATCAACGAGCAGGCGTGGGTTGAACCTGGAACGTCAGTGCGCCCGAACACGTCGGCCTCGTCGCCCGCATATCAATTCGCGGGCGGCGGTTCCCGCCTCAGTGCCTCGCGGGATCAGGGGTGCCGGAACGGGGCGGTAATCGAGAGCCGGTGGGTCAAGACCCACCCTATGGGCTGGAGAGCAGGTAAAGGTCGCGCAAGCACAAGCCCAGGCACTGACCGGGCGCCGATGGCTTGGCTGTGACCTTGCCGCGAAGGCTGCGATATCGACCCAGCCAGCTGAAGTCTTGGGCGCAAGGCGTTCACAAGTCGCGCGTGAACCGGCGCGCTGTGCCGAACGCGTTCAATTTTCATCGCGCCGGATCCATAGGGTGGGTCTTGACCCACCGCGGCGTGGCGTCCGCCGCAGCGCCTCGCGCTGTCCGGGGTGCCCGGCCGAGGCGGAAATCGAGCGCCGGCGGTCGAGAGCCGGTGGTCGAGAGCCGGTGGGTCAAGACCCACCCTATGGGCTGGAGCGCAGGTAAAGGTCGCGCAAGCACAAGCCCAGGCACTGACCGTGCGCCGGTGGCTTGGCTGTGACCTTGGCGGGAAGGCGGCGATATCGACCCGACCAGCTGAAGTCTTGGGCGCAAGGCGTTCACAAGTCGCGCGTGAACCGGCGCGCTATGCCGAACGCGTTCATTCGTCATCGCGCCGGATCCATAGGGCGGGTCTTGACCCACCGCGGCGTGGTGTCTGCCACAGCGCCTCGCGCTGTCCGGGGTGCCGGGCCGAGGCGGAAGTCGAGTGCCAGTGATCGAGAGCCGGTGGTCGAGCGCCGGTGGGTCAAGACCCACCCTATGGGCTGATCGGGCACACCCTTCGCTGCAGCACGCCAGCGTCGCCCTAGGGCCGCGGCGGAGGTCGAACGCAGCGCGCATCGCCCAGGGTGATTCGGCCCGCTGAAGCGTCCGGTCGAATCTGCATCTACTTCGGCGCGCGCGCCGCAACCCATACGTGGCTGAAATCATCGTTTCCTGGTCTTTCTGCCCCGCCTCGCCCAGCGCAGACTGGCCGCATGAAACCCTCCACCCGCACCCGACAGATTGTTCTCCTCGGCTACGACGGGCTGACCGCGCTGGATCTGACCGGGCCGGCGGAAGTGTTCGCGACGGCGAACGATTGGCTGCGCGAGCGGCGCCCGCGAGGGCGCGGTGGCTATGCCCTGCAGGTGATGAGCCTCGATGGCCCGTGCTTTACGGCGGAGAACGGTCTGCGCCTGGTGGCGGACGCGCTGTTGGAGAACCCGGCACCGGCCGACACCGTGATCGTGCCGGGCGGCAAAGGCCTGCGCGAACCGGCGCGGCTCGCGCGCGCTGCGGCCTGGCTGCGGCAGCACCACGCGGGCGTGCGGCGTCTGGCCTCGATCTGCACCGGCGCCTATGCGCTGGCCGAAGCCGGACTGCTCGATGGCCTGCAGGCGACCACCCATTGGAAGCATGCCGCAGCCTTCGCCGCGCGCTATCCGGCGATCGGTCTGGTGATCGATGCCCTGTACCTGCGCCAAGGCGCGCTCTACACCTCCGCGGGAGTGACTGCCGGCATCGACCTCTGCCTGTCGCTGGTGGAACAGGACCACGGCAGCGACTGCGCGCTGGCGGTGGCGCGCGAGCTGGTGGTGCATCTCAAGCGCCCGGGCGGCCAGCGCCAGTACTGCGATCGGCTGGCGTCGCGGGATGCAGAGGACGTCCGCTTGAGCCGGCTGTCGGCCTGGATCCTCGATCATCTCGACGGCGAGCTGTCGGTGGCGGCGCTGGCCGCGCGCTGCCACTGCAGCGAGCGTCAGCTCTCACGCCTGTTCATGCGCCACTTCGCGCTGTCGCCAGCGGCCTATGTCGAGCGGCTGCGGGTGGAAGAGGCCGGGCAGCGGCTTATCGCGAGCCACCTTGGCATCGAGCGCATCGCCCGCAGCGTGGGTTACCTCAGCGCCGATGTGTTCCGCCGCGCTTTCGAGCGCCACTACGGCATCGCGCCGCTGCAGTACCGCGCGCAGTTTCAATCCCGATCCACCCGCTGAGGCTGTCGACATGACTCCCGCTGCACGCCCTGCAAGCTCTGCCGCTACACGCGTTCGCGCTTCGCTGTTCCTGCTGCTGTCGATGGCGACCGGCCTTGCCGCCGCATCCGAGGCGCGCGAGCACCGCCCGCCTGACTTCAGCGAGGCCGATGCGTTTGCGCGCGCGGCGCTCGATGCGGGCGAGATCCCGTCGGCGGCCTATGCCATCGCCCGCAACGGCGTGGTGCTGCATGCCGCTGCGGTTGGCACGGCCGATCGTGAGCGCAGGATCGCGGCGAGCCTGCAGACGCCCTATGCGCTGGCATCCTTGAGCAAACCGATCACCGCGACCGCGCTGCGCGTGCTGCAGCATGCCTCTGGCCTGTCGCTGGACGCACCGATCCAGGAGCTGCTGCCTGCGCTGGCACCGGAAAACGGGCAGGCCGATCCACCGCAGGGCGTCACGCTGGCGCGGCTGCTGCACCACACCGCGGGCCTGGGCACCTATGCGCGGATCCACTACGGCGAGGCGATCGAGGCGGCCGCAGCCCGGGCATCAATGGCGCAGCGGCCCTACCTGCGCACCGTGCAGACGCCGGGCCGGATCGCCGAGTATTCGAACCTTGGCTACGGCCTGATCGGCGATGCCATCAGCGCGCGCAGCGGCGTCTCCTTCGAGCGCTACCTGCAGCGTGCGGTGTTCACCCCTTTGGCGATGCGCGATGCGTTTGTGGCCGGCACACACGCCCACGCGGGCGCGGTCGCCTACGACGCGTCGCTGACACCGATCGGCCCGCTGTGGAACGACACACCGGGCGCGGGCAACGTGTTCGCGAGCGTCGACGACCTGCTGCGCTTCGGCGCCTTTCATCTCGACCCGTCGCGCTTCGAAGCGATGCTCGCGCGGCTGCCAGAAGCGCAGGTGATGGCCATGCGCGGCCCCGACCCCGACGGCGCCGCGCATCCGCTGTATGGCGAGGCCTGGTACGGCCAGGGCTGGTACGTGCGCGGCCCGGTCGCCGCACCCCAGCAGCTCTGGCACGAAGGCGGCATGCCCGGCGCGAGCACGCTGCTTGCGCTCTATCCCGAGCAGGGCCTGGTGCTCACCGTGCTGGTCAACCGCAGCGAGGCCCAGCCCTTCGTGCAGGCGCTGGCGGAACGCCTCTTGAGAACCGCCTGGCCCGAGGCACCGGCGCTGGGCCTGGACCCGATCGCCGGCTTTGCTGCCTTGAGCACACCGACGCGCTTCCGCGGCGACTGGGCGGGCACGGTCACGGTCGATGGACAGGCGCGCAGCGTTCGCCTGCAGATCGATCCCGAAGGCGAGAGCCGGTTCGAGTACCTGTCCGGCGTCGACGGCGAGACCACGCCCACCGTTCGGACCTTCCAGGCGATCGTCAGGGAGAACTCGCTGGTCAGCGCCGTGCAGGGGCCCTGGCGTTCGGCCGACGCGCCGGACGGCGCGGCCGCGCTGCTGCTGAAGCTCAGCCTGCGCGATGACGACGTCCTCGAAGGCGCCCTGGTGGCCTACGAGGGGCCGCAGCGGCTGCGCCTGCTGCTGCCGTTCGCACTGAGGCTGCAGCGGGTGGCCGAAGCGCCGGGCAGTGCCGCCGTGGAGCGCTGACCCACGGCGCACTCGACACTCTCAAGAAACAGAACACTTGGAACCCACTGGTCGTCCCGCCAGGCGCGGCCGTTTGTAGGAGCGAGCTTGCTCGCGACCCGCAGGGTGGTGCAGAGCGCAGGCAGCGGTCGCCTGCAAGCAGGCTCCTACAGGGCGCGCAAGCGGACGTGCCCCGGTCTCTTCAAGAACACCTGGCTCGCAACGCGCGGCCGAGAAACTCTGGGGACGTTGGGCGGACAAGCCGTGTGCACCGGCTGCTCGCAGGGCTTCTGGAAATCGTCCGAGGCGCCGCTCATCACGAGGGAGGGGAGCGCGGTGCGCGCGCCCAATGTGCCACCTCTGGTGCGCGACACGCGCGCCCTGTGTGCTACCTCTGTTGCGCGGCACGCGCAAGCTAGTGCGGCCGTGCCGCCAGGGCGCACCGACTATGGCCGTGGTGCGCCGCAGCAGCCGATCCCGTATCCTTCGCGCCGCGCGGGCGGCCGTTGTTTGCACGGCGGCCAGGGCAAGCAGGGCGCTGTGTTCCGCCCCAAGCGCCGGGCCCGACCCGCTATCGACTTCCTTTCCTACCCCCCGCAGGAGCCAGCCATGGGCCTCGAACTTGTTCCCTCCGGCCGCGATGTGCCGAACGAGATCAACGTCGTCATCGAAATCCCGAAAGACGCCGAGCCGGTCAAATACGAGGTCGACAAGGACACCGGCGCGATTTTCGTTGACCGCATCCTGTCGACGCCGATGCGCTACCCCTGCAACTACGGCTATGTCCCGCACAGCCTGTGCGGCGATGGCGACCCGGCCGACGTGCTGGTGATCCTGCCGCTGCCGCTGATCCCGGGCGCGGTGATCCGCTGCCGCCCGGTCGGCGTGCTGAAGATGACCGACGAGGCGGGCTCGGACGAGAAGCTGCTGGCCGTGCCGGTCGGCAAGGTCTTCGCCGGCTACAGCCACATCAACGACATCGAGCAGGTGTCGGGCCACTGGCTGGAGCGCATCGGCCACTTCTTCGAGCACTACAAGGATCTCGAGAAGGGCAAGTGGGTCAAGCTCGAAGGCTGGGGCAATGCCGCCGAGGCCAAGGCCATCCTGCTGGACGCGATCGAGCGCTACAACAGCAGCGACGACAAGCCGAAGTTCTGATCCAGGCGCTCAGGCTTGCGCCGATAGTGCGGCGTGATCCGGCGGATGTGCGCGACGCCCGGCCCTTGGTCGGGCGTTGTCGTGTGTGGTGGGCAAGCGGTGCATTGATCGTGGCGCTGTGGCCTGCATGCAGGCGCCCGCAGGAGCGCGGAGCGCGGTCGCTCTGGCGAGTGCCGAAGCCGAAGCCGAAGCCGAAGCCGAAGCCGAAGCCGAATCCCGGCAATGGTCTCAGCGCGCCTGCTGGCGACGACGATGCCTCGGCTCAGCCGCGCACCACCCGGTTGCGGCCGGCCTTCTTGGCGGCGTACATGGCCTCGTCGACGCGCTTCAGCAGCTCTTCGGCGCTGGCGTCGGGATGCCAGGCGCTGGCGACCACGCCGATGCTGGCGGTGCAGGCCAGCGGCGCCTCGGGCCCACTGCCCACCAGCGGCAGCAGCTCGATGCGCTCGCGCACACACTCGGCCAAGCGCTGACTGGTGGCGATATCGGCGCCCACCAGGATCAGCACGAACTCGTCGCCGCCCAAACGCGCCACCACATCGCTGCCGCGCACCAGGCTGCGCAGCAGCTGGGCCACGGCGACCAGCACGCGGTCGCCGGCGCTGTGGCCGAAGCTGTCGTTGATCTGCTTGAAGTTGTCCAGATCAACGAAGACCAGACCGAAGTCGCTGCCCTGGCTGCGCCGACGTTCAACCTCGCTCTGCAGGCGCGCCAGCGCGGTGCGGCGATTGGCGAGTCCAGTGAGCGGGTCGGATTGAGCCAGCGCGCGCATCTCGTCGCGCTGCCGGCGCAGGCTGGCCAGCCGCATCATCAGCATCGAACTGGAGGCCACGGCGATCCAGGCAGCACCGCCGACATAGGCCTCGATCTTCCAGCCGCCCAGCAGGCCGGGCAGAAACACGCCCGAGGCGCTGACCGCGGCCAGGGGCAGCACACCGATCAGGTTGGCGGTGGGCAGCAGACGTCGCCTGAGCATGCCGGGCAGCGACACCAGCACCACGCCACCGAACAGCAGGGCGACGCCGAACTCGGCCCAGGCGGCGAAGGTGGGAATCGCCGACCACGGCAGCAGCCAGGCCGGCAAGGCCAGCATGGCGAGCACGACGCAGCCGGCACTGATCAGGCGTGCGCCGCGCGAATGGGTGCGCAGGCGCGTCGAGGTCATCATCAGGAACACGGTGATCGCAGCCACCAGCAGGGGCGAGCTCAGCAGGATCCGCAGTCGTGCCTCGCCCACCGGCAGCCAGGCCTCGGGAAAGCCCGAAAGCCCGGTGATCACGGCGATCCAGACCACCACCAGCACGGTGTTCACCGACAGGCTCAGCAGCGCGACCTCGCGCAGCGCCACCCACGCGAGCGCGGTCGAGAACACCACGCTGAAGGTGATCGCCAGCACCGCCACGCGGAAAGCAAAGCGCAGGGTGTCAGCGCGCTGCACCTCAAGCGGCGCGCCGACATCGATCACCACGGGCCAGAGATCGAGCGCGGCGCCGGACACGGACACCTGGATCGGGTTGCTGCCGCCCAGGACCGGCACGAACACGCCGCCCACGCCGGTGCGGAAGCGCGAGTCGGCGCGCGCACCGTCGCCGTACTGTCCGCAGTAGACGCGATCACCGTGGGCAATCCGCACGCGGTCGACAGCGATACCGCTGACCAGCACGGCCAGGGGTTTGGCCTCCCATCCGGGGGCGGGGGCTTCGATCCGATGGCGCGACCAGCCTTCGCCCTCGGCGTCGGAGCAGTCCACCGGCAGGCTGCGCGAGCCCGCGGAATCGGGATGCGTGCGGATCACCGCCTCGCCCGCTGCGGCTGCTGGCGAGTGCAGGCCGAGCGCCAGCAGCACGAACAGCAGCAGCGACAGGCGCGGCGCGGTCGACACCTCAGCCGCGCTCCAGCAGCTGGCGCAGGTCGATGACCGCGGCGTTGGCGCGCGAGACGTAGTTGGCCATCACCAGCGAGTGGTTGGCGAAGAAGCCGAAAGGAGAGCCGTTCAGCACGATCGGGCTGCCGAGATCGTGCTGGCTTTCCTCAAGCTCTCGAATGATCTGGCGCAGGCTGACCAGGGCGTTCTTGTCGCGCAGCACCGGCTCGAAGTCGTGCTCGACGGCGCGCAGGAAATGCAGCAGGGCCCAGGTGGTGCCGCGCGCTTCGTAGAAGACATCGTCGATCTCGGTCCACGGCGTCTGCACCATACGCGGCGACACGCCGGGCGTGCTCTGGGTGGCGCTGCGGTCGCCGGCGCGGTCGGTGTCGATGCGGATCTGCCCGACGCTGGCCGACAGACGCTGCGAGAGCGAGCCGAGGCGCTTCTCGACCACCGCCAGCCAGTCGGCGAGGTTGTCGGCGCGCGCGTAGAACTGCGCCGAGTAGGGATCGCTGTCCGAGAGTCGTCCGAGATAGCCCTCGACGTGGCCGATGGCTTTGCGGTACTGGCTTTCGGAGGCGGGCAGCAGCCAGCGGTCGGAGGGCGTCGAGAACAGCGGGTCGGCCTCAAGCAGATCGACGTCTTCGGTGCTCTGGGTCTGCGAGCGGCTGAACTCGTTGCGGAAGGCCTTGGCGAAGTCGCGCGTCTGCACCAGCGCGCCGAATTCCCAGTTGGGCACGTTGTCCATGATCGCGCCCGGCGGCAGCTTGTCGTTGCTCAGGTAACCACCGCGCTTGTCGAGCAGGGTTTGCGCCACGCGGATCAGGGCCTCGGTGCTGACCGTGCCGACCACCACCGGCTGGCCGCGCTCGGATGCGCGCGCCTTGGCGTGGGCGACCACGTCGAAGGCGTCCGGCTCGTGATCCCACCACCACATGAAGAAGAGCATCGCCAGCAGGGGCACGCCGATCAGCGGCGCGGCGATCAGGGCGTAACGTCGGGGCTTCGAGTTCGAGACGGACATGATAGGCAGCTCCTTGCAATGCACGGGCCAGTGTAGAGACCTTACGGCCAGCCGCGCGGGCGCGCCCAGCGCAGCCGGCCGACAATGCCGGCCCTCGACGGCAGTTGGCCTAATGCCGTTTCGGCTGTTGACACTCTGCGAAAGCCTGTGCTTTGCTGCGGCGCATGAATCGCCAGCCCAGCCGCCGCCGCGCTACCGCCATTGCCCGCACCGCTCAGGTGCAGGCGGCGAATGCACGCATCGCGGCCGCCGCGCTCGCGCTCCTTGTACTTGTACTTCTTATTGGCCTGCCACCCGGCGCGGGATAGGAAAGTACGGTCCGAAGACAGCCTGAGAGCAGGCCAGGATCCGAAAACACCGAAAACCCCGCCCCGGCAACGAGGCGGGGTTTTTTCTTGCCCTCGATTTCTCCCCGCCGACGCCAGCCCTTCCACCGCCACCAGGAATCCCCCCGTGCAGAGCGACGCAATCAAGACTGGTCCCGCCCGTGCCCCCGCCCGCGCCATGCTGCGCGCCACAGGCCTGGACGACGCTGCGATCGCAAAGCCGCTGGTGGCGGTGGTCCATACCTGGTCCGACGTCAGCCCCTGCAACATCAACCTGCGCGAGCTGGCCCAGCACGTCGGCATCGGCATCAAGCGCGGCGGCGGTACGCCGATCGAGTTCAACACGATCGCGGTCACCGACGGCATCGCCATGGGCTCGGAAGGCATGCGCGCCTCGCTGCCCTCGCGCGAAGTCATCGCCGATTCGATCGAGCTGGCGGTGCGCGGCCACTGTCTCGATGCCGTGGTGCTGCTGGTCGGCTGCGACAAGACGATTCCTGCTGCCGCGATGGCGCTGGGCCGGCTCAATCTGCCCGGCCTGATCCTCTACGGCGGCACGATCCTGCCCGGCCGCTGCAAGGACAAGGCGATCACCATCCAAGACGTGTTCGAGGCGGTCGGCGCGCATTCGGCCGGGCGCATCGACGAAGCCGAGCTGATCGAGGTCGAGAAGGCCGCCTGCCCCGGCGCCGGCGCCTGCGGCGGCCAGTTCACCGCCAACACGATGGCGATGGTGATGACCTTCCTCGGCCTGTCGCCGATGGGCCTGAACGATATCCCCGCACCCGCGCCGGAAAAGCGCGATGCAGCCGAGGCCTGCGGCGAACAGGTGATGCGCCTGTTCGCAAACCAGGGCCCGCTGCCGCGCGAGATCATCACGGCCGAGAGCCTGCGCAATGCGGCCCGCGCGGTCTCGGCCACCGCCGGTTCGACCAATGCCGCCCTGCATCTGCTGGCGATCGCGCACGAGGCCGGCGTGGCCTTCGATCTGGAAGAGTTCCAGGCGGCCTCCGAAGTGCCGGTGATTGCCGATCTCAAGCCCGGCGGCCGCTACACCGCCGCCGAGCTGTACACGATGGGCGGCACCGCGCTGGTGGCCCGCGAGATGAAGGCCGCCGGCCTGCTGGCCGATGCACCGACCGTCAGCGGCCGCAGCTTCTTCGCCGAGATCGATGCCGCCCCCGCCGGCGATCCGAACCAGGACGCTGTTCGCCCGGTCAGCCATCCGATCAAGCCCACCGGCGGCTATTCGATCCTCTACGGCAACCTCGCGCCCGAGGGCTGCATCGTCAAGCTGGCCGGCCACGGCCGCCGCCGCCACGAGGGCCCGGCCAAGGTCTTCGACTCGGAAGACGCCGCCTTCGCCGCCGTGCAGGCGCGCGAGATCAAGGCCGGCGACATCGTGGTGATCCGCTTCGAGGGCCCGGCCGGCGGCCCCGGCATGCGCGAAATGCTGGCGGTGACCGCGGCACTCGTGGGCCAAGGCCTGGGCAACGAAGTCGCGCTGATCACCGACGGCCGTTTCAGCGGCGCCACCCACGGCTTCATGGTGGGCCACGCCAGCCCCGAGGCCGCGCGCGGCGGCCCGATCGCGCAGCTGGCCGACGGCGACACCGTGATCATCGACGTCGATCGGCGCGTGCTCGAAACCAGCGCCGACCTGTCGCGCCGCATCCCCGCCCGCATCGCTGCGCGCGTTGAGACCGGCGTGCTGGCCAAGTACGCCCGGCTGGTCAGCTCCGCCTCGCGCGGCGCGATCACCACCGCTTGAAGCAGACGCCCAGAACCTCGCCCCCGCGAACGACCCACACCCACCACCGCAGCGCCCTTCCAAGGAACCGACGATGAGCCAGCCGAACAATCCCGCCGCCACCCTGCCCCGCGTCGCCATCATCGGCTACGGCAGCCAGGGCCGCGCCCACGCCCTCAACCTGCGCGACTCCGGCGCCGACGTGATCATCGGACTGCGCCCGGGCGGCCCGACCGAGGCCAAGGCGAAGGCGGACGGCTTCACCGTCAAGTCGCCGGCCGAGGCCATCCGCGAAGCCGGCCTGATCGCCGTGCTGACCCCGGACATGGTGCAGCCGCAGCTGTATCGCGAGCACATCGAGCCGAACATCCAGAAGGGCGCCTGCCTGCTGTTCGCGCACGGCCTGAACGTGCACTACGGCGAAATCGCGCCGCGCGAAGACCTCGACGTGATCCTGGTCGCGCCCAAGGGCCCGGGCGCGCTGGTGCGCCGCGAGTTCGAAATCGGCCGCGGCGTGCCCTGCGTCTACGCCGTCAACGCCGACCGTTCGGGCAAGGCCGAGCAGCTGGCGCTGGCCTATTGCGCCGGCGTCGGCGGCGCGCGCGCGAAGGCGATCAAGACCACCTTCAAGGAAGAGACCGAGACCGATCTGTTCGGCGAGCAGGCGGTGCTCTGCGGCGGCGCGACCAAGCTGGTGCTGGCCGGCTGGGAGACGCTGGTCGAGGCCGGCTACCAGCCCGAGATCGCCTACTACGAGTGCCTGCACGAGCTGAAGCTGATCGTTGATCTGCTGTACGACGGCGGCCTGACCCGCATGCACGAGTTCATCAGCGAGACCGCGCAGTACGGCGATCTGACCCGCGGCCCGCGCGTCATCGACGCCGACACCAAGGCGCGCATGAAGGACATCCTGACCGAGATCCAGGACGGCACCTTCGCGCGCCAGTGGATCGCCGAGTACAAGGCCGGCAATCCCGAGTACCAGCGCCTGAAGCAGGCCGACCTGGATCATCCGATCGAGAAGATCGGCAAGACCCTGCGCGCCGAGATGGCCTGGCTGAACGCCGCGCCGAAGGCTGACGCCAAGCCCGCCGCCGACGCTCCCGCTGCCAAGCGGCAGGACGCCGCCGCATGAACGCCCGCGCCGCCCACAGCCTGGACGCGTCTGACGCGTCGGCCGAACCCGCCGCCGCGCCGATTGCGACGGCGGCCTTCAAGCCCGCCAAGAACGGCGCCGAACTGATGGCCCGCTGCCTTGAGGCCGAAGGCACCGAGGTGCTGTTCGGTTACCCGGGCGGCGCGATCATGCCCTTCTACGACGCGCTCACCGGCTCGCCGATGCGCCACATCCTGGTGCGCCACGAGCAGGGTGCCGCGCTCGCCGCCAACGGCTTCGCGCGCGCCTCGGGCAAGGTCGGCGTGTGCGTGGCCACCTCGGGCCCCGGTGCGTCCAACCTGGTCACCGGCATCGCTGATGCCTTTCTGGACTCGGTGCCGATGGTGGTGCTGACCGGCCAGGTGCCCACCACCCTGATGGGCACTGATGCCTTCCAGGAGTTGGACGTCTACGGCATGACCCTGCCGATCGTGAAGCACAGCTTCCTGCTGCGCTCGATCGAAGACATGCCCAAGGTCGTCCACGAAGCCTTCCGCATCGCCAAGAGCGGCCGGCCCGGGCCGGTGCTGATCGATTTCCCGAAAGACGTGCAGAACGCGCCGGCGCAGCATCTGCGTCCGCTGCCGCCTTCGGTGCAGGGCACCCTGCCGCAGCCCTCGGCCGCGCATCTCATCGAAGCGATCGCCGCGATCGCCTCGGCCGAACGGCCGGTGGTCTACGCCGGGCAAGGCGTGGTGCTGGGCGATGCGGTCGCCGAGTTCCGCGCCTTCGTCGAGTCGGCCCGTCTGCCGACCGTGCAGACCCTGCGCGGCCAGGGCAACCTGCCGCCGGACCATCCCTACCTGATCGGCATGCTGGGCATGCACGGCACCCGTGCGGCGAACACCGCCGTGCAGGAATGCGACCTGCTGATCTGCGTCGGCGCGCGCTTCGACGACCGCGCCACCGGCAAGCTCAGCGAGTTCGCGCAGAACGCGCGGGTGATCCATCTGGATGCCGACCCGGCCGAGATCAGCAAGCTGCGGCGTGCCGACGTGCCGCTCTACGGCGACTTGCGCGATTCGCTGCGCGGGCTGGCCGCGGCGCGCAGCAACTGCGAGGACTGGCACCAGCGCTGCCAGCGCATGCGCGCGACCAGCGCGCCGCGCTACGACGCGCCGGGCAAGGGCGTGTACGCGCCGGCCCTGCTGAAGCGCCTGTCCGAGCTGATGCCGCCCGACACCGTGGTCGCCTGCGACGTCGGCCAGCACCAGATGTGGGTGGCCCAGCACTGGCGCTTCCACCATCCGCGCAACCATCTGACCTCGGGCGCGCTGGGCACCATGGGCTTCGGCCTGCCGGCGGCGATGGGAGCGCAGTTCGGCTGCCCGGATCGGCCCGTCGTGCTGGTCTCCGGCGACGGCAGCATCATGATGAACATCCAGGAGCTGGCCACCGTCGCGCGCTGCAAGCTGCCGATCAAGATGGTGCTGCTGGACAACAGTTCGCTGGGCATGGTCCGCCAGTGGCAAGAGCTCTTTTTCGCGAAGAACTTCAGCGAGATCGACCTCTCCGATAACCCCGACTTCGCCGCACTCACCCGCGTGTTCGGCATCCCCGCCGTGCGTCTGGAGCGCCGTGAGGACACCGAGGCCGCACTGCGCGAGCTGATGGCGACACCGGGCCCGGCCCTGCTGCACGTGATCATCGATGCCCGCGCCAATGTCTGGCCGCTGGTGCCGCCCAACCACAGCAACGCGACCATGCTGGACGAGACCGAAGCCCATGCGATTCCGGCTTGACCTGACCCTGCGCCCGGCCGAAGGCGCGCTGCTGCGCGTGCTGGGCACGGCCGAGCGCCGCGGCTACACGCCGCTGGCCATCGAAGGCCAGCGCAGCGGCGAGGAGGAATCCTGGCGCCTCCAGCTGACTCTGAGCGGCGAACGTTCGCCCGAGAGCCTGTGCCGGCAGATGGAAAAGCTCTACGACTGCCTGAAGGTGGAGGTGGCCGAATGTCCCTGAGCCTCTGGTACAACGGGGACATCGTCCGCGTCGACGAGGTCGGCATCCACCCGCTGGCGCACGGCCTGCACTACGGCACCGGTGTGTTCGAGGGCATCCGCGCCTACGCCACGCCGGACGGCGCCGCGGTGTTCCGCCTGCGCGATCATCTCGATCGCATGGCGCTTGGCTGCGAGGCGCTGGGCATCCGCTTTTCGATCAGCGAGTTCGAGGCGGCGACGCTCGCCGTGCTGCGCGAGAACCGGCACCGCGACGCCTACATCCGCCCGCTGGCGACCTATGCGCGCGGCGGCCTCGGGCTCGATGTCGAAGTGCTGGGCGAGGATGTGCTGGTGGCCTCGATGCCGTGGAAGCCGCATCTCGGCAGCGAGCGGGTCAAGCTCGCGCACAGCCCGTACCGGCGCAACACGGCCGCGGCGATACCGCCTCTGAAGCTCTGCGGCGCCTACGTCAATTCGATCCTGGCCAAGCGCGAGGCCACCTCGCGCGGCTTCGGCGAGGCCCTGTTCACCGATGCGCAAGGCCAGGTGGTCGAGTGCACCGGCGAGAACGTGTTCATGGTCAAGAACGGTCGCGTCACCGCGGTCGAACACCCCGACGCCCTGCCCGGCATCACCCGCGCCACCGTCATCGAGCTGGCCGGCGCGGACGCGCGTCCAGTGTCGCTGGAAGAATTGAAGGACGCCGACGAGATCTTCCTCACCGGCACCTCGGCCGAGATCGCCCAGGTCGGTTGCTTGGATGCGCGCGAACTGGGCGCGAATCCGATCAGCCTCGAACTACGCAGGTTGTACCAGCGCGTGGTCACCGGGCAGGAAGCCTCGCGCAGCGGGTGGCTGACCGCCTATTGAGGCAAAGTCCGCGCCTCAGCGGGCCGGGCTGCTGTGGTCGGTGGCGGGTTTCAGGCTTCGGTGGGTCGAGACCCACCCTATGGAATCGCCGTACCTGCACAGGGTGGGTCTTGTGCCACCCTGTGCATGCGATTCGGTTGGGCGCGGGGCCGTTGGACGCGGCGCGCTTGAATTCGCGCTGATTGGCACCATGTGTGCGCCACCCTTTGCACTGCCCGGAGCACCCCATGCCCCTCTACGGATTCGAATGCGGCGCCTGCGGCCACAGCTTTGAGCGCCTGCAGAAGCTCGCTGACGCCGATCCGACCACCTGCCCCGCCTGCGGCGCCGAACAGGTGCGGCGCCAGATCAGCGCGCCAAGCTTCCGACTGGCCGGCGGCGGCTGGTACGAAACCGATTTCAAGAAAGACAGCGACAAGAAGCGCAACCTCGCCGGCGACAGCAGCGGTTCGGGCACCAGCCCCGCTGCCACCGAGTCCAAGCCGGCGGCCAGCGCGGACAGCAAGCCCGCCTCGACTGGCACCAGCGGCTGAGCCCGGCACGCGGGCTTGCGCCCGCCTGCGACGCGCGACGCGCTGGCGCGACTCCAGCCGGCGCAGACCTTGCATGAGGGCTTCGCATGCGCGGCACAGCCGGATGTGCCGCCCCGGAGACCGCTGATGCCTGATCTGATCCTGCATGTCTACGGGCAGGACTTCCCGCGCGACATGCCGACCGTGGTCGGAACCCCGCAAGCGCTGCGCGCACTGGGCGCAGCCATCAACCAGGCACTTCGCCAGGGCGAAGCGCTGAGCGCCGAGGTACAGGACACCGCGGGCGAAGGCTATGTCGTGCGCGTCTGCTGCCGACGCCCGCATCGCAGCGAGCCGCCGCCGGCGCGAGCACGCGAGAAGCTGGGCAAAGCCGACATCGACCCGCTGCCCAGCAGTTTCTGGGAACGTCTGGGCGAGCGCTGAGCGCGAGGCCGCGAGGCTGCCCAGCGCCGCCTCAAGCGCACTCGACGCGCGACCGCGCGGAGCAGCGGCGGCAGAAGCCCACACCAAGAGCCGCGTCGAACTGCAGCGGCGACGCAGGCCCACACGAGAGCCGCGTCGCGCAGCCGCGGCGAGGCAGGCCCACACGAAAGCGGCGTCGCGCAGCAGCGGCGACGCAAGCGCAAACGAAAGCCGCGTCGCCCAGCAGCGGCGACGCAGGCTCATGTCAACAGCCGCGTCGCCGATCGGCGCCGGCTCAGGGCGCCTCGAACCCGTTGGAGAACAGCTCGGGCGTGAGTTGCAGCAGCGCCGCGGCGCAGTCCAGCCGCGGGTAGCTCTGGGTCATCGGCGGGCGCAGCAGACGCACCGTAGATGCTTCAAGCGCCGCTTCGATCGCGTCGGGCGTCGCCTCGGGCACGGCCTGCTTCAGCAGGGCGATGCAACCCGCCGTCATCGGCGCAGCCATCGATGTCCCCGAGAAAGTCGAGGTGGCGCTCGCACCGCTGCGACCCGCAGCGGTCACCGGCGCGCCCGGCGCCAAGAGGTCCGTGGTGGTGCTGAGATTGGAGAAGCAGGTCACCTGGTCGGCCGCGGTGGTCGCCGCCGTACACACGTTGCCGAAGCTCGCGCTGCCCACGCTGGCGTCGTACACCGCGCCTACCGCCAGCGCCGACGCGACGCAGGCAGGCGCCTGCATGTCGATCGACGAGCCGTTGTTGCCGCTCGACACCGTCGCCAGCACGCCGAGCCCGCGCAGGTTGTTGATGACCGTAGCAAACGTCTGGGTGAAGGTGGCGGCGGCGTCACAGTTCCCTTGGAAGCGCGCGCTGGTGCCCAAGCTGGCATTGATCACGGTCGCGTCCGGGTGATTCACGCGCACCCAGTCATACGCCGCAATCACGTCGGACGAACAGCAGAAGCTGTTGTTCTGGTCGAGCACGCGGACCGCGACGATGCTGGCGCCTGAGGCCACGCCGCGCGGCACACCGCTGACTCCCGCAGCACCCACGGCGATGCCGCCGACATTGGTGCCATGCCCATGCGCATCCAGCGCCGCCCCCGGCCCGAACTGGGTGATCTGACCGTTCGGGCAGCAGGTCGTGCAGAAGCAGGCCTCGTCGACGACGCGCCCGGCGAAGCTCAGGTGATCGAGCCGCAGGCCGCTGTCGATGATCACCACCTTGCGGCCGCTGCCGTCCAGCCCGGCCAGCTGCACCGGCTGCACCTGGGCCAGCGGAATCGACTCCAGCAGCCCGCCGCCGCCGCCTACATCCAGGCCGATGCGAACCCCTGTGTCGCTGCGACGCAGGCGATCGAGATCCTCGGCGGCCAGCTCGGCCGCGAACGCCGGCAGGGTTTCGAATCGACGCCGGATCTTGGCTTCGAGCGCCGGGTGCGCGGCCAGCAGCTCGGCCACGGCCGCCTTGGCCGCGGAGCTGCTCTGGCGTGCGGCGGGGGCCTCGATCCACACCAGCACGCGCACAGTGCCAGTGCTGCGCAGCGCCTGCTCGACCTCGGGATCGATCTTCGCCGCCGCAGCGAGGCCAGGGGCGAGACCCGCAAGCAGCACCACAAGGGCGAGGTGGAACAGTCGGCAGTGACGCGTGCGCATGATCGGTCTCCAGAGGCTGGACAGCGGAGGACACAGGGCAACGGGGACGCGCCACTCCCGCGGCGTGTCCCCGCTGCTGCGCTGCCGTCAGGCATCCCCCGGTTTCGGGTCAACGCGGGACGGCAGCGGCTTCACTCAGCGCCGTGAGAACACGGCGCTCACTCTGCGCGAAGCATCGCACGCTGACTCAGCGCCACCGCCACCACCAGGGCGATCAGCAGCAGCAGTGCCCAGCGGTCGGTAGTGGGCACCACAGCCGCGCGCGCCTGCACCGCCGACACCTGCGGCTGTGTCGTGGTTGCAGCAATGCCGGACGTGCTGGCCGTCAGGGTCACCACGCCCGCGGAGCTCAAGCGACAGCCGGCGAACTGGGCCACGCCCGCCACCGGCGTCACCGGATTGCTGGTGCAGACCAGCGGACCTGCGCCGCTGGCCAGCGCCAGCGTGATCGGCGTGGTGGCCGCGGTGACCACGTTGCCGAAGGCGTCCTGGATCGACACCGCCGGCTGCTGCGGCCAGGCCGCACCGACGTTGGCCTGGGCGGACGGTAGCGTCGTGAACACCAGTCGATCCGGCACGCCGGCGCCGATGACCACGCTGGGCGCGGTGACTGCGCTACCCAGACCCGCCGCACTGGCAGTCAGGGTGACCGTGCCGGCGGTATTGATGCGGCAGCCGCTGAAGCTCGCCACGCCCGCCACCGCGGTCACCGGATTGGCGTCGCAGACCAGCGGGCCGGTACCGGAGGCCAGGGACAGGGTCACGGTCGCAGGCGAGTTCACCGGGTTGCCGAAGGCATCTTCGACCCGCACCACCGGCTGCTGCGGCCAGGCTTGACCCGCCTGGGCCGTGCTGGAGGGCGCCACCGAGAAGGCCAGCCGGTTCGCACCCGCGGCCGAGATCACGATCTGCGGCGTGCTGGTAGCCGCAGCGATGCTGCCGCTGCTTGCATTCACGGTCACCGTGCCGGCGGTATCGATGCGACAACCGCTGAAGGCGGCGATGCCGGCGCTGGGCGTCACGCTGTTGGCCGCACAGACGAGCGCACCACTGCCTGAGGCCAGCGACAGCGTGACCGGCGCGGTCGCCGTCGTCGCCAGATTGCCGAAGGCATCCAGCACGCGCAGCTGCGGCTGCACGGCGAAGGCCACGCCGGCCGTGGCCGTGGCCGAGGGCGGCGGCGCGAACTCGAGCCGGCTGGGCGCTGCCGCGCTGACCACCACCTGCGGCGTGCTGGTGGCGTTCGCGATGCTGCCCGCGCTGGCATCCAGGGTGAGCGTGCCGGCGGTGTCGACGCGACAGCCGGCGAAGTTCGCTACGCCCGCCACCGGAGTGACCGGATTGGTGGTGCACTGCAAGGGACCGGTGCCCGTGGCGATGCGCAGGGTGATCGGCGTCGTCGCGTCGGTGACCACGTTGTTGAACGCGTCCTGCAGGGCGATCGAGGCCTGCACTGCAAAGGCCTGACCGGCCGTCGCGGTCGCCGAGGGCGGCGTGGCGAACACCAGACGCGTGGCCGCGGCCGCCGCGATGACCACCTGCGGCTGCGTCGTCGAGCCGGTGATGCCCGGCGCCGAGGCGTTCAGCGTCACCGTGCCGGCGGTGTTGATGCGACAGCCGCTGAAGCTGGCCACGCCCGCCACCGCCGCCACCGTGTTGGCGCTGCAGCTGATCGGGCCGCTGCCGCTGGCCAGCCCCAGGGTGATGTCAATCGGCTTGTCGGTGACCGGATTGCCGAACTCGTCCTCGACCCGCACCACCGGCTGCACCGCGAAGGCCACGCCAGCCGTCGCCGTTGGCGAGGGCGCGGTGGTGAACACCAGACGCGTCGGCGGGCCGCGGGTGATCAGCACGGCGGGGTTGGTGGTGGTGTTGGCGATGCCGCTGGTGCTGGCGCCGAGCGTGATCGAGCCGATCGCATCGACACGACAGCCGCTGAAGCTGGCGACGCCCTTCACCGGCACGACCGGATTGGTGGCGCAGCTGAGGGTTCCGGCGCCGGAAGCGAGGAACAGCGTCACTGGCGCGGTCGCATCCAGCGCGACATTGCCCAGGGCATCGCGCAGGGTGATCGCCGGCTGCGGCATCCACGGCATGCCAACCGTCGCTGTGGCCGGCGGCGAAGTGCTGAACTCGAGCTGGGTGGGCGTGGCGGCCGCCACCACGATGCTGGGCTGTGCGGTGGCCGAGGCGATGCCGGTCATCGATGCGTCCAGCGTCACCGTGCCAGCGCGATTCAAGCTGCAGCCGCTGAAGCTGGCCACACCCGCCACGGCGTTGACCGGGTTGGCATCGCAGCTCAGCACGCCGCTGCCGCTGGCCAGCCGCAGGGTCACGGCCGCGGTGGCGTCATCCGCAAGGTTGCCGAAGCTGTCTTCGATGCGCACCGTGGGCTGCACAGCGATCGCCTGCCCCGCGGTGGCCGTCGCCGAGGGCGCCGGCGTAAAGGACAAGCGCGCCGGCGGGCCCGGGCGGACCACCACCTGCGGATTGGTGAGGCTGTTGGTGGCGGCGCCCGACACCGCCCGCAAGGTCACGGTGCCCACGCTGCCGACGCGGCAGCCGCTGAAGCTGGCCACGCCGTTCACCGGCGTTACCGGATTCGCGTCGCAGGTCAGAGGGCCGGCACCGCTGGCGAGTTCGAGGGTCACGGGCAGGGTGTAGCCGGTCTGGGTCACACCCGCGCCGTCCTGCACGGTGATCGTCGGCTGCACCGCAAAGGCCTGCGCCACCGTCGCCGTCGTCGACGGCGCGGTGCTGAAGGCGAGCCGGGCCGGCTCGACCGTCAGATTGATGGTCGAGGCCACGCGCGGCACCAGCGGGTCATTGGTCGTGAAGCAGGCGGCGCCGATGTAGCTGCCCGCAGCGGTCGGACCCAGCGGCACGCTGACCTGCGTCTGCTGCAGGCGATCGACGTTGCCGCTGTCCGGCGTCGCTTCACCCACCCAGGGCGCGGTGCAGCCCACTTCGCCGCGCACGCGAATCGTCAGCCCGGGCAGCGTGGGGTTCGCATTCCAGTTGCCGGTGCCGTTGGTGGCCACAGTGATCGAGGCGAAACCGGGGTTGCCGTTGGTGTCGTTGGAGCCGTACCAGGCGTAGCGGTTGGCGAAGGTGCCGCGGGTATTGACCAGCACCCAGTAGCGGCCAGGGGGCAAGTTGACGTTCTGGCCTGCGGCAACCAGATCGAGCGCGATGGTGTTGGCGCCGACCGTGCTCACCCCGGGGCCGGTGGGCGTCGAGGTGAAGGTCCAGACCGCCGCCGCGGGATTGGTCTGGGGATTGCCCGCGGGAAGGCCGCCGGCATCGGGGTAGAGGCTCCAGGTCAGATTGGTGGCCGCGGCCGTGAGCGGCTGGTTGGAAACCACGAAGCCATCGACCTGGATCGAGCGCAACCGTGTCGGTCCACCGAGCACGATATCGTCGGCCGCGAACTGGGCCTGGCTGCCGGCCGTTGCGGGATCGGTGTAGACGGTGGAGCGGAAGCCGCTGGCGATGCCCTGGCTGCTTGAGTTGGCGACGCCAACCACGCCGACGCCGGTGCGATCGGCATCGAAGCTGAGCGGGAACCCGCCTTCGTTGCGCAGCGTGACGTTCACCGCCCCCGTCGTTCCCTCGACGATCGTGGCTGCCTGCGCGTTCGGAGTGAGGCTCATCCGCGGCGGCGGCACCGAGACCGAGATCGGCAGATTGAGATCGTCGGTGGCGCTGCCGCCGACACGCCGCAGCTCCAGCCAGCCGTGGCGGTGGAGGCCATCGAACGGAATCGCGCTGCTGTTGATGGTGATGGTCAGATCGACCGTCGCCCCGGCCGCCACGCTGAAGCTCGCCGGCGACACCGTGCCGGTCAGGCCGGCCACCGCGGCAGTCCAGTCCACGCTGCTCGTGCCGGTGTTGCGGAAGCGACGCACGAACTGGCACTGGTTGATGCAGAAGCGCTCGCCCATGCTCGCGAGGTTGAGGGTGCTGGGGTCTCCGCCGGAGGCCGGGTTGGCCGCCTGGAAGGCCGTAACGCTTTCATCCAGCACCAGGCCCGCGTTGGCGGCCAGGTTTACCCGCACGCGGCCAGCGCCCATATCGAAGGGCGAAGCCGCGCTGCCGTCTTCGCGCAGCACGCCGCGGAACGAGGTCATCTGCAGGGCGGACTTCAGCTCCGGCACGGTCCAGGTCGGGCGTAGCTGGCGCAGCAGCAGGGCGGCGCCGGCCTGGTGCGGGGACGACATCGAGGTGCCGCTGATGATTTCGACCAGGTTCTCGCTGCCGGTGAGGGCGGTGCCCGCGTAGGCCGCCAGAATCTGCGAGCCCGGTGCGGTCACATCGGGCTTGACCAGGTCGAACTCGCCGGCCGGGCCGCGCGAGCTGAAGGCCGCCAGCTGGTCCGGCGTGTTCGTCTGTGCGGCCGGCGGGAACGGAATCGCAGCCGTCGCGGTGCTGGGGTTGGCCTGCCCGAAGTTGCGCAGGGCATTGCTATCCGCCTGCGTCGCCGAGAACACCGGAATGGTCGTGCCCGGCACTGACGGCGCGAGGATGCCGGCCGCGTTGTTGGCGAGGATCATCGCCACCGCGCCGGCCGCCGCCGCATTGTTGGCCTTGATCGCGAAGCTGCAGGTGCCGCGCCGGATCACAGCGATGGCGCCGGCAAAGGTGTTCGCCGGGTAGGCAGCGCAGCCGTCGGAAGCGGTGTCGATGCCGGCGCTGATGCGTAGGGGCGTGGTGCCGGGAATGGTGGCGTTGAAGGCCACGCCGCCCGAGCCGGGCGTGAGCAGAAGCGTCGCCAGCGAAGCGGGCACGGGCGCGGGCCCGGTCACGTTCATGGTCTGCTGGAAGGTGCCGCGACCGTGCTGGGCCGCCGCCGTGCTGGACACCCAGGGTTCCAGATGGCCCATCGTGTTCGGGCCGGGGCCCGAGTTGCCGGCCGAAGCGGCCACGTAGATCCCGGCATTCACCGCGCCGAGAAAGGCCAGCGACGACGGGTCCGACCACGGCTGCTCGCCGCCGCCGATCGAGTAGTTGATGACATCGACGATGCCGTCGGCGACGGCCTGGTTGATCGAAGCCACCGTCGACGAACTCGGACAGCGTCCAAGCCCGGTCGAGATCTCCGTGTAGCAGGCGTCGTAGGCGATGATCGTGGCGTGCGGCGCGACGCCGGCGATGCGCACCGTGTTGCCGACGTACTGCGCGTCGCGGCGATTGCCCGCGGCGGTCGAAGCGACGTGGGTGCCGTGGCCGTTGGTGTCGCCGAAGCCGGGCTCCTCGCGCTGATTGGCAGCAGTACAAATGTTGGCCGGGGCACCGCAGACGAAGTCGTAGCCGCCGATCAGCTTGGCATTGCAGCGGCCTTCATCGACGCCACCGGGCCCACAGGTGCCGAGGTAGTTGCCATCGCCCAGCGGGTTCACGTGCGTGTAGCCGTCGACGGGGCCGACCGCTGCGAACGAGGGGCTGCCCCAGTTGATGCCGGAGTCGATCACCGCGATCACCCTGCCCTCGCCCTGGGCCGGACCACTGGATCCCGGATTGGTGCCGTTCCAGATCGGCTCGGCGCCGATCAGGGCCGGGCCGACGTCGGTATGCAGTTCGAGCAGGCGCTCGGGGCTGAGCAGCAGCACCTCGGGCAAGGCGGCGACGCGCGCGGCGTCCTCGGCGGACAGCTCCATCACCAGCGCATTGATCGCGTGCTGCATGCGCATCGACACCTGCGGGGCGCGGCCGAGCACTCCGCTCACACGCGACTCGAAGGCCCGCTGCTGTTCGCGCAGATAGCCGACATAGGCCTGCGCGGCGGGGCCGCGCGCGTTCAGACGCTCGGAGCCCGCGGCCCGCTCGGGCGCCGCCAAGCCGGGCTTGCCGCCGCGGTAGCTGGCCAGCGCGTGCTCCTTCAGCACCACGATGTAGCGGCCCGACTCCGCAGCCTCGACGGCCGATTTGCGGGCCTCTTCGCGGGCGTCTGCCGCCCCCGGTGAATCGGCCGCAAGCCCTTGCGAGGCGCTGCCCAGCGCCAAGCCGAACATCACCGCACCCACCGCCCAGCGCTTGGCGCGCGCACGCATCCAGAAATTCATGGTCACCCCTTTCACATCCACCGGTCCCCTCGACCGGGTTCGCGTGCGAATGCTCGCACTCCTTGAGCCCAGCGAGAAGCGCGCCGTGCGGCCAACCCAGGTGCAGCAAGCGCCGCGGACGGGCGGCTTCGGGGCCGTCGGCGCGAACACCCGGGACAGGCGCCCCCAAGCTGGGCCACCCTATCGCCCCGCGTTCCCGCCCGAACCCCCGCACTGCCGCCATGCCTCATCCGCTCGACGCCCTTCACTCCGACGGCTACGCCCTGCTGCGCGGCGCCATTCCCGCCGACTGGCTGGACGCACTGCGCGCCCTCTTCGACGCCAGCGTGCTGCCTTCGCACGCCTGGCCGGTGCCGCGCGGACCGGACTGGCGGCACGCCCAGCTGGATCTGGAACCGCTCATCCAGGCCGTGTGCCGCCTGCCTGTGTTGCTGCAGACCGCCGGCGCGCTGATCGGCGGCCCGTTCTTTGTCGCCCAGGTGGAAGGCCGCGAGCCCCTGGCGGGCGGCGGCTATCAGGGCCTGCACCGCGATCTGTCGGAGCAACGGCCCGGCGACACGGTCGGTGCGCTGGCCTTCTTCGATGATTTCGGGCCGGACAACGGCGCCACCCGCCTGGTGCCGGCCAGCCACCGCCCCGCCAGCAACAGCGCGCCCGCCGATGCCGAAGAGGAAGCGCGGGCCCAGTTCATCGAAGGTCGCGCGGGCGATGTGCTGGTGTTCGACGCCGACCTCCTGCACGCCGCCAGCCTCAACCACAGCGGCGCGCGGCGGCGCTCGATCCTGATCGGCTACTTCGCCGAGCACCGCCATGCCGGCCATCTAAAGACGGCCAGGCTGCGCGGCGTGCGCATGCAGACGGACCAGCGCTACGACGCGGCGGGCGCTCCGCTGCCCGGCTGAGGCAGCGTCAGCGCCCCGTTCCGTCGCCCAGCTGCGGCAGGTAGCGCTGCAGCAGAGCCGACGCCTCCGGACCCTCCATCGCGTAGCCCAGGGTTCGGGCGAGTTCGACGACGTCGGGGTGTTCGGCCCACGCGGCGAGGCGCTCGGGCGCTGCCAGCACCGAGGCGTGACGATCGATGCGCTGCGCGCGCAGCGCCTCAAGCCGCGGGTCCCGCGGCAGGCCGAGAAATCCAAGCAGGGAGTGCAGCCCCCCGGCCGCGAACAGGTCCTCGAAGCGCAGACGCAGCCAAGGCAGAGCGCCCTCAGCTTCCAGCGCGAGCGCGAACGCATTCACCTCCAGCCAGTAGTAGAGGCTCTTCTCGAAGGGCGTCAGCGCCGGCCAGCGCGCACGGTAGTCCGGGAAGCGCACGCCGGCATCGAAGGGCGACAGCAGCACCTTCTCGGGCAGATGCGGCAGCAGCGGCGGCTGGTAGGCCTGATGCGTGAGCCAGGACAGCGCCGTTGGCAGCGGATGCCGCACGAGATGGAGGACGCGCACACGCCCGGGCAGCCGCTGCGCGATCCAGGGCAGCGCACTCCAGCACGGGTGTCCGCATTCCAGATAGGGCCGATACGCGAGCTCTGCGTCGATCGAATCGAGATGCCGCTGCACCGCCTCCGGCGGCGTTGCGCCCCCCAGGCGCTCGCGCGGCCGGTAGCCCAGGTGCAGCGGCTCGTGCTCGACCCGGATGGGTCCTTCAAAAACCCGCCCGAGCGCTTCGGCAAGCCACTGCGTGCCGCAGCGGCCGGTCGACAGTACGAAGGTGGCCTGATGCATGGAATCGTCGACTCGCCTCGCTGGGCCAACGATTGTGCGGGATGGGCCGGGCGCCGAGAGCCTGCTGGGGCGACCGCAGCAGACGTATCGCTCTCGCAGACGCCAAGGCAACGCTGAAGAAATCAGCTTTGCCGCGCGCCATGGAGAGCGCGCCCGCGGATCGAGCACGCGAGTGCTTGATCCAGCGCAAGCGAGTCCGGACATGTGCCGGACTCGCGATCGATGGATTTGTCGTGAGGCGGTACGGACCTGCGCCGGACCGCCGACTCGAAAAACTCCCAGGAAGGGCGTTTTTCGACAAGCAGTTGGAACAGGACGGTCCAACAGCACACACACGTCACGGCTGCATCGGCAGCGCGATCGCCCCCGCCCTCAAGGCTCGAAGCCGTTCGCAAAAACGTTCTCGCTCAGGGCTTCGAAGCTCGCCGTCGCGCTGTAGCCCGGCTGGTTCAGCACTTGGCTGCACACCGGGTTGCTGCCGCAGCCCGCGAAGTCGCCGCTCCGGCCCAGGAAGCGCCAGCCGGGTGCGGGCGTGGCGGTGAAGCGCGTCTGATTGCCGAAGCCCGGGTCGCGATCGAAGCTGCCGCTGCAGCCGCTGCCGGCGGTGAGACCGCAGACAAGGCCCACGGGATCGCTGCTGACCCCGCCCTGCCCCACCCGCGCGATGCTGACGCTGCTGGTCGCCACGAACAGGGCCTCGCCGCTGACATCAGCGCTGACCGTGAAGGTGCACAGCGGGTTGGTGCCGCAGCCCGCCAGGCCACCGCTCCAGCTCGCGAAGCGATGCGACGGCTGTGGAATCGCCGTCAGGCTGACGCTCGTGCCCGGCAGAAAGCCCGCACTGCAGACGCCGCCGGGCCCACCGCAGGCGTTGATGCCCGAGGGTGAACTCGACACGGTGCCGCCGCCTCCCAGCGTACTGACCGTGACCGTTCGCCGGCCGTCGCTGAAGCGCGCGATCACAACTTGGTTGTGGCCGAAGCGGCCGGGGCCCGCAGTGCCCATCACATAGACCCGGTTGTTGCTGGCTGTGACGATCTGCGAGATCTGACGGCTGGCCGCGGGCGAGGGCAGGAAGCCCCCGGAGCCCGCAATGGCGGCGCCGGTCGCGGGGTTGACCAGGAACAGATTGCCGGTGGACACCAGCGTCGCAGCCGATTGACCCGTCACCAGATAGTTGCGGGCGGTGATCAGCAGGCCATCCTCACGGCGTCCGAGCGCGCTCGGGCCGTGTTCGTTCACCGAGGACACATTGGCGCCGTTGAAGCCCGGCAAAGACGCCCCCGACTCGGTCCAACGCAGCAGGTGGTGGCCGGACTCGCTGCTGTTGTCGCGCCGCCAGTCGGCGATGGTGACAAAGCCACGGCCGCTGGCATCGTCGAGGGGCAGCACGGTGTGGAAATCACAGACGGTCGGGCCGGGCGCGGACGGCGCCTGTGCATCGAACAGGCGCAGGCCATCGCCATCGAAGCTCGCATCGAGCGCACCGCTCGGCGTCAGCACGGCGAGGAAGCAGGCGCCGGGCGAGGTGTCGGCAAGCCCATAGCGCACGCCGCCAGCGACCACGATGCGCTCCTGTCCGTTGCCGTTGGTGTAGCTGGCGACAGCGTTGACGCGCACCCGTCGCGGCGGCGGCGCGATCACGAAGGGATTCACGTCGAGCAGCACCGCGCCATTGCTGCCGAAACCGCTGTCGCGCGAGCAGTCGAAGTTGATGGCGGCGATCAGGCCGCGGCTCTGGCCATCGGCCAGACGCGTGCTGCCCACGGCCAGCATGCGGCCGTTGCTGCGCGCCGCCGCGCCACGCACTTCGTCGCGCTGATTCGGGCCGTAGCTGAAGCTGGCCTGGAAGCCGCCCGCGCACGAGGACGAAATCGCAAAGGGGTCGACGCTGGTGCGCCGCACGTCCACCGAGTCGAGCGAGGCCGTCGGTGCGCCCGTGCCGATGAAGCTCACTTCGCTGCCGTTCTGCACGATGCCGCCGGTGCTCAAGGGCGGGCCGGCCTCACTGGCCGCGCCACTGACCGTACCCGCGCTCAGGCTGTCGGAGAAAAAGCCCCAGCCGCGGCGATGGAAGAGGTTCGAGCCGATCAGCGTGCGGTGGCTGCCGGCGACCACCCAGCTGTTCGAAAACGCGCCGCCCTGGTTGATGAGATGGGCGTCGCGGTCGTCCCAGTCGGTCCACCAGCCACTGGGAAAACTCATCACCGTCGTGCCGCCTGCGCCGAAGTTCGTGTCCAGGCTGAGCAACTGCGCCGTGGCCGCGCTGGCCGTGGAGAGGAGCAGTGCAGTGACGAAGGCGGATCGATGCAGTGGGCGAGGCATGGCGTGGGTCTCCTGGCGCGGCTGTCTGCAGATACGTCGCATCGACTGCCGAACTATCGCGGGGTCCCGCACGCGCTCGTCTGACGTGGCCAGGCAGCGCCCGACGGGCACCACAGGCCCGGTGCGGACGTTCGCGCAGCACCGCAGCGGCGCGCTTGCGTTCTGGATCCACGACGGCGCACGCGTGGCCATGCCACTCGCCTCTCGTCGCGCGTGTCTGTCGGCCGCGCGCTGCGCGGCACACGCGGGATGCGCGCGCGGATCGCTTCGCAAAACGCGCAGCGGGGCTTGACAGCGCGCAAAACGAGCGTATCGTGCGCGACCTCACGGCACGCGCCGCATTGTTCCAGAGCAGAGCCAGACATGAACCGCATCGCCCTCCCGCCACGCCAGCCGCACGCGAAGCCCTTCGGCTTCAGCGCCTGCGCGCGCGTGCTGCGACCGTGGTCGATCGGCCACCGCGGCATCGATACCACCGGCTGATCTTCCGCACTCGGGAGATCGGCGACCCCGATCTCCCCGAGGCGATGCGAACGCCCTCGGGTTCCCACCCGGGGGCGTTTTGTTTTCAGCGTTCGCCATCGCTCAAGGAGCACCAGCACAGACGCGGGCCTGCACCGCTCAAGCAGGCCGGCAGCGGGCCACAGCGCCCGCAGAAATTGCCGCTGTAGCCCGGCGGCAATGCGAAGCCTCTTTCACCGGTTCGTAGCGGTACGGGTTCCCAAGCCCGTCCGGTGCGCGCGGCGCTGCCGTGGCGTATGCCTCGGGCCGGCTGCAGGAGGCTTCGCGACGGCGGCGTTAGCTCAGTGGTGAGAGCGTCGGACCCTGTGGTCCGAAGGTCGCGGGTTCGAGTCCCGTACGCCGACTCCATGGATAGCTCAGTCGGGTAGAGCATCGGACCATGAATCCGAGTGTCGCGGGTTCGACTCCCGCTCCAGTGACCTCCAGCAACACCCGGGGCCTTGCGCCCCACGGGCTTCGCCCCGCGCCGCCTGGCGGCTCGCGAACACGCGGCTTCGGCCAAGCGTTCAAGAGACACCATTCGGCAACGTCCACGTGACCGGGACCCCGCCCGCGCCAGCGGCCGGCCCGCGCAGGGATCGCCGCTCTGCCGCTTCGGAGAGCGCGACACCCACGCCACGCCGCCTGCACGCGCGCACCGGCTCTCCGTCCTGAGGACGGCGGGGCGAACCCTTCTTTTCCGGGCGTCGCGGCCTGAGCGCCGCGCGCCCTGTTCCTCCACATGGCCTGGGCTTCGGCTCCTCCACACGTCGAACGCTTGCGATTCGATGCGTCTTCGCCCTCGCGCAGCCGGCTGTTTGTAGGAGCGAGCTTGCTCGCGACCCTGCAGACCTTGTGCAGGACACAGGCTGCGGTCGCCTGCAAGCAGGCTCCTACGGGAAGCGCAGCCGGATAGATCTGCGTTTCCTCAAGAACAGTCGTGCAGAGCGGAGATGACCAACGCTGCATCAACCCCTGCCCTCGCCGCGCATCGGCTCGCCGCGGCCTTGGGCTCTGTGTGTCCATCGTCGAGCCGATTGGAAGTAAAGGAGACCGCAATGCTGATGATCCGCAAGGTCGTGATCGGCGACGCCGAGCGCGGCCTCGTTTACCGCAACCGTCGCTTCGAGCGCGTGCTGGGCCCCGGCGTGCACCGCCTGCGCGCCTGGTTCGATGAAGTCGAAGTGCGCCTGTTCGACATCACCCAGCCGGAGTACGCCGGCAAGGATGTCGACACCCTCATCGCTGCCCTGGGCGAGCGCGTGAGCGAAACCTTCCTGCTCGCCGACATCGGCAGCCAGGAGCTGGGCCTCGTGCTCAAGCACGGCAAGCTGCAGGACGTGCTGCAGCCGGGCACGCGCAAGCTCTACTGGAAGGGCCTGGTGCCGATTGAGGTGCAGCGCATCGCCGTGGCCGAATCGAGCGAGATCGATGTGGCCACCGCGCAGCGTCTGCGTCAGATCGGCCTGCTCGACAAGGTCGCCGTGTCGGTGACCGTGCCCAGCGAGCACGCCGGCCTGCTGTTCGTCGACGGCAAGCTCGCGCGGGTGCTCTCGCCCGGCGCTGCGTCCTTCTGGAACCTGCAGAAGAACGTGGTGGCTGAAGTCATCGACCTGCGCGTGCAGGCCGTTGAGGTCAGCGGCCAGGAGCTGCTGACCCGCGACAAGGTCTCGCTGCGGGTGAACCTGGGTGCGAGCGTGCGCGTCACCGACCCGGTGGCGGCGCGCACCAAGGTCGCCAAGTACGCGGATTTCCTCTATCGCGAGCTGCAGTTCGGCCTGCGTCAGGCGGTGTCGTCGAAGTCGCTGGACGAACTGCTCGGCGACAAGGCCTCGCTGGATGCCGACATCTTCGGCTACGTGCGTGCTCGCGTGGCGGCGCTGGGGCTGGAAGTGCTGGGCGTCGGCGTCAAGGACGTGATCCTGCCGGGCGACATGAAGGAGATCTTGAACAGCGTGGTGCAGGCAGAGAAGGCGGCCCAGGCCAACGTGATCCGCCGCCGTGAGGAAGCGAACGCCACGCGCTCGCTGCTCAACAGCGCCAAGCTGATGAAGGAAAGCCCGGTGCTGATGCGCCTAAAGGAGCTGGAGGCGCTGGAGAAGATCACCGATAAGATCGACAAACTCACCGTGTTCGGCGGCCTGGACGGCGTGCTGAAGCAGCTGGTGACGCTGAAATGAGAGCCCGCGCGGCCGAAGGGAATCGGCCGCGCGGCGATTGCCACATCAACGGGTGCGCAGGTGCGCACAGCCATCGCGCTCGCGATACGAATCCTGCCTCTGTTGACCCCGCTTGCATGCGCATCGCCCCTTGGCGCAGTCGACAGCCCCGATGCCCCCGATCACATCGGCGAGTTCCGCTCGCGCGCTGCGGCCAATGAGCAGGCCGTTGCGGGAGCGGCGGACGGCAGCGCCTTCACCGGGATCGACGCCTTACTCGCGCGTCTCGAGAGCGCGCTTGAGCGAGCGCAGGACGCGCTATCGGCCTCGCGTTCCGCGGATGAACAGGCCCAGCTGAAGCGCGCACAGTCCCGCTGGCGCGCGCACTTCGTCGCGGACACAAAGCTGATCCGCACGATTTGGTCGCGCGAACGCGCAGGCAGTTCCGCAGAGCTGACGGCAGGCATGGATCGCGCGGTAGCGCTGCAGCAGCGGGTCGAGTGCGTGCTGCGCATGCGGGCAGCGGTCTCGAACAGCGAGCCGTGGGGGCCAACCAGCGAACTGCAAGCATAGGGCGACTGCGGCGCCAAGCCCGACGGAGGAGTTAAGGCGCAAGGGTCCACGCCAGGCGTTCGCCGTCACTATCGAGTCGCGGCAGCGCCGTGTACGGTCTTCTCCCTGCCCTCATCGCGCATCGGGGGTTCAAGCGCGACGAGGTACGCACACGGTTGCCGCCAGTTGCGCTGCGCGCTGGCGAGATTCAACGGGACTTCAGCTCATGGCTGATGCGGCACGCGAATGGCATCGGGAGACACTTGGCCTCAAGACCGTCCGCGAAGTCTTCCGAGGGCTGCTGACGGTCACAGTCAGGGGTGAATTGCGCCTCCTCAGAGGGCATGTGGTTCACCCGATGACAGGCCAACCAGGACCCGGGGATGGAGTCCGGCTGGTTCGAGTCGATGGTCACGCCCGCGAGCCTTGTCCCCTGCCCGTCAAGCAGCTCGGCGTGCATGGGAATCCTGCAAGATGCCGCGCCGGTATGGGGCAGGGCCACCACAACCAACTGAGCCGGCTCAAGCTCGAACTTCGCCGAAGCGGCATTGGACTCGCACGACCACAACTCCAGCCCCCTGCTCGCAAGCGGAATCTTGGAGGGCGGGCTTGAGTACACCCGAATCTCCTGTACCGGCAGTGACCTACGAGTGTCGTTCAATACGCTCAGATAGAGGCAGGCGCGCGTGTGCGGGTCGCATTCTCTTGGTATGAGGCTGCCGCCTGGCTCTCTCTGGAAGTACCAGGCCCCGCGCGTGGTCTGGCATCCAACCAGGCAGCAGGCGGCCAGCAAGATCAGGAGCCTCAGCGCGTTTGCCGGTGAAGCGCTCATCGGGTCGCCCTCACGGTGTTGCGGGGGGAAATTTCCTCGACCCTCGATTCGATTCCGCTCAGGGCCGTATTGATCTGCCGGAGCGTCCCCAGAATCTGAACCGGGTTCCCGGCTTCAACAGCACGCATGAGTTCATCCACGGCCAAGTGCAACTGCTCCAGCGCCTCATCTAGGTTTCGCGTGGATGTGTCCACCGAAGTCGCGGCTTCGATCAAGGCATTCGTAATGGCTTGGAGTCTCTCAAGCAATTGCGGATCGACACTTGCGGTGCCAGGGTTGGTCAACCTCACTGGCAAAGGCAGATCGTCTGCGGCCTGGACCTTCAGCGTGATTTCGTTCACCACCGCACGCAGCGCCTCTCGAAGATCTTTCCATTCTTGAGGCGCCAACACTTCCGCCCAGCGGACTTTCTTGAGCTGTTCTGTCAGCTCAGCGCCGAAGCCCGAGGCGCCCAGACTGACTTTGGCGCCCTCGTTGAGATCAACCTTCCAGTTCAAGTTTTGAAGTTGCCGCACGCTTTCCTCATCGAGCCTCATGCGAACATCGCGCAGCTGCTCCAGGCTTGCCTGATCAATCGACAGCGTTGTGTTCTGCAAGGTCACCATACCGGTCACACCAACCACGCCAATCGCGGATGCGAGCACCGCCGCCTGCCCCACCGAGCCCAGCGAGTTGACGGCATCCATCGCACCACTGAACAGGCCCGCCCCTCCCGAACCCGTGGCCGCCCCGCCCATACCTATCTCGGACTGCCGGGTCGCCAGCGGCGCATAGGGCCCGCCCACCGGCCGCACTGGGCTAGACGGCCAATCGCCATCCGCGCCGAACACTTTCTGCACTGTATGCCGCCCGAGAATGCGGTAGGACTCGAACTGGGACTCGTCGAAGAACTGGTCCGCCGTCGACTGCTGTGGAAAGCGCGAGCTGCGTTTGGCCACCGTCTCGGCGTAGCGGCGGACGTCGAAAGGCTCGTCACCACACAGCACCGGCTTCAGCAGCACCAGCTCGCCCTCGCTCGGTCCGACACGCGCTGGATCAGAGTCCTTCGGATAGCGGATGCGCACGTGCAGGTAGCGCAGGCGGCCTTCGCGGATCCACTGGATGCAGTTCTCTGCATTGCTGATCTCGATCTCCACCCCGAGATCCACCCGCGCCTTGCGGATCAGGTTGTCGAGGTCAGCAAATTCGTATCCAAGATCGGCGCCGGCATCCACGGCGAGAATGTAGCGGCATCTGCGCTGCAGCATGCTGTAGATGCCCAGGTTCTCGAAGTGTCCGCCGTCGGAGAGGTAGATGAACCTCCCGCGGCTTCCGACCTTCGACAGGAACTCCTTCAGGAGCAGGCACCACGGGTCGATCAAGCATCGCAACACGCCCTTGAAACGGCGCCACCAATTCTCGTGCTCCGACGTTTCAGGAGCATGGGGCCTGGGCACCCAGCGTCCCAGCCGCAGATTGAACAGCGCGAGTACCGCGGACACCGCCGGCGAGGAGTGGTAACCCATGCTCGGCGACACCGCTGCACCGCTGATGCTGATCGCCTGTCCGAGCGTAGCCGGCGCGAGAGCTTCGAATTCGGCCGCGTTTGGATCAAAGGTGAATGAGGAGGCCTTGCGCTGCTGCCAGGCCAGAACGTGCGCCTCGGCCTGCGTGTGGTTCAGTGCGGCGTTGATCACCAGCTTCGGCCTTGCGCCACGGAGGTGACTCAAGGGCATGTCGTCGCTGTCATCGAAGCGCAGCTGCGGGTCGACCTCGCGACGACCGAAGTTGGATGCGCCCAAATAGGCGCGTACCAGTCGATTGGCGTACATCGCCTGCAGGGAGTAGGTGTTGGCGCCGGTCAGAAACGCCGTCAGCACCGAGAGAACGATCAGCACCAGCAGGCACAGCACCAGACTCAGCGCATCGGTGTGCTCAAGGCCCCAACGGTACTCGACCGCCATCTGCAGGGACCAGGGCAGCGCGGCAGCCAGATAAACGGCCGGTGGCTTGGGCGTTTCACACGTGGGCGCACCGGCCTTGGCGCCACAGCTGGTGGTCAGCGCTTCGGGAGGAGTCTGCAGCGGACAGGGCATATCGAGTACGGAAGAGCCCGCGGAACGCCAGTCGGTTTCGATCACGTCGATCGACCCGGACTCACCTTCATTGGTCGGGCAGATGGAAGTGTCTCCTGAACTCGGCTTTCCAGCGGATGACGCAAGACAGCACGCTGCAAATCGGTTTCGAGCTCCCACGATGTCGGACTCGGGGAAACCCCGCGCGTGCATTTCGGAAAGCAGCACTTCGCCGAGGCGGCAGGAGATGGCCTGCCTCGCAACCAGCTCTGTCCCCAGGATGTCGGCGCGCGCTGAGGATGCACAGGCGTAGATCTGCGCACTGGATTTGGAGACGTCCCCGTTTTCCGTGAACTGGAAGGCCACAGAGCCCACCAACAGGTTGAGCACCAGGGACGCCCCTAGCAGAGTCAGCAGCGCGGCGATCTCGGTGAGTCGCTTGCCGAGACGATCGCGCCAGCGCTCCGCATGCTCCGCGATGCTTGCGCCGTGCTTGCTCCAGAAGCCGACGGCGGCGGTCACGGCAGCGAACAGGAATCCGCCCAGCCCCGCAGCCCCCGCCGCCCAGCCGGTACGCAGCTGTGGCAGTTCAAGCAGAAACAGTGGCAGCCAAAGGACGACCAAGGCGAGCGCGACCCAGAGCAGCAGGCCGATCAGGGTCGCGCCGGTCGCTCGGGCCCACCATTCGCGCGCCAGCTCATTCGACCTGCGGGTTGCGATAGCGACCCGCAGCACCGAGCCCAGCCAGATGGCGAACACGAACAGCACAGGCAGCAGAGCTGTCCTGAGCTCAGCATGTGTCGACCAGAACGGGGCGGTGACAGCCGAGATCGTGGCTGCGAAACCACAAAATGCTCCGATCAGGGCGCCACTGGCGATGGCGAGCGGCAGCCTCAGAGGAAGGCTCTTGCGCCATTCCTCGAAGTTCTTGCCAACGGTCATGCTCGGCTTGAATTTAAACCCCTTGGGCGTCGGGAATCGCCAATCGCCGTCCTTGCCGAGTATCCAAGGCAGCGAACGGGCCAACACGAGAAGCAGGCTTCCGCAGACATAAAGCACCGCACCGGCATACGCAAAGCCCGCGGCCGGGGACAGCACGCCCGCTGGATTGAGCCCCGCTCTTTCGAACCCGTCCTCGAAGACCGTGGATGGGAAGAGGCCCAGCGATATCACCTCCAGCGCCCCGCCGAGGGCGACGAGGCCGTCCCTCGTGCTCACCAAGGCCGTGAGCCCGATCGGCATGACGAGTAACGGCAGAATGAAGCACACCACATGCCACACCAGGTTGATACGCCGCGATCGGACCTCACCCTTTGCCGGTGGACCGTTGGTGGAGAACGCAGCTATCAACAAAGTGGATCCGACCACGGCCCAGAGCAACCAATCCACATGCTGCGAAGGGTCGTGCAGAACCCAATGCACGAGGCGCGGCACCAGCAGCACAGCAATCAGCACCGGCAGCAGGATCATCCAGTGAATGGCGAGATTGCGCAGGTAGATCGAGACGAGACTCAGGGCGTCTTTGGACAAGCCCCAGGTTGGGCTGAGGTAGTTGCTGTAGTCCCGCAGCCACTTCAGTGCCAAAGGCACGTTGACCTCTTCTTCAGGCCCCCTGCCCGTTGGCGGCTCGCCGGCTTCATCGGCGCGCGCGAGGCTGGCGATGACGGCGGCCTCGGCCGCGCGTTCGTCCCCCAGCTTGTGTCGCGCTCGCGCAATCTGCGCCATGAACCAGGCGCCGATATAACCCCCGCCCGACACCGTCGAGAGATAGTCGAAGCGCTTGAGTCCACCGTTGCGGGCCAACTCCTGCAGCACGCCAAGATTGAAGGTGGCGCTGCGAATGCCGCCGCCAGAGAAGCACAGTGCCCTGAGATCGCCAGGGTCGGAGCCGTCGCCCTGCTCTAAGGAAGGCGGCTCCGGCTGAGGTGTCCCAAGCGAGTCCTGTGGCCCGTTGCCGGTCTCATCTGCACTGCCCTGTCCGCTCATGCGTCCCCCTTGGCGCACTCAGTCCAGCCAAACACTTTCAGCAGGAGGACGCGCCCCCCGCGCGCCCTCTGGCTTGGCCGTGGCTCAGGGCACGGCAGCCTTCTTCGCGGGCGGCAAGGCCTCGCGAATTCGATCGTTGAGCAGTGGCGCCATGCGCGCGAAGCCCGCCTCGTTGGGGTGGATCTCGTCGTACCAGAAGGCGTCGACATCGATACCGACCAGGGTGCTGAAGTCGGCGTAACTGAAGAGATCGGGAAAATCTGAGACGAGCCGATCCAGCACGAGGGTTCTGAAGCCGTCGAGCAGCAGCCGGCGCGCGAACACCCGCCCGGCGTCCTTGTCGGCCAGAACGTGCCGCATGACGCTCCACAGCCAGGGCCCAACGCTACCCTTCACGAAGGCCAATAGACCGATGTTGGCAACGCTCAGATCAGCCTCCTGGCCGATGCGCTTCAAGGGCGCATAGGTGTGCCCGATCACGCGGAAATCCGGACGCTTCGCCTGGACGCGCTGGGCCATCTGAAGCAGCGCCCGGTATCGCCCGAGGATGCCGCCGCCGTTCCCGTCGTCGAAGATTCCCGCATTCACCAGCACATCAAAAGCCTGGTCGGCGCTGATCTTGGCTGCGGCCGGCTTGTCGCTTGCCCATTTGGCGAAGACCCGCTTCAGACGTTCCGAAAGCGAGTCATTGCCGCCGGCGCTGAGGATCAGCGCATCGAAATCGTTGGCGAGCAGTCGCCCTTCCAGGCTGTCCAAGGCGGACTTGGCGAGCAGATCCGCGGCCAGGCCACCGGGCTTGCCGAGCACGATGCCCATACCGTCGATGGGCTTGGCGCTCTGTCGGGCGAGATTGCGATAGAGCGGCGTCGAGAACCAGGAGTCGCCCAGATACATCAGCATCGGGCGATGTTGCAGCAGTTCATGGATCGCCCGGCGCTGACGGCTGTTGGGGCTGCCCATGGCCTCGCGCCAGTCGATCCAGTGAGAGATCAGCTCCATGTCGATACACCTCCGAGTCACGGCCACGCCGAGGCTCGAGCACCGCCCTCCGAAGTGTCCACGCGCGGCGCGGACACCCGGCAAATGCTCGTCTACGCCCCATCGCGCGGCTCTGCCGCCGCGCCCCGGCCAAAGAGTGTCGCCAGCGCGCGAAACGTCTCACTTTGCTTGGCGAGATGACTCCCGGAGCCCGAGCACCCGCGGCGCCACAACAGACGGATACGCCACCGACAGCGGATCGGCGAACGCGGAGAGGCGAGGATGGGTAGAAATCAAGCCGCGCAACGACTTCACCTCGGCTGCGCCGCCAGCTGCACTACGGCAGAGGCTCGACGCGCACCGTGCCGGTCGGCGAGCGGTGCAGGCGGATCGATGTTCCCGGCGTCGGGCTCGCGATCGGCGTTTGGCCAATCATGGTGACCATGACCGAGGGATCCGTCTTCGCCACCGGCGCTTCGGACTCGAAGGGCGCAGTCAGCACGACGAGGTAGCGGGCTTCATCATCCACCGCGAAGAAGCCAAACAGGTGCGCATTCTGGTCGCCAAACAGATTGCCATCGTCGAAGCGCAGGGACAGCGCTCCGCGGGCCACTTCGCGGTGCTCGGCGTCGAGGATCAGCAGCACAGGATCGAGGTACTGACCGATCCACATACCGTTGAAATAGGTCTTGACCCGAAATCGCCGCAGGCCAGTCCCAGGCAGCTCAAAGGCCTTGAAGTAGCTGCGCCCGGAATCGAAATCGAACACTGACGCGTGCACTTCCAGTTTGAACTTGCTGCCTTTTGCAGGCAGCGGCTCGAATTCGAACTCGCTGATCGAGGTGCAGCAGGGGCGCGCCTGTTCCAAGGAAGCGAATTGCTTGTCCACGGTGGTGGCGCAGCCGGCGAGAAGGACACAGCACATCCAAGCTATGGAACGCATGGCGATCATGAAGGTTCTTTGGGGAAATTTGCCTGCAGATGATCAACCAGTGCCAGACACGAAGTCCACCCGGTCCTGCGCGGGCGCAGCCTGCGAGTCAGTCCGCCCGCGCGCTCCGAACGAGGGGTGCAAACACAAGTTCACTTCGGGGTGTAGAGCCATGACGAATCGCCGGAGCGCAAAGGCAGAGCTTCGACCTTAGCGCGTTCGCCGCTCTTGTCGAGCACTTCCGCCCAGCGCGACCGTGTCCGTGCCGCGGGAGTGCTGCCGCCCCCCTTCCCTTCAGCACCAGTCGTCGCCAAAGCGTTGGGCAGGGAAAGCAAGCATGCGCATGCTCGGCGCAGTGCGGTGCAGAGCGCGGCCGAGGCGAAGCCTAGTGATTGCGAGTGTCGCCGCTCGCATCCGCGCTGCTCCCAGTGGCCCGTGGCACGCACTCCGCGCACGGATCAGCTCGCCTCGCTCTTCCAAGTGTCTGCACGCTCTACGCCGCCGATAAACAGTACCGCTGCGAGTGCCGCCGGCCCTGCACCGAAAATCATCATCATCACTACGTACGTCAGGCCGAGCCAAAGGACACCAGACGACACGCCCGAGGCCGGCGGCGCGAGCACAAGAGCAAGCGAAGGCACCGCCAGCACCGCCACCAGCAGGCTGAGGCCCGCCATGCAGAAAGCCGGCCACTTCCGGCGCGCGATCTCTCGCCCTGCCCAGTCGCAGAGCAAGGCGCCGGTGAGCAAACAGGACACGACGAAGCTTGCGACGGTCAGGAGAATCTCTCCAGAAGCTGAGGGATTCACGATCGACATCAGCAGGGCCGGAACGCCCAGAAAGATGCCGCAGATCCAAGCGTAGGCAGCGAGCATCGCTCGCAGGTAGGACCGGTCAGAGGTCGCCGATCGATTCACCGGCACTTCTCATACCCCTCCTTGATCCACCGCTCGACCGCCTTCGCGCGGCGCTCGTAGCCGCTGCGGGAGTACAGCACTTCGACGCCGGTCCGCGCCGAATCAATCTGCCGAAGATCCATCAGCAGCCACGTCTGTGGGCCCAGCGCGCCGTGCAGGGTCACGTCGATCTGCGCGCGGCCCGCGGCGGCATCGAGCTGCAGGCTCGCCTGCGTCTGCGAGGTCTGTACGCCGCTGGGCATGTAGGTGCCGCCGCTGTAGCAGTGGCGGGCTTGCGCGTGGATCGCGTTGGCCACGTCCGTCAGCGCGCCTTCGACTTCAAACGTATGCACGCCTGCGGGCTTCTCGCGCAGCGCGGCGGTGCCGCCCATGCAGCCGGCGAGCGTCAAGGTCAGGACAAGCGCGAGAGCACTACGGTTGATCATGTGAGCCTCTGGAGTGTGGGCGTGCTTGCGCAGCACAGAAGGAAACTGCGATGGATCGAATGCCTGCCGGCCAGCCGCGTCGGGCGCGAATCCCGGCGGGCCACCGGTGAACGTGGCTTACTCCGCCGCGCCCGGCTTGCGCCGCCCATGCCAGCGCAGGCCGAGCGAGGGCGAGTTGTCGTCGTCGCTCCAGACGCCGGTGAAGGCGCTGAAGTCGGTGCTGAACTCCAGGTCGAGTTGGCCGGTTCCCCAGCTGTCCCGCCAGCCGCAGCGGAACTCCTGGGCCTTGAGTCGCTTGCAGTCGACCAGCACACCCTCTTCGCTGCCGTCGCCGAAGTCGATTCGATAGACGCCGTCGCGCCCGTCGCGGGTCTCGCCGTAGAACTCGGTGACCGAGGCATACATACCGTCGGACCAGATTTCGCCGTGGTATTCGCCGCGGGGGACGCCATCGACATCCGGCGCGCGGTCCGGCGCGGCAGCAGCGCTGGCTGCGCTCGCGAAGGCCAGCGCGGCGAGGCAGATTGCTTCCACGAATCGACGCTTGACCCTGTTCATTCGAAGCTCCAGTACGCGCATGTGCCGATGCCTGCACGATTCAGCGCCAGCGACGAGGATCTCTTCAAGCCGGCAAACCCGTTCAGGCGCGCACAGCGGCTGGCACAAGCAGCCCTGTCCCAAGGCCAGCACGGCGCAAGGGTCGAGGCGACATCCAGTGGGCGAATGGCACACAGGCCTTGACCCTCGTCGGTGCTACCGGGTCGCCGATGCAGGCGCGGCCGCCGGCGCATCGCCGTGCGTCTGCGGCGGCACCCGCCGGAACGTGGCGAGGTCGATACGTTCGCCGTCCTCGACCACGCGCAGCCGCCCGTCGATCTCGCGGCCATCGCTGGACTGGAACATGCCGGTGGCGTAGCGCTCCAGGCAGCCGGCGTAGTCCGGCTCGCGCTTGCGGCACAGCACATGCGTCAGCCAAGGCCCGAGCAGGGGCATCACCTGCATGGCCACCAGATCGCCATAGGTGCCGACCATGGCGGTGCCGAAGGCCGACGAGAACTCGATACCGTCCACCAGGTCACGCGGCACTTCGGCCATGTTCTGCTGCGAATAGATGCCGGTGACGCCGGCCGTTCGCACCGCCGTGCGGCCCGCGCTGGTGAGCACGTAGGCCTCCCGGTCCAGCGCCGGGCGCTGGCCGGGGCCCGCCGCAGCCCTGGCGTAGCTCTGATAGTCGACGTCATCCGCATCCAGCGCCTGCAGCGCCATGACGTGACCCACCACGATCACCCGAGGCCCGGGCACCGGCTGCAGCAGGGTCGTTGCCGGTGTGTCGACCCGCCCGCCGGGCTCGACCCATGCGCCGACAGGCAGGTTGCGGGCATTGAAGTCCGTAAGCTCCGCCGCGCTCGGGCCGCTGCGCGTGAGGCGGATGCCCTGGGGCGTAACGCACGCGCTGAGGCTGGCGGCGAGGACGGCAGCAACGAGAAGTCGGCTGTAGATGCGCAAGGGAAATGGCATGGCAGAGGCACAGTGCGTAGGAAAGAGTCGGGGCGAAGGATGGCCCGTGGCGTGGAGTGTGCCAAGCGGTTTACGTGGATTGCGCGGTCAGCATGTGCGGCAGCTTGCGCCGCCCGCATGAGCCCGCGATTCGCTGCATGCCGTCCCTCAACCCACCACCGCCACCATCCGCCCAGCAAACTCCCGAAACAGCGCCTTCAAACTCGTCGCCTCCGACAGCGCGCGATGTTCGCGGCTGTCGCGCTTCGTGGGCTCCAGCGCGGCAGCTATGCAGGACTGCCGCTGGGCCAGCCGCTCGCAGAGGATAGGGAGGCGCTGGGCGCGCCTGCCGCTCCAACTCAGATATCGGCCTTTGGAAGCGACTCGCCTTGAGCCGTGGGCTCGTCATGCAGCGCCTTCGATTCATCGAACCAGCGCTTCAGCACGTTCAGGACCGGGTAGTTCACTTCCTTGTCCATGTTGGACCAGTTGATGCGGAGGCGATGCACATCCAGCAGCACGTCGGCCCGCGCGGGATCGGTCACACGCAGTCGGGTCTCGAACCAGGCACCGCCAGCGTGCAGTTGCACGGCGTCGACGATGATGAAGGGCCCGACCGCATCGTTGATCTTCGAAAGGGCTACGGGGTCGGTGGCATTGCCCACCGTGTCGCGAAGCGGCGAGTCGATGACCATGCGCATGAACTCGTCCCGCGACATGATCTCGGTGATCCCAAGCTCACGCAGGGCCTTGAACACAAACTCGTTGTACGGCTCCGTGTTGAGCCCGCCGGAGGCCGTACGCAGCAGCACGAATCGAATGCGCTGAACCACCGGGCTGGGCTGGTAGGTCTTGATCTCCTCCGGCTTGACCTCGACGGTCGTGGGCAACAGGCCGGTCTCTGCATCGGGCTTGGCGACTTGGTACACCGGTACGCAGCCCGCCAATACGAAAAGGCCAGCGATGAGGGTGAAGCGGCCAAGGACAGAGATTCGATTCGGCATGGGATTCCTCACAGGTCGTGACTCAGGCTCGAGGGGACACGCAGATAACGGCAGAATGCCGTGGGCCGCGACAAATCAGCAGGGCAGGAACCGATCGTCGGGCCGGTGTGCTTGATGGTGATCCTCCTGCCGTCGTGCTCGCCCGGCTCAATGCTGTCAGTCATGGCGACAGCAGGCTCCTTCGCAGTTCACGCGCAGCTTCGTCACCCGCGTTTTCGGCGACTTGCAGCAAGCGGAGCGCAGTCGCCCGGTCTTCAGCCTTTCCCGACTCCAGGCGCATCAGCGCGGCGTTGTAGGCGGCGATCGGATGATGGGGTGCAATCAGCTCGAACTCGGCGAGTGCGCGCTCGGGACAGAGCCCGTGGACGTCCCAACCTACCGCCGCGTGAAGCAACAAGCCGTACTCGTTGGCTTCGCGCAAGCGCTCGCTGTAGAACATCATTTCGCCGAACGCGAGCGAAGTCAGCACCGGCTGGTCAGGCGCCACCCGGTAGCCGCCGCCGGTATGCCAGCCGCTGAAAGCCTGCTGCGTTGTCCGTACGCGCCCATCCGGTTCCAGCCACATGAAGCCATCCAGACCCCGAACCGGAAACCCGTCCAGTGCATCCGACACCTGCCGCGCAAGCGATCGCACATGCGCCTCGGGGGCGACACCTGACCAACTGGCGTACAGCACTACTTCGCGCACTTCAGGCTTGAGGCTCTTTCGCAGCCCCGTCGTCAAGGCTTCGATGGTAAGGATGCGGCCATCCCCGCTGTAGAAGCGCCAAGGGCTTGATGCCACGAGCACACTGAACTCATGGGGCGGACTATCGATGTGCTCGGCATACGCATTCACCGCATCGCGGCCGTACCGGCAGCCCTCACCGTTTTCGGGGCAGGTCGGCACGGCCAGCATGCCCTCGAGGCGCAGGCCGTGACTGCAGCTGCCGCCTGAAGAGGTCGTTGTTCCATCGGAAGAGAAGCCTGCATCGTCCGACCGCTCGATCGTCTGCTCAGGTGCAGCACTCGCTGCAAGGCGTGTCTCGGTGCGCGCGCAGGCCGCCAGCAAAAGCACGCACAGCAGGCTGAGCGACCGCACGAAAGCGGATGGAACGGCCCCGCGCACGAGGGAGGACAGGAGGTCCGGAGACCCGTACCAACGGCTAGGATCGTGCATGGAGGAAGATTCTTGAGTACAGGATTTCGCGAGTCTCTCGCATTGAACAAACCAAATTCGATGCAAGCCCCTGTCGCGCTAGGGCCAACTGCTGCGCCGCCAGAGGATAGCGCTCGAGCGCGAGCGCGCGCTCAAGCGCGTGGATAGCCTCTCCATAGCGCTTCATACGAAGCAGGGCAGCACCGAGGTTTCCGTGTGCATGGGCCGCGCTGGGGTCGATGTCGATGATGCGGCACAGCTTCGCAAGCTCCCTCTCCGGTGTGCCGTGCAGGCGCTCGAGTCGCACGCGCTGCCGCAGCACCGAGATCCTCGCGGCCTTCGTGTCGGCCCACCGCTCAGCCTCGTCAAGCGGCGTCTTCGCGCGCTGTGGATCCTTCATCCGCTCGGCCGCTGCTGCCATCGCCTCATCGACGCGGCTGCGGATCCAGCGCCTGCACCAGACGGCCAGCAGCATGATCGAACATGGGCTGTAGCGCCGCCTCGACCTTGGGGATCGTCGCCGCATCGAGCTCTGTGGCCTCGATCGGGGTGTACTCGCGCACACCGGCCGCGCCTACGACAGCGAGGGTATCGGCCTGCAGCCCATAGCTCCAAAGGAACGCGTAGGCATGCGGCAGGTCATCGCCCAGCACTCGCCGGGTGTAGAGGCCATGACCCTCAACGATCACCGTGGACTGGCCGATCGGATCCTGCCACGCCGACGACTCGACCACCCAAAGCACATCCAGCCCACGCGACTGCATCAGCTCGCGCAGCGCGGGCTCATACTCCTCTCGCACTCGATGTGTGTCCCACGGCATGTAGATGAGGCTCTTCTCGGCCTCAGCAAGTTCGCGCGGCAGCTCAACGGGCACCAGCTCCACACCGCGCGCCTGCAGCGCCTCGCCGAGCCTCTGCGCCAGATACTCCGGCGCGCGCAGCTGCTGCGGCTCCGCCCGCTTGGCCTCGTTGCCGAACATCGTCACGCCGACATGGCTGTGCGTGAGCTGGGGCTGGACGAGATTGACCAGGCCGACGCGATTCGCCATGACCGGGCCGGTCGGCACAGGGCTGGTGGTGGCGCAGGCCGCGAGTGCGAGCAGGCTGAGGACGAGAAGGCCGCGGGCGAAGAAGCGCATGGCGTCATGGGCTCGGGAAGCGAGGTCAAGGGGCAAGCGCGGGTGAAGGGCACGCAGAAGATCCACTCGTAGAACGGGGTGGAGATCGATCAGACACCGGACTTGGCAGAGGGGCTGCGCCACCTTGCGCGGTCCGATCCAAGCGCTGGCCCGATTGGGAAAGGGCCCGCATGAGAGATGCAGCTCCACCGCGCGCACGGCCTCGCGCAGATCGCCGAGCGCGGACTCCGGCGAGCCGCCCCCGGAACGTCAGCTCTGCAGCAGACGCGCACCGCCAGCAGCAGGAAGTCGCCGCCGCCGAACGAAGGCTCCAGCAGGCGCAGTCGATGCAGGGCGCAGTCGGCGGCGTAGCCGCAGAGATCAAGCATGGCCGCCGCGACCTCGGGCCGGGTGAACACCGCCGCGCGCTCGACTTCGCTTTCGGCCGCGAGCGATTCCTGCGCGGCGGAGACGTCCGGCGCGCGGAAGGCGGGACCTAGGCAGTCGCAGAGGGAGGGCATGCGGCGGGGGTGGCGGGCGAGGAGAGATCAGGCAAGCGGGGAAGAGATCGGCAGGCATTGCGATGCGAAAGAACAAGCCCCTGCTACGAAGTTAGACCTGACCCCTTAACCCGGATCTGACCCCTTAACCCTGACCCCTTCACCCGACCCTCGGTACGCGCTGTGTGGCCGCAGCGTCGCTGGACACGGCCCTGCGCAGCATCACCGCAGACCCGCTGCGCAGTCAGAACGCTTGATCTGCCCCCGAATGGCGCGCTGACCGCGGCGGCGGCCGATCGTCGAAGTCGGCGGTGTCAGGGCGAAACGGTGACCACGGTTGTGGCCTCGAAACCGTTCTGGAACACGTTCGGGCTCGAAAGCAGCCACGGCGACATCCAGGCGAAGTCCTTGTCGAGGCGCGAGTAGTAGTCACGATTGCCGGCGTTGCCCAGGTTGCCGGTGTTCGCGCAGCTGGCGGCGCCGCCGAACAGCCCACCACGCAATTCGTAGGCTCCGGTCGCCGCAATCGTGAAGAGCCCGGAGCCGCTGCTGCCGCCCTCCGTGGTGCCACTCAGCCAGCCCACCTCATGGTTGTCCGCATCTTCCGACAGCTTCTGGCCGGTCGAGACCATGCGGGCATCCCCCGAAGGATGGTGAATGGCGGTAACGGCGCTGCTGCTGGCCAGGGGCTGGGCGTTCCAGCCTGCGAAGAACGCGATCGTGGGCGCAGTCTGGTTCAAGCGGAGCAGCATGCCGTCCGTGCGATGGTCCGAGCCGAGGTAGGTGGCGCCACCCGCAAGCTGGGTTTGCGGTGCCGAGACGAGGCCATTGCAGGTGGTGGCTTCGTAGTTCCAGAAGGTGTTGAGCGTGTTGGCCACCGTCTGCATCTGCGTCGCGTTGGGCGGCACGCTGGTGTTCGAAGAGAAGCAGTGGTTAGCGCTGTGAAACAGCGGCACCTGGCTGGCCGGGTCGTTGTCGGCCACCAGCGTGCCCGTGCAGATGTAGGTGCTTCCGCTCACCACGAAACGCATGTGGGCGACAGCGTGGCGCGCGTTGGCGAAGTGCGGGCCCAGCTCGTTCAGGCGACAGACCACGTCGACGTTACAGGCGCCGGACTCGCCGATCTTCTGCGGCAGGCGATACGGTGTCCGGCTGTCGACGATCTGGTGGCTCAAGCGCGGCAGCGAGAGCGCGGCCGGCGCTTCGGCCCCGGCGGGAATGGTCACCTCGACGCGCTGCACCTCGCCATCGGTGCTGGGCGTCCAGTAGAGGCCGTCATCGCCCAGCAGGCGCTGCGCCTCGGCCACTGTGGTACGAGCCAGCGGCCGCTCCGGGCTGCGCGAGCCGCCAAAGCGCAGCTCGATCGCCGGGTGCAAGCCTGCAACGTCCAGCCCCACGCGCAGCGCAGCGGCACCGATCGAGCGCACCTCCACTTGCGCCACGCGCTCGCCGCCGGCCGCCTTCGTCCACTGCGCCGACAGCGCCACGCCGTCTGGCGCAAGCGCGCGCGCCAGGCCGATCTGCACACGCTTGAACGCGCCATCGGCATTGCGCTGATGCAGGGCCTGCACTTCGTCCGGTCGCGGCGCCTCACGGGTGACACGCGCCGCCTTGGCGAGGGCCGCTCCCGCCGGCACGCGCCAGAACTCCGCTGGCGACGGCTGCGTCCTGGCGAACTCGCCCGATGCATGACGCACCGCGCTCGAATCGACAGGGCCGGCTGCGAAGCCCGCGACCGGGAGACAGGCAATCAGCCCGAAGGCGGCGAAGCGTGTGGCATGGCGCATGGGTCGACTGGCTCCAATGGCTGCGGTGCGGCGTAGCAGGACTTTACCGGTGGCCTATGGCGCGCGCATCTCAGCCTGAGAGTGAGGCCCGCCTCAGTTCACCCTTGCAAGTGCAGGCTCCGGGAACGCAGGAGCGCGGGGAAGAGACACCCAAGCGCAGCCAGCCCGCGGGCTGGGGAGAGGCTACGAGGATCGGCCTGAAGCCGGCGACCTGGTCGTTGCCCGTTGCGCGCTTCGGTTCCTTCCGGGCACACGACCTCCGCACTCGAGACGCCCTTCGATCCACCCTTCAACAGTCGGCGCAAACCCGCGGTAGTTGTCTGAGTAGACGGTCTGCGCCTCCTCGATCGTCACAAAACTCAGGCGCTCTGTCGAAGCCGTCACCCGCACTGTGAGGAAGGCGCTAGCGAACCCCGGTTTGGATGCCTTGGGGGCAATTCGAAGTGAGGTGCCGCCAACTCCGACGTCGTATCTGCGGACCTCGATCGAGACACCCGCGAGCGCACGCTTCTCGTTCCAACAGGCCTTGGCCGCGCGCTCGACACGATCAAAGACGTCGGCAGCCGGAACAAGGAATTTTCGCTCCAAGACCGCCGTCGAGCGGTACGTTTCATACGCCGCACAGCCCGGCAGTGCGGAAGCAGCCGCTGCCAGGACCGAGATGTAGAACAGCTTGTGAGTCAGCTGGAAGGAGGCGCTTGCCATGAACACAGGTCCAATCTCATGTCGCAATGAAGAAGCGTGCTCGTCAACCCCGCCCCGAGCACGTGCTTGGAGCGCCGCATGGGCGCATCCCGCTCAAGCAACGCGAGCCTCCTTGCCAGCGCGGCAGAGGCGCGCAGCCAGATCGGAACGATCCAGCGGGAAGCGATGCGCGGGGATGCGCTGCTGCGGCAGATAGGGCGGGTTGCCGACCACCACATCAAACTCGGCGGGCAGCGCCACCAGCAGGAAGTCGTCGCAGACCAGCCAGGCCGCGCGCACGGCTGAGGAAAAAGGTCAGCGTCAGTTTTCGTGCTCTGGAAAACGAACCCGACAGCCGCTTTCGGCACCCGCTCATCCGCCCCAGAAAGCGAACCTGCCCCCCTTACCTGGCGATGGTCAGCGTATCCAGCAAGCGCGCGGGGCGAGGACAACCCTGTCCGAATCTCGCACTGGTCACCGTAACCGGAGGGACCTTCCCAAGAGCGAACCCCATGTCTTCACGCCTGAAGCTGCATTGCCTCGCCCTGATGGCACTCACGTGCGCGGCGCACAGCGCGGATGCCGCGACCTACACCGTGACCAACCTCAACGACAGCGGCAGCGGCAGCCTGCGCGACCAGATCGCGCTCGCCAACATCACCCCCAGCCCGCCCCACCAGATCGTGTTTGCGCCTGCCCTGAGCGGGGGCATCATCGAGCTGCTGCAGCCGCTGCCCACCATCACCGCAGGGGCCTTGACCATCGACGCCAGCGCCGCGCCGGGGTTGTCGGTCGAGCCCATCAACCCCTTGAATTCGTTCCGCCTGCTGACTGTCGGAAGCACGGTGCAGGCGCTGACCCTGAGAGGCTTCACGCTGTCCTCCGGGCGCGCCGAGAACACCGGCAGCGGCGGCGGATGTCTGGACGGCAGCAACGCCGACACGCTGACCAGCCGGCTGACGCTCGATCGCATGCGCTTCCGCCAGTGCGTGTCGGTGTACGCCGGTTTCTCCCGCGGCGGTGCGGTGCACTGGAATGGCGTCAGCGTGGACATCGCCGACAGCGACTTCATCGGCAACGGCGCCATCTCGAACGGTTCGGTCAACCAGTCCCAAGCCTCCGGCGGTGCGGTGTACGGCCGCGTCGTGAACGTCGAAGGCACCCGCTTCGAGCTCAACCAGGTTTCGGGACGCACGGGTTTCGGCGGCGCGGTGCTTGCCCTCAGTGGCGTCAGCGTCAGCGACTCGGTGTTTCTGGACAATCGCGCCGACAGCACGGTGGCCGGCGGGTCTGCAGGGGCCGGCCTGATGGCCGACTGCTCAGTCCAGTGCGCGCTCAACTTCGAACGCAGCAGCTTCGTGCGCAACGTCGCCGGCACCGGCGCAGGCCTGTTCCTGCGCACCGCCACGAACGCCCTCTCGGTGGCGCGAATGGACAACCTCAGCTTCGAGGGCAACGCAGCCAGCGGCACCAGCACCACGGACGCGGGCGCGATCGAACTGTTCCGCACCCTGCTCGACGCGCGTCACCTGAGCTTCCAGAGCAACAGCGGGCCGGTGTCCAACCTGACGGCTGCCAACAGCAGCGTCGTGCGAGAGCTGTACAACACGGTGCTGGGCCGAGGCACCGGCATCGGCTGCTTTCTGACCGCGCTCGTCCAGCAGGCACAGGCGAACATCGCCGTGGACACCAACTGCGGCAACGTCATCCCCGGCGCATCGATCATCCCGACGCTGGCGAACGGCAGCATTGACGTCAACAGCCCGATGCCGGTGATTCGTTATGCCGCCAACTCACCCACGGTCGACAGCGGCAACGCCGCGTCCTGCGTGGCCACCGACGCCGTGGGCACGCTGCGCCCGCAGGACGGCAACGACGATGGCAACGCCGCCTGCGACATCGGTGCGCATGAACGGCTCGGCGACAGGCTGTTTCGTGACGGGTTCGAGAGCTGAGTCCGGAACGCGCGCGGCGCACCACAGGCAGGCGTGTAGGTGACGCAGGCCTGTCGGTGTTGGGACGTGCGGGAGCTGGCGAGATGCACCCGAACCCAGGTGGCAGAGCAGGCGCTCGGAACGTACAGGTGCGGGCGCTGCGCACGCAGTGTCCCGCTTGACGTGGGCGCGTACGCGTTGTTCGGTAAGCGTCCGGCGACGACACCTACCGCTGGACCTCACCCTGTGCTGAGCCTCAGCCGCCGAGCGCTGCCCAGCCCTCAATCGGCAGCAGGCTGTCGATATCTCGATTGCGGGTGGTCGGCAGGCGGGTGAGTACGTCGGTGAGCCAGGCCTGCGGGCACACGCCGTTGGCCTTGGCGGTGGCGACGAGGCTCATGATCGCGGCGGCGCGTGGGCCGGCGTTCGTGCCGCCGATGAACAGCCAGTTCTTGCGCCCGAGCGTGATCGGGCGAATAGCGCTCGGCTGCTTCGCAGCAACGTTCGCTACGCTCACTACGCCTTCGCTTCGCTCGGTCTCGATCGGGTTGTTGTCGATCGGTCGACCGCTGTCCTCGAGGTAGCGCAGCAACGCGGGCCAGCGGCCGAGCGCGTGATTCACCGCCTTGGCCAGGCCGCTGTTCTTCAGTGCCTTGAGGCCCAGTGTTTGCAGCCAGGCGTGCAGCTCAGTCAGCCGCGGCGTGGCCTGCTGCTGGCGATGGGCGCGCAGCGCCTCCCCGTGGAGTCCTTGGTCCTTGGCCTCGGCTTCGATGCGGTACAGCACGCCGATGCGTTCGACGGCCTCCTGCGCCAGGGGGCTGCCGCTGGCCTGGACGACCTCGACAAACGTGCGCCGCACATGCACCCAGCAGGCGAGCTCGGTGACGCCCTCGCGGAACAGCGCCTTGTAGCCGGCGTAGTCGTCGACCATGAGCGCACCGCGCCAGTCCCCGAGGAACTCGCGTGCGTGCTTGCCGCTGCGGCTGTCGGCGTAGTCGAACACCACGATCGGTGGCCCGGCGGTACTTCGGTAAGCGAACAGATAGCTCTGCTGGGTCTTGCCGTTGCCCGGATCCAGCGTATCGACCGGGGTCTCATCAGCATGCAGGCAGGCCTGCTCTCGCAGCTTCTCGCGCAAGCGATCCGCGAGCGGCTGCAGGGCGACAGCGCAGGCGCCGACCCAGTCGGCGAGCGTGCTGCGCGGCAGCTCGACGCCGGCGCGGGCGTAGATCGCCTGCTGCCGATACAGCGGCAGGTGGTCGGTGTACTTGGCCAGCAGCACCTGCGCCAGCAGCGAGGGCGCGGGCAGGCCGCGGTCGATGACGGACGGTGCCACCGGCTCGGCGACGACGGTCTCGCAGGCCCGGCAGGCGTACTGCGGATGGACGTGGCGCTCGACGTGGAACTTGCCCGGCGTGTAAGCCAGTTTCTCGCTGACGTGCTCGCCGATCTTGACCAGGGCGGCGGCGCAGGTGACGCAGGTGCAGCCCGTCGCGGGCTCGTGCACGGTGGTGATGCGCGGCAGCTCCGGCGGCAGCGCCTGGCGCTTGGGTGTGGCCTTGGCGGGGCGTGCGATCGGGGCGTCGGCGGGCGATGCCGCGTCCGCGCCGCTCGCACTCTGGGCGTTCTCCAGCGCCTGCTCGGCAGCCGCGACCTCCTCGGCGACGGTCTCTTCGAACAGGCCACGCTGCAGGGCGCTGAGCGCTTCGGTCCTGGCGCCGAACTGGATGCGCTTCAGGCGCGCCACCTCGTGGCTGAGGTGCTGGACCGTGAGGTCGAGATTCTGGAGCTGCCGCTGCTGGGAGGCGATGCGCTGGTCGCGCTCGGTCAGTGCAGCGGTGCGCTCGGCAAGTTCATGCGTCTGAGACTCGATGCAGCGGTCGCGCTCGGCGATCCGCTGCAGCTGCGAATCCACCATCGCCAGCGCCGCTGCGCGCAGCGCTTCGATGTCGGTGATGGCGGCAAGCTGCTCGCGTAAGCTCCCCGGTACTGCGGACACAGGTTTCTAGAACTTTCTGGCAAGGTTTCCCAGCCAGGAGGTTCAGATGCGCAAGTCAAAGTTCAGCGAGACGCAGATCGTCTCGATCCTCAAGCAGGCCGATGCGGGTATGCCGGTCAAGGACGTTTGCCGGCAGGCCGGGATCAGTGTGGCGACGTACTACCAGTGGAAGTCGAAGTTCGGTGGCATGGAAGCCTCGGAGCTCAAGCGCGTGCGCGAGCTCGAGGAGGAAAACAGCCGCCTCAAGCGCCTGTACGCCGACCTCGCGCTGGAGAACTCGGCGATGAAGGACCTGATCGCAAAAAAGTTGTAGCGCCGGCGCAGAAGCGCGAGGCGGTGCGTTTCCTCTCGGAAGCCCATCGCCTGCCGCTGCGTCGGTCCTGCGCCTGCATCGGGCTGTCGCGCTCGGCCTGGTACGCCCCGCCACTGGACTGGACGGTGCGCGATGCCGAACTGATCGCAGCGCTTTCAGAGGCTGTGCGCGAGCGGCCGAGCCGAGGTTTCTGGAAGTGCTCGGACCTGCTGCGGCGCCGGCGTCCCGACTGGAATCCCAAGCGCATCTATCGCGTGTACAAGGCCATGAAGCTCAATCTGCGCCGCCCCGCCAAGCGTCGTCTGCCCAAACGCGAGCGCGTACCGCTGTATGTGCCGCGACTGCCCGACAGCGTGTGGTCGGCGGACTTCATGAGCGACGCGCTCGCCTGCGGCCGACGCTTCCGCACCTTCAACGTGATCGACGACTTCAACCGCGAGGCGCTGCACATCGAGGTCGACACCTCGATCAACGCGCAGCGCCTGATCGGCGTCTTCGAGCGCCTGCAGCGCGAGCGTGGGCTGCCGCAGGTGCTGCGCACCGACAACGGCCCTGAGTTTCTCGGCGAAGCATTCGTGGCTTGGGCGAAGTCCCAAGGTATGGCCATCCAGTACATCCAGCCCGGCAAGCCCAATCAAAACGCCTACATCGAGCGCTTCAACCGGACATTCCGCGAGGAGGTCCTGGACCCGCACCTGTTCTCTCGCTTGGACGACGTCCGCGAGGCGGCGTGGTGGTGGATGCTCGACTACAACGAGGAACGACCCCATGACGCCCTCGACGGGATGACACCCGCCGAGCGCAAAGCCCAAGCAGCCGAAGGTTCTAGGAATTCCTTGTCCGCTTGACGGGAGAGCTTACGCGGCCACTTGCGCTGCGAAAGCTGTCGCCCTGCCCAGTCGCAGAGCAAGGCGCCGGCCAGCATGCAAGGCACAACGAAACTCGCCACGCTGGCGAAGATCCCAAGTGCGACTGAGGGGTTCGCGAGGGACATCAGCAAGGCCGGAATGCCGATGAAGATTCCGCAGATCCAGCCGTAGGCGGCAAGCATCGGGCGAAGGTGCACGGGTGCCGAAGTGCTCACTTCTCGAACGCCTTCAGAACAAGCAGGGGGTCAGGGTATCTTTTCATGCCTTGGAAAGTGAACCTGACCCCATTCTTCGGACCCCATTCTTCGCATCCGTACCACAAAGTGAACCTGACCCCGTTCTTTTCGCAGCATTGAAATCGCAAAACTACAATCCATTCGATTCGAACCGGCATGCTCCGGCCTGGGTGACCTCTCCAGATCCTCCAAGAGTAGAGAACTCGCACAGCTTTATGTGCTGGAGCAGTCCGAAAGAAGGTGCTCGACTGGAATCGACTACCAGATGTACTGACAACAGCTCGCCTCGGGAAAGCGCATCAACTGCGTCAGAGCATTGGACATATCTTGGCGGACCGAGTGTTGCGAAAGTCACCGACACCTGCTCGAACTCGTCGCACGACGCTTCAAGCTGTCTAGGCACATCTATCGAACCGACGCAGGATTGGCAGTAAAACAAGACTAGCCGTAAGGACCAAAGAGACCCCAAGGTGAAGAGAGAGGTCACGACCATCCGCTTTAGCATCCATTGCACTCCTCATCCCGATGCCGCCTAGCCGAAAAGTGCTTCAATAACGGCGCGCGGAACGGGTCAGTGAAAATCACATGCTCATGGAAAATTAACCTGACCCTTTTCTTCCTCTTTTGGTACCCGCTTATCCGTACCACAAAGTGAACCTTACCCCCTTACCGAAGAAGATGGGCCGGAGCCTCGCCCCGTCATGTCGCTGGACCCGACTCTGATCTCGCGAACGCGCTGTAAGCCAACCCGGGGATGGAACCCCAATCCAAGAACAATGGGAGAAACCAGTAGACCCCAAATTGCTCGGAGGGCAGAGCGATTAAACCAACGGCACCCGAGAGACCACCAAGAAGAGGGATCCAGTTAGATGCCTGCTTCTTCTTCACAATGCCCTGGAAAAAGACACCCCAGTTGAGAAACGAGATCCAGGCCGAGAAGATCAAAAAAGCCAGCCCAAGCAGCCAATAGAATGCGTCCGTCAAATAAGTTCTCCTTGGCTCCAGTCAAGACACAAGAGGCAGATTGAGTTTCTAGCTCGTGAAAAGTGAACCTGACCCTGTTTTCCAAGTCAAGACTGGAAAGATAGTCCCGATCTTGGGTTCTCCAGCAGGAGTGTTGAGAGACCTATTTACACGGGAAACTCGATAGTGACGCCGCGATTGCATTCCAACTTAAATCCATCATTTCTCTTCCATCAAAGGCCCAGCTTTTGCTTTTGGCTTAAAAGCCACGTTCGTAGGACCCTCGTATACCGTCCCCAGGTTACTGAAAGTCGCGCGAGGTCGACTACGGCAGCAATTACTACGTCTCTGTTATCCCCTGTCACGTCCACGATATGATCCACAAAGTCGTGCCTATTCAAGACGTTGGTGATCGTGCAGGCAATATCGCAGATCGGAGCGAGGTTGCACGGAACTGCTTCAGCTGCAAGATTTTTCACCATCTTGTGGAGTGCTTGCTCTGGACACATGCGTTGGCTCTTTGAGCCGCCTACGAACGGTGGCGCGAAGGTCCGGATCCGTTTTGCAAGCCACCTTCGATCCGCGATGTGCTTCGGGGTGTCGCCTGTCCACACAGCCTTCAGTCTGGCTCTACGACTTTCCGCATTAGCACAAACATCTCCGTCAAGAACGGCCAAGAAACTCTCGTCCTTCGGATTCGAGGCATGAATTCCAGCAACTACGGCGGCAGCATTCGAGGCCGAGCCGAATCGGCCTATATTCACATGTTTTCGGATAGACAGTTCCTGCGCGACACCAGAGACTATCCTCTCACCGACGTCATCCTCAACATAAACTGAAATGGGCCTGCTTTGGGCGCCTGTAATATGCCGCAAGGCCTCATGGGAATACCCCCTCCAACTCAGCGTCCGACTTGCGGCCCTATGAATAAAATGAATATCGACATTTTCATAAATTCGCCCAACAGGTGGAAAGTGCGTCGTAAAGATGAGCTGCTTACTGTTCTTTTCGCAGTGCTCCGTCAGCACCTTGAAGAGGCGGTGCAGCGCATCTTGATGCAAGAACAGGTCAATCTCATCAACCAAGACAAGTCCGTACTTTGGCGCGGCAAAGACCGCCTCAAGAATCCGGAAAACTCTTTGCTCTCCCGAGCTCATTGAGAGCCCCGAGTAGGTTACACCCCGGGCAGGAACCGCAATTGAGTTTCGCGCTCGATAACTGTAAACCACCCCAAAGTAATCACTGTAGTCCTCGTTCAGCACGCCACCAGCACGCTTAAGAACCTCAGTGTCAACTGACGCCTTTCGCGGGCTTTTTGTGTAGTGAATCATGGAGTTAAGGGCAACAGACTCCACATCTGGGACCGACTCTGCGATTCCAACCAACTTCACGTACCTACTGGGGCGATTTCCATATCTTGGCGACCAGCGGTCAGTGTCTTTTCGATACTCCTGACGCAGGTTGCTATAGGTTTCCGACCCAACTCTCCCGCCGTAAACGATAGAGAAATTGCTGTCCTTCCAGAGAGCGTCCGAGTTCGGCTTGAAGAACATTGGGAACCTGTAGTCCCCACCGCCAGAAACTGGCGCAAAGGCACAAGCCAACGCATGAAGAACCGTCGTCTTTCCACTCCGATTGCTTCCCATTACTCCAGTCAGCGCGCTTGCGTTGAAATCCAGCGAGAGCCCCCTGATGTTTTTTAGCTCACCGATTTCAACTCTGTGCAACCTTGGCTGATCCAAAAGCATGATGCCCCTCAACAAGGCAGCCGCAACTAGTTATCCCTCACCCACACTTCGAATACCCACAATTCAGACAAGTTTGACACCCGTCCATCACCACCATCGCCTGGGTGTTGCACTTGTGGCACAGGGTCGCGCCGGGCGGGAAGGTGGCGGCGTCGCTCTTCGCTTCCCCACTCGCCGCGCCCTCTACTGCCGGGCTTACCTCAGCGTTTTTTTTTGACTGGGCCTCAAAGGCGGCGCGCTTTTCGGCGATCAGGGCGCGCTGGTGTTCGTCCAGCTCGGGGTCGACGATCAGGCCGATCGTCTTCAGGTGGTCTTCGACCACGGCGCCGATCTCGGCAACGATGCTGGGCATGTACACGCCGCCGGCCTTGAAGTAGCCGCCGCGGGGGTCGAACACGGCTTTCAGCTCTTCGACTAGGAAGGTGACGTCGCCGCCCTTGCGGAACACGGCGCTCATGATGCGGGTGATGGCCACGACCCACTGGAAGTGGTCCATGTTCTTCGAGTTGATGAAGATCTCGAAGGGGCGGCGCGATTCGTGGGCGGTGCCCTGGTTCAGCACGATGTCGTTGATGGTGACGTACAGGGCGTGCTCGAAGAGGGGCGATTTGATCTTGTAGGTGGAGCCGACCAGCACTTCGGGGCGCTCGATCTGCTCGTGCATCTGGATTGACTTCGGCGCTTTGGCGCACGGGGTTCGGCCGGGGCGGGCGCGGCGGCGGCGGCAGGGGGGCGGAGCGGTGGCCTTGTCTCGGGCCTTGAGGACAGCGTAGCCCTTGAATTTTTTTGGTGATTTTGACGGCCATGGGGGGCTCCTTCGCGGGGTGTGGGGCGGCGCTTTTGCGCCTGCTGGTTTGGGTGTTCGGGTTGGGCTGGGGGTGAGGCGGGTTTGCCCCTCTCCCCAACCCTCTCCCTCCGCGGGGAGAGGGCTTGAAGCTTGGGTGTTGCGGGGTGGTGGGTGAGGTGGGGTTTGCCCCCTCTCCCCAACCCCTCTCCCTCCAGGGAGAGGGGCTTTGGAGCTTGGGTGTCGCGGGTTGGGGGTGCTGGGGTTGCTACCCCTCTCCCCAACCCCTCTCCCGCTAGGGCAGAGGGGCTTTGAAGCTTGGGTGTTGCGGGTTGGGGGGTGCTGAGGTTGCTGCCCCTCACCCCAACCCCTCTCCCGTGGGGAGAGGGGCTTTGGAGCTTGGGTGTCGCGATTCTTTGGGGTGAGGCGGGGGTTGGCCCCCTCTCCCCAACCCCTCTCCCGCTAGGGGAGAGGGGCGTTGAAGCGTGGGTGTCGCGGGTTTGGGGTGCTGGGGTTGCTACCCCTCCCCCAACCCCTCTCCCGTGGGAGAGGGGCTTGGAGTTTGGGTGTCGCGGGTTTTCGGGTGCTGGGCTTGCGGCCCCTCACCTCTACCCCTTTCCTTCGCTTCGCTGGGGCTCGTCGGGTCATCCGTTGCCAGTGGCAGTGGATGAGCGATCCGCCCCGCCCCACGGGGAGAGGGGTTCAATGCGTTGCCTGTCGCGGGAGCGGGCTGGGGGCCTGCTTCGCGCCTTGGCTTGGGTGTTCTGCCGGCCCTGGGCGGCGTGCGCCTGGGGTTTGGGCGGTGGGGGTTCACCCGCCGCCGGTCATGCGGCGGCGGGTGTTCCCTCCGGGGTTACTTCGCCGCTTTCTTGGGGGCGGCTTTCTTGGCAGGGGCGGCTTTCTTGGCGGCCGCTTTTTTCGCTGGGGCTTTCTTTGCTGCGGCCTTGGCGGGGGCTTTCTTCGCCGGGGCTTTCTTGGCGACGGCCTTCTTCACTGCGGCGACTTTCTTCGCTGCGGCCTTCTTGGCAGGGGCGGCTTTCTTGGCCGCTGCCTTCTTCGCCGGTGCGGCTTTCTTGGCGGCGGCCTTCTTGACCGGAGCAGCCTTCTTCGCCGGGGCGGTCTTCTTGGCTACGGCCTTCTTGGCGGCGGCGACCTTCTTCTTCGCGGTCTTCACTGCGCCGGAGACGGCCTTCTTGGCTTCGCCGACTTTCTTGTCGACGGCTTTCTTGGCGGCGGCCACCTGTTTCTTCGCCGACTTCACCGCGCCAGAGACCGCCTTCTTGGCTTCGCCGACTTTCTTGTCGACGGCCTTCTTGGCTTTCTTGTACTGGCCTTCGGCCTGCTTCTTCACCTTGGCGGCGCGCTTGGCCACGGCCTGTTCGGCGGCGACCACGGCGTCCTTGGCGTCCTGGGCGAGTTCCTGGGCCTTCTCAGTGACGGCTTCCACCGCTTCGGTCAGGGTCGCGGTTACCCCATTGCCATTGCTCATCTGCCACTCCTCACGTCGATTCGGGACGTTCTAGCTTCGGGCCTGCCCCGCGTGGGGCAGTGGTATCGAGAACATTGACCGCCGCCGGTGCGTCCTGCGCCGGTGGCTGCACGTGCCCGGCGAGACAGGCCGGGCATGCGCGAAGGGGGGCGCCCTTCGCCGCAGGCCGGGTCCGTGGCCTGCGCCGGGCTTCAAGATCAAGCCCTGGGTGTTGTGGTTGCCCCCCTCTCCCCGCGGAAGAGGGGCTGGGCGGAGCGGGACATCGGCATCCTGCGCGCTTTCGCTTCGAACGGCCCCTCACCCCTACCCCTCTCCCGAGGGGAGAGGGGTTTGAAGCTGGGGCTTCGGCAAGTTGGATGACCGGGGCGAGTGTCGAGCTCACGGTGGGCCGGGGCCCACCCGACGCTTTGTCGGGCTGGGCGGGCCAGGGCCCACCCGATGCGCTTCGTCGGGCTGGGCGGGCCAGGGCCCACCCGATGCGCGAACGTTGGGCCACGCGGCGCTCGCGCCTCACTCAGAACTTGCCGTAGTAGCCCTCCTTGAGCGCGTCGAAGAGGTTGGCGGCGGTGTGCATCTCGCCGTCGTATTCAATCTGCTCGTTGCCCTTCACCTCGACCACGCTGCCGTCTTCCAGTTCGAAGCGGTAGGTGGTGTTTTCGAGGTCGGCTTCCTTCACCAGCACGCCCTGGAAGGCGGCGGGGTTGAAGCGGAAGGTGGTGCAGCCCTTCAGGCCTTTCTCGTGGGCGTAGCGGTAAATGTCCTTGAAGTCCTCGTAGGGGTAGTCCGTGGGGACGTTCGCGGTCTTGCTGATCGAGCTGTCCACCCAGATCTGCGCGGCGGCCTGGATGTCGACATGCGCCTTGGGCGTGATGTCGTCGGCGGCGATGAAGTAGTCGGGCAGCTTGGCCTTCTCGTCCTGCGCGTAGGGCATGGCGTCGGGGTTGACCAGGCTGCGGTAGGCCAGCAGCTCGTAGCTGTAGACCTCGACCTTTTCCTTCGACTTCTTGCCTTCGCGGATGACGTTGCGGCTGTAGTGGTGGGCGAAGCTCGGCTCGATGCCGTTGCTGGCGTTGTTGGCCAGCGACAGGCTGATGGTGCCGGTGGGCGCGATCGAGCTGTGGTGGGTGAAGCGGCCGCCTTTCTCGGCCAGCTTGGCCACCAGCTCGGGCGCCACCGTCGCGACCTTCTGCATGTAGCGGCTGTACTTGGCGTGCAGCTCGCGGCCCTTGATGCTGTCGCCGATCTTCCAGCCGTCCTTCGCCATTTCCGGGCGCTTGCGCAGCATCTCGGCGCTGACGCTGAAGTCCTCGTCCATGATCGGCGCGGGGCCTTTCTCTTCGGCCAGCGACAGGGCCACTTCCCAGCCGGCCACGGCCATTTCGCGGGCCACGGCTTCGGTGAACTCGCAGCTCTCCTTGCCGCCGTAGGGCATGCGCAGCATGGTGACGGTGCTGCCGAGGCCGAGGAAGCCCATGCCGTGGCGGCGCTTGCGCAGGATCTCGGCGCGCTGCTGCGGCAGCGGCAGGCCGTTCACCTCCACGACGTTGTCGAGCATGCGGGTGAACACGCGCACGACTTCCTTGTATTCCTCCCAGTCGAAGCGCGCCTTGTCGGTGAAGGCGTCGCGCACGAAGGTGGTGAGGTTGATCGAGCCGAGCAGGCAGGCGCCGTAGGGCGGCAGCGGCTGTTCGCCGCAGGGGTTAGTGGCGCGGATGTTCTCGCACCACCAGTTGTTGTTCATCTCGTTGACGCGGTCGATCAGGATGAAGCCCGGCTCGGCGTAGTCGTACGTCGAGACCATGATCATGTCCCACAGGTGCCGCGCGCGGACGTGGCCGTAGATCTTGCAGGCCACCAGGCCGTCGTCGCGGGTGATGTAGGTGCTGCTGGCCGGCCAGTCGCGCCAGACCACCTGCTCGGCATTGCCGAGGTCGATCTCGTCGGCTTCCTTCTTGTTGACCGGGAACACCAGCGGCCACTCGGCATCCGCCTGCACGGCCTGCATGAACTCGTCGGTGATCAGCAGGGACAGGTTGAACTGGCGCAGGCGGCCGTCTTCGCGCTTGGCCTTGATGAAGTCCTTCACGTCGGGGTGGGACACGTCGAAGGTGCCCATCTGCGCGCCGCGGCGGCCGCCGGCGCTGCTGACGGTGAAGCACATCTTGTCGTAGATATCCATGAAGGACATCGGGCCCGAGGTGTAGGCGCCGGCACCCGCAACGAAGGCGCCCTTGGGGCGCAGGGTGCTGAACTCATAGCCGATACCGCAGCCGGCCTTGAGCGTCAGCCCGGCCTCGTGGACTTTCTCGAGGATGCCGTCCATCGAGTCGGGGATGGTGCCCGAGACGGTGCAGTTGATCGTGCTGGTGGCGGGCTTGTGCTCCAGCGCCCCGGCGTTGGAGGTGATGCGGCCGGCGGGGATCGCACCGCGGCGCAGCGCCCACAGGAAGCGCTCGTACCAGTACTTCTGCTTTTCGACGGTGGGCTCGGCGTCGGCCAGGGCCCGCGCGACGCGCTTGTAGGTGTCGTCGATGCTGGCATCGACGGGCTCGCCCTTCTTGGTCTTGAGCCGGTACTTCTTGTCCCAGATGTCCCAGGACGCAGGCTGGAGCTCGATTACTTTGGCCTCGTTACGTACCGCTTCAAGCCGAACGCTGCTCATCCAATTTCGCCTCTTTCTTGTGGCCGCAGCACCGGGGCTTTCGTCGAACCGGACCTGGGCTGCGCTGCGCGCGCAGCGCCCGGCACGATCGGAGGGGGGCGCTGTGAGCGCGCCGGTCGCGATACGTGCTGGGGTCCGGGCGATTTCGGGCTGCCCTGCGCCTCGACTGATGGGTTCTTGTTGTGCGTCGAGCCCTTCATGGGGCTCGCTTCTTCCGTTGCAGCGACCACCGCCCCCCGGCCAGTGCCTGCTGCTTCGGGTCTCCCGTTGTACCGCTTGGGTTTGCTACCGAGTTCGCCCTGCCCCTGCCTGCCTGCGTGCTGGCCGCCTGATCCGTGTTTCGCCGGGCTGGCGTAGTGTCTGACCTGGGCAGCAACCCCAATCTGTAGGGTTTCGCATAGGGCGAGACCACAAGATCTAGTGGACAACGGCCTCGTACGCTACGCCCGGAAAAAACGGGTGTCAACGCAAAAAACTGTGGAAAACCGCTTGAACGAGCGCGCGTTTTATGAAGCCCTTGCGGCATCGGGAATTGCGCGGTGCCGCGTCTTCGCCCACCGCCGGCAGCGGCGTGAAGGGCGCATGCAGAGCATGGGGTCATCGGGCGGGTCTTGAGCCAACGGAGCGGTGCTTCCATGCCGGTCGCGACCGGGGCGAAGGGCGAAGCCGCGGCAAGGGTCAAAACCGGGGCGAGGGTCGAGGCCATGCATCTCCGCGCGCCATAGGGTGGGTCTTGACCCACCGCAGCGGTGCCTCCTCCCAGGTCGCGCGCAGGGCACACGGAGCGCGGGTTTGAAGCGGTGCAGGGCATCCCCACCTTGCGCACGACCGAACAGGCCAGCGCGCCGATCGCCTCGCGACGGAACCTGTACCGCCGCCTTCGGTCTGCATCGCCCGTTCGAACACTGCCCCGCCCCCAGGGAGAGACCTCATGCCCCACGCCCACGCGCGCCCCGCCGTGATCGCCGTCCGCCTGCGCAGCGCCGCCTTCGGCGCTTTGCTGACCTTGGCCGCGATCGGCCTGTTCGCCCTCGCTCAGCACGTGCTGCGTCCGGCGAATGCGGCCCTGCCGGCGGTAGTGGAGGGCCAGCCCCTGCCCTCGCTGGCGCCGATGCTGGAGCGCGTCACCCCAGCGGTGGTCAACATCCACAGCAAGACCGTGGTGCGGGTGCGCAACCCGATGGCCGAAGACCCCTTCTTCCGCCACTTCTTCGGCCTGCCGATGGTGCCGCAGGAGCGCGTGCAGCAGTCGCTGGGTTCCGGCGTGATCGTCAACGCCCGCGAGGGCCTGGTGCTGACCAACAACCATGTGATCGAAGGCGCCGATGACATCCGCGTGACCCTGGCCGACGGCCGCACGGTGACGGCCGAATTCGTCGGCTCGGACCCGGACACCGACGTCGGCGTGCTGCGCATCCCCGCCGAGGACCTCGCCGAGCTGCCGCTGGCCAGCGGCGAAGCGCTGCGCGTGGGCGATTTCGTGGTGGCCGTGGGCAACCCCTTCGGCCTCGGCCAGACGGTAACCTCGGGCATCGTCTCGGCGCTGGGCCGCTCGGGCCTGCAGGGCTTGGCCTACCAGAACTTCATCCAGACCGACGCCAGCATCAACCCCGGCAACTCCGGCGGCGCCCTGGTCAACCTGCGCGGCGAGCTGGTTGGCATCAACACCGCGATCTTCAGCCCCTCGGGCGGCAACGTCGGCATCGGCTTCGCGATTCCGGCCGAGCTGGCCAACGAGATCATGCGCCAGCTGCTGGACACCGGCCGCGTGCAGCGCGGCAGCCTGGGCATCGAGACCCAGGCCATCACCCCGCAGCTGGCGGCGATGCTGGATGTGGAAGGCGCGCGCGGCGCGGTGGTGACGCGCGTGCGACCGGGCTCGCCGGCCGCCGAGGCCGGACTGCAGCCGGGCGATGTGATCACCGCTATTGCCCAGCAGCCGGTCGACAGCCCGCAGACCCTGCACAACAAAGAGGGCCTGCTGCCGGTGGGCGAGCCCATCACCCTCGAATACCTGCGCGAGGGCCGCAGCCAGCGCATCGAGCTGCGCCTGAAGCCGCAGCTGAGCCAGCTGCTGGGCAGCGCGCTCGATCCGCGCCTCGACGGCGCCGAGTTCACCGCCCTGCCGCAGCGTTCGCGCCAGCAGGGCGTGTCCGGCATCCGCGTGGAGCGCGTCGCCGACGGCAGCCGCGCGGCGCGCAGCGGTCTGGCCGCGGGCGACCTCGTCACCGGCGTCAACCGCTTCCGCATCGACAGCCTCGACACCTTCGGCGAGGTGATCGAGATGCGCCCCCAGCAGCTCGCGCTCAGCGTGGTGCGTGGGCGCCGCAGCGGGGTGGTGGTAATGGAGTAAGGGCGGGAATAGGGAATAGGGAATAGGGAATAGGGAATCGCAGGGCTCGCGAGCACTGCGAGGCATCGCAAGACCTTCTTCCTCCCCTCTCCCCTTGTGGGAAAGGGGTCGGGGGAGAGGGGCTGAGCCTGACGCAAGCCACACCCCCTCTCTCCAACCTCTCTCCCTCCAGGGGAGAGGGGCTCAGAGCGAGCATAGGGTGGGTCTTGACCCACCGGAGCCCAAGCCTCGCCTCAGCGCGCGTGCCGCAAACCACGAGGGCGTGATCACGCCCACGGAATGCCTTTCGATGCGTCGAAGCTTCGGTGGGTCAAGACCCACCCTATGGCGCCATGCGGGTGCGCACCGCGTCGTGTATCGGCGGGTTGGCAGCCACGCCATCGATCGGCCGCAGCGTCCTCACGTCCGCCTGCACGGCGTGAGGACTACCATGCCCACCTTGGCCTTCGCGAAGCTCGACCGTTTTGAACGACATCCGCGCCATCACGCTCGACCTCGACGACACCCTGTGGCCGGTCTGGCCGGCCATCGAAGCGGCCGAACGCGAGCTGCACGCCTGGCTGCAGCGGCACGCGCCGGCGACTGCGCGCGCTTATCCGATCGAACGCATGCGCGCGCTGCGGGCGCAGGTCTACGAAGACCATCCGCACCTCGCCCACGACTTCTGCGAGCAGCGGATGATTTCGCTGCGGATGGCGCTGAGCGAAGGCGGTGACGATCCGGCGCGTGCTGAGGAAGCCTTCGAGGTGTTCTACGCCGCGCGCAATCGCGTCGAGCTCTACGTCGACAGCCTGCCCGCGCTGCAGCGCCTGTCAGCGCGTCTGCCGCTGGCGGCGCTGACCAATGGCAACGCCTGCATCCATCGGATCGGCCTGTCCGCGCATTTCCAGTTTTCGCTGGGCGCGCGCGAGCACGGCGCGGCCAAGCCGGACCCGAGCATCTTCCACGCCGCCTGCGCGCGCCTCGGCCTCGCGCCGCATCAGGTGCTGCACGTCGGCGACGACCCGCACATGGACGTGCTCGGCGCCCGCCGCGCCGGCCTGCACGCGGTCTGGATCAACCGCCGCGACGAGACCTGGGAACACGCCGAAAAGCCCGACCTCGAAGTGCGCAGCCTCGATGAGCTAGTGCACTGGCTGGAGCGCGCGTCGGCGGCATAGTTTCATCGAGAGTTTCGAGCGCGCAGCTCGCTGACTCGGTGCGGCCGTGGCTATGCCTCGCGTGCGCGCTGTCCACCGACGTCAACCGCCCCGCTTGACCGGATGAGCGCTTCGCTCCGCTTTCGCTCTCAAGAAACAAGAGCTTTGGCCCCACACCCAACGCGATGGAGGCCATTTGCCGCGGCTTCCCGAGGAAGCCCGGCTGTTTGCAGGAGCGAGCTTGCTCGCGACCCGCAGGGGGTGCGCAGAGCGCAGGCTGCGGTCGCCTGCAAGCAGGCTCCTAGGAACAGCGCGAAGCGGTGCGTTCACGTTTCATCGGGAACACCCGACCGCGACGCGGGTCTGAGAAGTCCTCAACGATTCACCAGGGCCATCCCCTCAGGCGGGTAGCGCCCACCGCTGATCTCGATGGAGGCCAGCTCGCCGCGGATGCGCTCGACCCACGCAGGCGACAGCCTGACCTGCAGCGCGCCGAGGTTCTCCTCCAGCCGCGCCACCGAACGCGTGCCGGGAATCGGCACGATGTCCTCGCCCTGCGCCAGCAGCCAGGCGAGCGCCAGTTGCGCCGGCGTGCAGCCAAGCTCGCCCGCCCAGGCGCGCACCTGCTCGACCAGGGCCTGATTGCGCGCGGCGTTGTCGGCGCGGAAGCGCGGGTGTGCGCGGCGGCGATCCGTGGCATCGAGCTGCTCGGCGCTGGCGATCGCGCCGGTGAGAAAGCCGCGGCCCAGCGGACTGTAGGGCACGAAGCCGATGCCCAGCTCACGGCAGGTCGGCAGCACGTCGGCTTCGACATCGCGCGACCACAGCGAATACTCGGTCTGCAGGGCCGCGATCTTCGCCACCTTGGAGGCGCGCCGCAGGGTCTCGGCGCCGGCCTCGGACAGGCCCAGATGCCGCACCTTGCCGGCCTCGACCAGACGCTGCATGGCGCCGACGGTGTCCTCGATCGGCACGTCGGGATCGACGCGGTGCTGGTAGTAGAGGTCGATGCAGTCGACGCCAAGCCGCGCCAGGCTGGCCTCGCAGGCGACGTACACATACTCGGGCCGCCCGCAGATGCCGACCGCGCGGCCGTCCGGCGCGCGCACGTTGCCGAACTTGGTCGCCAGCACGACCTCATCGCGGCGCGTCTTCAGCACGTCGGACAGCAGACGCTCGTTGGCGCCGCAGCCGTACATGTCGGCGGTGTCGATGAAGTTGACGCCGAGATCCAGCACCCGATGCAGCACCGCGAGATTGCTGGCGTGGTCGGACGGCCCATAGAAATCGGACATGCCCATCGCGCCGAAGCCGAGCGCGGCGACTTCGAGGCCTTCGGCGAGGCGGCGACGGTGAAGTGGTGGGGTGGGCATACGCTGATCTCCGGGGCTTCGAGGCCACACGCTGCGCGGCCGAAGCGAGCGATGCCAGTGCGAAAGGCTGGGGCGGCGAGTGCATGCGAGTCCTCGTTGACCGCATGCCGGCGTTTACGCGCGGCCGGGAGGAAATGGCGAGGTGGCTCGGCCGCTGAGCACGAAACCGTCGTTCCGGTCGGACCATGCGTTTGCCAGTGGCTGTTCTTGCCTTCGCCTCTGAGGCGCGACGTGCGGCGCTGGCAGCGTTGCCGGTGGCCGCCGACGAGACGGCGAGCCCAAGCGATGAAAGCGCTGGGAAACAGGAAACGCGAGCCTACGCGAGCCTTTGCCCCCTCTCCCCAACCCCTCTCCCGCCAGGGGAGAGGGGCTCGCATCGGGCCCATGTCGCTGTCGTCGAGGCATCACACCACTGCGACGCTTCAATGCCGAACACAGACACCTGCCACACCACGTCACGCCATCCAGAGACGTCGCGCGATTCCGAATCCCGTCTTCCATTGCCGGATCCCGAAGCAACATCCCGCGGCATAGAGGATTCCCGCGCAGGTCGAAGCGTTCGTCCGCGACACGAGGCGCCGGCCGGGCGTGTGAGAATCGCATCCGCATGAAGCCGAGGATTCCGAAATTGGAGATGCATCGACCACCGCCGCGCACACCGCAGTCGCGCTTCCTCACCCGGGCCGAGCGCACCACGCCTCGGGCCCAGAACGCGAAACGCGGGCAGGCTGCGAATCCCGAATCCCCAATCCCCAATCCCGGCGCGGCCGAGCAGGCCGCGGCGTGAGCACCCGTATCCTCGGCATCGACCCCGGCTCGGTCCGCACCGGCGTCGGCATTGTGGATGCCGACAGCACCGGCCGCTGCGTGCATGTGCATCACGAGGCGCTTCACGTGGGACTGGAGGACGAGTTCCCGAAGCGCCTGCGCGGGATTCTCGACGGCCTGTGGTCGCTGATCGATCGCTTCGCCCCGCATGAGGTCGCGATCGAGCGCGTGTTCCTGTCGCGCAATCCGGACTCGGCGCTGAAGCTGGGCCAGGCGAGAGGCGCGGCGATCTGCGCCGTGGTGGCGCGCGATATCGGCGTGCACGAGTACTCGCCCATGCAGATCAAGGGCGCCGTGGTCGGCCGCGGTGCCGCCGACAAGACCCAGGTGCAGCACATGGTCGGCGTGCTGCTCGGCATCGACGGCAAACTGCAGGCCGACGCCGCCGACGCGCTGGCGGTAGCGATCACCCACGCGCATACCCGGACCCTGGCCGCCCGCACCGGCGTGGCGGCTTCCCAACTCATTCGACGTCGAGGCAGCAGACGATGATCGGTCGCTTGCGCGGCACCCTGATCCACAAGGCCCCTCCGCAGATCGTGGTCGACGTGCACGGCGTCGGCTACGAGCTGGAGGCGCCGATGAGCACCTTCTATGACCTGCCCGAGGTCGGCCGCGAGGTCAGCCTGTTCACCCACTACGCGCAGAAGGAAGACTCGGTTTCGCTCTACGGGTTCCTGAAGGACGGCGAGCGCCGGCTGTTCCGCGAGCTGCAGAAGGTCACTGGCATCGGCGCCAAGATCGCGCTGGCCGTGCTCTCGGGCGTGTCGGTGGACGAGTTCGCGCGCCTGCTGCAAGCCGGCGACGTCACCGCACTCACGCGCATTCCCGGCATCGGCAAGAAGACCGCCGAGCGCATGCTGGTCGAGCTGCGCGACAAGGCCTCGAACATGGGCGGCAGCGGCCTGAGCTTCGTGCCGACGCCGGGTGCCGCAGTACCCGCTGACCCCTTGAGCGAGGCGATCGTGGCCCTGCAGCAGCTGGGCTACAAGGGCGTGGAAGCCCAGCGCATGGCCGAGAAGGCACGCGAGGAAGGCGATACAGCCGAGGCGATCATTCGCAAGGCTCTCAAGTCCGCGCTGCGGACTTGAGAGCCTGGGATGTGGGAGTGGGGATTCGTTTTCGGGCACCTGCCGCTGCCGCGGGGTGAGATCGCAGGCTACGGACTGCAGTGGCTGAAGTTGAGCAGTTCTGGGGCCTGGAATTGAGGTCGGAACTGGAGTTTGCGCCCCTCTCCCGGTGGGAGAGGGGTTGGGGAGAGGGTCCGGGCGGAGCACAAGCTCCACACCACGGGCCAGACATCCTCATGGGCGTCTCCAAGCACCCGTTGAGGACACCCAGCCCTCACCCCAACCCCGTCCTTCGCGTCGCTCGCGCTCATCGGCCCGTGGGCTGCCGCCGGCAGCCCACGAGCGGGCCGCTTCGCTCCACGCGGAGAGGGGCTCAGGTTCGTGACCCTGCGATGCACCGCTCCGCCCTGCCCCTCACCCCAACCCCTCTCCCGGCGGGAGAGGGGCTCAGATCGGTGACTTTGGGCTGCGAGCCCTCCTCCCAGCGGGAGAACACTCCGAAGCGGAGCCCGGCGCTGCTGCCTGCGCCCGCGAGGCCCGCCGACCGAACGCTCCGCTCTTCCCCCCAACCCCGTAAACTGCCGCGCTGCATAAGGGACCCCAGCAGCCTGCACCCCGCCGGCCGCGAATCCCCACTCCCGAATCCCCAATCCCCGCCCCCAAGTGACCGAAAGAATCGTCTCCCCCGAGGAATCCCTCGACGAAGCCCGGCTTGAGGCTTCGATCCGGCCGCGCGTGCTCGATGACTATCTCGGGCAGCTGCCGGTGCGGGAGCAGATGAAGATCTACATCGAGGCGGCGAAGAAGCGCGGCGAAGCCATGGATCACGTGCTGATCTTCGGGCCGCCGGGCTTGGGCAAGACCACGCTCAGCCATGTGATCGCCAACGAGCTGGGCGTGAATCTGCGGCAGACCTCGGGGCCGGTGATCGAACGCGCCGGCGACCTCGCGGCCCTGCTGACCAATCTGCAGCCGCACGACGTGCTGTTCATCGACGAGATCCATCGGCTCTCGCCGGTGGTCGAGGAAATCCTCTATCCGGCGATGGAGGACTACCAGATCGACATCATGATCGGCGAGGGCCCGGCGGCGCGCTCGATCAAGCTCGACCTGCCGCCCTTCACCCTGATCGGTGCGACCACGCGCGCGGGCCTGCTCACCAGTCCGCTGCGCGACCGCTTCGGCATCGTCCAGCGCCTGGAGTTCTACTCGCCGGAGGAGCTCACCGCGATCGTGCGGCGCTCGGCGCGCATCCTCAACATCCAGTGCGCGCCGGAAGGCGCCGCCGAGATCGCGCGCAGATCGCGCGGCACCCCGCGCATCGCCAACCGCCTGTTGCGGCGCGCCCGCGACTTCGCCCAGGTGCGCGCCGAAGGCGTGATCACGCTGGAGGCCGCGCAGGCCGCCATGGCCATGGTCAAGGTCGACGCCGAGGGCTTCGACGATCTCGATCGTCGCCTGCTGAAGACGATTGTCGAAAGCTTCGACGGCGGCCCGGTTGGCGTGGAGTCGCTGGCCGCCGCGCTCAGCGAAGACCGCGGCACCATCGAGGACGTGGTCGAACCCTATCTGATCCAGCAGGGCTATCTGGTGCGCACCGCGCGCGGCCGCATGGCCACCAGCCGCACCTGGAAGATGCTGGGCCTGAAACCCCAGGGCGGCCCACCGCCCGATCTGTTCTCGGGCGACTGATGCAGACGTCCAGCGGCGGAAACATTCAACGCGAATTCAGCTGGCCCGTGCGGGTTTACTGGGAAGATACCGACGCTGGCGGGGTGGTCTACCATGCCAGCTACGTTCGATTCCTGGAGCGCGGCCGCAGCGAATGGCTGCGCGCGCTGGGCATCCACCAGCAGGCGCTCGCGACGGACCGCGACCTGCTGTTCGCGATCCGCGCGATGCAGCTCGATTTTCTGCGCGCGGCACGGCTGGACGATGAACTCACAGTGCGCACCTCGATGAAGTCGCGGCGCGGCGCCAGCCTGGTGTTCGAGCAAGGCATCTGGCGCAGCGACGAACTGGTGCTGCGCGCCGAAGTGCGCGCGGTGTGTCTGGTGGCCAGCAGCTTCCGGCCGCAGCCACTGCCCGACGATCTGTTCACCGACGTAGAAACCCATTCCCTGTTCTGAAGGCTACGGAGCACACCGCCACCATGCCCATCTCGCAAAACATCAACGTGCTGGATCTGATCCTGCACGCCAGCCTGCCGGTGCAGCTCGTCATGCTGCTGCTCGTGCTGGGTTCGATTTCGTCGTGGGTGATCATCCTCATGAAGAAGCGCGTACTCGACCGCGCCTTCAAGGGGGCCGACGCTTTTGAGGAGCGCTTCTGGTCGGGCACCGACATGAGCGCGCTGATGCGCGAGCTGGGCAACCAGGATGAGCGCGCCAGTGGCCTTTCGGCGATCTTCGAGGCGGGCTTCCGCGAGTTCGCGCGGCTGCGCCAGAAGAAGGGCATGGACAACCGTACCCAGCTCGAGGGCGCGCAGCGCGCCATGCGCACGGCCCTGTCGCGCGAGATGGACTCGCTGGAGCACAACCTCGAGTACCTCGCCAACGTGGGCTCGATCAGCCCCTACGTCGGCCTGTTCGGCACGGTCTGGGGCATCATGATCAGCTTCATCGGCCTGGCCGACGTCAAGGAGGCCACCATCGCCACGGTCGCCCCCGGCATCGCCGAGGCCCTGATCGCCACCGCCATGGGCCTGTTCGCGGCGATCCCGGCGGTGTGGGCCTACAACCGCTACGCCACCCGCGTCGAGCGCATCCACACGCGCTACGAGACCTTCGCCGAAGAGTTCTCGACCATCCTGCAGCGTCACGCCCACGTCGACGACTGATCGCGCGGCCCCGGAGCATCCATCGCCATGCGCAAGCGCACCAAGCGCAAGCTGAAAAACGAGATCAACGTCGTCCCCTACATCGACGTGATGCTCGTGCTGTTGATCATCTTCATGGTCACCGCGCCGCTGTTGAACCTGGGCGTGGAAATCGAACTGCCTGAGTCGAACGCGCGCCCGGTCGAGACGCAGAAGGACCCGATCATCGTCGAGGTCTCCTCCGACGGCCGCTTCTTCCTCACCCTGCAGGGCGCCGCTGCCGAGGAGATCGACGCGGAGAGTCTGGTCGCCAAGGTCGGCGCCTTCGTGCGCAACAACCCCGAAGTGCAGGTGATGGTGGCAGGCGACCGCCGCACCGACTACGGCACCGTCTATCAGGGCATGGTGCTGCTGCAGCAGGCCGGCGTCACCAAGGTCGGGCTGATGAGCAAGCCCGAGGCGAACTGACAGGGCCGCCAGACGCGCAATGGAAACCCGCGAGGACAAGCTGGTCTCACTGGTGCTGGCGATCAGCCTGCATCTGGCCCTGTTCGGCCTGCTGTTCGTCGGCATGCTGTGGCAGAAGCCGCCAGAGTCGCCGTCGGTCCGCGGCGAACCGATCACTGCGACCCTGGTGATGGGCGGTGCGCAGCCGTCCGCACCGACACCGCCTCGTCCCGCGCGCCAGGCCGAGCGCGAGATCGCGCCTGCACCGCAGCCGACGCCTTCGCCCAGCCCGCAGACAGCCGAAGCCCCGCCGCAGGCCGCACCGCAGGCGCCGGTGCCCACGCCTGATACCGAAGATGCCGAAAGGGCCGCGCGCAACGCGCTGGCCGAAGCCGAGCGGCTGGAGCAGGAACAGCGCGAGAAGCGCCGCCAGGAGCAGGTGCTGCTTGAGCAGCAGGCGCAGGAAGAAGCCCAGCGCCTGCAGCGCCTGCGCGAGCAGCAGCAGCGCGAGCAGCAAGCCGAGCTCGACAAGATCCGCCAGCAGCGCGAGGCCGCTGAACGCCAGCGCCGGATCGAAGAGGAGCGACTGAAGCAGCTGGAAGACAGGCGCAATCAGCAGAACGCGCAGAACCGTCCGGGCAATTCGGATCGCGAACAGCCGGCGACGCAGAACGTGGCGGAGGTGGGCAATCGCGGCACCGATGACAGCCTGCTGGGGCGGTATCAAGTCGCAATCCAGCAAAGCGTGCAGCGCAACTGGCTACGCCCCGAAACCGCCCAAGCCGGCATCCGCTGCACGGTCGACATCGTCCAGATTCCAGGCGGAGAGGTGATCAGCGCTTCGGTCGCTTCGCCCTGCAACGCCGACGAACTGACCCGCCGTTCGATCGAAGCCGCGGTGATGAAGGCGAATCCGCTGCCTTACGAGGGCTTCCAGTCGGTGTTCACCCGCCAGGTTCGCTTCACGTTCCGCTTCGACGGTTGAAGGCCCAGCGCCGGAAGCTCATCCGCACGGGGGCCTCCGTTCAGCTTCGCGGCGGCCCCTGGTGTAATGTTCGCGCTTCACGCTAACCCTCGGTTCCAGTCGCCTTTCGAGGCCCGCTGGCCCGCGGCTGCGCCCATCGCACTCCAGGCCCGACATGACCCCGACGCTGCCCCGCATCGCTGCCCTGCTGATCGCCGCCTGCGCTCTGTTGGCTCTGTCCACCGCGCAGGCGCAGCGGCTGGAGATCGACATCGTCGATGGCAATGCAGCGGCGCTGCCGATCGCCATCGTGCCCTTCGAGTACCTGGGCGCGGGCGCAGCGCCCGAAACCGACATCGGCGCGGTGATCCGCTCCAATCTCAACCGCAGCGGCTCGTTCCGTGCGCTTTCCGAGCAGGACGTCATCGAGAAGCCGATCCGCTCGGCTGACGTCAACTACGCCACCTGGCGTCTGTTGAAGCAAGACTTCCTGGTCGTGGGTCGGGTGCTGGACGGCACCGACGGCGGCTACCGCGTCGAGTTCGAACTGCTTGACGTCGCCAAGCAGGAGCGCATGCTGGGACTCGCCATGATCGGCCGCTCCGGCAGCCTGCGTGACGTCTCCCATCAGATCTCCGACCAGATCTACGAACGTGTCCTGGGGGTGCGTGGCGCCTTCTGGACGCGGATCGCCTACGTGACCGCGACGGGCCTGGGCCGCGAAATGCAGTACGCGCTGATGGTCGCCGACGCCGACGGCTTCAATCCGCAGCCGGTGGTGCGCTCGCGCGAGCCGCTGCTATCGCCGGCCTGGAGCCCCGACGGCCGTCGCATCGCCTATGTGAGCTTCGAACGCGGCAATTCCTCGATCTACATCCAGGACATCGGCACCGGCCAGCGTGAGCTGGTGGCCAGCTACCGCGGCATCAACGGCGCGCCCAGCTTCTCGCCCGACGGCAGCAAACTGGCGCTGACCCTGTCGCGCACAGGGAACCCCGAGATCTACGTGATGGACCTCGGCAGCAAGCAGCTGACGCAACTGACCCAGCACTGGGGCATCGACACCGAGCCTACCTGGGCGCCGGACGGCAGCTCGATCTTCTTCACCTCCGACCGTGCCGGCAAGCCCCAGATCTATGAGCTGCCGGCGTCCGGCGGCGAGGCCCGCCGGGTGACTTTCCTTGGCGAATACAACGCCCGCCCCACGATCTGCTGTGAGGGCAAGAAGCTGGCGATGGCGCAGGGTCAGGGAAATGTTTATCGTATTGCGGTTTTGGACCGCACCGTGGGCAACCCCGGCGTCCAGAATCTGGTGTCGGTCGGCAATCTGGACGAGTCGCCGAGCTTTGCCCCGAACGGAAGCATGCTGCTGTACGCCGCCCGCGAGGGTCGTCGTGGCGTTCTCTACGCTGTGTCGGCTGATGCGCGGGTGCGTCAGCGTCTTGTTCTCGCCGATGGTGACGTCCGGGAGCCCGCCTGGTCGCCGTATCGGCAGCGCTGATCGCAGCACGCGCTCAGTGCGTTTCACCCTGGCGTGGCCGTCAAGGTCTGCGCCACCCTCACGACAGGACGTCGTGGGGCATGGTCCGTAAGCCGCAAGGCCTAAGGACGGCGGGAGCAGCCCGGATTCGGTCGCGAGATCGGCGCTGGCGCTGCACTCCGGGTCCAAGCGCTGGAAAGCGTGTGATTCGAAGTTCCCCGCTCGAGGATGGGCTCACCGTTACCGCTGCACCCATAAGACTGCATCCGATCGCAACCCCAAGGACCCTGCTCCAATGAACACGATGACCCGCCTGTTGATCGCCGCCGCGACCGTGGCCGCCCTGGCTGCCTGCTCCAAGAAGGAGACTGTCAAGCCGGAAGAGACCACCACCGCTCCGACCACCACCCAGACGCAGCCGGCCACCGACGGCAAGTACACCCCGGAAGACCTCGACCGTGACCCCTGCCTGGTCAAGCGCGTTGTCTACTTCGACTTCGACAAGTCGGATATCAAGTCCGAGTTCGCTTCGATCCTGGCCTGCCACGCCAAGTACCTGACCGACCGTCCGTCGGCCCGCATCACCCTGGAAGGCCACGCCGACGAGCGCGGCTCGCGCGAGTACAACATGGGTCTGGGCGAGCGCCGCGGCAATGCCGTCAATGGCGCCCTGCTATCGAACGGCGGTTCCGCCAGCCAGCTGACCGTCGTCAGCTACGGCGAAGAGCGTCCGACCTGCACCGATTCCGCCGAGGGTTGCTGGGGCCAGAACCGTCGCGTCGAGATCGTCTACACCGCCCGCTGATGCGCGCGTACAGCCTCCTCGCAGGCTGCCTGGCAACGGCGACCCTCTGGGTCGCCGTTGCCGCTCCGGTGGCCGCCCAAGGTTCCCGTCTGTCGCTGGCCGACCGCGTCGCGCGTTTGGAGCAGCAGCAGGCCGGGGGTGACCAGGCCCAGGCCAATATCCAGCTTCTGAACCAGATCAGCGAGCTGCAGGCGGAGATCGCTTCGCTGCGCGGCCTGGTCGAACAGCAGGCCTTCGAGATCGAAGCCCTGAGCAAGCGCAACCGCGACCAGTACCTCGACCTCGACAGCCGTATCGGCCGTCTTGAGGGCGGCGGCGCGGCGGCACCCGGGTCCGAACCGGAGGCTGGCGCTGGCGCCGATTCGCTCGCGCCGGTGGATGAGATCGCTCTCGACAGCGATGCATCGCAGCCAAGCGCACCGCCCACCGACACCACCACGTTCGAAGAGCCGGAAGTGCGCGCCCCGGTCGAAGGTCTGGTGGGCACGGCCGCTCTGGGCGGCAGCGACACCGCGCCGGCCGCGATTGAAAGCGTGCGCGGCAATCCCGAAGACGAGCGACGCACCTACGACGCCGCTTTCGACGAGCTGAAGGAAGGCCGCTACGCTGAAGCCGCGCGTCGCTTCAACAGCTTTCTGCAGCAGTATCCCGACGGCGAGTACGCGCCCAATGCGCAGTACTGGCTGGGCGAGTCCTACTACGTCACCCAGAACTACGAAATCGCGCTGGAAGCTTTCCAGACCCTGCTACGCAAGTTTCCGAACAGCACCAAAGCGCCTGACGGTCTGCTCAAGCTGGGCTACTGCCAGTACGAGCTGCGCCAGTGGAACGAGGCCGAGGCCACGCTGAACCGGGTGATGCAGCAATACCCCGACACCACCGTCGCACGTCTGGCCCAGGGCCGACTGCGGGCGATGCGGCTGGAAGACCGCCGGTAGAGCCGGCGGTCTTGGGGTTCGGGATTAGGCATTCGCCCGCTTCCACTATCGCTCTAGGGCGCGCTTCGCCCATCTCGCCGAGGCCCTTTCGTTCGGGGCCCGATGAGCACGGAACGCCCAGCCACGAATCCGCTACCCAGTCGTGCGAGCGACAGCGCTGTGAATCCCGAATCCCCAATCCCGAATCCCATCGCCCAGAGCGACCGCCTCCGCCTCACCGAGATCTTCCTGTCCCTGCAGGGAGAATCGCGCAGCGTGGGCTGGCCCACGGTGTTCGTGCGACTGACCGGCTGTCCCCTGCGCTGCGGCTACTGCGATACCGCCTATGCCTTCCACGGCGGTGAATGGTGGGACATCGAGAACATCCTCGTCGAAGTGGCTCGCCACGGCGCGCGCCACGTCTGCGTGACCGGCGGCGAGCCGCTGGCGCAGAAGCGCTGCCTCACCCTGCTCGAACGCCTGTGCGATGTCGGCTACAGCGTCTCTCTGGAAACCTCGGGCGCGATCGACATCGCACCGGTGGATCTGCGCGTGCAGCGGGTCATCGACTTGAAGACGCCCGGTTCGGGCGAACTGGCGAAGAACCGCTGGGAGAACCTCGACCACCTGCAGCCCTCCGACCAGATCAAGTTCGTGGTCTGCGACCGCGCTGACTTCGATTGGGCCATGCGGACCAGCCGCGAGCACCGCCTGCACGAGCGCTGCGAAGTGCTGGTCTCGCCGAGCTTCGGCCAGGTGCAGCCGGCCGAACTGGCCGAGTGGTTGCTGGCCGAGAAGCTGCCGATCCGCTTCCAAATGCAGCTGCACAAGCAGCTGTGGGGGGAGGCGCAGGGTCGCTGAGCGCGCTTGCGCGCGCGGGATTGGGGATTCGGGATTTGGGATTCGCAAGGGGCGGGTTCCGGCCGCCCACTCCCTCCCTCGCGACCGCACGCAACGACATCGAGCAGTACTCGGCACCGCTGGGCGTCAACACTTGCCCACGGCAATGGCTGCGCCATTCCTTGATTTTCCGATCTGCGATCGCCCCGATGACAGGAGCTGAACGTCCATGAATCCAGCACGAGCCGTAGTGCTCCTCTCCGGCGGCATGGACTCCGCCACCGTGCTGGCCATCGCCCGCGCCGCGGGCCATGAGGTCTACGCACTGAGCGTGGCTTATGGCCAACGCCACACGTCCGAGCTGGCCGCAGCCGCGAAACTGGCGAAGTCGCTGGGCGCCGTCGCGCACAAGGTCGTCAACATCGACCTGCGCAGCATCGGCGGATCGGCGCTGACGGATGACATCGAGGTGCCGGAACACGGCGGCGAGGGCATCCCGATCACCTATGTGCCGGCGCGCAACACCATCATGCTGAGCGCGGCGCTCGGCTGGGCCGAGGTGCTGGGCGCGCAGGACATTTTCTGCGGGGTCAATGCGGTGGACTACTCCGGTTATCCCGATTGCCGCCCGGAATTCATCGCTGCCTTCGAGCGCCTGGGCAATCTGGCCACCAAGGCCGGCGTGGAGGGCCGACGCCTGCGCGTGCATGCGCCGCTGATCGACCTGAGCAAGGCCGACATCGTCCGCCGCGGGATCGAGCTTGGCGTGGACTTCAGTGAGACCGTGTCCTGCTACCGCGCCGACGCCGAAGGCCGTGCCTGCGGTCACTGCGACGCCTGCCGGCTGCGTGCGGCCGGCTTCGAGGCCGCAGGCGTCGCCGATCCCACGCGCTACCTTGGATGAATGGCGGGCCGACGGCGCTCGGCGCAAACTTGTGCCCGCGTCGCCCCCTGACTACACTGCGCGGCCCTTCGCCGGCCTTGCCGCGCAGGATTGACGCCAGGGCGCACGCCCAGGCCGTCTTCGTGTTCTGAACTGGGAATCCCCGGGTCGTTAGCTCAGTGGTAGAGCTGCGGACTTTTAATCCGTAGGTCGAAGGTTCGAATCCTTCACGACCCACCATTCCCCGCCCCTCTGGTGCCGCGCCTTCCGGCGCGTCCGTCGCCCGGTTTGATGGACTCTCTCTAGGCCGCGCGGCTAGCTGCAGCGCGAAAGCCGGTTCGCCGCGCATTTCCGGGACTCATATGCAGCGAAGCCCCGGGGCACTGCGCGACCCGGGGCTTCGCCTGTGGCACCAGAAGCGCTCGCGCAGCTCAGGGGCGACGGGCGTCCAGGATGGCATTCCACTCGGCCACGCGCTTGGCCTGCGCGGCCAACACCGCCGCAGCATGGCCCTCGATACTCACGCTCTCGATGCGGTCGCCGCCAGCAATGGCATCCACCACCTTCTGATCGGCGGCATCGATCACCTTGCCGAACACGGTGTGCTTGCCGTCCAGCCAGCCGCAGGGCACGTGGGTGATGAAGAACTGGCTGCCGTTGGTGCCGGGGCCGGCATTGGCCATCGACAGCACCCCGCGCTCGTGGCGCAGGCTCGGCGTGCACTCGTCCTCGAAGCGGTAGCCGGGGCCGCCGCGACCGCTGCCCTCCGGGCAGCCGCCCTGGATCATGAAGTCAGCAATCACCCGGTGGAAGCTCAGGCCGTTGTAGAACCCGCGCTGCACGAGGTTCACGAAATTGGCGACGGTGACCGGGCAGGCCTCGGCGTGCAGCTTCACGCGGATGGGGCCTTTGGCGGTGGCGAAGTGGGCGATGAGCTCGGACATGGGGACCTCCCGATGAATGACAGCCCGCAAGGATAAGCCATCCCGCCCCGCTGCAACTGGCTTGTCAGGCGCGGGCCGGTATAATGCCGCGCCGCGTCAAGCGCCAGTGATGACTGGCCGCGGGCGGCAGGTCACATGCGTCTTCCGAGCGCGCGTTGTCCCCCCTAACCGCTTGCCCTGGCCGAGTGCCAGCCGCAGCGTGTGCGCGAGACCTGCCCGAACACTTCTTTCCATCCGCGATCCGCGACGCTTGCGTGGCTCGCTCTAGGCCGTGCCCCATGATCCAGAACCTGCGCAACATCGCCATCGTCGCTCACGTCGACCACGGCAAGACCACCCTCGTCGACCAGCTGCTCAAGCAGTCCGGCACCTTCGGCGAGCGCGAGAAAGTCGCCGAGCGCGTGATGGACTCGAACGATCTGGAGAAGGAGCGCGGCATCACCATCCTCTCCAAGAACACGGCGATCCGCTGGACTTCGCCGGCCGGCGAGGAGTACCGCATCAACATCGTCGACACCCCGGGCCATGCCGACTTCGGCGGCGAGGTCGAGCGCGTGCTGTCGATGGTGGACTCGGTGCTGATCCTGGTCGACGCCATGGACGGGCCCATGCCGCAGACTCGCTTCGTCACCCAGAAGGCGTTTGCGATGGGCTTCAGGCCGATCGTGGTGATCAACAAGGTCGACCGCCCCGGTGCGCGCCCGGACTGGGTGCTGAACCAGACCTTCGATCTGTTCGACCGCCTCGGTGCGACCGACGAGCAGCTTGATTTCCCGGTGGTCTATGCCTCCGGTTTGAACGGCTACGCTGGCCTGACGGAAGACGTACGCGGCGGCGACATGACCCCGCTGTTCGAGGCCATCATCAAGCACGTGGCGCCGCCGCCGGTCAACATGGACGGGCCGTTCCAGATGCGCATCACCAGCCTCGACTACAACAGCTACGTCGGCATCATCGGCGTCGGCCGCGTCCAGCGCGGCAAGATCCGCACCAACATGCCGGTCACCGTGATCGACCGCGACGGCAAACCCCGCAACGGCAAGGTGCTGCAGGTGCTGGGCTTCCACGGCCTGCAGCGGCACGAAGTCAAAGAGGCACAGGCCGGCGACATCATCGCCATTTCGGGCATCGAAGGCCTTGGCATCTCCGAGACCGTCTGCGAGCAGGGCAACGCCGAGCAGCTGCCGGTGCTGACCGTTGATGAGCCGACCATCAGCATGACCTTCCAGGTCAACGACTCGCCGTTTGCTGGCGTGAAAGAGCGCTCCGGCGGCAAGTTCCTGACCAGCCGCCAGCTGCGCGACCGTCTGATCCGCGAGACCCAGCACAACGTCGCGCTGAAAGTCGAGGACACCGAGGACGCGGACAAATTCAAGGTCAGCGGCCGCGGCGAGCTGCACCTGTCGATCCTGATCGAAACCATGCGCCGCGAGGGCTACGAGCTGGCGGTGTCGCGCCCGGAAGTGATCCTGAAGGACGTCGACGGCCAGATCATGGAGCCGATCGAAAGCCTGGTGGTCGACCTCGAAGAGCAGTACCAGGGCGGCGTGATGTCGCGTCTGGGCGAGCGCAAGGCGCTGCTGCAGAACATGGAGCCCGACGGCAAGGGCCGCGTGCGCATGGACTTCATGATCCCGGCGCGCGGGCTGATCGGCTTCCAGACCGAATTCCGCACGATTACCGCCGGCACCGGCCTGCTGTTCCATGTGTTCGACCACTACGGCCCCAAGGCCGAAGGCACCATCGGTCAGCGCCAGAACGGCGTGCTGATCTCGAACGGCACCGGGCCGTCGCCGGCCTACGCGCAGATCGCGATGCAGGAGCGCGGTCGTCTGTTCCTGGACCCGGGTGAAGAGATCTACGAAGGTCAGATCGTCGGCATCCACTCGAAGGACAACGACCTCACCGTCAATGCCCTGCGCGGCAAGCAGCTGACCAACTTCCGCGCCTCCGGCAAGGACCACGACGAAGGCCTGATCCCGCCGATCAAGTTCTCGCTGGAGCAGGCGTTGGAGTTCATCGACGACGACGAGCTGGTCGAGATCACCCCGGTGGCGATCCGCCTGCGCAAGAAGCACCGCACCGAGAACGAGCGCAAGCAGGCCTCGCGTCGCGGCGACTGATCGCTGGCCTCAGATTTGACAGCAGAAGGCCCCGCCGTGCGGGGCCTTCTGCGTTTGCGGCCTTCGATCCAGCACACCGCGCGTGGCTATCCGGGAAGAGCTATCGGCGCAAGATCAGATCCAGCAGCTCGCCGATCCGGCAGTGCTGCTCCAGCGGATGCCGCAGCGAAGCGTCGAGGTTCAGCGCGTAGCGGTTCCGCCGGCCCTCGCGCTCGCGACTCAACACGCCGCCCTGCTCCAGCTCCTCGACGATGCGGATCACGCCGCGCTCGGTGATGCCGACCCGTTGGGCGATATCGCGCAGGGTGAGGTCAGGTTCGGCAGCCAGCGCGACCAGCACGTGGGTGTGATTGCTGAGGAACGTCCAGCCTGGGCCGGCAGTCACATCGCTCGCGTTCTTCTGCGGCGCGGGCGCCGGCCTCTTGGCCGGTTTGCCCGCCGGCTTGGACAGGGTTTTCCGAACGCCTTTCGACGCGGCCTTCACGGATTTCACTGCAGCCTTTTTCATGAACTGTATTTCATGTATTGGAGTGCCGAAATGTCTGCCCTGCCCCGCTTCGACCGCGCCATCGCCGCCACGCCCGCCACCGCCCCACTCACCGTCGCCGTCGCCGAGGGCGACGGCATCGGCCCCGAGATCATGGCCGCCACGCTGGAGGTACTGCGCGCGCTCGATCCTTCGCTCAACTTCCAGCCGCTCACCGTCGGCCTCGAGGCCTATCGCGCCGGTCACGCTTCCGGGCTCGGGCCCGAGGTGTTCGAAGCCATCGACCAGCACCGCGTGCTGCTCAAAGGCCCGATCACCACGCCCCAGGGCGGCGGCTACAAGAGCGTCAACGTGACCTTGCGCAAGACGCTGGGACTCTACGCCAACGTTCGGCCCTGTGTGTCTTACGCGCCCTATGTGCGCAGCCTGCAGCCGGGAATGGACGTGGTCATCGTGCGCGAGAACGAGGAAGACACCTACGCCGGCATCGAGCACCGCCAGACCGACGAGGTCGTGCAGTGCCTGAAGCTGATCACCCGCCCGGGCTGCGAGCGCATCGTCCGTCACGCCTTCGAGTACGCCCGCAGCAATGGCCGCCGCAGCGTCACCTGCATGACCAAGGACAACATCATGAAGCTCACCGACGGCCTGTTCCATCAGGTCTTCGATGAGATCGCCGCCGAGTACCCCGACATCCGCAGCCAGCACCAGATCATCGATATCGGCACCGCGCGCATGGCCAGCCGGCCGCAGGACTACGACGTGGTGGTGACGCCCAACCTGTACGGCGACATCCTCTCCGACGTCGCTGCCGAAGTCGCCGGCTCGATCGGGCTGGCGCCTTCGGCCAACCTCGGCCTGCGTGCGGCGATGTTTGAGGCCGTGCATGGCTCCGCCCCGGATATCGCCGGCAAGGACATCGCCAACCCGTCCGGTCTGATGCTGGCCGCAGTGATGCTGCTGCAGCACGTCGGCCGCAGCCGCGGCGCCGAGATCCTGCACAACGCCTGGCTGCGCACGCTGGAGGACGGCGTGCATACCGCCGATCTGTGGCAGGAGGGCCTGAGCCGCGAGCGCGTCGGAACCCGCGCCTTCGGTCGCGCGGTGATTGCGCGGCTTGGCCTCGAACCGGTGCTACTCGCACCTGTGCGCTATCCCGAGTCGACCCCGCGCAGCGAGGCTCGCGCGCCTGTCGTCAAAGCTGCCGCGCCGGCTGTGCAGAAAGCCTTCGACGGCGTCGATGTGTTCCTGCACTGGAACGAGGCGGGTCGCTCGGCCAGTCGCCTTGCCGAGCAGGCGCAGACCGCGGCCGGCGCTTTCAAGCTCAGCCTGATCACCAACCGCGGCGTGCGCGTATGGCCGCAAGGCCATCCCGACACCTGGTGCAGCGACCACTGGCGGCTGCGCTTCCGCGGCGAGGATGCGCGGGCGATCCCCGCCCTGCTCACGCGGCTGCTGGAGGCCGGCTTGGAACCGGTCAAGACCGAGAACCTGTACCGCTTCGGCGAGCAGCGTGGCTACTCGGTCGCGCAAGGCGAGTGAGCGCAGCGCGCGGGTCGGCGGTCAGTGCGGCGTCGCGGCGTCTACCGGGGGCTGCGACGCCGATTGCGGCTGCGGCTGCGTGGCTTCGCCCGGCTCACGCACCACATAGCCGCGCTCTCGCAAACCCTGGATGAGCCCGCTTTCGGGGTCGAGAAGCGTGCCGATCGACAGCACCGCCACGCTGGAGCGATGTTCGCCCAAAGCCTTCTCGGCCGTCGCGAGCCAAGCATCGCGCAAGCGCTCCTGCACATCGGCAATGCGGTTCTCTTCGCCAACGCTGGCCGACAGGAAGGCATCCTGGCAGGCGCGGTTCTGATCGCTGAAGGGCAGAGCGCGCAGCGACTCCAGATCACCCACCGCCCAGGCTTCGGCACGTTCGCGCATGGCGTCGATATCGCTTTCCAAGCGATCGAGCGTGCGCTCGAAGCACTCGAGATCATCGAGCGGGCTCTGCGCGAAGCTGCGGATTGTCTCCCTGGGATCGACGATCTTGACGTCGACCCGCGGCGTCTCAACCGTCAGATCGAGCTTCTTGGCCGATTTCGACACGGCTCGCCAGACCGGCCCGGAGCCAGTCATACCGGCGTCTTCGATCGCCTCCTCCCAGAGCTTGATCGCCGCAAACAGCGGCCGCCACGTTTCGACCTTGCGACCGCGGCCAAGATAGCGCTGCTTGAGCGGCTGCCAGCGTGCGTACAGCTCCGGCCCCACCACCTCCTCCAACCTCCGCTCGTCCGGGTTGCGGCGTGCCCGCAGCAGGCTCGGCAGAAGGGTCAAGGCGCGAAAACGGCCGATGTTGGAACCCAAGGCCACGCTTGGCGGCGCGATCAGCAGGCTGGACTCGGCCAGGCGCGCGTCGACGTCGTCAGCGATCCACTCGAAACGGCGCGGCAGTGGCGATTGCGTGCCGAGAATCCACAGCACATTCTCGCCGTGGCGCACTTCCCACAGGCCGGGTCCCGTGACGCGGGCGACGACTTCAACCGTCTCCATCGTCATCGCATCGGCCGCGGGCGCCTCGGTGGACTCGGCCTGCACGGCGACAGGCCTCAGGGCTAGAAACAGGACCCCCAACAGCAGCGTGCGGGAAACGGCGATGGGGCTTGGCATGCAGTACGCTCGCGTCAGTGAAGGCGGCGCACTCTACGTCCAGCGCGTCGTATCGCGTGTTAGCGCCCCGCTAAGCGCGGCGACGAATCAGCGGAAGGTTGCCGAAAGTTCAGCCGACGCCGCTTCGTCCACTGCGTCGCCAGCGTCGGGCTCCACCACCTCGATGCCGCGCGCGCGCAGAGCCTCGAACATGCCGAGCTCAGGGTCGAGCAGCAGGGCAATGTCCAGAACGGCGACGCTGCTGCGGTGCTCTGCCAGGGCCGACTCAACCGATTCGATCCACAGCGCGCGCAGCCGTTGAGGGATCTCGTCGAGTCCGCGGTCTTCGGCAAACTGGGCCTTGAGGAAAGCATCACGGCAGGCCTGTGCCTGATCACGAAACGGCAGCGTGCGAAGCGCAGCGACATCGCCGACCGCCCAGGCCTCGGCGCGCTCGGCCATGTCTACAAGGTCGGACTCAAGCCGATCGAGCGTGCGTTCGAAGCAGTCGAGATCATCCAGCGTGTTGTCGGCGAAGCTGCGGATCAGCTCGCGCGGACGACCCGCCTCGATCACCAGTTCGGGCCGCGCGATCTCGATGCGTTGCCGCCGCGCCTTGCGTTCGACCGCGTCCCAGACCTGACGGCGATAGCTCAGGCCCACGTCTTCCATGGCTTCGCTATAGAGCTCGAGCGCGGCGATCAGCGGCCGCCACTTCTCGGTGCCGCGCTTGCGCGGAAAGTACTTCTGCTTGAGCGCCAGCCAGCGCTCATGCTGCTCGGGCGGCACGCGCTCGGCCAAGGTCAGGCCTTCCGGATCGCGGCGCGCGCGGATCAGGCTGGGCAGCAGAAACACCGCGTTGAAGCGGTTGACGCCCTTCAGATCGAAGCCCGGCGGCGCGATCAGCAGGCTAGCCTCGGCCAGCCGTGCATCCAGCTCGGGCGACTCCCAGCGGAAACGCTTGGGCAGGGGCGACTGCACGCCAAGCACCCAGACCACACGGCCGTCCCGACGCAGAGCCCAGAGGCCGGGTCCGGTGACTTCGGCAATGACCTCGACCGCTTCGAGTTCGAGCGCGTGCTCGGTGCCCGGGGCGATCGCGGTCGACCGCGCGGAATCGGCTGCGGCCGCTCCGCTGCCGCAGCTCAGCAGCAAAACGGCCAGCGCAGAGCGAAGTGTGGCAACCAGGCAAAGACGGAGAGGCATTGGGTCAGCCTAGACCGCGAGCGTGACTGTTTGGCGTGAAGCGTAGAGGTTCGGTTGGAACGGCCTGCGCACGCCGTGCTGGCTGACGCTGCGCCGGGGGTCCAAAGCGCGATGCTGGAGTTTGGCCTAGCGCTGCCAGCGCGGAAACGGATCGGGGAAGTCGGCCCAAGCGCGCGGTCCCAGGGCCATTTCCCGCTGGGTCAGCAGGCAGGCGTCGAGATCCTCGCGCACGGCCTGTTCATCGAGACCAATGCCAATGATGGCGAGCTCCTGTCGGCGATCGCCCCACTCGCGATCCCACAACCGCAGCATGGCGGCGTGTTCGTTCGGATCGCGCACGTCGTCCGCGCTCGGCGCGGGTGCGCTGTGCTTGGCGCCGGCCTGCAGGGGCGTATCGACGAGGCCCGCATCCACCCGATCGCGGGCCGCGAACCAGAAGCCGGCCGCCTGGTGTTGGGTCGCGGCGCCCACCGTGCTCAGCTCACCCACCCAGTCCATGCGCGAGGCCAGCCAGAAGAATCCCTTGCTGCGGATCACCCCACCCAGGCCCTGCGTGATCAGCCGATGGAAGCGCTGCGGATGGAAGGGCCGGCGTGCGCGGTAGACGAAGCTGGTGATGCCGTATTGCTCGGTTTCCGGCGTGTGTTCGCCGCGCAGCTCTTTCATCCAGCCCGGCGCCAGCTGGGCGCGGATGAAATCGAAGCGGCCAGTGCCCAGCACCTTGTCGAGTGCGACCTGCGAGCGCTCGGTGGCAATGATCTCGGCGTCGCGATTGAGTGCGCGCACGACCTGCTCGACTTCGCGCAGGCCCGCTGCCCCTGCGCGGTCGGCTTTGTTCAGCAGGATCACATCGGCGAACTCGACCTGATCGGCCAGCAGGTTCACCAGGCCGCGCTCGTCATCCGGCCCGGCGATCTCGCCGCGCTCGCGCAGACGCTCGCTGGAGCAGAAATCGCGCACGAAAGTCTCGGCATCGACCACGGTCACCATCGTGTCGAGCCGCGCCACGTCGGCCAGCGAGAAGCCCTCCTCGTCGCGCACTGCGAACGTCGCGGCCACCGGCATGGGCTCACCGATGCCGGTGGATTCGATGAGCAGGTGATCGAAGCGCTGCTCGGCAGCGATCCGGCGCACCTCGTCGCGCAAGTCGTCGCGCAGGGTGCAGCAGATGCAGCCGTTGCTGAACTCGACCAGGGTTTCCTCGGTGCGCGACAGCTCGGCGCCACCGTCGCGGACCAGCTGCGCGTCAATGTTGACTTCGCTCATGTCATTGACGATCACCGCCACGCGCTTGCCCTCGCGGTTGCGCAGCACGTGGTTCAACAGGGTCGTTTTGCCGGCGCCGAGAAAGCCGGACAAGACGGTGACGGGAAGTCGAGGATCCGCGGCGATGCTTGTCATGCAGGGCGCTCAAAGTTGTTATAACGTTGCGATTCTAACTCCAATCGAGCGTCTCCGATGATCCCCAACACCTACGAGGAATGGCGGCACTGCATCCAGGACATCTGCCGGATTCCCCTCACCCTGGCCTTCGTCGAAGAGCGTCTGCAGGCGCTCGGCGACCGCCAGCAGCACGGCACGGCGCAGTTCCTGAGGCACTACGGACCGGCCCACCTCAATCGCGTGCAGACCTGGTTTGCCGAGGCGGGTCGACGCCTGCAGGCCGGGCAGTCGGCCTGAAGCAAGGGCGGAGACTCTGGCGTCGCTGCGCGCCTTGGAGGGCGTCGCCGCGCGGCGGCCGAACGAGCCCCGCGCCGCCCGGGCAAGCGTGAGCGTCTCGCCGCGAGCACAGGTCACACGCTGCAAGGGCAAGCCGCTCCCATGTCGCCTGCTAGCATTGCGCACTTCCCTCTCGCGGACGTCTGCATGAACGGTTTTGCCTCTGCGGCCGAGGCCGCCCACGCCTGCCCCCTGATCCTCTGCACCGAGGCGAGCCTGGATGCCGTGCTCGATACGCTCGGCGACGCCGCTCGGCGCTGGGCGCAGGCGCAGGGCTTCCGCGGACTGCCCGGGACCCAGCTCACGCTGCCCGAGGCCAACGGCGGGCTGGCTGGGGTGCTCGTGGGGGCGGTTCGCACCGACGACGCTTGGGCGCTGGCGGGCCTGCCGCTGACTCTGCCGGAAGGCACCTATGCCTTGGACGCGCGCGGACTGCAGATCGAGCGCGGCGCCGCCGTGATCGGCTGGGGCCTGGGCGCCTACCAGTTCAGCCGCTACCGCAAGCCGGCGCGCAGCGCCGCGCGTCTGGCCGTTGATCTAGAAGACCCGGCCCTGGCCGAAGCGGCGGCCGTGCTGCGCGCCAGCCTGTTGACCCGTGACCTGATCAACACGCCCACCGAGCACATGGGCCCGGAGCAGCTGGAGCAGGCCGCACGCACCCTGGCGCAGGCGCAGGGCGCGCAGTTCACCAGCATCGTCGGCGAAGCCCTGCTCAGCGAGCGCTTCCCGGCCATCCATGCGGTCGGCCGCGCCAGCCACCGCGCGCCGCGCCTGATCGAACTGAACTGGGGCAACCCCAGCCATCCGCGGCTGGCCATCGTTGGCAAGGGCGTCTGCTTTGACACCGGCGGCCTCGACATGAAGCCCGCCGACGGCATGCGCAACATGAAGAAAGATATGGGCGGTGCCGCGCACGCGCTGGCGCTGGCCCAGCTGGTGATGGCGCAGCAGCTGCCGGTGCGGCTGCAGCTGTTGATTCCCGCGGTGGAAAACGCAGTGGGCGCCGATGCCTATCGGCCGGGCGAGGTGATCGCGACGCGCGCGGGTCTGTCGGTGGAGATCGACAACACCGACGCCGAGGGCCGGGTGATCCTCTGCGATGCCCTCACCTACGCGGGCGAGACCAAGCCCGACCTCATCATGGACTTCGCCACCCTCACCGGCGCTGCGCGCATCGCGCTCGGGCCCGACCTGCCCGCTCTGTTCGCCAACCGCGACGATATCGCCAACGATTACCTCGCGGCCGGTGAGGCGCAGAACGATCCGCTCTGGCGCATGCCGCTGTGGCGGCCCTACATGAGCTACCTGAAGTCCGGCATCGCCGACTTCGCGAATGCCGGGCCCTCGCGCATGGCCGGCTGCATCACCGCCGCGCTCTACCTCGACCGCTTCGTCGCCGCCGAGCAGGCCTGGACCCACGTCGACGTCTACAGCTGGAACGACAGCGATCGCCCCGGCCGCCCGGCGGGCGGCGAAGCGCAGGGCCTGCGCGCCGCCTGGGCTTTCCTGGAACAGCGCTACCGGCGTTGAACACATCGGCTTGGCAGCGCTCGGCGCAGCCTGCGCGCCGCCCCCCGGATGCGCCAGACTGCCGGCTGCGACACCACACCTCTTGCCCGAACGGACCCGCCCCATGAGCCAGGACGCCCAACGCTCCGATGCCCTGCTGGAAGCCCTGCGCATTCCGCGCGGCGCCGGGGGCCGCGCCGCGCGCAAGCGGCGAGTTCCGATCTGGCTGCCGGTGCTCATCGTGCTCGCGATCGGCTTTTTCGCCCTGCGCGCGATGCGTCCGATCGAGGTCGAGACCGGCAGCGCGCGCAGCGCCGCCGAAGCCGGACCGACCTCGCTGCTGGACGCTTCGGGCTTCGTCACCGCGCGACGCATTGCCACGGTTTCGTCGAAAGTGACCGGCCGCGTGCTGGAGGTGCTGATCGAGGAAGGTCAGCGCGTGACTGAAGGCGAACTCATGGCCCGGCTCGACCCGGTCGACGCCGCCGCGCAGCTGGAGCTGGCCCGCGCGCAGCTGGCCTCCAGCCAGTCGCAGCTCGCCGAAGCGCGCTCGCTGCTGGCGCTGGCCGAAAGCTCCCTGAAGCGCCAACAGGAGCTGGCCGACCGCAAGCTCACGTCGGACGCCGCGCTGGAACAGGCGCAGAGCGATCGCGATGCCCGCGCCGCTCGTCTCGGCTCGCTGCAGCGTGCGGCCGAAGTCGCCGCCGAGCAGGTCGCGGTGGCGGAGTTGAATCTCGCCAATACCGAAGTGCGCGCGCCGTTCAGCGGCGTCATCATCGCCAAAGCCGCGCAGCCCGGTGAAATGGTGTCGCCGCTCTCGGCCGGCGGCGGCTTCACCCGCACCGGCATCGGCACCGTGGTCGACATGGACTCGCTGGAGGTCAACGTCGACGTCAACGAGGCCTACATCGGCCGCGTGCAGCCCGGCATGCCGGTCGATGCCGTGTTGAACGCCTACCCCGACTGGAAGATCCCCGGCAGCGTCATCGCCATCGTGCCGGCGGCTGACCGCAGCAAGGCCACGGTCAAGGTGCGCATCGCCCTGGACAGCCGCGACCCGCGCATCGTGCCCGACATGGGCGTGCGGGTGAGCTTCCTCGAAGCCCGCCCCGATCCGAACGCGGCTCCGCCCAGCGGTGCCCTCGTGCCCGAGCGCGCCGTAGTGCTCGCAACACCTGAAGAGGGTGCCGAAGGCGCCAGCGCTAGCGATCGCGGCCACGTTTTCGTGCTGGCCGAGGACGACAGCGTGCGTCGCGTTGAGCTGCAGCTGGGCGACACCGCCAACGGTGAGCGTCGCGTGCTGACGGGCTTGCAGGGTGGCGAGACCGTGGTGCTATCGCCGCCGGACACGCTGCAGGACGGCGTCCGGGTGGCCCGCAAAACGAGCCGCTGACGCCCGTGGCCGCCTCCATCCCGCTGGTCGAGATTCGCGAGCTCACCAAGGCCTATGTGCGCGGCAGCCAGCGCGTGGAAGTGCTGCACGGCATCCACCTGGACATCGCTGAGGGCGATTTCGTTGCCCTGATGGGCCCTTCGGGCTCCGGCAAGACCACCCTGCTCAACCTCATCGGCGGCATCGACTCGCCGACCTCGGGTGTGCTCAAGGTGGGCGGCGAGCGCATCGAGGAGTACAGCGCGGACGAGCTGGCCGCCTGGCGTGCCAGCACGGTCGGCTTCATCTTCCAGAGCTACAACCTGATGCCGGTACTGTCGGCCCAGAAAAACGTCGAACTGCCGCTGCTGCTGACCGATTTCGGCGCCAGCGAACGCGCCAAGCGCGCGCGCATCGCGCTGCAGCTGGTCGGTTTGTCCGACCGCGGCGGGCACAAGCCGAACGAGCTTTCCGGCGGCCAGCAGCAGCGCGTGGCGATCGCTCGCGCCCTGGTCTCGGACCCGCGCCTGTTGATCTGCGACGAACCCACCGGCGACCTCGACCGCAAGACCGCCGACGAGGTGCTGCGCCTGTTGCAGCGGCTGAACAGCGAATTCGGCAAGACCATCATCATGGTCACCCACGACCCCAAGGCCGCCGAGTACGCTCGCCGCACCGTGCATCTGGACAAGGGCACGCTGGTCAGCGGCAGCGAATAGTCCGCCCGCTCGCTTCAGCCCTGCAGCCGCTCCACCATCCGCCGCGGCGCGCCCTCGAAGCCGCCGTTCGACATGAACACCACATGGTCGCCCGGCTGCGCGAGTGCGGCGAGCCGGTCGAGCAGGGCATCGACCGTCGGCACCGTATGGCCTTCGCCGCGCAGGGCGCCGACCACGGCGGCCGCATCCCAGGCGAGCTCCGGCCGGTGCAGGAAGACCACGGCGTCGGCGTCAGTGAGCGACGGCGCGATTTCGGCCGCATGTGCGCCCAGGCGCATGGAGTTGCTGCGCGGTTCGATCGCGACCAGGATGCGCGCCGCACCGACCTGGGCGCGCAGGCCGGCAAGGGTGGTGCGGATCGCCGTCGGATGGTGGGCGAAGTCGTCGTAGACGCTGATGCCGTGCGGGCTGCCGAGCTTCTGCAGGCGGCGCTTCACGGAAACGAAACCCGCGAGCTTGGGCAGCAGCGGGCGCACGTCGAGTCCGTAAGCGTCGACGGCAGCCAGCGCGGCCAGCGCGTTCATCACGTTGTGCCGGCCGAGCAGGTCCCAGTGCACTTCACCGATCACCGCGCCGCCCTGCACCACCTCGAAGGCGCTGCCCTCGGGCTTCAAGAGGCGCGCCTGCCAGTCGGCCGCGACGTCAATGCCGAAGCGCGTCACCGGCGTCCAGCAGCCCATCGCCAGCACCTCGGCGAGTGCCGCGTCCTCGGCGTTGACGATCAGCCGGCCGCGCCCGGGCACGGTGCGCACCAGGTGGTGGAACTGGCGCTGGATCGCGGCCAGGTCGGGAAAGATGTCGGCGTGGTCGTACTCGAGGTTGTTGAGGATCGCGATCTCGGGCCGGTAGTGGACGAACTTCGAGCGCTTGTCGAAGAAGGCGGTGTCGTATTCGTCGGCCTCGACCACGAAGGCCGGGCTCCCGCCGATGCGCGCGGACACGCCGAAGTTCTCTGGCACGCCGCCGATCAGGAAGCCTGGTTCGGCGCCGGCGCAGTCGAGCAGGTAGGCCAGCAGCGAGCTGGTGGTGGTCTTGCCGTGGGTGCCGGCCACCGCCAGCACGCGGCGGCCGCGCAGCACGCGCTCGGCCAGCCACTGCGCGCCGGAGCGGTAGTCGCGGCCGGCGTCGAGCACCGCTTCCACCGCCGGGTTGCCGCGCGAGAGCGCATTGCCGACCACCACCTGGTCGACGTCGGCGCCGATATGTTCGGGCCGGTAACCGCTGGCGAGCGCAATGCCGAGCGCTTCGAGCTGGGTGCTCATCGGCGGATAGACGTTCTGGTCCGAACCTTCGACGGCATGGCCGAGTTCGCGCGCCAGCGCGGCGACGCCGCCCATGAAGGTGCCGCAGATGCCGAGGATGTGCAGTTTCATTCGGAGGCTCCGGCGAGTCGCCCCAGCACGGCGATCTCGGCGAGGAACAGGGTGAGGCTGGTGGCGATCGCCAGCGGCGGCGCGACATCGAGAGCGTGCCGCCAGAGGTGCGCATCGACCGCGAGCTTCCATGCCGTCAGGATCAGTGCGGCCCAGAACGCGAGCGTCTGCAGCGCGGTAACGCCCTCACTCTGCACCCGTGCCGGATCGATGCTGTCGAGCACCAGCATCGCCGGTAGCGAGGCCAGGCCGATCACCAGGCTGGCGCCCACGAAGCCGAGCGCGGTTTGCACGAAGCGCTCGCGGCGCCCGCGCAGCATCAGCAGCACGTGGATCGGCAGCAGCAGGAAGCCGAGCACCAGCGGCAGTTGCCCAGCGCCCGCGCCGCTGTCCAGCCACACATGCTGGACGAACAGCTGCAGCAGCACCCATGCCGCGAGCAAGCGCAGCAGAAGTCGGGCATCGAAGGGCAGGTCCTGCGGCCCGCAGCGCAGCAGAACCAGGGCAAGCAGACGCGCGAGGAAGGAGTTCACGCTGACGTGCTCGTCGTCCAAGGCAGCACCCCGGCGCGGGGCGCGACGGGGCTGTCGGCCATTCGCCCGGGCCTCGGGCCGGAGGCGATCAGGCTTCGTCGGCCGTGGCGCTGCGAATGGCGCCGAGGATGCGATCGGAGACCTCCTCCATCGCGCCGACGCCATACACGCAGACCAGGCGGCCGCGCTCGCGGTAGTAGTCGATGACCGGCGCGGTCTGGTCCGAATACACGCGCAGGCGATTGGTCACCGCCTCGGGGGTGTCATCGGCGCGGCCCTCGGCCTGGGCGCGACCAGCGATGCGCTGGACCAGCAGCTCGGTGCTGACATCGAGCTGCACCGCCACGTCGACCGGCAGGTTCAAACGGTGCAGCAGGGCGTCCAGCGCGCTGGCCTGGGCCAGATTGCGCGGATAGCCATCGAGAATGAAGCCGCGGGCGATGTCAGGCTTGCTGAAGCGCTCTTCCAGCATGCCGAGGACGATCTCGTCGGAGACCAGCTCGCCGCGCTCCATCACCGCCTTGGCCTGCAGGCCCAGCGGCGTACCGGCAGCCACGGCAGCGCGCAGCAGGTCGCCCGTGGAGATGTGCGGCACGCTCAGTTGTTCTTTGAGCCGCGTGGCCTGTGTGCCCTTGCCTGAGCCGGGCGCACCGAGAAGTACGAGTCGCATGGGAGATCCGGAAGTGGTGGAAAGCTTGGGCGCGGCGTCGGCGGGGCGGCTAGACTTGCGAGCCCTACAGGCCCCGGTTCGCGCGGTCGCCGGCAACGTAACCGCTGCCCCGGGTAGAGTCAATTCAACACTTTGGTCGGAGCCCTCACCCGCATGAGCCAGGGAAAACTGCTGTACGCACAGTCCGGTGGCGTGACGTCAGTCATCAATGCCACCGCCGCTGCCGTGATCGAAACCGCGCGCAAGCACAAGGTCAAGGTGCTGGCTGCCAAGAACGGCATCATCGGCGCGCTGCGCGAGGACCTGATCGACACCAGCAAGGAATCCGCGGCCGCCCTGCGCGACCTCGCCCACACCCCCGGCGGCGCCTTTGGCAGCTGCCGCTTCAAGCTCAAGGGGCTGGAGGAAAACCGCGCGCAGTACGAGCGCCTGATCGACGTGTTCCGCGCGCACGACATCCGCTATTTCCTCTACAACGGCGGCAATGACAGCGCGGACACCGCGCACAAGCTGTCGCAGATCGCCAAGACCTTCGACTACCCGATGACCTGCATCGGCGTGCCGAAGACCGTCGACAACGACCTCGCCGTCACCGACTGCTGCCCGGGCTTCGGCTCGGTGGCCAAGTACACGGCGGTGTCGGTGATGGAAGCCAGCCTCGACGTGATCTCGATGGCCGAGAGCTCGACCAAGGTTTTCGTGATGGAGGTGATGGGCCGCCACGCCGGCTGGATCGCCGCCGCCGCCGGGCTTGCCCAGCGCGAGGAGAACGATCCGCCGCAGATCATCCTGTTCCCGGAAATCGCCTTCGACGAAGCCAAGTTCCTGGCCAAGGTGAAGGCCACGGTCGAGAAGATCGGATACTGCACGGTCGTCGTCAGCGAGGGCCTGAGCCATCCGGACGGCCGCTTCGTTGCGGAAGCCGGCGGCAAGGACGCGTTCGGCCACAGCCAGCTCGGCGGTGTCGGCCCGACCATCGCCGCCCTGGTCAAGGACAAGCTCGGCTACAAGTACCACTGGGCGGTGCCCGACTACCTGCAGCGCTCGGCGCGTCACCTGGCGTCCAAGACCGACTGGGAACAGGCCCAGGCCGTGGGCCGCGCCGCGGTCGAGTACGCGCTGGCCGGCAAGAACGCGGTGATGCCGGTCATCAAGCGCCTCAGCGATGCGCCCTATCGATGGAAGATCGAGCCGGCGCCGCTGTCCAAGGTCGCCAACCACGAGAAGAAGATGCCGAAGGGCTACATCCGCCGCGACGGCTACGGCATCACCGAGGCCTGCCGGAAGTACTTGGCCCCGCTCATCCAGGGCGAGGCCTTTCCGCCCTTCGGCAAGGACGGCCTGCCGCGCTATGTCACCCTGAAGAACGTGCGGGTGCCGAAGAAGCTGCCGGCGTATTCGATTGCTGATAAGTAGCTGGGATTCGGGATTCGGGATTCGGGATTCGCAAGAGCGTCGCTGGATTCGAAGGCGCGCTCTGCCCTGACCAGGTCACCGGGTTTTGCTCGACGGGCTGCCTTGCGCAGCCCGTCGTTGTTTGGGGCCTGTCGAATCGGAGTCCCGCGCCGCTCATGACGGCAAGCTGCGAGGTATTCGGCGGCCCCGTCCCCCTGCTGCTTCGAGTCCCGAATCCCCTCCCGGCCCTCGCGCTGGGCGCTCGGGCGTTCGGGCACTCGCGCGGCATGCCGCGCAAACGCGTCGCCTCACCCCCAATCCCGGCTCTCTTGAGTCCCCCCGCGTTTTCATGGAGCCTTGGCGGCCTCGTAACGCGTTCTTCACTGCATGTCGGCCGTTCCCAGCGATCCCAGCCTCGCCACCGCCCTAGTACCGCTCGCCTGCGGGCCGCTCGACCGCGTGTTTGCGCTCGACGGGGCCGCACCGGTGTCGCTGCAGCGCTTTCTGCGTCAGGCGCGCGCGCTGGCCGAGACGCTTCCGGCCGGCAGCCACTGCCTCAATCTGTGCGAGGACCGCTACCGTTTCATGCTGACTTTGGCGGCGGCGCTGATGCGCGGCCAGCCGACCTTGCTGCCGCCCTCGCGCGCGCCCAGCGTGATCCTGGAAATGCTGGAGCGCTATCCCGACGCGCACTGCGTCGGCGACGACGGCTTGAACGGCTGCGGGCTTGAGCGCCAGCCGCCGCGCTACACCACGCTGCCGGCGGCTCTCGCCGAGTGGACCGGGCCCATCGAGCCGCTGCTGCTGCCGGCCGAGGCGCTGGCGGTGATCGGCTTCACCTCGGGCAGCTCGGGTCCACCCAAGGCCCAACCCAAGCGCTGGGGCAGCTTCAGCCGAAGCACCCAGCTCAACGCCGAGCTGCTGCGCGAGGTGGCGGGCTCAGGCGCGCAGATCCTCGCCACCGTGCCGGCGCAGCACATGTACGGCATGGAGACCTCGGTGCTGCTGCCCCTGCTCGGCGGATTTCCGATCCATCCGGGGCGTCCTTTCTTCCCCGCCGACATCGTGCGCGGCCTGACTGAACTGGAAGCGCCGCGCGTGCTGGTGACCACGCCGGTGCATCTGCGCGCGCTGATCGAATCCGGCCTCGCGCTGCCGCCCATCGCAGCCATCGTCAGCGCGACGGCACCGCTGCCGGTTGACCTGGCGCGTGCGGCGGAAGCCGCCAGCGGCGGCCGCGTGCTGGAGTTCTACGGCAGCACCGAGACCTGCGTGATCGCGCATCGGCAGACCGCGCGAGAACAGGCCTGGACGACCTATGCCGGCGTGGAGATCCAGCCGCGCCCCGATGGCGCGCAGATCGACGCCGACTGGCTGGCGGCACCGGTACTGCTGCAGGACCTGATCGAACTGCTGCCGCAGGGCCGCTTCCGCTTGGCCGGGCGCGCCGCGGACCTGCTGGAGATCGCCGGCAAGCGCGCCTCGCTGGGCGAGCTCACCCGTCGCCTGCTGGCCATTCCGGGCGTGCAGGATGGCGTGGTGTTTCTGCCCGAGACGGCAGGCCCCGTGCAGCGCGTGGCCGCGCTGGTGGTGGCGCCGGAACTCGACGAAATCTCGGTACTCGCGGCCTTGCGCGAAGTGGTCGACCCGGTCTATCTGCCGCGACCGCTGAAGCGGGTCAACGCCCTGCCCCGCAATGCCACTGGCAAACTGCCGCGCGCTGCGCTGCTGGAGGCGCTGCGCGGGGCGCCGCCCCTGCCTCCGCCGTCGCCCTGAAGGTGCTGCGAACCCGGCGGTGACCGAACGGGCCCGCGTGGGTGCCAAGGCGAATGCGCGAATGCCGACTCGACGCCCCGCCCGATCGCTGCCCGCTGCAGGCCGCGCGAGCGATCGGTCAACGCGGTCTTGACCCAGCTCACGCAGTTCTTGAGACCGGCGAAGACCGGCGCCGATCGAGCGTCTGCGGCCCTCCGCATCCGCGGGCGGCGCACGGGTGCGTCGCCCGCGCCGCGCCGACGTCAGACGGAGCCGCGCCGGCGGCGGAATGACCGCGTCGGCGCCCGCCAATCGTGCAGCGCCAGCCACAGCAGGTACAGCGCGATCGTGAGCTTCTGGCTCGCCCCCCGCGGCAGCTCGCGCACCCCCACATGCAGCAGCAGACAGCCCACGGCAAGCACGGCCAAGGGCAGGAACAGACGTTCGCCGCGCGTCCAGTCCAAGGCGCCACGCAGCAGCAGGCCGAGCCCGGTCAGCCCGAACGCCAGCAGCGCGCTCCACAGATGCAGACGATGTTCGAACTCGGGTACCGCAGCGGCCGGCGAGCCGCCCGGATACACCGCGGTGATGACCAGCGCGACCGATCCGCCGAGGAACAACAGCAGGGCGCCGGTGTTCCACAGGCCGGTGCGTTCCGCCCGCCAGCTGAGCCAGGCCTGCGCCGAGATCGCAGCCGCCAACAGGGCATAGGCCCACTGCAGCCACGCACCGTGCGGGCCGGACAGGTAGAACGAGAGCGGTGCCTGCCGCCAGTCGTAGCTCGGGTGCAGGGCCTGGACGGCGATCGCAGTGAGCAGAAACGCCAAGGGTCCGATCAGGGCGAAGGTTCGCAGCATGGGCTCGGTGCAGGGCTGGGGATTGGGGCGAGGCCGGCGGGAGGCGTCGATCGGCGAAGGCCGCGGCTGGGCGCCCGCAGGGCCGGCAGGCGACCGGGCGGGCGGAGATTCAGCGCTGACATCGCGGACACCACACCGTGGCGCGCTGGCCCAGCGCCATGTGCTTGAGTGTTGTCCCGCAGAGCTTGCAGGCCTGGCCCTCGCGCCCGTACACGAGCAGCTCCTGCTCGAAGTAGCCGGGTGCGCCATCGGGCGCGAGGAAATCGCGAAGGGTCGTACCGCCGCGGACGATCGCGTAGGCGAGAATCTCGCGCACCGCCTCGGCCAGCGCCTGGTAGCGCGCGAGGCTCACCTTGCCCGCCGCGCGGCGCGGGTCGATGCCGGCGCGGAACAGGCTCTCGGCGGCGTAGATGTTGCCGACCCCGACCACGATGGCCTGGTCCATCAGAAAGGTCTTGACCGGTGCCGCGCGGCCGCGGCTCAGGCGGAACAGGTGTTCACCGGAGAATTCGGCCGACAGCGGCTCGGGTCCGAGCCCGGCCAGCAGCGGATGGGTCTGCCCGCGCACCTGCCACAGCAGCGCACCGAAACGGCGCGGGTCGTTGAAGCGCAGCAGCTGGCCGTCGTCGAGTTCGAGGTCGACGTGGTCATGCGCGCGCACCGGCACGCCCGCCGGCAGCACGCGCAGGCTGCCGGACATGCCCAGATGCAGGATGGCGTCGCCGGTCTCGGCGCGCAGGATCAGATACTTCGCGCGACGCTCGACCGCCTCGATGCGCTGCCCGGGCAGCTCGTCGCGGATCTCGTCCGGGATCGGCCAGCGCAGGTCGGGCCGGCGCAGCACCGCCCGCGCGATGCGCCGCTGCACGAGATGCGGCTCGATGCCGCGGCGGGTGGTTTCGACTTCGGGCAGCTCAGGCATGGGTCGGGGATGTGCCGACAGTCGTGAAGGAAGAGTCGAGGTACGCTGCTAACATCTGTTCACTCATGACACGGAAACGCAGGGCTTCATGGACAACGCATTCTTCAGCTGGGCCACGGGCGGCCTGTTCGGCAACGCATGGTGGCTGGTGCTGGGCGCCTTCCTCGTGATGGCGCATTTCACCCTGATGTCGGTGACGATCTATCTGCACCGCTGCCAGGCCCATCGCGCGGTGGACCTGCACCCGCTGATCAGCCATCCGATGCGCTTCTGGCTGTGGTTCACCACCGCCATGGTCACCCAGGACTGGGTCGCCATCCATCGCAAGCACCACGCCCGCTGCGAAACCGCCGAAGACCCGCACAGCCCGCAGGTGCTGGGCATCAACAAGGTGCTGTTCCACGGCGTCACCCTGTACCAGAGCGCGCGCAAGGATCGCACGATCCACGCCCAGTTCGGCCACGGCACGCCGACCGACTGGGTCGAGCGCCATGTCTACTCGCGCTTTCCGGGCCTTGGCCCCAGCCTGCTGCTGTTCCTCAACATCGGCGTGTTCGGCGTCATCGGCATCACCGTCTGGGCGCTGCAGATGCTGGTGATTCCGGTGCTGGCCGCGGGCGTGATCAACGGCCTCGGCCACTGGTGGGGCTATCGCAACTTCGAGACCGACGACCGCGCGACCAATATCAGCCCCTGGGGCCTGATCATCGCGGGCGAGGAGCTGCACAACAATCACCACGCGTTCCCGAGTTCGGCGCGCTTCGCCCTGCGCCGCTTCGAGTTCGACATCGGCTGGGTGGCGCTGCGCATGCTGTCGGCGCTGGGCCTGGCGAAGATCCTGCGCGTCGCGCCGAAGCTCGACATCCGCCCGAACCTCCAGATGCCCGACAGCGACACCGTCCGCGCGGTGCTGGCGCATCGCTTCCAGGTGATGACCGACTACTTCCGCATCGTTGTCGCCCCGCATCTGAAGGCCGACATGGCCGGCGCGCAGGCCAACCTGAAGGCGCTGCCGGGCCGGCTGCGCCGCGCGCTGAAGGATCACGGCCGCTGGCTCAAGCCCGAGCAGCAGCAGAAGCTCGACAGCTGGATCGCCGAGCATCCGCAGCTGGCGGCGATCTACGACTACCGCCGGCGCCTGCGCGCGGTGTTCGAGCGCACCAGCCAAGGCTCGGAAGCCACCCTAGAAGCCCTGCGCCAGTGGTGCGCGGATGCCGAGCAGTCGGGCAATGCCGCACTGCAGGAGTTCGCGCAGAGACTGAAGGGCTATCGCCTGCAGCCGGCGCGCGTGTAAGCAGCGCGGATGACCCTGCGGCCGATCCAAGGACGGCATCGCCGCTATCCTGTGGACATGCGCGCGCTCTGCCTTGCCCTGCTGTCTATGCCCGCGCTCGCCGCCGCGTTTCCGAACGCGCCGGCCGAGCAGCTGGCGCGCGTGGATTCCGATGGCGACGGCAAGGTCAGCCGGGCCGAATACCGCGCCTGGATGGGCCGCGGTTTCCGCGCGATGGACGTGAACGGCGACGGCGTGCTGCAGCCGCAGGAGCTGCCGCCCGGCACGAGCTTCCGCCGCGGACAGGCGCTGACGCTGCGCGAGCACCACGCGCGCATCGACGCCCGTTTCGATCTGCAGGATGTCGACGGCGATGGCTTCCTCGATGTCCGCGAGCTGACCGCGCCACCGCGTCCGGCACAATGAATGCGCACAGGCGGCTCGTGACCCGGCGGTGGGTGCAGGCTGCAGGCTGCGGTCGCCTGCAAGCAGGCTCCTACAAACGCCAGCAGCATAAGAACAAGAAGCAGAACCCCATGCGCTCCGCGGGTCGTCCCGCGAAACCCAGCTGTTTGTAGGCGCGAGGCCCAGCTGTTTGTAGGCGCGAGGCCCAGCTGTTTGTAGGAGCGAGCTTGCTCGCGACCCGCAAGGTGGGCACGAAGCGTGGGCTGCGGTCGCCTGCAAGCAGGCTCCTACAAACGCCAGCAGCAAAAGAACAAGAAGCAGAACCCATGTGCTCCGCGGGTGGTCCCGCGAAGCCAAGCTGCTTGTAGGAGCGAAGCCCAGCTGTTTGTAGGCGCGAGGCCCAGCTGTTTGTAGGAGCGAGCTTGCTCGCGACCCGCAAGGTGGGCACGAAGCGCGGGCAGTAAGGGCTGGGCCTGAAAGAAAGTGTCTACGAAGAGCGCGAGCGCTCCGGCTCGTCGAGGGCGCGCGAGGGATCGCTAGCAGGCGTGGGCAAGACCACCCGGCTCGCTGTCTGTCGCCAAATCGCTCAGGGCGAGCGCGGCCGCTCCAGCCACCACAGCGCGGCGAACACGGCGAGCAGGGCCAGCAGCCACGGCCAGAAGTCGCCGGGGGCGTAGGCCGGACCCGCGTTGTTCGCCCCCGCCGCTCGCGAGGACACCGCGGCATGCGTGCGCGCGCGCAGATCGGCCGCGTACAGGGCGGCCTCCCGCGCTGGATCGCGCACCTCGAAGCTCAGCGCCGTCGCCTCAGCCGTACCCAGACGGTAGCGCCCCGGCGTGCTCGGCAAGGCAACAGCACAGCCCTGCGCATCGGGAGCCGCCAGGGTGAGCTGGGCTCCGTCAGGGGCCGACAGCGCCAGCGGCGCACGCAGGCCGCAGAGCTCGATGCGCTCGCCGAGCCAAGCCTGCATCTGCCCGCGCGGAAGCCTGAGGATCGGCGCGGGCGGGGGCGCCGCAGGCGCCCTTGCGAGTGCAGTCGTCAGCCCACTCCACAGCGCGCCGTAGACCTCGGCATGGCCCGCCGCCTGCAGGCGGTAGCTGTCGGTCAGCCACAGAAGACCGAGGCGACCCAGACCGCGCGCGCGCCACAGCGCCAGCGGCTCGCCCGAATCCGCCAGCACGGCAGGTACCGACTGCGCCGCGCTGACGCGGATCGGCAGCTGCCGCAGACGCGTGGGCGCCTCGGCGACACGCGCCTGTGCGCTGGTCTCGCCGGGCACGCGCTCGATCGCGAAGCCGGCCTCGCGCAGCTCGGCGAGCAGGCCCGGATTCGGCAGCGCCGTGAGGCGCAGCAGCAGGCCGAGGCCGTTCTCCACGTTGCCCAGGACGGCGGCGCGTCCGCCCGCGCCCAGCGCCGACCAGGCGCGCTCTTCGAGGATCAGCAGATCGAGCGCGGCAAGCTCTTCCGCGCTCGGCGCCAGCGCGCGCCCGCCCTGCACCAGTCCAGGCGCGAACTGGATTCGGCTGTCGAAGTCGAGTCCGGCATCCACCGCCCAGCGGCGCAGCGCGCGCGTTTCGGGGCCCGGGGCTGCGGCCAGCAGCAGCGCCTTGAGGGCGCGTGGCGGCGTCACGTCTAGGCGCAAGGCGAACTCGTCGAGCGTCTGCTCCTTGGCGTCGAGGGCGCGCAGGCGCAGCGGCAGCGGACCTGCCGCGCGCGCAAGCGTCTGCAGGCGAACGACGCCGGAATGCATCGGCGCCAGCGCAGATGCGGTTTGCACGGAAGACGCTGCATCCGTTGGCGCGGGCGCAAGGGCGCTGCCCGAGGTGCTGTCTCCGGGTGCGGGCTGGGTGGCTGTAGTGACAGCGACGCTCGCTGTGCTCGCCCCGGCCGCCGCGTCGGCCACAGCCGCAGCGCTGGACGCCTCTGCCATCGCATCCTGTTCGATTGCGGCGTCGACGGCGGGCGTGTCTGCCGCCGTAGCGTTCAATGCGCCCGAGGCGGTGGACGATGCCGACGATTCCCCGGCATCGAAGACCTGTTCCGCCAGCGCCTCGCCCGCGGCGTCGAGCAGCTGCACGCGCGCCGGGGCCATTCCATTCCAGTGCGCGGTCACGTCGATCGCTGCGCCCAGCGTCACGTCCTCCGGGTGCTCGATCGCAACGAATCCGCGCGGCAGCGGTGCGGGGAAAAACGCGAGCCCACGCTCCCGCGCCACCGCGAGATCGCGCAGCGACAGGCCACGCCCGAACAGGCGCAGTGCGGCGAACTCCGGCCGCATGCGCAGCGCCGTCGCGAGGTCGGGCGCGCCCTGCACGCCGGGCGGCAGCGGGTCTTCCGCTTCAGGCAGCGCAATGACGGCTGTGGGCGGTCCAAGCTCGGCGTTCGCATTCGACCCACGACCGGCACGGCCCCGGTCCGCCACGTCTGCGGCAGCGCTCGACGCATCGGGTGGGTCTTGACCCACCGTGGCCTCGACATCGCGCCGCGCCTCCGCTGCGGGCGCTGATTCGATGTCTCCGCTGCCTCCCGAGACTCCGGACTTTGCCGGGACAGCGTTGAGATCGCGGGAATCGTCGGCGGCGACGCCCAAGATCTTCGCACCGGGGCGAGTGTCGAGCTCCGGTGGGTCAAGACCCACCCTATGGGTGAGCGCGTCGCGCCAGCCGGCGCCGAGCACGGTCAGCGTGCCAGCCTGCGGCAGCGGCTGCGGCGGTGGGTTCAACACGAAGAACAGCAGCAGCAGGGCAAGGCTCTGCAGCAGCAGTCGCCAGGGCCAGCGCTGCGGCCGCTTCCACAGCAGGCGCGCGGCGGCGAACAGGCCGATGGCGAGCAGGGCGAAGGCCATGAAGTTCGCCGGCAGACTCATCGGGCGTCCTCCAGCGCGCGCAGCCAGGCCTCGCCCGCGACATCGAGCCCGGCGCGCGAACGTGGTCCCTGCGGCGGTGGCGCGATCCGCTGCCACAGGCTCGATGCCAGCGCGGCACGGCAGTCCGCGCAGTCCGGATCGCGGCGCACGCGGTCGAAGCGCTCGCGCAAGTCCAGCGTCGATTCAATCGGCTGCCCGGTGAGCCAGGACTCGAACGCTGCGAGGACGTCGGGAGCCGGCGCCGCGTCGGCAAGAGCCTCACCCCCGACCAATCCCGAATCCCCAATCCCGAATCCCCGGCCCGCCAGGGCCGAAAACACCCCCACCAGCGCCGCATCGCCGCGCTCGGCCGCGCGCAGCGGATCGCCCGGACGTACGGCCGTCGAACGATCGCCGGTGAGCCGCCGCGAAAACATGATCGGCGGCAGCTCCAGGCCGACGCGGGCGAGGTAGATGCGGCTGGCCTGCTGGATCTGCTTGATCAGGTCCAAGGCCCGGTACTGGTAGGGCAGCGCGGCCACCGGATCGCCCATGCGCAGGTGCAGCTCGCTCTGCCACATCTCGCGCAGGGCCGAGCGCAGACGCTCGCGGGTCACCGGGTCGAACAGCGTGGTGCCCTCCTCCTGATCGTGCATGTGGCCGTAGGCGCGGACCAGCGAGGCGGCGTCGCCAAAGCTGGCCGGGTCGGCGTGACCGTGGCCGTCGTCTAAGCTGTGACCCTCGGGCAGCAGCGGGCCTTCGGTCTCGACGTCCTCGCCGAGGAACTCGCCGTAGCGCAGGCGCAGCAGGCGCTGGTCGACGCCGATGCTGTCGCTGCGCGCCAGCAGGCGCTCGCGCTCCAGCGCCGCGCGTTCGGCGATCAGGGCCTCGGTGTCGATGATGATCTGGCGCTGGCTGCGGAAGTAGGCCGGCAGGGTGCGCTGCACGAAGCCCTCGACGCCCTCGCCCTCGGTGTCGCGCAGCTTGGGCCAGCGCAGGATGTAGCTGGGGCTGCGCGCGCGCTGGCCCAGGCTGTCCAGCACCTCGACGCGCAGGATCAGGTCATTGCCGGTCTCGAAGCCGAGTGCTCCGAGATCGAGTCGGCGCAGGTAGCGGCGGCTGCGCGCATCGCCTTCGCCGCGCAGGGCGAGACGCTGCTCGCTGACCTCGACCAGCTCGCCGTCACCTTTCGCCAGCGTCAGCAGCAGCTCGGCCGCGCCCAGGCCGAAGTCGTCGCTGGCCTCGATGTCGAGTTCCATGGCAGCGGCGGACTCGACAATGTTCAGGGTCTGACCGGGACGGCGCACGCGGATCTGCGGCGGCTGGTCGGGCTTCAGTTCAAGGCGTGCGGCAGCGTCGTCGAGACCGAGCACCGCGCCGTCGATCTCGACGCGGTAGCGGCTGCTGGCTTCAGGCGTGTCGCTGCCGCGCCATGCTGTGTCCGCGAGCTGCAGTTCGATGCGGCGGCCGTCGATGAAGACCAGCGCTGCCGAGCTGGGAGCCGGCGTGATCTCCAGCGCCCAGTCGATGCGGCTGCCAGCCACGGCTTCGATGTCCAGCGCGGCCTGCGTGGACTCGGTCAGGCCGGTGTAGCGCGGCGGCCTGATGCGCACCTCGGTGGACTGAAGACTCGGCGGGCCGAGTGGCGCATCGGCTTCCGCGGCCGCTGCCTCGCGCGCAGCGGGCAAGGTCGATCCCTGCATGCGCTGCGCGGGCAGCAGCAGTACGGCCGCGGCCAGCAGGATCGGCAGCAGCATCCACGGCGAGTGTGCGCGCAGGTCCAGCGCGGCCAAGGTGACGCGCGGCAGACGCCGTTCCAAGCGCTGCCGCTGCAGCGCGGCCAGCGCACCCGTTCCGGGCGTGAACAGCAGGCCGGCGCTGTCCTCGAAGCTCGGCAGGCGCTGGTTGAGCCGCTGCGCCAGCCACGTTGTGCTGCGCTGGCGAGTGCGCAGGCCGGCGATGGCGAGCAGCACCAGCAGCGCCGCGACATCGGTCCACAGCGCCGGCCAGGGCGCGGACGCAAAACGCAGCAGCGCCCACGCCGGCAGCACCCACAGCGCGGCCTCGATCAGACCCAGCCGCCGCACGCGCCGCAGCAGGGCTTGCGCTGTGGCGCTGGGCGCGAACGCGCGCGCTTTCGACGCTGACATCGGCGTGCTCATGCGGGCCTCCGCGTCGCCGCCAGCCAGCGCTCGGCCAACAGCACAAGCAGCAGTACGAGGATCAGCGCATCGCGCAGCGGCCTGCCCGCTGGCTGCGGCGGCAGTCCGTCGGCGCTGGGCGCGATCAGCTGTGCGTCGATACGCGATGCGGGAGAGGGCTCCGGCGCCAGCCAGCTTTGCAGCAGACGCGGAAAGTCCGGCGCCAGCAGCTCGGGCAGGCAGCGCGTGTCGAGCGGGCAGTCGAGCAGGCGCAGCTCGGCGCCGTCGATCAGCACGCGGCGTAGCGACGCGTGCTCGCCGCGCCAGATCATGTGGGCGCGGACATCGAGAGCGGCCAGCACCGCGTCGGCTTCGGGACCGGGCCGGGGCGCGTGCGCAGCGCGCTCGCCTGAGCCGCTGATCAACACACGCCCGCCCTCGCGCAGCCACACCCGCCAGGCCGGCGACAGCGACTCCAGCGCGCCCGCCGCGATTCCATCGGGTGGGTCTTGACCCACCGGAGCCGCACCCTCGCGCCGGTTACCGTTAACCTCACCCGCTAGCGCGGCGTCCACGGCGTCGGACCCGACATCCGCGCCGGGCGCGCTGTCCTCGCGGCGCGCTTCGTCGTCCTCGGCGCGTTCGGGCGATTGTGCGTGTGCGGGCTCTCCTGTGTGTTGCTGCGGGATCGTCTTCGTCGATGCGATCACCCACAGCGCATCGACACCGTTCGCGGGCAGCGCCTCTTCCGCCTCGACGAGCTGCAGCGGCGTGCCCTCAGCCAAGCCCTCGAAGTAGGCGCGCAGCGCCGCCAGCGCCTGGCGCTGTTCGTTCTCGACCTCATCCATCGTCTGCACCGCGACGCGCAAAACCTGCGCCTCGCGAGGCACCGCCGGCAACGCCACCGGCAGCACCGTCCACGTGATCTCACGCCCCAGCTGCAGCCATACACCGTCCCAGCCCTCGATCTCCCGCGGAACACGCACCTCGATCGCCTGTTCGCGCGGGCGCTCGAAGGCGAGCTGGCGCAGCAGGCTGAAGGGCGCCTCCGCAGCGGGCGCAGGCATGACATCGACCCGCGGAAAGCCTGGTGCCAGCCAGCGCAGTTCGGTGCCATCAGGTACCGGGCCCACCTGCGCCGGATCCAGCCCCGGCCACAGCAGCACCCAGGGCGCACCGGCGCGTCCGTGCAGCAGCGCTTGTGCCAGCACGAAGGCCAGCAGCGCCAGCAACAGCAGGCGCAGCAGCAGAAGTACGAGATCGCGCAGGCGCAGGCGCTGCTTCGGCCGCGCCTGCGGATCGATGTAGGCGAGTGCGGCGAACAGGCGCGGTGGTGGGGTCTCGCGGCGGCGCTGCAGATGGATCAGCAGGGGCAGGGCCAGCGCCAGCAGCGCGAACAGGGCCGAGGGCAGCAGCAGGCTCATGCGCGGCCACCGCTGTCGATGCGCCCACCGCGGCCGAACAGCGCCCGTAGTGCGACGTCTTCCGAGCGGTCCAGCCAGTGCTCGACGCACGCCACGCCGCGCTGCTGAAGGTTCGCGATGAACTCACTACGCGCGGCGCCGAAGCGCTGCAGAAAGCCCGCGCGCACGGCCGCGCCGTCGACTTCGCGCAGCGCGCTCGATTCGGGATCGACCAGATGCAGGGCGCCCTGCAGCGGGAACTCGCGCTCCTCGGCGGTAAGGATGCGGAGGAAGGCGACGCTGCGCTGCGCGGCGGCGAGGCGTGCGGCGAACTCGGACGCAGCGCTGTCGAAGCCGTCGCTGAGCACCAGCACCAGGGCGCCCGGCGGCATGCGCGCTGCGAAGGCGTCGAGGGCGCGGGCCTCGGGCCAGGCTTGGGTCGGCGCGAGTCCCGCGAGTGCGGAAAGCAGACGATCGCGCTGGCCGCGACCGCCGTTCGCCGCCGCCCACAGCGGTGCGCGCGCTTCGAAAGCCAGCAGGCCGAACAGCTCGTCTTCGCGCAGCGCCACATCAAGCACGCAGGCGGCCAGCCGACGCGCAGCATGCAGCCGCGTCCAGCCGGGATTGGCGAGATCGTCCTGCGCCATCGAGGGGCTGCAGTCGAGCACCAGATACACGCTGAGCGGCGCGTCGCGCTCGGACTCGCGTACGAACAGGCGATCGCTGCGGGCGAACAGCTTCCAGTCGACTTGGCGCGGCGCATCGCCGGCGACATAGCCGCGGTACTGGGCGAATTCGAGGCCCTGTCCACGCGAGCGACTTTGCTGACGACCGAGCGGCCCGATCGGCGCCTGCAGTGGCGTGCGCAGGCGCAGATCGCGCAAGCGCGCGCGCAGCTCTGGCGGCAGATCGAGGCCGGTCCCTGCGAGGTTCATGCGCGCGGGCCCCGAAGCGCGCCCATAGGGTGGGTCTTGACCCACCGGCGCTCAACACTCGCCTCTCTCCAACGCGCTCCCATAGGGTGGGTCTTGACCCACCAAAGCACGACGCTGGCGGCACGCACGGGTCTGCGGAATCCCCGAACGGCGTCCAGCGCGGCCGCGGCAAGCGTCAAGAGCCGGTGGGTCAAGACCCACCCTATGGGGCTGCGGCGATTCCGAATGCCCTTGCAAGCCGCACGCCCCCCCACCCAAAGCGCGGCAAACCGCGCAAGCGCATCGCTTCGCATAGGGTGGGTCTGGACCCACCGAAGCTCAACGCTCGCCTCAGCCCAAAGCGCTCGCACAGGGTGGGTCTTGACCCACCGAAGCACGACGCTCGCCTCACCCCAGAGCGCTCCCATAGGGTGGGTCTTGACCCACCGGAGCTCAACACTCGCCTTACCCCAAAGCGCTCGCATAGGGTGAGTCTTGACCCACCAAAGCGCGACGCTGGCGGCACGCATGGATCTACGGAATCCGCGAACGACATCCGGGACAGCCGCGGCAAGCGTCAAGAGCCGGTGGGTCAAGACCCAACCTATGGGGAACGCGTGCTGCCGTTCGCTTGGGCGCGGCTTAGCGGCCGTGCTGGCCTTGGCGCAGTTCAGGCTTCGGTGGGTCAAGACCCACCCTATGGGGTACGGCGACATGGCGGGCGCTCGCGCCTACACCGCCACCGCATCGAGCACGCCCTCGACCACCCAATCGGTGCTGCGGCCTTCGGCTTCGGCCGCGAAGGACAGCAGCAGGCGATGGCGCAGCACCGGCTTGGCGAGCGCGCGGATGTCCTCGCGGGTGACGGCGAGGCGCCCCTGCAGCAGCGCGCGCGCTTTCGCCGCCAGCACCAGCGACTGCCCAGCGCGCGGACCCGCGCCGAAGCGCAGGGCCTGATTGACGCGCTCGGGCGCATCGGTACCGGGCCGCGTTGCCCGCACCAGGCGCGCGATCCAGCGGGTCAGCTCGGGCGCGATATGCACTTCGCGGGTCAGCGCCTGCAGCTCGATGAGTTCGTTCGCTTCCATCACCGCCGGCGGCGTCTCGCCGCTGCGGCCGGTGGTCAGATCGAGAATCGCGATCTCCTCGTCCAGGCTCGGATAGTCGACGCGGATGTAGAGGAGGAAGCGGTCGAGCTGGGCTTCCGGCAGCGGATAGGTGCCGGCCTGCTCCAGCGGGTTCTGCGTGGCCAGCACGAAGAAGGGCTTCGGCAATTCGAAGGTCTGCCCGGCGGTGCTGACGGTGCGCTCCTGCATCGCTTCGAGAAGGGCGGCCTGGGTCTTGGGCGGCGTGCGGTTCAGCTCATCGGCCAGCAGCAGGTGGGTGAACACCGGCCCGGGCTGGAACTTGAACACGCGCCTGCCGGTGCCGTGGTCTTCCTCCAGCACCTCGGTGCCGAGGATGTCGCTGGGCATCAGATCCGGCGTGAACTGGATGCGGTGGAAGTCGAGTTTGAGCGCCTGGCCGAGGCTGCGGATCAGCAGGGTCTTGCCCAGGCCCGGCACGCCTTCGAGCAGGCAGTGGCCGCCGGCCAAGAGCGCGATCAGCAATTGCTCGACCACCTCGGCCTGGCCGATCACCGAGCGCGCGATGGTGGTCTTCAGCGCATTCAGGCGTTCGAGGCGTGCGGCGAGGCTGGCTTCATCGAGGGCAGTTGCGTTCATGGCTCATCCGTTGAGTGCGTACATCACGATGTTGACCCCGAAGCGGGTGTTGTCTTCCGCGAGCCAGCGCTTGTTGCGCCAGTCGTAGTCCCACTCGCAGCCGTAGTCCTTGTTGCTGTAGAGCACGCCAAGCCGACCCTCGTGCTCGATGCCCTTGAGATAGTCGTGCACCAGATCATCGCCCCAGCCGTTCAGTTCGAAGCTCGTGGTCGGGGGGCCCTCGAACTTGAAGAAGCTCGAGTAGATCGGATGCGTGTTCGGCAGCTTCGCGAGTGCGCGCGGGCCGAAGATCGAAGCCATCTCCGCCTCGAAGCTGCGCGCGAACAGGCCGTCGATGTCGTGGTTGCAGTCATCCACGAACACGAAACCTCCGCGCCGGACGTAGGCCTCGAAGTTGCGCCGCTCATCGGGATCGAACTCGACCAGCTTGTGGCCCGACAGATAGCAGAACGGCGCCTCCAGCATGCGCGGATCGGCCAGCGGGATGACCCGCTCGACCGGGTCGACGCGCAGGCCGGTGTAGTCGATCAGCGAGGTGATCAGGTTCGACGGCATGCGCTGGTCCACGTCCCAGTTGCCCGAGGCGTACATCAGCCGGGTGAACCAGAAGTCGTACTCGCCTTCGACCGGCTGGAAGGCGCGCGCGCGGGTCGCGGCAAGAGCGGCGAGCGTGGCGGTGCTGAGCTTGAGGAAATGGCGGCGGAGCATTTGAGAGCTGGGATTGGGGATTCGGGATTCGGGATTCGTAAGAGCGGGGTTGCGGTGGTGCGGGGGGTGCTGCTCTTGATTGAGCCCCTCTCCCCACGGAGCGGCTCGGGGTCGATTATCGGCTGCCGGTGGCAGCCGATGACCCCGAGAGCCCGAGCGAAGCGAAGGCGGGGGTTGGGGAGAGGGCCGGGCGAAGCGCGCAAAACGAACCTTGCCGAGCACCCACTGTTGTTGCTTTGCGCCGTCTCACATGGCGCAGCAATCGGGCATTAGGGCAAAAGATCGCCTGCTCCCGCCTTGCGCTAGTCCGCGTGGGTAGCAGCGAGTCCATCCGCCGCGCATACCTGCATCAACCTCTATGGTTTCCATCGCGTCACGCCATCCACGAAGCGCACTCCGCTTCTGCGGGCAGGAGCCCGCGCTCTTCCACGGGGCCCCTGGGGAGCGGCGAGGCTCGGACGATCCGCCCGCAGGGGCGCCGGCAGGGAGGCCGGCGATGTTCGTGACAGGCCAGGGATGGCCTGTCCACGAACACCGGCCGAGACTCGCGAACCCGGAGCGCAGGGATGCGCGAAGGGCGCGGACGAGGGGTGGCCTTCCTTTGGACTACCTTTCTTTGGCCACTCAAAGTGAGTGACTCGGGCCGGCCGCACGCGGGAATGGCCATGGATGGCCATGCTTTGGGAGCGCGGAAGGACGGACCGAAAGCTCTCGCTCTCCGCTTCGAACGACGAAGCGACGAAAGAAGACCGGGGCGAGTGTGGAGCTCATGGTGGGTCAAGACCCACCCTATGAGCTCGGAACACCGAGGCCGAAGCGGAGTTCACGGTGGGTCAAGACCCACCCTATGGGATCGGAACACTGAGGCCGAAGCGGAGCATAGGGTGGGTCGAGACCCACCCTATGGGCTCGCGCGCACGCCACCGGCCTCACACCGCATCCGACAGCGAAGTGAAGGTGAAGTCCCGCACCTTCATCGCCGGCACCATCATCGCGATGCCCGGGCCGCCGCCGACACCGGCGCCGGCGTTGATGCGCTCGGGTTTGCCCAGCTCTTCGATGTTGTTGAGCATGATGATCGGCGACTCGTTGAAGCGGAAATTCTTGATCGGGTGCTTCACCTCGCCGTCTTCGATGTAGAAGGTGCCGTCGCGGGTCAGGCCGGTCAGCAGCACGGTCTGCGGGTCGACCAGGCGGATGTACCAGGTGCGGGTCACCAGGATGCCGCGCTTGGTCGACTTGACCATGTCCTCGGTGCTCTTGTCGCCGCCCGTCATGATGATGTTGCCGGGCATGGCGAGCGGGTCAACGCCCTGCTTCTGCGACCAGAAGCGCGAATAGTTCAGGTGCTTGACGACGCCGTTCTCGATGATGGCGTGCTTGCCGCGCGGCAGGCCGTCCATGTCCCAGGGCAGCACGGGCACGTCCGCGTGGGCGGGATCAGTGAAGGCATTCACGCGCTCGTCGAACACCTTCTCGCCGAGGCGGTTGCCGCCGCCTTTCTTCGACAGAAAGCTGCGGCCCTCGTCGGCCTGGCGGGCGTCGAAGCCCATCAGCATGAACATCAAGAGGCCCGAGACCGCGGCCGGTTCGAGCACCACCGTGTACTTGCCGGGCTCCAGCGCCTTGGCATCGACCGAGCCCTTGGCCTTGCGGATCGCGGTCTGGATGTCTTTCGAGGCATCGAACTTCGAGGCATCCGCGAGATTGGTGGCGACCCAGCCCGAGCCCGTCTCGTCGGCGGTGCGCACCGTGCAGGTGTAATCGAGGTTGTTGAGCGGCTGGTAGCCGAAGTTGCCGCGGCTGTTGGCCGTGGCGATGAAGCCGGTGTTGTCGGCGAGGTAGCCGGCCGCGACCAGGTTCTCGTCCTTGCAGGGCTTGATCGAATCCAGCGCCACCTTGGCGCGGTAGGCCGGGTCGATGTCGGCGGTGGCCTGCACATAGGTCGGCGTGGCGGTGTAGGTCTGCTTCTCCACCGCCGGCATGAACTCGGGGTTCTCCGGCGCCAGCTGGGCCAGCTCCTCGGCGCGACGCACGACGCGCTCCAGCGAGGTGTCGTCGAAGCTGTTGGTGGTGGCGATGCCGCTGCGCTTGCCGAAGGCGACCTGCACGGCGAGATTGACTTCGTTGACCACGCCCGAAGTCGAGACCGAATTGCGGGCGAAGCGGATGTTGCCCTCGCGGTTGCCGGTCAGGGTGGCGATGCACTCGTCGGCCTTCGACAGGGCGATGACCTTGTCGAGGATGGCCTTGGCTTCGGCTTCAGTGAACATGCTCATGGTGTCCTCCTTGGACCTCAGCCGATGTTGCGGGCGGTGTTGATGACGTTGATGCCGCGGAAGCGCGCGGTGCTCGATCCATGCGATACCGCCGAGACCTGCGAGGGCTGGCCCTTGCCGTCGAAGAAGCTGCCGCCCAAGCGGTAGTCGCGCTCGTCGCAAACCGCGTCGCAGGCGTTCCAGAACTCCGGCGTGCGGATCTGGTAGGCCACGTCTTCGAGCATCTGGGTGATCTTGCCGTCCTTGATCTCGTAGAACAGCTGGCCGCCGAACTGCGCGTTGTAGCGCTGCTGGTCGATCGAGAAGCTGCCGGCGCCGACGATGTAGATGCCGTTCTCCACGCCCTCGATCATCTTCTCGGGCGTCAGCTCGTCCTTGCCCGGCGCCAGCGACACATTGGGCATGCGCTGGAACTGCACGGCGTTCCACGAATCCGCATAGCAGCAGCCGTGCGACTCGCTCTCGCCGATGATGTGGGCCTGATCGCGGATCGCCTGGTAGTTGACCAGGATGCCGTCCTTGACCAGATCCCAGCGCTTGGTCGGCACGCCCTCGTCGTCGTAGCCCACCGCCCCCAGGCTGCCGACCTGGGTCTTGTCGGCGAACAGGGTGACCTTGTCGCTGCCGTACTGGAACTTGGCCTCGCGCTTGTCCAGCGTGGCGAAGCTGGTGCCGGCGAAGTTGGCCTCGTAGCCGAGCACGCGGTCGAGCTCCAGCGGGTGGCCCACCGACTCGTGGATGGTCAGCCAGAGGTGCTGCGGGTCGAGCACCAGGTCGTACTTGCCGGGCTTGACGCTCGGCGCTTTCAGCTTCTCGACCGCGTGGCGCGCAGCGGCAGCAGCGTCCTCGACGAGGTTGTAGCTGTTGCGGTAGCCAATCACGCCGCCGGGCATCTCGATGCGCTCTGCGGCATCGCCGTCGAGGTACTCGTAGCCCATGCCGACCGGCGTCGACAGGCCAGCGCGGTTGCGGAACTTGCCGCTGCTCTTGTCGACCGCGGTGACCTGCAGCGGCACCCACAGGCGGTGCACGTCCTGGTCGATGTAGCTGCCGTCAGTGGAGGCGAAGTACTTCTGCTCGTTGATCTGGAACAGCGTCGAGTTGACGAAGTTGGCGCCCGCCTTCATGGCCGCCGCATTGGCCGACAGCAGCAGCTCGACCTTGTCCTTGATCGGCACTTCCATCGCGTTCTTCTTGATCGGCGTGGCCCAGCTGACCTCGCCCACGCCCTTGACCGGGGCGAGCCGCACCGGCTCGCTCTGCACAACCGAATTGGCCTTGGCGATGGCGACCGCTTCAAGCGTGGCGGCGACGATGGCGTCGGCGGTGAGCGTGCTGGTGGCGGCGAAACCCCAGGTGCCGTTGGCGATGACGCGGATGCCGGCGCCGATCGATTCGGTGCTGGCGACGTTCTGTACCTTGTCCTCGCGGGTGACGATGAACTGGTTCAGATAGCGACCGATGCGGATATCGCAGTAGCTGGCGCCCGCTTCGGTGGCAGCGGTGAGCGCGCGGTCGGCCAGGGCCTTCTTGATGGCGAGATCGATGCGGCCATCGGTGAGCGCCTCGGCGGCGATCAGGCGGCCGGGACGGGCCAGCAGCAGGCCCGCGGCACCGAGCCCGGTGTAGGTGAGGAATTCGCGTCTATCCATGGCGCTCTCCGCGCAGGGGTGGAGGGATGGCGCGCGGGGTGTCGATCACTCACCGCGCGACGCGGCGACAGTGCGGCCGCGCGTGAAGCCGGAGCATGTGCCACAAGACCGGGGCCGCCGCACGCACTGCTTACTGCCGCACAGTCGAGCTGCGCGAGCGCCTACGCGCAGCGGAGTCGGGCTAGAGCCCGAGGGTCAGGTCCTCGGCCTCGACGCGGTCGATGCGGATGCGGTTGGCGAACAGCGAGAAGGCCAGCACGCCGGCGAGGCCATTGGCGCGCTGCGCCCAGGGCGGCAGGTAGAGCGGCTCGGCGATCACGCCCTGTTCGAACAGCGGTTCGAGAGTGAACACGTCATGCAGGGCCATCTTGCCGGCGAACAGCAGATGCGCGAGACGCGGGCGGCGGTGGCGGATCGTCCAGCGGAAGAAGGTATGCACGCTGAGCATGCCGTGCAGGTAGACCGCGTCCTTGGTGAAGGCCGCACCGCCAGCGGTCGGGCAGCCGCGGAACACCCGCTGTGCCGAGGCAAAGCTTTCGGTCTCGCTCTGGCCTGAGTCGAGGAAGAAACGGAACACGTCGATGAAGTCCGCCCCCGACAGCGCCTTGTCGATGGCGAGAATGCGCAGCGACAGGCGCTTCAGCCGCGGCAGGTCGATGGCGCCGGTCATCAGCTCGGCGAAGGTGGCCAGACCCTCCTGCGTCGCGGTGACGCGCGGTGCGCTTCGCGACAGGCTTTTCAGGTGCGGCTGCTCGCGGCCGTTCAGCGCGGTCAGCGAATGCACGAAGGCTTCGTGCTCCAGCAGCTGGCGCAGGTCGTACTCGCTGAAGGTGGCGCCGCCGCGCAGGCGGATGCGGGTCGGGCCGGCCGCGGCCTTGGCGATCAGCTCGGGGTCGACTTCGACGCGCACGCGATGGCCGACGAAGAAGGCGTCGAGCGCGGCCTGCAGCTCGGCGGCCATGGCTTCGGCGCTGTAGATGGCCTCGTTGTCCTCCGGCGGCAAGGTGCCGCTGACCTCGTCGGCGATCTCGATGAAGTGCCGGGCGGCGTCGATGTTGGTGTAGGTCGAGCCCGGCAGCGCATCGCCGGGGCGACCGAACAGCTGGATCGAATGCCAGCTCGCCGCCTCGCTGCCGGCCGCCTCGATCAGCCAGGCCGCATGCAGCCAGCTCTCGGCGCTGCGCTGCAGGTACTGGCCCAGCGGATGCTGCGGGTCGGCGGCATCGCGGATGGCCGAAAGCTCAGCCCGGGCCGCCGACAGATCGCGGCTGCGGTAGCGCGGCTCCGGCAAGCGCGGCTGGCCGCGGCGAAAGCCTTCGAGGAAGCGCTCCTGCTCGGCCACCGGCCAGCTCACCGCCTGCAGCAGGCGGATCGCCCCCACGGCATCGACCAGACGGGCGTCGAGGGCGATGTGGTGGGCAAGTTCGGGCGTCATGCCCGCACTGTAACGAATTGTGCCCATGCGGTGGGCTTGACCCACCGCGCCTCACCCAAGACCGCCTATTGGGTGGGCCTTAACCCAGCAAAGCCAACGTCCGGCTGGGCCAGCGACCGCGCGCGCTTCGGGTGCGCTGGGTCAAGACCCACCCCATGGGCTGCGCGTCGGGTGCGGTGGGTCAAGACCCACCCTATGGGCTGCGCGTCGGGTTCGGTGAGTCGAGACCCACCCTATGCGCTGCGCGTCGGGTGCGGTGGGTCGAGACCCACCCTATGGGCTGCGCGTCGGGTTCGGTGGGTCAAGACCCGGCCTATGCGCGCGCCGGAGCCGTTTGACCTTCGTGCAACTCGCTTCGATACCTGCGGATGCCGCAGAATCAGGCGCCCTCTGCCGTTTCGGACCGCCCGCGATGCCACGCTTCGGACTGCCGCGCCTGCTCGTCTCGCTCGCCTTGATGGCCCTGCTCGGCGCCTGCGCCACCAAGGGCGGCGACAACAACAAGCTCGATGCCGCCCTGTTCAGCTACGCCGGCGCGATCCGCTTTAGCGACATCGAGCGCGCTTACGAGTTCATCGATCCCAAGCTGCGCGTCGAGAAGCCGATGAGCCAGCTCGAATGGGAACGCTTTGCCCAGGTCCAGTTCACCGGCTATCTGGTCAAGGCGAAGGAGCCTGCGGGCGAGGGTGAGATCCGGCAGGTGGTCGAGGTGCGCCTGATCAACCGCCACACCCAGGTCGAGCGGACCTTCCTGGTGCGCGAGCAGTGGCGCTGGGACGCCGAGGCGAAGCAGTGGTGGCTGACCAGCGGCCTACCCGACATCGCCCAGGAGTAGGCGCATGCCCCGGCGTCTCGCCAGCGACTTCCGGGGCTTTGTTCCGCAGCTGTACACCACGCTCGCCCGCGGCTACGGCGCGCGCGACCTGCGCGCCGATCTGGTGGCCGGGCTCACGGTCGCTATCGTCGCTCTACCGCTGGCGATGGCGCTGGCGATCGCCTCGGGCACCACGCCCGAGCGTGGGCTGCACACCGCCATCGTCGCCGGCTTTCTGATCTCCGCGCTGGGCGGCTCGCGGGTGCAGATCGGCGGCCCCACCGCGGCCTTCATCCCGGTGGTGTTCAACGTCATCGAGCGCTTCGGCTACGAGGGCCTGATCCTCTGCACCCTGCTGGCCGGGCTGATCCTGATCGCGGCCGGACTGCTGCGACTGGGCGTGCTGCTGCGCTACATGCCGCAGCCGGTGATCACCGGCTTCACCGCCGGCATCGCGGTGTCGATCTTCGCCAGCCAGGTGAAGGATGCCCTTGGCCTGCGCATGGATCAGGTGCCCGGCGAGTTCTTCGAGCGCTGGGCCGCCTACTTCACGCACCTGCCAAGCTGGCAGCCGGCCGCCGCGGCGTTGTGCGCCAGCGGGCTGATAGCTCTGGCCCTGCTCAAGCGCCATCGACCCAACTGGCCGGCCTTCCTGATCGTGGTGATCGCCGGCAGCCTGGCCGCGCTCGCCCTGCCGGTGCCGACCATCGGCAGCACCTTCGGTCAGCTGCCCGCCGCCCTGCCCGACTTCGCGATTCCGAGCATTCCCTTCGAGCGCACCTTCGAGCTGCTGCCGGCGGCGCTCACCATCGCCTTTCTCGCGGGCGTCGAGTCCCTGCTGTCGGCGGTGGTGGCCGACGGCATGACCGGCCAGCGCCATCGCTCCAACGCCGAGCTCGTCGCCCAAGGCGTGGCGAATGCGGCCTCGGCCCTGGTCGCCGGCCTGCCGGCCACGGGTGCACTCGCGCGCACCGCCACCAACATCCGCGCCGGCGCGCGCTCACCGATTGCCGGTATGGCGCACGCCGGCTTCCTGCTGGCCTTCATGCTGGTGCTGTCGCCGCTGATGGTCTACGTACCGTTGTCGGTGCTGGCCGCTCTGCTGCTGGTGGTGGCCTGGAACATGGCCGAGATCCATCGCTTCAAGCAGCTGCTGCGCGCGCCGCTGGGCGACCGCGTGGTGCTGCTGGTCACCTTCGCGCTGACGGTGGCCTTCGATCTGACTGTGGCCATCGAAGTGGGCGTGGTGCTGGCGGCCTTCGTATTCATGCACCGCATGAGCAGCAGCGTGAGCGTCGGCGCGCTCGACGATGCCGCTGTCGAGGACGAACCCGACGCGCGTCAGCGCCTGCCGGCAGGGGTGGAGATGTTCCGGATCTCCGGGCCGCTGTTCTTTGCCGTCGCCAACCGGCTGGATCAGGTGCTGGATCCGATCCGCGAACCGCCGAAGGTGTTCATCCTGCGCCTGCGCCAGGTGCCGCTGATCGATGCTTCGGGCGTCACCGCGCTGGAAGCCTTTCTTGATCGCTGCCAGAAGATGGGCACAGCGGTGATCCTGTCCGGCCTGCACGGCCAGCCACGCGAGATCCTGCGACAGATGGATTTCGGCAGGCATCCCAATCTGCTGGGCCTCGCCGCCGGCTTCGACGAAGCACTGGCGATGGCACAGGCCGCACTGAACCTCGATGCGCCATAGGGTGGGTCTTGACCCACCGGAGCCCGACGCTCGCCTCAGCCCATTGGGTGGGTCTTGCCCCACCAGAGCCCAACGCCCGCCAAAGCCACTGCCCGAATTCCGAACGCTCCGGAGACTGGCTTGCCAGCGCGGCACCACACGCATTTCCGCAAGGGCGCGAGCATCGGTGGGTCAAAACCGACCCTATGCAAGTCGCTTCGACTCCCGACTCCCTTCCCGGCCCTCGCGCGCAGCGCTCGGGCGTTCGCCGGCGCGCGCGGCAGTGCCGCGCAAGCGCGCCGGCTCACCCCCAATCCCGTCTCTCAGAGCGCGTCCGGGCCGACTTCGCCGGTGCGGATGCGGATGACCTGGTCGAGGGTGTGCACAAAGATCTTGCCGTCGCCGATCTTGCCGGTGTTGGCGGCATTGCGGATGGCGTCCACCACCTGATCCACGCGGTCGGCGGCGACCGCCACCTCGATCCGCACCTTGGGCAGGAAGTCGACCACGTACTCGGCGCCGCGGTACAGCTCGGTGTGGCCCTTCTGCCGGCCGAATCCCTTGACCTCAGTGACTGTCACTCCGGTCACGCCCACTTCGGACAGCGCCTCGCGCACGTCGTCGAGCTTGAAGGGCTTGATGATGGCGGTGACCATTTTCATGGGTGAGGCTCCGGGCTGGGAAAGGCCGCGCAAGGATACGGGATCGGCCCGTCCCCGGTTGGCCGACGCACCGCTCCGGCGAGCCGCGCGCCCGGGGAAGGTCTGAACAACTCCGTCCGGGCCTTGTTCAGACATCGCGCGTCCGGCGCGGGTCCGCACGCGTTCGGCCGCTGTGCGGCGACGCCTTCGCTGCGCTCGGACACCGCAGATCAAGCACGGACGTGCCCGATCCGCGTGCGCGACATCCGTAGCGCGTCGGAAGCTCCGACGAATCAGAGCCTCCCTGGACGCTGCGGGCGGCGTGCGCCTCGGGCCGCCCTGCACAGGCGCCAAAACGAACGGGCCCGCTTGCGCGGGCCCGTCCGAGTGTCGCTACCGCGTGCGATGGGGCTTACATGCCCACCGCCAGTCGGGTCTGCAGCGCGCTGCCGGCCTTGCTGTAGTCAAGGCGCACGCTGTCGCCCGGCCACAGTTCCATCCAGCGGGTGCTGCTCCACAGGCCCTTGGCCTCGCGCTGGATCAGGCGGACTTCGACCAGACCGTTGATCTCGCGAGCCTGCACGCGCAGTTCGCTGCCGTCGATCTGGTACACGCCCACGTCCCGCGCTTCGATCCCGTGCAGCTGCTGCTCGACGGCAGCGCCGTCGATCTGCAGCGTGCTCAGGCTGGCCTTGGCCTCGAAGCTGCCGAAGGCGCTGCCGCTGCCCTCGAAGCCATCACCGAACAGCGCGACCGTGAGGTCGAGCGTGCTGGTGTTGTTGGCTGCGTTGGTGTCGGTGATGCCCATCGGCGCCACCACGCTGGCGGTGTTCACCACCGTTGCGGCGTTCGGGTTCACCAGGGTTGCCGTGATGGTGAACACCGCGCCGCCTCCCACCGGCAGATTCACATTGGTGTTGATGCTGCCGCTGCCCGATGCCACCGAGCAGGTGCCGCCGGCCGTGCCGGTGCAGGTCCAGGTCGCACCCGTCACCGAGGTCGGCAGGTTGTCGATCACCGTCGCGCCGTTCGCCACGCCCGGGCCGGTGTTGCCGACATTGAGCGTCCACACCACGCCATTGGTGATGTAGCGGCCGGTCTTGACGATCGACAGATCCACCGTGGCCGGGTTGACGGTGACCACCACCGTGCCGGTCTGCGGCAGGTAGTTGCCATCGCCCGCCTTGGTCGCCGTGACCGTGCACGAGCCCTGGGCGACCGCCGTCAGCGTGCTGCCGGAGACCGTGCAGCTGGCGCCACCGGCCGTGACCGCGTAGGTCACCGCACCGGTGCCGCTGCCGCCCGTGGTCGACAGCGCGCTGGTCTGGCCAGCGATCACCGGGTTCGGCGTCGCGGTGACGACCAGTGCCGCCTGGGTGCCCGGGTTGATCACCACGATCTGGGTGACCTGCGGCGCCGCCAGGTAGTTGGCGTTGCCGGCCTGGTTCCCCGTGACCACGCAGTTGCCCGCGGTGAGCACGGTGATCGCACCGCTGCTGGCGTTGACCGAGCAGACCGTCGGCGAGCTGGTGCCGAAGCTCACCGGCAGACCGCTGCTGGCCGTCGCCGACACCGTGCCGGAGGCGCCGCCAAAGGTCAGCGGGCCCGGGTTGGCGCCGAAGGTGATGGTCTGCGGCGCCTGGTTGACGGTCACCGTGACCGTGCCGGTCTGCGGCTCGTAGTTCGCATCACCGGCCTTGGTGGCCGTGACCACGCAGGTGCCCACGCCCGTGCCGGTCAGCGTGCTGCCGCTGATCGTGCAGGTGCCCGTGCCGCCGGTCACCGCGAAGGTGATCTCGGTGCCGGTGCCGCTGCCACCCGTGGCCGCCAGCGTGCTGGTGCCCTGGAAGACGATCGTCTGCGGCGTCGCGGTTGCGCTCAACGCGGCCTGCTGGGCCTTGTTGATGACCACGGTCTGGGTCACTTCCGGTGCGGCCAGGTAGTTGGCGTTGCCGGCCTGGTTGGCGGCCACGACGCAGTTGCCCGCGCCGAGGATGGTGATGGCACCGGTGCCGCTGTCCACCGAGCAGATGCCCGCGCTGGCCGTGCTGAAGCTGACCGGCAGGCCGCTGCTGGCCGTCGCCGAGACGCTGCCCGAGGTGCCGGCAAAGGTCAGCGGGCCCGGGTTGGCGCCGAAGGTGATGGTCTGCGGCGCCTGGGCAACAGTCACCGTGACGGTGCCGGTCTGATCCAGGTAGTTGTCGCCACCCGACTTGGTCGCAGTCACCACGCAGGTGCCCACGCCCGTGCCGGTCAGGGTGCTACCGGCGATGCTGCAGGTGCCGGTGCCGCCGGTGACGGCGAAGCTCACCGCACCGGTGCCCGTGCCGCCCGTGGCCGCCAGCGTGCTGGTGCCCTGGAACACGATGCTGTCCGGCGTCGCGGTGACCACCAGCGCGGCCTGCGGCGCGCGGCTGACGGTGACTTCCACGGTGGCCGAGGTCGGCTCGTAGTTGACATCGCCCGCCTTCGTCGCGGTGACCGTACAGGTGCCCACGCCGGTGCCCGTCAGGGTGCTGCCGCTGACCGAGCAGACGCTGCCGCCGGTGGTCACAGCGAAGCTCACCGCACCCGTGCCCGTACCGCCCGTGGTCGCCAGCGTGCTGGTGCCGCCGAACTGGATGGCGCTGGGCGTCGCGCTGGCGATCAGCGCCGCCTGCGTGCCGCGGTCGACGCTGTGCGCGAAGGCCGCCGAGGTGCTGGTGGCATGCACCGAGTCGCCGCCGTAGACCGCGGTCACGGTGCGCGCACCGGCCGTGTTGAAGGTCAACGCACAGCTGCCGGCGGCCACGCTCGCCGAGCAGGTTTCACCCGTGCTGGCGGTCAGGGCCACCGTGCCGGTCGGCGTGGTGTCGGACGGGCTGGTGGCCACCGCATAGCTGAAGCTCACGCTGGCTCCGAGCGCCGACGGGTTCACCGAGCTGCCGGTGATCGTCGTCGTGGTGGCCTTGGCGGTGATCGCGTAGTTGCGGTTCTCGAAGCTCTGCAGGTAGTTCGTGGTCTGCGCGTACTCGGCGCGGTACACGTAGTTGCCCACCGGCAGACCCGCAGGCACGTTGAACACCGCCACGCCCGCGCCACTCAGCGACACCTCACCGATCGACTCGCCATCGCGCAGGAACACGATAGTGCCCGGCGGGACACCGCTGCCCGGCGCCACTGCGGTCACCGTCGCGGTCAGGGTGAAGCCCTGGCCGAAGGGCGAGCTGGTGGCCGGAGCAATGGTCAGCAGGGTGTTGGTGTTGGAGCGCAGCACGTTCAGCGTCTGCGAAGCCGCTGTGCTCGACGAGCCGTCGTTGGCATCACCCGCATAGGCCGCCGAGACGGTGTAGCCGTCCAGCAGCGCCGGGCCGGTGGTGACCAGCCCGCTCAGGCTGCACGAACCGGTCGCAGCTGCCGCCGTACAGGTCACGGTCGAACCCGGACGGCTGGCCGTCACGGTCACCAGGCCTTCGTTCGGTGCCACGCCACCGCTCACCGTGAAGCCGACGCTCACCACCTGGCCGAAGCGAGCCTCCGCCAGGTTGGAACCGCTCAGAGTGATGGTCGTGCCGGTCAGCACCACCTGGGTGACCGTGTTGCTGGTCGCCGTCAGGTTGTTCAGATCGCCGTTGTAGACCGCGGTGATCGGGTGGCTGCCCTGCGGCAGCGCCGTGGTGACGCACTGGGCGGTGAGGCCCGAGAGCGGCACCGCGATGCAGCCGGCGATGTTCACGCCGTTGTTGCGGAACGTGACCGTACCGGTCGGGCTGAAGCCAGCGCTGACCGTCGCCGTGAAGGTCACCGAATCGCCCGGGCTGGTCGGCGAGCCGCTGCCGACCAGGCTGATGCTCGGCTGGGCCTGCTCGATGATGACCGACTGGGTGACTTCGGGCGCGGCGTTGTAGAACGGGTTGCCGGCCTGGTTGGCGGTCAGCACGCAGGTACCCGCGGTGAACAAGGTCAGGCCACCGTTGCTGGAGTTGACGTCGCAGATGGTGGTGCTGCCCGCGGCCACACCGTAGGACACGGTCAGACCACTGCTGGCGCTGGCCTGCACATTGGCCACCGGACCGCCGACGGTCAGCGGGCCGGGCGCCGGCGTGACGAAGGTCAGGGTCTGGTTGGCCTTGTCGACCGTGATCACCACCACGTCCGTTGACGGCTCGTAGTTGGCGTCGCCCGCCTTGGTCGCGGTGACGTCACAGGTGCCGATGCCGGTGCCGGTGATGGTGCTGCCGCTCAGGCTGCAGACGTTGGTGCCGCTGACCACGCTTTCCGCCGAGATCGCATAGCTCACCGCACCGCTGCCGTTGCCGCCGGTGGTGCTCAGTGCGCTGGTGCCGTTGAAGGCGATCGTCGAAGGATCGGCATCGACCGTGAAGCCCGCCTGCTGCGCCTTGATGGTGCTCACGTCGACCGTATCCGACACCGGCAGGTAGTTGTCGTCGCCCGCCATCGTCGCGGTCACCGTGCAGGTGCCATCGGCAGCGCTCGCGGTCAGGGTGCTGCCGCTGACCGAGCAGAAGCTCGGGCCGGCCGTCACCGCATACGTCACGGTGCCGCCGGTGGTGCCGCCGGTGACGCTCAGCGCACTGGTTTCCAGATAGGCGACCGTTGTCGGCGCTGCCGCCGCCGTCAGCGCGGCCTGCTCGGCCTTGGCGACGGTGATGTTCAGCGTGACCTGCGGAGCCGCTTCGTAGTCGTCGTTGCCCGCCTGATCAGCGGCCACGGTGCAGGTGCCCGCCAGCAGCGGCGTGACCTGATTGGTGGCAACCGAGCAGATCGTTGGCGTCAGCGAGCTGAACACCACTGGATTGCCCGAGTCGCCGCCGGTGGCCGACAGCGTCGCCGGCGTGCCCAGATAGACCAGGCTGGTCGGTGCCGCCGCGAAGCCGGTGATGGCCTGCGGTGCCTTGGCGATCGTGATGGTGTACTCGCGGCTGCCGGAGTACGGCGCACCGACGCGATCCGGACCGGCCACCGAGCTGTCGGTCGCGGTGATCGTGAAGGTGTAGGTGCCGGCAGTGGTCGGAATGCCCGAGAACGCGCCTGTGACGGCGTTCAGCGTCACGCCCGGCACCGTATCGCCGGTGAACGAGTAGGTGTACGGCAGGTTGGCCGAGCCATCGCTGGTGGCATTGAAGCTGACGAAATAGTTCTCGTCCACCGTGCCGTCGATCGCGTCGCCCTCGATCTCGATGGCGATGTAAACGAAGTCGCGGATCTCATCGTCCGCCGGGTTGTAGCTCGAATTGCCGGCCTGGCTCGCAACGACCTCGCAGACGCCCGGCGCCACGTAGCTCACTGTATTGCCGGAAACCGTACAGACGGTGGGCGTACCCGAGGCGAAGCTCACCGGCAGACCGCTGTCCGAGGTGGCGCTCACCGTGAACGGCGCTGAGCCTGCCGGACGGATGGGCAGCGAGTTGAAGGTGATGAACTGGTCGATCGGCGTGATCACCACGTCCGCGCTGGCCGTCGCCGCCAGATAGTTCTGCGACTGCGCGACACTGGCGCTGACTTCGCAGGTGCCACCGGCGACGATGCTGATCGAGATCGAGCTGCCTGCGGTGCTGGTGCCACCGCCGGTGCACACGCTCGCCGGACCGACGCTGATCGTCACCGGCTGGCCGCTCGCGGCCGCGGTGAAGTCGGCAAGGGCCACGGCCGAGACGTTGAAGCTTCCGCTCGGGGCGAAGGGCAGCGAGGCCGGGGCGGTGATCTCGATGGTCTGGCTGTCGCGATTGACCAGGTGGTCGTAGCCGAAATCATTGGCGCCGGCGAAGTTCGGGTTGGTGATCGTCGCCGCGACGAAGCGCCAGCCGTTGGGCAGCTGGACGTTGCGCGTCAGGTTAGCGATCTGTGCCGTTGACACGCCGGGGGTCGCCGTCGGAGTCAGCGTCACCACGCCGATGGCATTGCTCTCGCCATCGAAGAAGTTGACGTCACCGGTCGGGTAGCCCTCGGCCGGTGCCACTGCCGTCACCGTCGCGATCAGCGTGAACGGCTGGCCGAACACGCTCGGCGCCGGGCTGCTGCTCAGCACCAGCTGCGTGCTCGCCTGCTGGATGTTGATGCTGGCGGCACCCGCACCGGTGCTGGACGCGGCTTCGTTGCTGCCCACGCTCGGCGCGAACGCGGCGCTGAAGCTCCACGCTCCGGCCTGCTCCAGGCCATTGCCGTCGCTCACGCGGAAGGTGCAGGCACCTTCGCCGTTCAGCGCATTCACCGTGATCGCGCCGCAGGTCTCGGTGATTGCACCGGGGCCGGTGGCGGTCACGGTCACGCTGCCGTCGATGTTGCCGGCACCGCCGCCCACATCGAAACTCACGGTGACGCGCTCACCCACCAAGGCGTTCGCTGCCGGGCTGGTGCCGCTGGTGAAGCTGCTGACGCGGGTGATCGCCAGCGTGGTGTCGCGCGGCGTGGTCTGGAACGGGGTCGAGTCCGATGCGCCGGCGAAGTGGGTGTTGCCGGCGTAGACGAAGTGCAGGGTGCGCGTGGTCACGTCGTTGAACGTGATCTGGCAGCTGCCCGTGGTGTCACCCGCAGTGCCGGTGAGCACGATCGGGCTGGTGCAGAGATCGCCGCCGGCGCAGTCCGCGCTGCTGCAGATACGGGCCGTGCCGTCAGGAATCGTGGCCGGCGCGAAGAAGTCGCCGCCGTCGTTCGACACCGTGACGTTGAAGGTCGCCGGCAGTCCCGCCTGCACCGGATCCACCGCCGCACCGATGCTCACGAAGGTGTCACGGCGAGCGACATTGGCCAGCACGCTGTCGGACGAGGCCGCGTCGTTGACGCTGGCGTTGTCCGGCACGAACTCCAGCTGCAGGGTGTATTCGCCAAAAGCCTGGAAGCTGCTGGCCGGCGCCGTGCAGTCACCCTCGCCCGTGACGCGGTTGAAGGTGCAGGCCACGGGCGCAGTGAAGACCACCGGCGCACCAAAGCCCACGCTGACCCGCACGTCACCGTCGCAGTCGCCGACGCAGCCGTCGATGCTGAAGGGGAAGCTGATCTGATCGCCAACCTGCGGCGCGAACGGAGTCACCGCACCGATATTCGGCGTGGTCAAGGCCGAGGTGACGTCGTGCGTGGTGGTCACGGTGTCGCCGGCGAAGTTGCTGCTGCTCGGCACGAACACCGCGGTCACCACCTGGTTGTCGCCGAACAGGGTGAACGCGCGCGTGCAGTCGCCGGTGAAGGGCGAGGCCTGCGTGCTCAGATTGAGCGTGCAGCCGCTGCTCGCAACGCCGCCATTGGTCAGCCCGCTGGCGGTGATGTTGATCTGGCCATCGAGCGGGCCGCTGCCGTTGGTGCGGGTCAGCTCGACCGCGAGGGTGACGTCCTGGCCGGCCGCCGAACTGGTCGGCGAGGTGCTCACGGTCAGCTCGGTCGTCGCCGCCTGGATCGTGACCGCGCCGGTGGCGTTGGCCGCGAGATCCTGGGTGTCGCCGGCGTAGTCGCCGGACAGCGTGTAGCTGCCAATGTCCTGGCCGCCGGCGAAGGTGCAGACGCCGGTGTTGTTGGCCGGCGCACTGTTGCTCACGCAGGTGGCAGTGGCAGCCGTGGGGCCGGCGGCCGACAGGCTGACCGCGCCCTCGAAGCTGCCGGCGCCACCGGTCAGGCTGTAGTTGACCGCGTAGCTGTCGCCGAAGTACGGCGACGAGGCCGGCGGCGTCAGGCTCAGAGTGACCGGCAGACCCAGCACCGTGACAGCCTGATTGCTGCTGCTGGCAGCGAAGTTGGCGCTTTCGACGTAGCTGAAGACCAGCGTCGCCCCGCCCTTGGTGCTGAAGCTCAGGTCGCAGCTGCCCGCACCGGCCGAGAGCGTGATGTCGCAGCCGGTGGTCGATGCCGCGTCACCGCCGGTGCCGCGCACCTGCACGGTGCCGCCCGGCGTACCGTCGCCCGGGGCGACTGCCGCAACCGACGCGCTCACCGTCACGGTCTCGTTGACCTGGATGTCGGGCCCCACAGCCGGGGCGATCGAGGTGACGGTGACCGCCGTGCTGGCGCGATTCACGGTGTGCTGGCGGCTGCCATTGCTGCCGATGAAATCGGTGTTGTCGAGAATCGCGACGTTGTAGGTGTAGGGCGAGCCCGCCACCGCCGGATCGGTGCTGATCGTGGTGCTGGCCGTGCTCGGCGCACCGCCGGTGCCAGGAACGATCGGCACTTCGACGATGGTGACGTTGCCGGGCTGGCGCACGAAGCGCGCCGTGCCGGTGACCGGGTTGGCGCCCGGAGCGGTGGCGCTGAAGGTCGCGTCCAGCACGATGTCCTGGCCAAACACGCTGGGGCTGTTGCTGGTCAGCGTGCTGGTGGTGTTGCTGCGGGTGACGTCAAACGCAAACGGGCTGGACTGTGAGGCCAGCAGACGCGGCGTCTGCGCCAGCGATGCCACCAGGCGGGCCACGCTGTCGCTCGGCTTCAGGCCGCTCAGGCTGCAGCTGCCCGCGCCTGCCGTGGTGGCCGCGCTGCAGCTGCCCACCACCGTGCCGCCGGAGGTCTGCGCTTCGACGGTCACCGTGCCGCCGTTGGCGACCCCGGTGGCATCCGAGCTGCTCACGGTGAAGCTGACGGAGAAGGACTCATTGGTGCGCGCACGCGTGCCGCTGTTGAGCGAGGCCGTGGTGCCGGTGATGGCCGTGGTGCTGGCCGCGCGCTGCGGCGACACCGAGGCCGAAGCAGCGGAGGCCGGGCTGTCGCCAGCGCTGTTGGTGGCGACCACGGTGAAGGTGTAGCTGAGATCGTTCGAGAGACCATTCACGGTGCAGGTCGTGGCCGGCGCTGTCGCCGTGCAGCTGCCCGAGGGCGTGCCGGTCACGGTGTAGCCGCTGATCGCGGCACCGCCATCATTCCCGGGCGCCGTCCAGCTCACAGCAGCCGACTGGTTGCCGGCGGTGGCGGTGGCGGCGGTGGGGGCATCGGGCGGGCTGATCGCGGGCGGCGTGGCCGTCGCGCTCGCCGGGCTGTAGGCGCCAGACCCCGTTGCATTGATGGCCCTGACGCGGAACACATAGTTCGTTCCACCGGTCAGCGGGCTCGCCACGCAGGACAGCGCGGTGGAAGACTCCGTCGTCGCCGGCGCGCAGGCGCCCACGGAATCGGACCACGACCCGCCTGAATTCGTCGACTGCTGAACGGTGTAGCCGGTGATCGCAGAGCCGCCGTCGGCAGGCGCCGTCCACGCCACCGTCACTTGAGCGGTCGCCGGCGCCACCGAGGGCGCCGCGGGCGGCGCGGGCGTGCCCGGCAGCGAGTTGCCGCAGTTGCTGATGCCAAGCAAAGGCCCGACCCAGGTGGAATGGCCACCGCTGGGGTAGTCGTGAACGACGATGAACCAGTTGCAGGCACTGTTGTATCGGCTGTCGAGCGTGAAGGTGGTGGAGTCACCCGTCTGGCTCTGGATGTTCGGGCCAATGCAGGTGCCGCTCGCCCCGTTGGCCCTGGGCAGCAGGCTCTGGTCTGGGCAGGCCCAGAGGTCAAAGTCACCGCCACCCAGCGACCCGGGGACGTTGGCAGTCACAGTCACCGACTCGCCGATCTGCAGCGAGCCGCCGTTGTCGTCCGTCAGGGTCATCGTGATGCCGGGCGAACCCTTGGGCGCGGCGACCTTGGGCCGTGCCTCGGCTTGTTCGCGCCACGGGTTGTCCGTGGCAAGGGCGAATCCGGAGATCAGCAGCGCCAGCGCGCCGGCTGAAGCCGAAGAGGCCAGCCTCCTGCCCCAGCTCCGTGCCGGCGGTAGCCCGCGCAGCGATGTGGGATGTGTGTCAGTCATGGTGAAGTCTCTTTCTTGTGGGGAGATGAAAGAACTACAGGCACCGACTGCGGTGCCCCGTCTGCTACGGGCACCGCCTAGCCGGCTGGATGACCCATCCCACGCCTGCGCGTGGCGTCAAACAGCCCGAAGGCCGTGGTGCTGCGGGCGCGAGCCGAGCGCTGCCGCGCTCGCGCCATGACCCGGGGTGCAAAGCCCGGGGGTGAACCGCGGCCAGCCTTGGGCTGAGCGCGGGAACCGCGGACGCCCCGGCGAGGCCGAGGGCGCGAAGGAGGGCGAAACGTTCGTCCGCCGCGCACGCGACCTTCAGGGCGCTCGCGTGCGTCGTTCGCTCGGAACGCAGCAGCGCCAGAAAGTCGGCGCGGCGCGCAGAGCGCCAGAACATTGCCGCTGCCGCCCACAGGGCGAACAGAAGACGGCTCAGGTTTATCAATGATTTAGGCATGTCTCCTCCGCGTTGACGCCGGGCGCGACCGGGAACCGGCGGCGCTGCGGGGGGAGTTGTGCAAAGCGGGTGCCACGCAGGCGGTGCGGTCGGACCTGCCCTCGCGATCGCGCCCGCAGCCGTAAGGGCCGCAGCAGGCGCGAACGCATCGGGCCTCGGCCTTTGGTACGAGTGCGCCCACTGCCCCGCCCGGCGCAACATCGGGTCAGGCGCGAGACGGCCGCCCACGGCCGCCCGCCATCACCCTGGGGAGGGAACAGCATGAAGACTCTGATCCGCGCGGCCACCCTGGCCGTGTTCGCCCTGTGCGCGCTGCCGGCCGCCGCACAGACCTGTCGCGATGCCGTGGTGCTGGTCCACGGCAATACCGGCTCGCCCAATGACTGGGCCAGCACCGTCAGCGAACTCAAGCGACGCGGCTACGTCGATGCGCAGATCCATCGCCCGAACTGGGGCAGCGCGAGCTGCGCCGCCTGCAACGACCACAGCGGCAGCGAAGAAGCCCCGGTGCTCACGGCCTTCGTCAACGCCATCGCCGGCTCCTGTACGGGCAAGGTCGACGTGATCACCCACTCGATGGGCGGCACGCTGGCCGGCCGGATCATTCAGCAGAACGGCCTGCGACCCTATGTGCAGAGCTTCGTTGGCATCGCCGGGGCCTTTCGCGGCCTGTGGACCTGCGGCAGCTACCCCTTCAACGTGCCCACCAGCACCTGCGGCACCTGGGGACTGTCGGTGGGCAGCCCCTTCCTCACCGGCTTGAACGGCGCGCGCTTCGGCGAGCGCGTGCATTCGATCAAGTCCTATGCCGACCAGATCGTCTGCGGCACCGGCGTGTGCACGGTGGGCGGCGCGCACTCCAGCGCGATCTGGGGCGAGAACAGCAGCACCACCTACGCCTACGGGCACTTCGGCCTGCTGAGCTTTACCGCGGTGAGGCAGGTGGACCTGATCCAGTAGCGCAACGCGGGTGCGGTCCAGCGTGCGTGGAGCGGGGGGCGCACGTCCGGCACGTCGTCTGACGCTCTCGCGCTGGATCCAGCGCTCGCGTGCTGGCGCCGCGCGCACGCTGCCCCAAGCGCGCGCGCTGCCGTCGTCGGCAGCCGCGCTGGATCACTACCGGCACGGCAGTTGCAGCCTGGTTTCTGGATACCAACGAGGGCTGCACCCATGCCGAGTTTCCGTCGTTGGAGCGTGGCCGCGAAGGCTGCGCTCTTGATCGGGGTCTTGACCGTCGTCGGGTTTGTCGTCACCGGCCTGCTGATCTACCAGCGCGCCGCCGAGGTCGCCCGCACCACGGCCCTGCAGAACCTGCATTCCACCGCGCGTGCCGAGTCGCAGCGGGTGTCGGCGCTGTTCAACGAAGCGCCGATGGTGACCCGGGCCATGGCCTCGGTACTCGACGACGCCTCGCGGCGCGGCGCGGCCAACCGCGCCGAAGCCGACGCCCAGCTGAAGGCCGCCTTGGCACCGCACCGGCAGTTCATCGGCATCGCCACGCTGTGGGAGCCGAACGCCTTCGACGGTCGCGACGCGGAGTACGCAAGCGCCGATGCCATGCACGACGCCAGCGGCCGCTACGTCCCCTACTGGTACCACACGCCGCGCGGCATCGAAGGCGCGGTGTCCGCGGGCTACGAGGACCCGGTCAACGGGGCCTACTACCAGGTGCCGAAAGCGGCGCGGGCCGAGATCATGCTCGAGCCCTACGTGTATCCGGTCGATGGCCAAGATGTGCTGATGACCACCTTCGTCACCCCGGTGCTGCGAGATGGCGCCTTCGTCGGCCAGGTCTCGGTCGACTTCCGCTTGAGCGAGCTGCAGCAGAGTCTGGGCGAAGCCCGCGTGGGCGAAGCCGGTGGGCTTCGGCTGCTGAGCCCGGAAGGCAACGTGTTGGCTGATCGCGAAGCCTCGATGCTGGGCAAGCCCTACGCCTCGGACTATGCCGCGGCGCTTCGCGAAGCGATGGCGGCCGGCCGCGCATTCGAGGTCGGCGCGGATGTCTCTGGCGCGACCGTGAAGGTGTACTACCCCATCCAGATCGGCGCCTTCGCCGGGCGCTACGCGCTCGGCGCCGAGCTGCCCACCACCGAGCTTCTGGCCGGCGCACGCGCCATCGGCGTCACCGTGTTCTGGGTGGCACTGCTGATGTCGGCGGTGGTGATCCTGGCCACGGTGATGCTGCTGCGGCGTCTGGTGGGCAGCCCGCTGGCAGCGGCGGTCGCTGCGGTCGAGCAGCTGGCCGCAGGACGCTTCGACACCCGCATCGATGCATCGCGCGAGGACGAGATCGGACGCCTCAACGGCGCCCTGCTGCAGATGCGCGGCGCCCTGCAGGGCTTCATGAGCGAACAGACCGAGATGAGCCGACTGCACGCCGCGGGCGAACTCAGTCATCGCATGCATGCCGATCGCTACCCCGGCGCGTTCGGCGCGATGGCGATTGGCGTCAACAGCCTGGCCGAGGAGCACATCGCCACCAGCCAGAAGATCGTCAGCGTGGTGCAGAGCTACTCGCGCGGTGATCTCACGCCGCGCATGCCGGAGCTGCCGGGCGAGAAGCGACGCATCACCGAAGCGGTCGAGGGCGTGCGCGAAAAGCTGCTGGCCATCCGCGATGAGATCCTGCGTCTGTCGCGCGGTGCTGCCGCCGGCGAGTTCAGCCTGCGCGGCGATGCGCAGCGCTTCGAGTTCGCCTTCCGCGAGATGGTGGATGCGCTGAACCAGCTGATGGCCAATGCCGATGACGGCCTCGACCGCACCTGTCGGGTGCTGGTCGCGGTGGCGGAGGGCGACCTCTCCCGCAGAATCGAAGGCCAATCGCAGGGACGCTTCGCCGAACTGCAGGACGCCACCAATGCCACCGTGCAGCGACTGCGCGAAATCGTCGGCGAGATCCAGGGCGCGGTTGGCGCGATCAACTCCGCGGCCAGCGAGATCGCCGCGGGCAATGCCGATCTGTCGGCGCGCACCGAGCAGCAGGCCGCGTCTCTTGAAGAGACCGCAGCGAGCATGGAGGAACTCACCTCCACCGTGCGCGGCAATGCCGAGAACGCGCGCTCCGCCAACCAGCTCGCCATCGGCGCCGGCGATGTCGCCGAGCGCGGTGGCCAGGTCGTGCGTCAGGTGGTCGACACCATGGGCCAGATCAACGCGCAGTCGCGCAAGATCGAAGACATCATCGGCGTCATCGACGGCATCGCTTTCCAGACCAATATCCTCGCCTTGAACGCCGCGGTCGAAGCCGCGCGCGCCGGCGAGCAGGGCCGCGGCTTCGCGGTGGTCGCGGGCGAAGTGCGCACGCTGGCGCAGCGCTCGGCCGCGGCTGCCCGCGAGATCAAGGGCCTCATCTCCGAGACCGTGCAGAAGGTCGGCTCGGGCAGCCAGCTGGTCGACTCCGCCGGCGCCACCATGGCCGAGATCGTTGCCTCGGTGAAGCGCGTCACCGACATGATGGGCGAGATCAGTGCGGCCTCGGCCCAACAGACCGCCGGCATCGAGCAGGTGAGCAACACCGTCACCCACATGGACGAAACCACCCAGCAGAACGCCGCGCTGGTCGAAGAAGCCACCGCCGCCGCACGAGCGATGGAAGATCAGGCCGCGCGGCTGGCGGAGAACGTGGCGAGGTTCAGGCTCTAGCGGCTGGGAAGGACGAGCTGGGGGCCACGCCAATCAGTTCCGGGTCACGCCGGAGTGCGCGCGTCTGTTTCGATCCGCCAGCACCCCACACGGCGCGCCGCAGGGCGGGGGTTTCAGTTTTTGCGCAGCACTGGCACAGCGGTTGCAAATTCGCGTCTAGTTCGTCTACGAGGACTGCACGCATGTCGAGTTTCCGTCGCTGGAGCGTGGCCGCTAAGGCCGCGCTGGTGGTGGGTCTGCTCACCGTGATCGGGTTTGCCATCGCTGCCCTGCTGATCTATCAACGCGCCGCCGAAGTGGCGCGCGAGGCCACCCTGCTTGAACTGCGCGCCGTCGCGCGCGCAGAAGCCACCGCGGTAGGCGAACTGCTGGGAGAAGCCGCACTGCTGAATCGCTCGCTTGCGCAGCAGCTGCTGGAAGAATCTCAGAGAGAAACTCCCGATCGAGAGCGCGCTAACGCCCTGGTCCGCAGCGCGCTCGCCCCGCACCCTCAGTTCGTGGGCATGGCCACCGGCTGGGAGCCGAACGCCTTCGATCAGCGCGACGCCGAATTTGTCGACACAGCGCTGCACGACTCCAGCGGCCGTTACGTGCCCTACTTCTTCCATACGCCGAGCGGCGTCGAAGGCACCGTGCTGGAGAAGTACGACGTGCCCGGCGACGGTGACTACTACCTGCTGGCCAAAGCCAGCGGCCGCGAGGAAATGCTCGAACCCTACGTGTACCCGGTCGACGGCAAGGACGTGCTGATGACCACGTATGCGGTGCCGATCCGGCGCGACGGTCAGTTCGTGGGCGTGGTCTGCGCAGACATCGCGCTGGACTCGCTGCAGCAGCGGCTGCAGGCGGTGCGGATCGGCCAGACCGGACGCGTGCGCCTGCTGTCCGCGAAGGGCACCGTGCTGGTGGATGCCGACACCGCAGCCATCGGCAAGCCCTTCGCTTCGAGCTATGCCGCGGATCTGCTCTCGCGCATCCAGGCAGATGAGACCATTGAGATCGCCGACGACAACAGCACTCAGGTCTATGTTCCGATCCAAGTTGGCGAAGCCTCAGGTCGCTTCGTGCTCGGCGTCGAGCTGCCGATGGAAGAGCTGCTGGCCGGTGCGCGCCGCGTTGGCACCACCGTGTTCTGGGTGGCGCTGGTGATGTCTATCGTGGTGGTCGCCGCCACCGTCTTGCTGTTGCGCCGCTTGGTCGGCGCGCCGCTGGCAGGTTCCGTCGCCTCGATCGAGCAGCTGGCGGGCGGCAACTTCGATGCGCGCATCGATGTGAGCCGCGAAGATGAACTCGGCCGGCTCAATCGCTCGATGTCGCGGATGGCGGGCGAGATCAAGGGACGCATCGAGCGGGATCAGGCCATCGCCCGCGTGAATCTTCGGGTGCGCCTCGCGCTCGATCAAGCCAGCGTGGGCGTGATGATCGCCGACAACGATCACACCATCGTCTTCGCCAATCCTCGCGTCACGCGAATGCTCAGCGATCAGGCCGGCGAAATCCGCAAGCAGATTCCTGAGTTTGACCCCAAGGACATTGTTGGCAAGAGCATCCATCGCTTCCACGGCAACCAAGTCCAGCGGGTGCGTGCTCGGCTGGACAGCATCCGCGACCAGCACCAGACGCGCATTCAGCTGGGCGCAGCGATCTTCGAACTGTTTGTCAATCCGGTGAACGACGAGCAGGGCAATCGGATCGGTTTTGTTGTCGAGTGGCACGACCGCACTGTGGATGTCCGCTTCGAGCATGAGATCGCCGAAGTGGTTCAGGCCGCGGCACGCGGCATCCTCACCGAGCGCATGGGTACCGAGGGCCGGACGGGCTTTTATGCGCTTGTCTCCACCAGCCTGAACGCGCTGTTGGATCAGGTGGAGTCCAGCATTCGCGAGATTCGGCGCGTCCTGTCTGGACTGGCACACGGCGACCTGTCGAACCGCATCAGCGTCGACATGGTCGGCGTGTTCGGCGACATCAAGAACGATGCCAACGCAACGGTGGACAGCCTGCGCGAGATCGTCGGCGAGATCCAGGGCGCGGTCAGGGCGATCAACTCAGCCGCTGGCGAGATCGCCTCAGGCAATGCCGATCTCTCATCGCGCACCGAACAGCAGGCGGCGTCTCTTGAAGAGACGGCAGCGAGCATGGAAGAGCTGACCTCCACCGTTCGCCAGAATGCCGAGAATGCGCGCAGCGCGAATCAGCTGTCGATCGGTGCGGCCGATGTCGCCGAACGCGGCGGCCACGTGGTGAGTCAGGTCGTCACCACCATGGGCGAGATCAATGCGCAGTCGCGCAAGATCGAAGACATCATCGGCGTCATCGACGGCATCGCCTTCCAGACCAATATCCTCGCCTTGAACGCCGCGGTCGAAGCCGCGCGCGCCGGCGAGCAGGGCCGCGGCTTCGCGGTGGTCGCAGGCGAAGTCCGCACGCTGGCGCAGCGCTCGGCCGCGGCTGCCCGCGAGATCAAGGGCCTCATCTCCGAGACCGTGCAGAAGGTCGGCTCGGGCAGCCAGCTGGTCGACTCGGCCGGTGCGACCATGGCCGAGATCGTCGCTTCGGTGAAGCGCGTCACCGACATCATGGGCGAGATCAGCGCGGCCTCAGCCGAACAGACGGCCGGCATCGAGCAGGTGAGCAACACCGTTACCCACATGGACGAAACCACCCAGCAGAACGCCGCGCTGGTCGAAGAAGCCACCGCCGCCGCCCGCGCCATGGAAGAACAGGCCGCGCGGCTGGCGGAGAACGTGGCGAGGTTCAGGCTTTGAGAGCTGGGATTGGGGATTGGGGATTTGCAAAAGCGGGGCGCGGCGAGGTCGATACAGGCGCATCACTTGAACGCCTGAGGGGCCGCGGTGAGGTTTAGGCCGCAGGGTCCGGGATTCGGGATTCGCAGATTCGGCTTCTGGCGTTTGCGTCGCTGGGTCTCGGCGCCGGCGGCGTCAGCAATCGAACCCGAGCGGGGGGCCCGTCTCCGCCGCAGGGCGGGTCCGAAACGCCCGATGTAGCGAGGTGCCCAGCTATAGCGAATCCCAAATCCCGAATCCTCGCCCGGCCCGGCCCTCGCGCACAGCGCTGGGGCGTTCGGCGGCCCGCGCGGCAGTGCCGCGCAAGCGGGCCGCCTGCCTCCAGCCCGGCCCTCGCGCACAGCGCTCGGGCGTTCGGCGACCCGCGCGGCAGTGCCGCGCAAGCGGGCCGCCTGCCTCCAGCCCGGCCCTCGCGCACAGCGCTCGGGCGTTCGGCGACCCGCGCGGCAGTGCCGCGCAAGCGGGCCGCCTGCCTCCGGCCCGGCCCTCGCGCGCAGCGCTCGGGCGTTCGGCGACCCGCGCGGCAGTGCCGCGCAAGCGGGCCGCCTGCCTCCGGGCCGGCCCTCGCGCGCAGCGCTCGGGCGTTCGGCGACCCGCGCGGCAGTGCCGCGCAAGCGGGCCGCCTCACCCCCAATCCCCGCTCGATCAAGCCACCCTGCGCCGCAGGTAGTTCAGCAGATCGATGCGGGTGATCAGGCCGAGAAAACGATCGCCGTCCATGACGATGGCGACGTGACCGCGCTGGAACACCGGCAGCAGGGTTTCGACCGGCGCGCGCACGTCGAGCTTGTCGAGGGTGGTGATCATCGCGGTCGACACCGGGTCGCGGAAGCGCGCTTCGTCGGAGTGCACGTGCAGCAGCACGTCGCTTTCGTCGACGATGCCGACCAGGCGCTCGTCTTCCATCACCGGCAGCTGGCTGACGTCGTAGAGCTTCATGCGCTGGTAGGCCACGGTGAGCGCATCCTTCGGGCCGATGACGACCGTGTCGCGCTGCGCGTACGGGCGCAGGATCAGGTCGCGCAGGTCGCCGTGCTGCGGGCGCTCCAAGAAGCCGTTGTCCAGCATCCAGTAGTCGTTGTACATCTTCGACAGGTACTTGTTGCCGGTGTCGCAGACGAACATCACCACGCGCTTGGGCGTGGTCTGCTCGCGGCAGTAGCGCAGCGCCGCGGCCAGGATCGTGCCGGTGGACGAGCCGCCGAGAATGCCCTCTTTGGCGAGCAGCTCGCGGCCAGCGTGGAAGCTGTCGCGGTCGCTGACCGCGTAGGCCTTCTTGACGTGGGTAAAGTCGGAGATCGGCGGCAGGAAATCCTCGCCGATGCCCTCGACCAGCCAGCTGCCCGACTTGGTGCTGAGCGTGCCCTCGTTGATGTACTGGGTGAGGATCGAACCCACCGGATCGGCCAGGATCAGCTCGACGTTTGGGGCCTCGCGCCTGAAAAAGCGCGACAGGCCGGTGACCGTGCCGGAGGAGCCGACGCCGAACACGATGGCGTCCATCTTCCCTTCCATCTGCGCCCAGATCTCGGGGCCGGTGCCCTCTTCGTGGGCGCGCGGGTTGTCGGGGTTGCCGAACTGGTTGATGAAGTAGGCGCCGGGGGTTTCGCGCGCGATCTGCTCGGCGAGGTCCTGGTAGTACTGCGGATGGCCCTTGGCCACATCCGAACGCGTCAGCACCACCTCGGCGCCCATGGCCTTCAGGTTGAAGATCTTCTCGCGGCTCATCTTGTCAGGCACGACCAGGACCAGCTTGTAGCCCTTCTGCTGGGCGACCAGCGCGAGACCAATGCCGGTGTTGCCGGCGGTGCCTTCGACCAGGGTGTCGCCAGGCTTGATCTTCCCGGCCTTCTCGGCGGCTTCGATCATGGTCAGGCCGATCCGGTCCTTGATCGAGCCGCCGGGGTTCATGGCCTCAAGCTTGAAGAACAGCTCGCAGCAGCCGGTGTCGAGGTTCTTGGCGCGCACGATCGGGGTGTTGCCGATCAGGTCGGTGACGCTGTCGAAAATGGGCATGGACGTGGGCCGGACGGCCGATCGGAAGTGGATGTGTTGCGCATGATAGGTGAAGCGCGCAGCGGCGATCCGCAGCGCGGACGTGTTGCGGGGCGTCGACGATGGACGCAGCGGTCGCGATCGGCCTCAGGCGCTGGGTCCGAGCGCTGGCTCGAGGCGACCCGGGCTCTCTCAGTCAAGGCGAGCTGGGGCTGCGCTGCGCGTGTCCCAAGCGACACGCCCGCCGCGCTGAGGTAGGTTGGGCCAAGCGCAGCGCGGCCCAACAGCAGGCGCGAATCAAGCGCAGAACAGCGGCCCCAGCCCCTGCAGAAAGATCTCGCTGCCGTAGCGCGCCCACAGCGCGCCGGCAGCCGCCATCACTGCGGCTGCGATCATCAGCAGCCAGCGTTTGAGGGCACGCGGGCTCATGCGGGCCGCCACGCGCGCTGCTCCCGGGTGGCGGCGCTGAGCGCCGCGGCGAGCAGGGCCAGGGCCACCGAGGTCCACCAGATCGCGTCGTAGCTGCCGGTGGCATCGAACAGCCGGCCTGCCCACCAGGCGCCGAAGAAGGCGCCGACCTGATGGCTCAGGAAGACGATGCCGTAGAGGGTCGAGAGCTGGCGCAGGCCGAACATGCTGACCACCGCCCCGCTGGTCAGCGGCACCGTGCCCAGCCAGAGGAAGCCGAACACGGCGGCGAACACCAGCGCCGAGACCGAGGTCAGCGGCAGCCACAGAAAGATCACCAGGGCCAGCCCGCGCGCGAAGTACAGGGCCGCCAGAAGACCTGTGCGCGAATGGCGCCCGCCCCACAGGCCGAACAGCCAGCTGCCGGCGATGTTGAACAGGCCGATCAGGGCCAGCGACCAGGCGCCGATGGCGGGGCTCAGGCCGCCGTCCACCAGATAGGCCGGCAGGTGCGTACCGACGAAGGCCACGTGGAAACCGCAGACGAAGAAGCCGCCGTTCAACAGCCAGTAGGGCGAGTGCCGAGAGGCGCAGCGCAGGGCTTCGCCGAGTTCCGGCCCTTCCACCACCGGCGCGATCGCGCCACGGCGCAGGCGCCCCGGCAGGCCGAAAGCCAACAGCGCGATGAAGGCGATCAGCGCGCTCAGGATCCACAGCGCGATGCGCCAGTCGAAAGCGCCGACCAGGCCTTGCGCCAGCGGCACCACGGCGAACTGGCCCAGCGATCCGCCGGCCGTGACCAGACCGAAGGCAAGACTGCGCTGCGCTTCGGGCACCACCCGGCCGACCGCCGACAGCACCACCACAAAGGTCGTCGCCGACAGCGCCATGCCGACCATGACGCCCAGCGCCAGGCCCAGGCTGTGCGCGCCGCTGGCGCTGGCGGCGAGGATCAGCCCGGCGATGTAGAGCAGGCTGCCGCCGATCAGCGTGGGCCGCGTGCCGAAGCGGTCGGACGCGGCGCCGACAAAGGGCTGGACCAGGCCGAACAGCAGGTTCTGCAGCGCGATCGCAAACCCGAAGGCCTCGCGGCTGATGCCAAGCTCGCTGCCGACCGGCTGCATCATCAGGCCGAAGCTCTGGCGCACCCCCATGCTGAGGGTGACGATGGCCGCCGCGCTGGCCACCGCGATCAGGGCGGTACGGGTCCAGACGGCGCTGTCGGTCGAGGCGGTCGAGTGCATCCGCGCATGCTACGCCCGCGACGGCGCATCGGGCCTCGCGACCTTGGGCGAAGTCGGGAAGGCCCTGAACCGAGGCGATCAGGCCAACGCGCCACCGCAGCTCGAGCCCTGCCCCGCGGTGCAGCCGTAGCAGTGGCCGGCCACCGCGATCTTGCGCGGCAAAGCGCCTTCCAGCAGATCGCGCAGATGCGGCTGGCCTGCGCCTGCGGACTCCGCCGGCAGGTCGAGCATCTGGTTGAAATCGCAGTCGTAGATGTAGCCGCGGTAGTCGACGCTGAGCAGGCTGCGGCACATCACCGCGGCCAGGTTCTCGTCGCGGTGCGCGCCGCGCAGGGTGTCGAGGTAGCTGTCGAACTGGCCCTTCGAGACGAGCATGCTGCCGAAGCGCTGGATCGGCATGTTGGCCAGGGCGTAGAGATGATTGAAGACGATGCCGAAGTTGTCGCCGAGCAGGCGCTTGTAGTCGGCTTCGAGCTTGTCCTGCGCCGGCGGCAGGAAGGCACCGCCGGGGTTGTAGACCAGCTGCAGCTCCAGCCCGCTGCCGGGCTGGCCGTAGCCCAGGGCGTTGAGCTTCTGCAGCGCGCGGATGCTCGACTCGAACACCCCCTTGCCGCGCTGCGCATCGACATTGGCCTGGCTGTAGCAGGGCAGGCTGGCGACGATCTCGACGCGGCGCGCGGCGAGGTAGTCGGCCACCCACTCGTAGCCGGGCTCCTCGATGATCGTCGGGTTGAGTCGATCCATCACCTGCAGGCCGCGTTCGACGGCGGCGTCCACCAGCCAGCGGAAGTGCGGGTTCATCTCCGGCGAGCCGCCGGTCAGGTCCAGCGCGTCGGCGCCAAAGCGCTCGGCCACGCGCAGTGCGAGCTGCATCGTGTCGAGGTCCATCAGCTCGGTGCGCCGCGGGCCGGCGTTCACATGGCAGTGCGTGCAGCTGATGTTGCAGAGGTAGCCAAGGTTGAGCTGCAGCGTCTTCAGCGCGGCGCGCTCGATGGCGGGGAAAGCAACCGCCTGCAGCAGGGGCCAGGTGTCACGCATGCGGTTCGTGCTCCGAAGAAGACTGCGGCCGGAAGGGCTGCAGCAGCAGGCTGTAAAGCGTCTGTTCGCGGGTCGAACGGAAGTACTCGAGGCCGATCGGCATGCTCGCCTCCGGCGCTCGCGGCTGCGCGCGGTAGCTGCCGAACAGGCGGTCCCACAGCGACAGATGGAAGCCGTAGTTGCTGTCGGTTTCGGGCTGCCAGGTCGAATGGTGGATGCGGTGCATGGACGGCGTCACCAGCAGCCAGCGCAGGCGGCGGTCCAGCGCGGGCGGCAGGGCGAAATCGGCATGGGTGAACAGCGCGCCCACCGACAGCAGCAGCTCGAACACCAGCACCGCCAGCGCCGGCGCGCCGAGGGCGGTGAGCACGGCCAGCTTGTAGACCAGCGACAGCGCCATCTCGAACGGGTGGAAGCGCAGCCCGGTGGTGACGTCGAAGCCGGTGTCACTGTGGTGCAGGCGATGCAGGCGCCACAGCAGCGGCACGACGTGCATCCACCGATGCTGCCAGTAGATCGCGAGATCGAACAGCACTACGGCCAGCAGGCAGTCGAGCCAGAACGGCAGGCCCAGCCGCGGCAGCAGGCCGACATGCTGCGATTCCAGCTGCAGGGCCAGGCCCACCGCGAGCACGGGAAAGGCCAGCCGCAGCAGCACGGTGTCGAGCGCGATCAGCAGCAGATTGGTGGCCTGCCGGCGCTGTCCGCGGCCGTCGCCGCGCAGGGGCCGCAGCCACTGCAGCACCAGCAGCAGGGCGAGAACGCCAGCAAAGGCAGCGAGCCGCAGAGGGCCCTCGTTCGCCACCAGCGCGTGCGCCCACTCAGGCATGACGCGTCGACTCCAGCAGGCGTTCGATTTCATCCAGCACGCGCCGCTGCGCGGGCAGCGGCTCGGGCAGCACACGCAGCGCCTGGGCGAGGCACTGCAGATCCTCCGGCGTGTCGAGATCGCAGAGCGCGGGCAGGTCCAGCCAGTCGCCAAAGTTCGCCAGCGCCGCGCGGAACTCGCTGCCGGTGCGCGGCTGGCTGTAGGTCACGCTTTCCCAGAGCACTTCGGGGGCCGTTCGATTGCCGCCGTAGAGCCAGAAGCCGCCGTCTTCCGCTGGGCCGATGACCTGTCGCGCCGGCGACGCGCGCAGCCAGCCGGCGGCGCGCTGCAGGTGCTCGCGCCTGAGCTGGGGCAGATCGGCGCCGATCAGAATGCCGAAGCCATGCTCGCGCACCAGCCGGTGGTGCACGCGGGCCATGCGCGCACCGAGGCCGCCCTCGCCCTGCGGCATCCACTCGAGCCCGCCGCGCGCGGCCCAGAAAGCCGGCGCCAGGCTGTCGTCTTCAGCGATGGCCAAGAAGCAGCGCAGGCCGCTCTCGCGGGCAAAGCGCTGCAGCAGCTCGGAGACCGCGTCGGCGCAGGCAAGGTACAGGCGCTCGGCCGCAGCGCTGCCGATCGCACGCGCCAGCCGGGTCTTCACCGGCGAGAGTCCGGGCGTCTTCACGAAGACGGCCAGCGCGCCGACGCTCATGCGCGCCCGTCCTTCGAGAAGGCGCGCGCCTGCGTCCAGCTGAGCGCGAGAAAGCGCAGGGTGGTGCGCAGCCAGCCGAACTCGGCGTAGCGACGGCCGCTGGTGCGCACCCGTGCGCCCAGGGCGCGCACCGGCAGCTTCGCGCGATGCGCCGCCCACACCAGGGCGTGATCCTCGGCGCGCGGCAGGCGCTCGTCGAAGCCACCGAGCCGCTGGAAGTCCGAGCGCGGCAGGCTCAGGCCCTGATCGCCGAAGGGCAGGCCAAACAGTCGCGAGCGCAGGTTGGCGCCGAACGCGTTCAAGCGCAGCAGCGCGGGGCCATCGAAAAAGCCGAGGTCGAAGTAGTAGAGCGCGGCCGGGCGCTGGGCCAGCGCGGCCAGCGCGCGTACGGCGCCGGCATCGAGCCGCGAGTCGGCGTGCAGAAAGCACAGCCAGTCGCCGCGCGCCGTGGCCGCGGCCGCGTTCTGCTGGACAGCGCGCCCGCGCGGCGCACGCAGCCAGCGCAGACGCCCCGCCAGGGCGCCCGCGCGCGCATCCAGCTCGGCGGGGGCGGCGTCCACGCCCACCAGCAGCAGCTCCACATCCACCGGCAAAGTCTGCAGATCGCTCAGCAGGCTGCGCCAGGCGATCTCACCCGGGCCGAGCGGAATGACGATGGAAAGTCGAGGCTGCACCTGGGAAGTCAACGCTCTGCGGAACAGGGTGTCGCACGCTGACTGCGACATTCGGTCGCATGGGCAGCGTCGCGGGGGAGCCGAACAATACGCGGCTCCGCGTCGCCTGAGTGCAAACAGATGCTTCATCGGCCCCGTTCGACCCCGCTGTGTTCATTGTCCTGCGCCGTACTGATGGCGCTCGCGCTGTCCGCTACCGCCAGCGCCCAGGCCGCCGTCGGCATGGAGCTGGCGTCGGCCGCCAAGCTCGACGAGGTCGAAGTGAAGGGCGCAGCGCCCACCCCGCTGAAGCGCGCCGCGCGGGCCGCCTCGCGCCTCGATGTACCGCTTCTTCAACAGCCCATTTCGGCCGATGTGATCGACGCCGACAGCCTGCGCGCGCGCAGCGACGCCAGCTTCAACGAGGCTCTGGAGCAGGCGCCCGGGCTGGTGCCGGCCTACAGCTTTGGCGTGATCAACCTCAGCGGGCGCGGTTTCTCCGGCGTGTTCAACTCGCCGATCCTGTTCGACGGCGTGCGCTATCCGGGCTGGCAGGTGACGCCGCGACTGACCCTGAACTACCAGCAGGTCGAAGTGCTGCGCGGCCCGGCAGCGCTCACCGCGGGCCAGGGCTCGGTGGCCGGTGCGATCAATCTGGTGCCGCGGCGCGCCGACGGCCGCGCGGGCTCGAACGTGTATCTGGGCTACGGCCGCTACGGCACGACGACAGCGGCGCTGGGCAGCGGCGGCAGCGTGGCCGGCGGCGGGCTGGCCTGGCGGCTCGATGCCAGCCATCAGCAGTCGGGCGAGCGCGGCAGCTTCGGCTATGCGCGCGACACCAGCTTCGAGTTCCGCCACATCAATGCCGAGCTGGCTGCGCCGGTCAGCGACTCCCTGCGCCTGAGCCTCGCTTTCGAGCATTTCCTCGACGATGGCGAAGGCTATTTCGGTACGCCGCTGATCGATGGCCGCATCGATCCCAGCCTGCGCGACCTCAACTACAACGTCATCGATGACGCCGTCCGAATGGACGTCGACTGGCTGCGCGCGCGCGCCGAGTGGCAGCCCAGCGACGGCCTGCGCGCCTCGCTGGTGCTGTTCGGCAACGCCGAGGACCGCTACTACCGCAATGCCGAGGTCAACACCTGGCAGCCGGCGACCGGCCTGATCCGCCGCAGCGACTACCTGGAGGTCAGCCACGACCAGAACCTGCGCGGTGCGGTCGCCGATGTCGCCTGGTCGCACACGCTGTTCGGCCGCGCGCATCAGCTGGTGTTCGGCCTGCAGGTCGATCGCAACGATCACGACCGCAGCAGCGACAGCCCGTTCCGCTACACCGACACGGTCGATCTGCGGAACCCGGTGCGCGGCGTCTATACCAGCCTCGACACCTTCCAGCCGCGCACCGCCACCGACATCGCGCAGCGCTCCGCCTTCGTCGAGAGCGCGCTCGATCTCGCCCCGCGCTGGCGCCTGATCACCGGCCTGCGACACGACCGCAGCGAGGTCGACTCGCTCAACGTGGTCAGCGGTGTGCGCTTCGACAAGCGCTACAGCGCCGGCAGCTATCGGCTCGGTCTCACCTTCAGCCCGAGCGAGCAGACCACGCTGTACGGCTCGCTCGCGACCTCCAGCGAAGCGCCGGCGCAGATCACCACCCTGGGGCTGGCGAACGCGAGCTTCGACCTCACCGACAGCGAGCAGATCGAGCTGGGCGTGAAGCACAGCGGCGCGCGCGTCGACTGGACGCTGGCGCTGTACGACATCGCCCGCACCAACCTGCTGAGCCGCGATCCCGAGAACCCGAACCGGCTGATCCAGGTCGGCGAGCAGGCCGCCCGCGGCGTCGAGGCCAGCCTGCGGATGCCGCTGGGCGAGCGCCTGCGCGTCGAGGCCAGCGCCGCCCTGCTGGACGCGAAGTTCGAACGCTTCGACGAGGTGGTCGGCGGCGTTGCCATCTCGCGCCGCGGCAACGATCCCGTCGCCGTGCCGGAGCGCATTGGAACCCTGTGGGCGTTCTACAGCGCAAGCCCGACACTCGAGCTGGGCCTCGGCCTGCGCGGCGTCGGCGAAAGCGCGGCGAACACCACCAACACGGTGTATCTGCCGGGCTATGCCACGGTCGATGCCCTGCTTCGCTACGATGCGCCGCTGGGCCGCTTCAGCCTGCGCCTGCGCAATCTCGACGATCGCGTCTACGCCACGCGCCCCTACGGCGCCGGCCAATTCATGCTGGGAGAACCGCGGTGGTACGAACTCACCTGGCAGCGCAGTTTCTGAGTGTGTTCGGCGCGGGGCTTGCCCTCGCCGAGCCCGCCCGGCTGACGCCGATCGAGCTGCCGATCGAAGCCTCGGCGCTGACCCCGCATGTGGTCGCCGACGCTGCCAAGCAGCGCTTCCTGCTGAGCTGGCAGGAGCGTCTGCCGGAAGGCTGCGCGCGCCTGCAGGTCGCAACGCTGTCGATGGCCGGCGAACTGGGCGAAACCCGCGAAGTCGCGCGCGGCTGCGACTGGTTCGTCAACTGGGCCGACCACCCGCAGATCGCGGTCGCCGACAACGGCGGCTGGTGGGCGTTCTGGCTGCAGAAGGAGGGCGCGGGCACCTACCACTACGGCATCCGCGTTGCCCACTCGCAGGATGAAGGTGCGACCTGGTCCGCGCCGATCACCCCGCATGACGACGGCACGCTGAGCGAGCACGGCTTCGTGTCGATGGCGCCGGACGGTGCTGACCGCATGCGCCTGATCTGGCTGGACGGACGCCACGCCGCGGCCTCGCACCCGGCCGAGACCGATCTGCAGGAGGGCCACGGCGCCCACGAAGGCGCGATGAGCCTGCGTGCTGCCGTGCTCGACGCCCGCGGTGCGATCGGTGAGGGCGTGGAGCTCGACGCGCGCACCTGCTCCTGCTGCTGGACCGCCCTGCTGCGCCGGCCCGACGGCAGCCATCTCGCCGCCTGGCGCGACCGCAGCGAGCACGAGATCCGCGACATTGCGCTGGCCACGCGCGATCGCAGCGGCTGGCAGGTGAGCGGCCTGGTCCATGCCGACAACTGGAAGATCCAGGCCTGCCCGGTCAACGGGCCGGCCTTGGCCCAGCACGATGCGCGCGTGTTCGCCGCCTGGTCGACCATGCCGAATGCAAGTGAGATGGCGGTGCGGTTGCGCGTGCTCGGGGCAGAGGCGACGCCCATGCGCGTCGAGCAAGGGCCCGCGGTGCTCGGCCGCGTCGACGCCGAGGCCTTCGACGGCGGCGTGCTGCTGAGCTGGCTCGGCGCGGGCGCACCGGGCGAGAGCGTGCTGCGGCTGGGCCTGTTCGATGCTGAACTCAGCGAGCGCCAGCGCATCGATGTGGCTGCCCTGCCGGCAGGCCGCGGCATCGGCGTGCCGCGTCTGGCCGCACTCGGGCAGATCGCCGTGCTGGCCTGGACCGAGCCGAACGGCGCTGCCGCCGCAGGCGCCCCGGCGCCCACCCGTCTGCGCGCGGTGCGGCTCAGCGTGGGCGATGACTGAAGACAACGCGGATCAGGCGCGCGCCGGATCCGCGTGCGCGCTCGCTTGCGCGCCACAGCGCCGAGCGGATCAGCCCTGCCTCAGCTCACGCCAGAAGCCGCCACACGCCAGCACGGCCAGCACCGCGCCCAGCGCCATCAGGCCCAGACCCAGCGTCGGAAACAGCATGGCGATCGGCAGGCCCAGGCCGAGCCCGGCCAGTGCCCAGGCGACGCGGTCCACACGCGCAGCACCCGCTGCCGGCAGAGCGCGCGCGATCAGCGCATCGACACTCAACCGACCCCCGCCGCCCAGCACCAGCGGCAGCAGCATCAGCGCGAACAGCATCGGCAGCTTGAAGTTGCCGGCGCCGCTGTTGCGGATCGCATAGCCCTGCCACAGCTGGGCCAGTGAGCTCCAGTCCGCCGGCCAGTGCACCGCGGCGGTGGCGACGAAGCTCAGCACCAGCAGGCTGTAGGCGGCGAAGCGGGTGAACAGGCCGGCCACCAACAGCGCGGCCGCGCCCAGTTCGGCCCAGGTGGCGAGCCACCAGCTCAGCTCCGGATCGACGTGGTTGAAGGGAAACGGAAACTTCGACTGGACGCCGGTAAACCAGTTTTCGCCGCGCAGCTTTTCCAGCCCTGCCTCGCCGAACTCGTAGGCGAGGATCAGGCGCAGGCCGAGCGGCGCCAGCCAGGGCGCCAGGCCATCGAGTCGTGCGCGCAGGGCGCCGGGAAGCGTGTGGATTGGGGTCATGCGGAGAGTCCTCGGTCAGCTGGGCGTGAAGCGCCCGCAGAGGCGGTCGCGTCGCGCTTGATTGCATCGCCCTTGCGATCGAGCGCGTTGCACAGCACCGCGGCGCGGATGCAATCAAGCGCCCCGCTGGCGCATCCTTGGCCTTCGAACGCGGATCGCCGCGGGAGACCCCACCCATGCAGACCCTTGCGCACATTCGCTCACACACACGGACGCGGCGTTCATGAACCGGCTGGGCGACGAGGATTTCCAGCGCGCCTACCGCTACGCGATCGCCCTGACCGGCGAGCGCGAGCAGGCCTACGACGTGGTGCACACGGCCGTGACCCAGTGGCTGAGCGCAGCCACCGCCGCCGTCGAGAATCCCTTGGCCTACTTCCTGCGCATCGTGCGCAACACCTTTCTCGCCGACCAGCGCCGCGCCTCGCAGATGCGCTGGAGCCCGATCGAAGACGCTGAAGCGGTGATCCCGGCCGACCTGCGTGCGCTGGAAGATGTGCAGCTGGAGCGGGCCTGGCTGGAGCGGGTCTGGGGCGACTTCACCGCCGCCGAACGCGAGGTACTGTTCCTGTGGGCCGTCGAGGGCTACACCGTGGATGAGATCAGCGCGCAGACCGGTGCCCCGCGCGGCACTCTGCTGGCGCGCATGCATCGACTGCGCAAGAAGTTTGCCGGCGACGCCGACGGCGCGCGGGCGGGAGGCATGGCATGAACCCTTCAGCAAAGAAGCCACTGCGCGAGGCGCTGCGCGAACAGTTCGTGGAGCAGCGGCTGGACATCGCGCAGCTGGACGCCCTGCGCGCGCGGCTCGATGCCGCTGCGCCCTCAGCCTCGGGCGTCGGCAGCACGCCTCCGCGTGTACCACAGCCCGAGCGCCGCCGGTTCCTCGCGCTGGCTGCCAGCGTCACGGCGGCGGGTGCGGTCGGCTACTGGGGTCTGTTCGGCCTCAGCGCCTTCCGCGACACCAGCAACCTGCAGACCCTGGCCGACGAGATCGCCTACAACCATCTGTACGACAAACCGCTGGACGTGGCCTCCGCCTCCTTGGGCGAGCTGCGCGAAGCGTTTGCCGGGGTCGGTTTCCTGCTGCAGGACATCCCCTTCGAGCTCCCTGCAGGCGCCCAGCTGATCGGTGCGCGCCACTGTTCGATCGCCTCGGTGCCCGCGGTGATGCTCCGCTACCGCGTCGGTGCGGACGTCATCGGCGTCTGCCAGGCGCGCTTCGATCCGGCGCGGCATCGCGGCGTGCCCGATATGCAGGTGGCGGCGGCGCCCGCGACGGCGATGGCGCGCGGGCTCAAGGTCAGTCTCTGCCACGACCGCGGCGTACTGATGGCGATGGCCGCAGCGTGAACCGGCCGTCGGCACTCGGCAACGGCAGATTCGTACGCTGAGCGGGCAATCAAGCGCTGGCTTCCGCGCTCTTCGCGGCAAGGACACACGGAAGCTTTGCGTCCCACTTGAATCACGCGCCGCGCCGGGGGCACCCTCGCGCGTCGCGTCCAGCACCGCCCGCCGGGCGGATTCCATCCGGGCCCCGGCCCATGCCACAGAGGATTGAACGCATGAACAGCAACAGCAAGAACCTTGGTCTCGCCCTGGGCGCCGCGTTTGCCGCCAGCCTGATCGCCGCTCCCGTCGCCCAGGCCTTCCAGGTGCAGGATCTCAAGCAGGGCTACCAGCTCGTCGACGACCACAAGGAAGACGAGCCGAAGGAAGACAAGGAAGGCGCCTGCGGCGAGGGCAAGTGCGGTGAAGGCAAGTGCGGCGGCGAGCCCACCGAGGCTGAAGAGGGCGAAGAGGCCGACAAGGACAAGGAAGGCAGCTGCGGCGAAGGCAAGTGCGGCGAGGGCAAGTGCGGCGGCGCCGCCTGATCGCACGCGTGGCCTGAGCTGAGAGCTTCTCAGACCCGCGCTGCGGTCCAGGTGTTTTCGAAGAAGCGCGTGTTCACCGGCTCGCGTTGTTTGTAGGAGCCTGCTTGAAGGCGACCGCAGCCTGCGCCTTGCACACACCCTGCCGGTCGCGAGCAAGCTCGCTCCTGCAAACAGCCGGGCTTCGTGATGCAGCCACGGCAGTGTCGGGGCGAGGCTTCTGGCTCTTGAGAGACTGCTGCGACGCGCACCCGCCGCGGGTGCGCGTCGCACGGTCGGCAGCGGGCCTCCGCGATCGCTGCCGGTAACGTTCTGTTTTCACCGAGATCGAAGGCACACCATGGATGCGCTGTCGCTATGCGGCTTGGGCCTGCGCCGCCCGCTGCTGGACGAGCTTCTGGCCCTGCCGCCGGGTCGCGTCGGCTTTCTTGAGCTGGCGCCGGACAACTGGATCGGGGTGGGCGGCAAGCGGCGCGAGGCCCTGGATGCGCTGCGCGAGCGCTTCCCGATCTCGGCCCATGGCCTCAGCCTCTCGCTGGGCGGGCCCGAGCCTTTCGACACGGGCTACCTCAAGCGTCTGCGCGCGTTTCTCGATGCGCTGGGCTGCCCGCTGTACAGCGAGCACCTGAGCTACTGCAGCGACGAGGGCCAGCTCTACGACCTGCTGCCGCTGCCCTTCACCGAGGAAGCGGTGCGTCATGTCGCCGCGCGCATCGGTGAGGTGCAGGACGCGCTGGGTCGGCGCATCGCGATCGAGAACATCAGCTACTACGCGGCGCCCTATCAGGCCATGGCCGAGATCGACTTCCTCCGCGCCGTGCTGGATGAGGCCGACTGCGATCTGCTGCTGGACGTGAACAATATCCACGTCAACAGCATCAACCACAGCTACGACGCGCTCGCCTTCCTGCACGCGCTGCCGGCCGAACGCGTGGCGAGCCTGCATGTGGCCGGCCACTACGTCGAAGCGCCGGATCTGATCATCGACACCCACGGCGCCGCCGTGATCGATCCCGTCTGGGCCCTGCTGGACGCGGCCTATGCGCACTGCGGGCTGAAGCCGACCCTGCTGGAGCGCGACTTCAACTTCCCGCCGATGCATGAACTGCTGACCGAAGTCGACCGCATTGCGGCGATCCAGCATGCATACCGCGAGCGCACCGAGCCTGCCCATGCCCGCCGCGCCTGAGACCCTGCGCCAGCAGCAACTGGCGTTGGCGCACTGGATCCGCGATCCCGCCAACCAAACGCCGCCACCGGGCATCGAACCGCGCCGGCTGCAGGTCTATCGCGAGTTGATCCGCAACACCGTGGCCGGGCTGCTCAGCAGCCAGTTTCCGGTGATCCGCCGCCTGCGCGGCGAAGCGTTCTGGAACGCGCTGATGGACGATTTCATTCGCGAGCACCGCGCGCAGACGCCGCTGTTTCCGGAAGTGGGCCAGGAGTTCATCGCGTATCTGTCGGCACGCGCTGAGGCCGGCCGCGGCGACCCGCCCTTCCTGCCTGAGCTGGCGCACTACGAGTGGGCCGAGCTGGGCATCGCGCTGTCCGATGCGAACGAAGACCCCGCAAGCATCGACCCGCAGGGCGACCTGATGCAGGGCGTGCCGGTGCTGTCACCGCAGGCCTGGCCGCTGGCCTATGTGTGGCCAGTCGACCGCCTGCGTCCCGAGCACCAGCCGGATGCCCCGCCCGCTGAACCGACCCTGCTGCTGCTGCAGCGCGCGGCCGACCACAGCGTGAGGTTCGCGCGTCTCGATCCTCTCGGCTTTGCCTTGCTGGAGCAGATCCGCAGCGCGCCGGACACCGGCCTGGCCCTGGTGCAGCGCTTGGCCGTCGCCTGGGGCCTGGAGGCCGACGCGCTGATCGCGCCGGCCGCCGCCCTGCTCGCAGCGATGCGCGAGCGCGGGGCGGTGTTGGGGACGCGGCGCCTGGGCTGAGGACCGCGCTCGCGGCTCGGGCAGGCGATGCGTGGTCACGCGCCAACGAGCTTCACGCTTCCGCTTCGATGGCTTCTGTTGCGCAGGCGCCTGGCAGGCTGTTGAAGAACAGCCTGCCGGCCCGGCCAGGAATGGCCGGCACGACGAAGCAAGCGCGTAAGCGATGGCTTTGTCGTGAGGCGGTACGGACCTGCGCCGGACGGCCGACTTGAAAAGCTCCCCGGAAGGGAGTTTTTCAGCAAGCTGCTAGCCCACAGCGATCAAGCGCCGGTGCTCGACCATCAGACAGCGGTCCTGCACGACATCGATGCCTGCGGCACGCAGCTGCGCGGCGAAGGCGTCGTCGCGGATGCCCGACTGCAGCCAGACGCCCTGCGGCCGGGCGGCGAGGATGTCGTCGAGATGCGCGGCGAGGTCCTGTGGACGACGAAACACGCAGACCAGATCGAGGCGACCGGGAACGTCCTGCAGACGCCGATACACCGGTGCGCCGAGAATTTCGGTGGCCTCCGGGTAGTAGACCGGCACAGGAACGATGTCGATGCCCGCCCGCTGCAGGGACTCGGGAACGTAGTAGGCCGGCTGCGCCGAGGCCGCTGCCGTCTTGATGCCGAGCACCGCGATACGGCGCATACCGCGCAGCCAGTCGCGCAGGGCGCTATCGCCGGGCTGTTCGGGCAGAGCGCTCATGCTGGATCCCAGGCCAGTGCAGCCGCCTGCAGGCCCGCCGGCCGTGCGACCACCACACGCTGACGGCCCTGCTGCTTGGCGGCGTACAGCGCCTGGTCGGCGCGTCCGAGCAGACTGTCGAATCCACCGTCGTCAGCCTCAAGCCCGGCTATGCCCGCGGAAAAGCTGAGCACCACCTGCTCACCTTCCCATTCGAACGGCGCATCGAGCAGGCTGCGCTGCAGACCGGTCAGCAGCTGCGCCACTGCCTCGGGTGCACTGTCGCGCGACAGCAGGCAGAACTCCTCGCCGCCCGCGCGCGCCGGCATCTCGTGCTCGCCGCAGAGCGCTCGCAAACGGCTGCCCAGATGCTTGAGGGCGAGATCACCGGCGGCATGGCCGAAACGGTCGTTCAAGCGTTTGAAGTGGTCGACATCGAGGATCGCCAGCGTCAGCCTGCCGCCGCGCGCTCGCGTCTGGCGGATCGCCTGCTGCGCGGCTTCGACAAGGCTGCGCCGGTTCGGCAGGCCGGTCAGGAAATCGGTGGAGGCGGCTGACTCCCAGCCGAGGCGCACGCGCTCCGAGCACATCGCGAAGAAGGCGCTGGTGCCCACCAGTGGCAGGGCGCACATCAGCAGCAGCTGCAGTACCAAGGGGCCGCGTCCGATGTCGACCAGCGCGGACACCTGCGGCGGCTCGATCAGCACGTGGACGGCCCGCACCGTCACGGCCAGCGCAAGCGTTGCCAGCGCGAAGCGCAGCACGCGGCGGCTGACCCGTGGGGCCAGCGGCGTGTCCGTGCTGAGCAGGCGCAGGCCCATCACCAGCAGCACGGCGAGGCCCAGCGAGGTGAACAGAATGCGCGGCGCCAGCCCGCTGTCGAGCGCCGTGGCGGCCACGATGGCGAGGCCGCAGACAAGGCCGGGCAGCGCCTGCGTCCAGTGGAAGCCGAGCCCGTTGAAGCGTCGCAATGCATGCACGTAGAGGCTCATTCCCGCCAAGGCAGCGAGATGAGCAAAAGCGGTCAGCGCCGAGGCCGGCAAGTAGGCGGCCAGCTCGACTTCGTGAGCGAACACGGCGCCGCCCAGCCACTGCAGCGCGATCCCCAAGCCCCAGCTGCGTGCACTGGGCTTGAGCTCATCCGCCAGGCTGGGCAGCAGCAGTGCGAACGCGGCGGCGTTCAACAGCACCAGAAGCAGGGAGACCTGCAGCAGGGTTCGAGCGTCGAGGGTGAGCCAGTCGAGCATGGACCGCAGGCAGAAGGAGCCAGCGGCATTCTAGTCGCGCTGCGGGCGCGGCAGGCAGGAGCGCGCCGACAAGCGGTCGAAGCCTCAGCGCCCGCGCAGGCCGGGACGGCTGTCGCTGGCGTCAGCGCCCGGCTCGATTTCGCCGCGCAGCACGCGGCCGATCACATCGAGCGTGCGTTCGACCGCACCGCGCTCATGGCCGACCGTGCGCTTGCAGGCTTCGCCCATCTGCGCGCGTCGAGCGGGATCGGCCAGCAGCGTCTGCAGTGCCCGCGAAAGGTCTTCGGAATCGACCACGCGCAGCGCTGCGCCCTGCTCCAGCAGCAGGTCGGTGACCTCTTCGAAGTTGAAGGTGTGCGGGCCCACCACCACCGGCACGCCCAGCGCCGCGGGCTCCAGCACGTTGTGGCCGCCGATCGCTTCCAGCGAGCCCGCCACAAAGGCGACATCGGCGCAGGCGATGAAATTGACCAGTTCGCCCAGGGTGTCGATGACGAAACACTGGCTTTGCGGATTGGGCTCGTCGTCTTCACTGCGGGTGCGGGTGGCGAAGCCATAGCTGCGGCACAGCTGCACCATCGGCTTGAAGCGCTCGGGATGCCGCGGCGCGACCAGCAGCAGGGCATCCGGGAAGCGGTTCAACAGCCGCGAATGCGCTTCGATGATCGCCAGCTCCTCGCCCTCGTGGGTGCTGGCGGCGATCCACACGGGCCGCTGCGCCCCCCAGCGCGCGCGCGCTTCGGTCGCCTCGGTGAACAGCTCCGGCTTCACCTGCAGATCGAACTTCAGGTTGCCGACGACGCGCAGGCGGTCCGGCCGCGCGCCCAGGCTGAGAAAGCGGTCGGCGTCCTGCTGCGACTGCGCGGCGACGAAGCGCGCGCTGCGGATGGCCGCGCGGATGATCGGCCGCACCGGCCCGTAGCCGCGCAGCGACTTGTCGGACAGGCGCGCATTGGCCACCACCACCGGGATGTCGGCTGCCTCGCAGGACAGGAACAGGTTCGGCCAGATCTCGGTCTCCATCACCACCGCCAGCTGCGGCTGGGTGGCGTCGAGGAAACGCCGCACCGAGCCCGGCAGGTCATACGGCAAGTAGACGTGGAAGACGTCGTCTCCCCAGAGCTGACGCACCCGATCGGAGCCCGTGGGCGTCACTGTGGTCAGCACGAAAGGCAGGTCGGCGTAGCGGCGCCGCAGGGCTTCGACCAGCGGTGCCGCGGCATTGACCTCACCCACCGAGACGGCATGCACCCAGATGCTGCGCTCGAAGCGCGGCGACTTGAAGTGACCGAAGCGTTCGCGCCAGCGGGCGTAGTAGCCCGGCATGCGCAGCCCGCGCGCCAGCAGCCGATAGAAGATCAGCGGCGTCAGCAGATACATGGCAAGCGTGTAGAGCAGACGCATGGGGCGCTACGGTCCTGGCGCTGGGGCCGCCTTCAAGGCGGGGCAGGATAGCAGGGGGTGGCACGGCCCCCGCAGTGGGCCCACCCCCGCAGCCTACGTCTCCCGGACCACGCTTCCTGCAACCTGTCGTGAAGTGCCAGTGAAAGCGAGCGCTGCTATTCTCACCGCTCGCAGCCGGGGTCCGTGGGGGAGCCCGGTCGGCGGCGCGTAGAACGCGCCCGCCCGCGCCAGCGCAGGGCCCTCCGTCGGATCGAACGCTCCTTGCGTTTCGCAACGCCTGCCGCGTGCGGCGTCGCGACTTTGGCGCCTGCACGTGCAGTTCGCACGACTCGCCACCGCGACACCAAAGGGGCCGGCACCGTCCGGCCGGGGATGAAAAAACGATGCGCTTCTGGATTCCAGGCCTGCTTCTGCTTCCGCTGACCTGCGCTGCCGCCGAGGACGGCAAACGCTGTCAGGTGTCGTTCGATGCCGCCACGCTCGATGTGTGTACAGGTGAGCTGAAGCTCGCCCATGAGGCGCTGCGCCCGCTGGGCCGCGCCGAGCAGGACTCAACGTTCCGCATCGTCAAGTTCGATGCGCCGATCCGCGCCGAGCAGCGCCGCGCGCTGGAAGCCCAGGGCGTACAGATCCTGGGCTACGCGCCGCACTACGCGTATCTCGTGCGCATGGACGCCGCCACCGAGGGCCGGGTGAAGGGGCAGCCGGGCGTGCTCTGGACCGGCCCCTACCTGCCGGTGTGGAAGGTCGACGTCAACCTCGCCAATGACCTCGCCCTGGCGCTCCATGGCGGCAAGGGCGTCTCCATCTCGGGCGAGGCCGGCATCGAACAGCTCAGCGTGGCCCTGCAGCCCGGAGTGGATGCCAGCCGCAGCCGCGGCGCCCTGCGTGCTGCGCCGGGCTTGGAGTATCAACGCACCGAAAAGGCCTTCGATCACGAGCGCGTGGTGTTCAGCTTCGAGCGCAGCAGCCTCGCTGAAGCCGTGACCCAGCTCGCCCAGAATCCCGACGTGGCCACCATCAGCCTGCGCTGGCCCATGCGCCTGTCGAACTCCCAGGCCGGTTGGCTGCATCAGAGCGGCAGACAGACGCCGCTTGCCGGCTCGATGCCTGCCTTTGAGAACGGCCTGTTCGGCTGCGGCCAGATCATCGGCGCTGCCGACACGGGCTTGCATGCCAGCCACTGTTCCTTCGCGGACACGAACTTCGGCCAGCCGGTCATCTCGGTGTGCGCCACCGGCACGAACTGCTCGCCGGTCGCTGCCAACTTCGCCCATCGAAAGATCGGTGCGCACTACAAATGGGGTGGGAGCACCTCCGGTGGCCCCGCTGACGGCGACGGTCACGGCACTCATGTGTTCGCCAGCATCGCCGGCAACAATCCCGCCACCGGCGCCGTCGACTGCAGCGCTCGCAGCAGCCCGGGCGGCCTGACCGACCTCGACGGCACCGCGCCCGGCGCCAAGCTGGTGTCCCAGGAGTTGGGCCCCAGCCTTGAGTACCTGAACGATCTCGGTGGAACCATTTTCCACGCGGCGCAGGTGGCCTACCAGAACGGGGCCCGGACGCACAGCAACTCCTGGGGCGGCGGCTGTCGCAACGCGAACAATCAGTGCATCGCCAACTGCCTGGTGCAGTACGACAGCTTCACCCGCGACGCTGACGCCGTCGTCTGGCAGCACCCGCAGCTCGCGCTGCTGGTCGCAGCCGGCAACAGCGGCGGGCTGGGCGGCAGTACGGGCTGCGGCCCCGGCGCCGATGTCGGCTCGCCCGGCAACGCCAAGAATGTGTTTTCGATCGGCAGCAACAGTCGAGGCGCATCGGGCAACAGCATGTCCAACTTCTCCTCGCGCGGACCGACCGTGGACCGTCGAGTGAAACCCGACATGACGGCGCAGGGGGGAAGCATCGTTTCGGCGTCCGTGACCGCGTGTGGCACCACCACCATGAGTGGAACCTCCATGGCCACGCCCACCGCCGCCGGCCTGTCAGCCCTTGTGCGCGAGTATCTGCAGCGCGGCTTCTACCCAACTGGCGTCGAGAACCCTGACCACGCGCTGCCGACACCGTCCGCGGCGCTGATCAAGGCGATCATGATCAACGGTGCGCAGGAGATCACCGGCACCGGCACGACAGGCGGCGCGCCGAGCCAGTCGCAAGGCTGGGGCCGCGTCAATCTCGGCAACAGCCTCTACTTCGATGCCGACACACGCCAGCTGTGGCTGGAGGACAACACCGCAGGCCTTGAGACGAACGCCGTTTTCAGCGAGACCCTCTCGGTCGAAGCGGGCGCTCCGCTGATCGTGACATTGGCCTGGCACGACGCGCCGGCCCTCGTGAACGCCAATCCGCACGGGGTGAACCAGCTGCGTCTGGAGGTACAAGCCCCCGACGGTCAAGTCTGGACGCAGAAGCTGCCGGCCGACGGCGGCCTGACCAATCCCAACCCGGTCGTCGATACCACAACGGTCAACTACGACGATCGCAACAACGTGCACAGCATCGAGCTGCCCACACCCGTCACCGGCAGCTACATCGTGCGGGTGCGCGGCATCCAGGTCGCACAGGGTCCCCAGCCCTTCGCGCTGACCGCGACCGGCAAGTTGACGGGGGTGTTCGAGCCCGACTTTGTTCTCCAGGCCAACGCCCAGGCGGCTGGCATCTGCGCGGGCGATCCCCTCAGCGTGAGCATCGGCGCCAGGGCGTTCGTAGGCTTCAATGATCCGGTCACGCTCAGCCACTCCGGCTTGCCGGCGGGCCTGAGCGGCAGCTTCTCGGTCAACCCTGTGGTGCCCACCAATCCCGCAGCGGCCAGCGTGCTGTCGATTACCAATACGGGCACGCTGCCGGCCGGCAGCCTCAGCTTTGACATCACCGCCAGCACCAGCGGCCCGGGCTTTCCCGCTGCCAGCAAGAGCCGGACGATCAGCGTGGCGGTGGACGCAGAACCCCCCGTCGCTGTGGGTCTGGCCTCACCCGCAGACGCGGCGGTGAACCTAACGCTGCGGCCGAACCTGAGCTGGGATGCGATCCCCGGCGCCACCGGCTATCGCGTTCAGATCGCGAACAATCCGCAGTTCACCAGTCCCTTGGTCGATGTCACCCAGGCAGGCACCAGCTACAGACCCACCACAGCGCTGGCATCAAGCACCCAGTTCTACTGGCGCGTCGCGGCCAGCAACCGCTGCGGCGCAGGCGATGCCTCGGCGGTGCGCAGCTTCACCACCAGCAACATGATCTGCAGTGAGCCCGCGCTCAGCATTCCGGACAGCAACACCACGGGGGCGACTTCGCTGCTCAACGTCACCAACACTGGCGCACTCGGCGCTCTGCGGCTGGGGCTGAAGATCGACCACAGCTACATCGGCGACCTGCGCGTGTGGCTGAGCAAGGGCACGACCACGGTGGAGCTGATGAATCGGCCCGGCGCGAGCCGGTGCAGTGGCGACAACATGGATGTGATCCTTGCCGATGGCGCGCCGCTCAGCGTGCAGACCAACTGCACGGCGAGCACCCCGGCCTACACCGCTGGCGCGGAGTACACCCCGGCCACTCCGCTGGCCGCCTTCGCCGGCACGGAGCTTTCGGGCCAGTGGTCGCTGCGGGTTTCGGACAACGCGGGCGAAGACACCGGACAGCTGGTCAGCTGGTGCCTGCTGCCAGCGGCTCCCGCTGTGGCGCCCGATGTCTTCAAGAACGGGTTCGAGGCGACGCCCCAGCGATAAGGGGATGCGGGCCGGACCGCCACCCTCGGCTCGCGACCGCTGCTGCGCCACTACCGGGGCCGGACGTGCATCGTCCGGCCCCGGTTTTTTGGGCCTCGGAGCAGCGCGCGCGTGTCTGCAAGATCGAAGTCGAAACGCCTGGAGGAGACGCTGACAGGCCCCAACGTCGAGGCCAGCGGGCCAGCGCTGCGCTCAGGCAGGCACGCGATCGGCCTGCCTGTTGCCCCGACAGGGCGTCGCGAGTGCAAGGCAACACGGATCAAGTCCAGGCAGCATTGGATCCGTGGTCGCGAGTCCGGCGTCGCAGGACTTGCTTCCGCTGGACCCAACACGCAAGTGCTAGATCCGCGCGCGCAGCCGCGACGGCGCGCGACAAAGGTGTCGACGGACACAAGCGCCCGGGCACTGGCGCTACCGGGGCCCGGAACTCCCAACCCGAACCCGTGCCCGCCCTGACGTCGCTGGGCGCACGGCGGCCGCGGCACTGGATTCCTGGGACGCGACGGCCCCGTCCCGAAGACATCACCCTTCGAGGGCGATCGCGAAATCAGAACGGCAGCTTGAGCCCGGCATCCACGGCCAGCAGCTGTTCGCGGAAGGCCTCCTTGATGCGTGCGAGCGCCGACTCGTTGTCGGCATCGAAGCGCAGCACAAGGCAGGGCGTGGTGTTGGAACAGCGCACCAGGCCCCACCCGTCCGTCCAGTCGGCGCGGATGCCGTCGATGGTGGCGATCTTCGCGCCCTCGAAGCGCGCGCGCTGCGCGAACCTCTCCATGTAGGCGTAGTGCGCGCCCTCTTCCATCTTGACCTTGAGTTCGGGCGTGGAAACGCCCTTGGGCAACTCGGCGAACACCTCGGCCGGTTCGCGGCCATCCGCCGCGAGGATTTCAAGAAGACGCGCTGCCGAGTAGATGCCGTCGTCGAAGCCGAACCAGCGTTCGCGGAAGAAGAAATGGCCGCTCATCTCGCCGGCCAGCTCGGCCTCGGTCTCGCGCATCTTGGCCTTGATCAGCGAGTGGCCGGTCTTCCACATGATCGGGCTGCCGCCATTGCGCAGCACGTGTCCGGCGAGGTGCCCCGTGCACTTGACGTCATAGATGATCGCAGCGCCCGGGTTACGGCTCAGCACGTCCTGGGCGAACAGCATCAGCAGGCGATCGGGGAAGATGTTCTCGCCGTCGGCGCTGACCACGCCCAGGCGGTCGCCGTCGCCGTCGAATGCGATTCCCAGATCGAACCCGAGCCGCTTGACCATCATCGTGAGGTCACGCAGGTTCTCTGGCTCCGACGGGTCCGGATGGTGATTGGGAAAGTGCCCGTCGACATCGCAGTAGAGCGGCTCGACCTCGCAGCCGATTGCCTCCAGCACCGCCGGCGCTATCACGCCGGCGACGCCGTTGCCGCAGTCGACGACGACGCGCAGGCGGCGTTCCAGCTGGACATCGCCGCTGATTCGCGAGACGTAGTCGTCGAGGATGTCGAACTGCTGCAGACCGCCGTTGCCGCCGTCGTTGAGGCGGCCTTCGGCGATGCGCCCGTAGAGATCCTGGATGGCCCCGCCGTGCAGGGTCTCACCGCCGACGACGATCTTGAAGCCGTTGTAGTCCGGCGGGTTGTGGCTGCCCGTCAGCGCGATGCAGCAGCCGGTATTGAGCTGGAAGGCGCCGAAATACACCACCGGGGTGGGCGCCATGCCGATGTCGATGACATCGCGTCCGGCTGCGCGCAGGCCTTCGATCAGGGCTTCCGACAGAACGGGACCCGACAGACGGCCGTCCCGGCCCACCACGATCTCGCGCAAGCCCTGCTCGGCCATGAGGCTGCCGACGGCCTGGCCGATCAGACGCGCAACGCCTTCATCCAGACTTTTTCCGACCACGCCCCGAATGTCGTAGGCGCGAAAGATCGAGCGGTCGACGTTGACGTTCGCGCGCCCCTTCGGCGCGGTCGCAGAGGCGGCGGCGGGGCTCGGCTTCGACTCGACCTTGGGCTGCTGCGCCAGGGTCTGCGCAAAGGTCGGCTCGTCAGCGCGAACGGGGGCGGCGTGAAACGCGGGGTCGCGGCGCAGCTGCCAGACCAGCAGCACGCCGAGCAGGATGGCGATCATGCCGAGACCCATCTGCATGCTCGGGTCGTAGGGAATCAAGGTCACCACGGGCGGCGCGGCGATGCCCATCAGCAGTCCACTGTCCTCGATCGGCACGCCGTGGGCATCCGCGGCGAGGCTCGCGTTTCCGCTGCTGACCAGGATGCCAGCGTCGGTGCGTAGGTCGAGATAGCCGCCGGGCAGGTCGGCGTTGCGAACGGTGTCGATGTAGGACTGCACCGGGAACTCGGCAAGGATCACTCCCAGCACCCGGCCGTCTTCGATCGAGGGCGCGGCGATGCCCATCACGACATCGCTGCCGCGGCCGATCGGGCCGACGACCGGGACGCTGCCGGCGCGGGCGCGATTCAACAGCTGCAGGCGGCTGTAGCCGAAACCCGCGATGTCCTGCTCGAAGACCTCATCCAGCTTGGCGCTGTAAGCGGTGAGACTCGGCGCGTCATTCCAGACCCGCACCGCCCGCTCCTTGGCAGATTCGAGGGCGCCTGCGGCGAGGTCCGCGCGCAGGTACGGATCGTTGACGGCGCGCTCGATGCGGCGGATGCGGGCGGCGATGTCATCGCTGATGGTGGTGGCCAGGCTGGCGCGCAGCGTCTCGAGGCGTGGGCCGGCGCGATCGCTCTGCCAGGCAACAAGGCCCTGCCAGATGATCAGAAGCCCGCCGACCAGGGCCAGCAGTGCGATCACGAGATAGGCGGGCCGCCGCAGCGCCAGCACCTCGGGCGGCAGCTGCATCGGTTCCTTCTGCTTCTTCCTGCGCTTGGTCATCGCCCCGTTCTTCCCCTGCGCCCGTGAGCGTCTTCGCCCAGGCTTCCAACGTCTCAACGAACCCCGGTATGCCCGAAGCCGCCCTCGCCGCGCGCGCTGGCCTCGAAGGCCTCGACGCGCTGCAGCGTCACCCGCTGCACTGGCATTACCACCAGCTGCGCGACGCGATCCCCGGGGGCGACCTCACACGTCTGCGCGCTGCGGTTCCACAGGCTGATCATCAGCGGGCCCTGATAGTCCGAGTCGATCAGACCCACCAGATTGCCCAGCACCAAGCCTTGCTTGTGGCCCAGCCCCGAACGCGGCAGCACCACAGCGCACAGGCCCGGATCGTTCAAATGTATCGCAATGCCCGAAGGCACCAGCATCGACTCACCCGGCTGCAGGCGGAGCGGCGCCTCGATCATGGCGCGCAGATCCAGCCCGGCAGCGCCGGCGGTCGCGTACTCCGGCAGCGGAAACTCGCGCCCCAAGCGCGGGTCCAGAACCCGCAGCGCCACCGGCACCGGTGCACTCATCGCTGGCCTCCGAGGCGTTCCGCGATGATCTCCAGCAAAAGACGGGCCACTTCTGGCTTGGGCGCGGTCTCGATGCGGGCGCGGCCGCCCTTCCAGAGCACGGTCAGCGCGTTGCTCTCACTCTCGAAGCCCAAACCCGGTGCGGCCACATCGTTGGCGGCGATCAGATCCAGCCCTTTTCGTTCCAGTTTGTCCCGCGCATAGGTTTCAACCTCGCGGGTTTCGGCAGCGAAGCCGACCACCAGCGGCCGATTCTGACGCGCGGCGGCTTCGGCCACGATGTCCGGATTGCGCACGCAGTCGATGTTGAAGGTGTCGGCCGACTTCTTGATCTTCTGCTCGGCGCACTCGCGCGGCCGATAGTCTGCGACCGCAGCCGCCGCGATGAACACGTCCATGCCTTCAAGCCGCTGCAGCACGGCCTCGCGCATCTGCGCCGCAGAGCGCACGTTGATGCGCTGCACGCCAGGGGGCGTGGGCAGCACCACCGGGCCCGCGATCAGAGTGACCTCGGCGCCTGAGGCCGCCGCCGCTTCGGCCAGGGCGAACCCCATCTTTCCCGAACTGCGGTTGCCCAGGAAGCGCACGGGATCGATGTCCTCGTAGGTGGGTCCGGCATTGATGAGAAAGCGCCGGCCCGAGAGACCGGGCACGCGCGGCGCCAATTCCGCCAAGGCCGCGGCAGCGATGTCGGCGGGCTCCAGCATCCGCCCCTCGCCCGTCTCGCCGCAGGCCTGCGCACCCACGCCGGGACCCAGCACGCACACACCGCGTGCGCGCAGCAGCCCGATGTTCGCCTGTGTGGCGGCGTGCGCCCACATCAGTCGGTTCATCGCCGGCGCCGCCCAAAGCGGGCGGTCCGACGCAAGGCAGAGCGTGGTCAGCAGGTCGTCCGCCCGCCCCTGCGCCAGGCGCGCCAGCAGGTCAGCGGTCGCCGGCGCCAGCAGGATCAGATCGGCCCAGCGGGCCAGCTCGATGTGCCCCATCGCGGCCTCGGCGGCGGCATCCCAGAGCGAATCGCGGACCGGGTTCCCCGACAGCGCCTGCAGGGTCAAGGGGCCGATGAAGTGACGGGCGCTGGCGGTCATCACCACCTGCACTTCGGCGCCGCCGGCACGCAGCAAGCGCACCAGCTCGGCCGACTTGTAGGCGGCGATGCCGCCAGAAACGCCCAGAAGAATGCGCCGCGCGGAGGGAGCTGCGGTCACAGGAAAAGTCCTACCCCGAAAACGGCCGATAGATTACCCGAAAGGGCCGGGCTCTCCGGCAGGCGGAACAGGCCTCCTCTCGGCACGCTGGCCTGATTCGCTGCAGGACCACGCCCGTATGTCGATCCGTCATTGGCCGGAGGCCGAGCGCCCCCGCGAGAAGCTGTTGAAGCGCGGCGCTCAAGCCCTGGGCGACGCCGAGCTGCTGGCCCTGTTCCTGGGCTCGGGCACCGCTGGCGAGGATGCCGTGGGCTGCGCCCGGGGCCTGATCGCCCGCCACGGCGGCCTCGCGGCGCTGGCTTCGCTGGGCTCGGAGGCCCTGCTGCGCGAACGTGGCCTGGGCCCGGCACGGGTCGCCCTGCTGCTGGCGGCGCACGAGCTCGGCGCGCGCTGCTTGAGTGCACAGCTTCAGCGCGGCCCCGCCATCAGCGACGAGCGCAGCGCTGGCCTGCTGTTCCGCCAGCGCCTGCAGCGTGCACCACACGAGGTCTTCGCCTGCATGTTCCTCGACAGCCGCCACCGCATGCTGGCCTTCGAAGAGCTCTTCCGCGGCACCATCGACGGTTCGGAAGTGCATCCGCGCGAGGTGGTGCGGCGCTGTCTCGCCCACAACGCCGCCGCCGTGATCTTCGGCCACAACCATCCCAGCGGGGTCGCTGAACCTTCGGCGGCAGACCGCCAGATCACCCGCCGACTGCAGGACGCGCTCGCCTTGATCGACGTGCGCGTGCTGGATCATTTCATCGTGGGCGAAGGCGAGCCTTACTCGTTTGCGGCCAGAGGGATGATCTAGCCGTCCGGCAGTGGTCCAGACGTCGCGGGTCCGGACTCGTTCGGCCGCTGCGCGGCGACGCCTTCGCTGCGCTAGCTCACCCCGGATCCAGCACTGACGTGCTCGATGCGCGGATGCGCCATGCCCGGCGCGCTGGAAGCTCCGATGCATCGGAGCATCCCGAGGAGCCTGGACGCCCTGCCGAGGGCGCGGAATGGAAGCGCATCGAGTCAGGGCTTTTGTGCATCACTCGCGAGAACCGTCGAGCCGAAAATGGAGAAGGCCCGGGTTCGTCCTGGCAGGACGAACCCGGGCCTTCGACTCCCGCCTCAGGCGCGCGCGAAGCGCGGGCTGAGCTTGGACAGCCAGAACAGCAGGGCTGGGATCAGGACCACGGCGCCGATCATGTTCATGATGAACATGAAGGTCAGCATCAGCCCCATGTCGGCCTGGAACTTCAGCTCAGAGAACACCCAGGTACCCACGCCTGCCGCCAGCGTCAGCGCGGTGTAGAAGATCGCGATGCCCGTGGTCTTCAGCGCAATGAAGTAGGAGTGCGTGAGGTCGTGGCCCTGCTTCAGCGCTTCGGCCATGCGCGCATAGATGTAGATGCCGTAGTCCACGCCGATGCCGACGCCGAGTGCAACCACGCACAGGGTGTTCACCTTCATGCCGATGCCCAGCTCCACCATGAGGGTGTGGCCCAGTTCGGTGACCAGCACCAGCGGCAGCAGGATGCACAGGGCTGCGACCAGGCTGCGGAAACTGATCAGGCACATGACGAACACGGCGGCGTAGAGCAGGTACAGGATGGTGTGCTCGGACGCGCGCACGGTGTCGTTGATTGCCGCCATGACGCCGATGTTGCCGGTGCCCAAGCGCAGATTGACCTCGTCGGTGGTGTAGGTCTCGCCGCGGGCCTCGGCCTCCTTCAGCAGCCCTTCGTGACGGGCGCGGAAGTCGAGATGATAGGCGTTGTTGGCCTCGCGGAACTCCTTCACCGCAGCGACGATACGGTCGATGGTGGTCGCCTTGTGGTCGCTGAGGAACATCATGATCGACATGGCGCTGCAGTCGGAGTTGAGCAGGCCGGTGTCGGTTTCGAAGCTCTGCGTCGACAGACGCAGCGAGTCGCCATCGCGCGGCAAGGTGCGCCAGCGGATATTGCCTTCGTTGTAGCCGGCGTAAACGATCTTCGCCGCCATCGGCAGGCTGATGACCTGCTCCACGCCCTCGACGTTGCGCATGTGCCAGCTGAAGCGGTCGAGCAGCTCCATCGCCGCATAGCTGGTGGTGCAGGCGGACGGACCCGCCTCGGCGATCACGTTGAGGATGTCCACGCCCAGGGCGAAACGCGAGGAGATCATCTCGGCGTCCTGGTTGTAGCGCGCTTCCGGCCACAGCTCGGCGACACCGGCCTGGGCGTCGCCGATCATCACCTTGTCGCCCTCGCGCTCGGCGAAGTACCAGCCGACCACGCCCACGGTCACGAGGATGAAGGCAGGCAGCGGGCGGCTGCCCTTGGCGAGGAAGGCCCAGATGCGGTCGAACTTGGTCAACTGGCGCAGGCGGAACTCGCGCTTCTTCTCAAGGTTGCGCAGGCGCGTGTAGCTCAGCATCACCGGCAGCAGAACGAGGTCGGTCAGGATGGTCAGAGCGACGCCAATCGTCGCCGTGATCGCCAGCTCGCGGACCATGTCGATAGGGATCACCATGATCGCGCCGAAGCCGATACAGCCGGCGACCAGCGCCACCGTGCCCGGCACCAGCAGCATGCGGAACGAGATCTTGGCGGCCTCGAGCGGTCCCACGGCGTACTTGGCGCGCGCGCGCAGCTCGTCAACGCTGCCCTCTTCAAGCCCGCCGAAGAAGATCTCGCCGCGGAAGCGGTTGATCATCTGTTCGCCGTGACTGACCGCGATCGCGAAGATAAGGAACGGCGTCAGCATGTTCATCGGATCGATGCCGAACCCGAGCAGTCGGAGCGCGCCCAACATCCACACCACCGAGATCAGCGCCGCGAACACGGTGAGCGTGGCCAGCTTGACCGAGCTGGAGTAGATGAACAGCAGCAGCCAGGTCATCGCGATGGTCAGGAAGAAGAAGTAGATGACCGAACGCGCGCCGTCGGCGATGTCGCCCACCATCTTGGCGAAACCGATGATGTGGACGGTGTAGTTCTCGTTCTCGTATTTCTGGCGGATATCCTCGAACTGCGCCGCGACCGCCTGGTAGTCGAGGCGCTGGCCCGAGTCTTCCGGAATCAGGTCGGCCCAGACCATCGCACCCGAAAAATCACGCGACACCAGCTGGCCGACGATGCTGGCCTTGACGATGTTGCTGCGGACGGTGGCGAAATCCTCGGGCGTCGCCGTCCAACCCTCCAGATTGGGCGTGAACTCCGGCGGGATGACGTTGCCACCGGCGAAGCCATCCTCGACCACTTCGACGAAGCGGACGTTCGGGGTGAAGATCGAGCGCACGCGCGCATCGTCGGTCTCGTCGATGGCGATCACGTCCGCCGTGACCTTCTCCATCAGTTGGAAGAACTCCTGGTCGAACATGTCGCCGTCCTTGGCCATGACCGCCACCAGGACGCGGTTCGCACCGCCAAAGTTCTGCTCGTACTCGAGGAAGGTCTGCATGTACTCGTGATCGAGCGGGATCTGCTTCTTGAACCCGGCGTCGACCCTGAGCTGGCTGGCGAAATACAGCATCACCACCGTGACGACAGCAAACAGCACGAGCACCAGCGGGCGGGCGCCGAAGACCAGGCGCTCGGCCGTGCGGTGCAGAAAGGTATCGTTGTTGGAACTGGATCCGTGGGCCATGGGATTCACTTCAGCTGGGTGCGGCCGAGGCCTTTCTCGCCAGCGACGACAACATCGCGGGCACCGATGGGCAGAGCGGCGGACAGCACCGGGGTTTCCTGGCGCTCGTTGATGTAGAAGTCCTGGGTGAAGACGCTGGCCCCGGCAGCACGGTGCAGCAGCACGCCGTTCGAGCCGACCAGCAGAACGCTGCCGTCCGCCAGCACCGTCCCACCCTGCAGGCTGAGTTCGGTGCCTGTGTCGAGCTCGGCCCAGGTGTCGCCCATGTCGGTGGTCTCCTGCACATTGCCGCGCAGGCCATAGGCCAGAAGGTGACCCTCACCCAGCGCGAGCACGCCGAACATCGAGCCCTCGTAAGGCAGGCTGAGTCGCTGCCAGCTGGCCCCACCATCCAGTGAACGGAAGGCTGCACCGCGCTCGGCGACGACCATCAGCGCCCCATCAGGCGTGCGGGCGATGCCGTTCAAGTGAGGATCCTCCTCCTCGTCGAGCATCAGCGAGTCCTCATCGAGCAGCCAGTCGGCCTCTTCGCCCTCGGCCGTCTCCGCGCCCGGCGCGGCTTCGTCGGTGGCTTCCGCAGCGGCGGTGGCCGGCTGCGCGTTGGGGTCGACCTGGGTCCAGGTCTGACCGCCGTCGCGGGTCACCAGCATGAGGCTGTAGGCGCCGACCGCGATCACATGGTTCGCATCCAGCGCGATCACATCGAGCAGGGGCGCGCCCTGGGTGGGATCGAACTCGGCATCGAGATCGTCCTCGGGCAACGGCTTCCAGCGGTCTTCGCGCTGGATGGTCCAGGTCAAGCCGCCGTCCTGGCTGGCGAGAATGAGGCCGTCATGCCCCACCGCCCAGGCGCGATCGCCGACAGCAGCGACGCCGGTCAGAGTCGCGCGGGTCGGCACGCCTTCCACCTGGCGCCAGTCGCTGCGTGATTCGGACACCGCGACATGGCCGCGTTCGCCCACGGCGATGGCGCGATTGGCGGCTTCCGCAAAGTCGAGAAACAGGCCCTGTTTCAGAACCAGCGGCCTGAGTTCGGAGGTGAGGGCGGCGGGCTCAGCCGTCTCGGCCGCGGCGCTGCCGCCGGCGAGCGCCATCGCAATGCCTGCGGACGCCGCCGCGAGCTTGAAGATCATCGTTGCCTCCCATTCGTCGCCAGGCCACTCCGGGCCTGGCGTACATGCCTTCTTCGATGATGGCAGTCCCGCAGGGCGGGTGCCTTCGTGCCCACGCTATCCGGAAGCCCAAAACAAAGCCAGCCGCGACTTGGAGGTCGCGGCTGGCAGGTGTTGCGCTCCGCGGAGCCTGACGGCTCGACGTCAGCGGACGCCGCGCGCGCGCAGGTTCTGCGGCGAGTAGCTGTCGGGCGTGCTCTGGTGCGAGAAGTCGACCATGTCGTCCTCGTTGTCCAGACCGCTGACGATGTAGCGGCCGGACTTCAGGTCGTGGTGGGTCTCCAGGGTGGTCCAGAACACCGGCACCTCGTAGTACGTCACCGAGGGCGCTTCCGAGTAGCGCCAGATCTCGCCCTGGCTGTCGTAGTGGTCGAGCACCAGGATCTGCCAGCTGTCCTCGTCGACATAGAAGGTGCGACGCGGATTGATGTGGCGCTGACCTTCCTTGAGCGTCGCTTCGACGACCCACACGCGATGCAGCTCGTAGCGCAGGTAGTCCGGGTTCAGATGGTTGGGACGGATCAGGTCGGCCACCTTCACCTGGTCGCTGTGGGCCTTGTAGGAGTTGTACGGCACGTACATTTCCTTCTTGCCGACCAGCTTCCAGTCGTAGCGGTCGAGCGCGCCGTTGAACATGTCGGTCATGTCATTGGTGCGCAGGCCGTCCGAGGCCGTGCCGGGGTTGTCGTAGGCCACGTTGGGCGCGCGACGCACGCGACGCTGACCGGGGTTGTACACCCAGGCCTGGCGGATCTGTGCCTGCTGGTTCAGGGTTTCGTGCACCAGCAGCACCTGGCCTGCCAGACGGGCCGGGCTTTCGACCACCTGGTAGAAGTACAGCAGGATGTTGTTGATGTCGGCGATGGTGTTGCCCGGCTTGTAGTACAGGCCCAGGAACTCCTCGCGGATGCGCACCAGGTTGAACTGGCCGCTGGTCGTGACCGCCGCCTGGTTGGCCCAACGGGCGCTGGAGACGCCCTTGTACTTCATCTTGTGATTCCAGATGACTTCCTGGCCGTTCTGCGGGATCGGGAAGGGAATGCCTTCCGCCGCGTTCTCGACGCCGTCACCGTTGGCCACCAGCTGGGCGGTGGTCGCGTTCTTGATGCTGAACTCGTACGTGCGCTGCGGGAACGCCGCCGAACGACGGGTCGGATAGATGTCCATCCGGAAGGTCGGATAGCGCTCGAACATCGCCTGCTGGCCGACGCTCAGCTTGTCGGCGTGCTCCTTGTAGTTCGCCGGGGTGATGCTGAACTGCGGGCGGTCGGCGGCGAACGGATCGGGATGGTGATCGCCGACCTTGTAGCCGGCGGGCGGCGTGGTGAGGCCGCCCTCCCAGGCCGGGATGGTGCCCGCCGCATTGCCGGCCTTCTCGGCGCCCATCGGGGTGAGGTCCTTGCCCAGACGGGCTGCCTGCTCGGCGCTGACCGCGGACAGCGCGCCGGTGCTGAAGGTCAGCGCGGCGAGGGCCAGGGCGGTGGTGGTGAACTTGCGCATGGTGCGATTCCTCCTGGCGGGGATCAGAAGAGGTACTTGGCGGAGACCGCCACGAAGTCACGGTCGCTGGTGAGGTTGTAGATGCCGCCGCCCCAGAACGAGGTGTACGACAGGTCCAGCACCCACTTGTTGAGGTAGTTGCCCTCGACGCCGACCGTGGAGGACTTGCGGCCCTTCACGAAGTTGCCGCCGGCACCGGGGGTGGTGCCGTTGACGTCGTGGTTGAAAGCAATGCGCGGCGAGACGTTCCAGGTGCTGCCGCCAACGCTGTTGTAATCGGCGCGCGCCGCGAGGCGATAGCCCCAGGAGAACGAGGTCGCGAAACCGCCGCAGGCGTTGAGCGGATTGCGGCCACCGCCGCTGATCCAATCCGGGCCGCAGCCGGTGTCGGTGCCATCACCCTGGTAAGGCAGAACCTCAACCGCCGGCAGATCCCACACCTTGGTGGCGCCGAACTCGCCGACCGTGGCGATCTGATCCGCGCCGAGGAAATTGCCGGGGCCGAAGGCCTTGGTCAGGGTGAACTGCAGCTGGCTGACTTCATGGCGCTCCCAGCCTTTCAGGTACTGGCCCGGACCGAACTGGCCCAAGCGGCTGCGGAAGCGCAGGAAGGGCTCCTGGATCAGCGGGTTCAGCGGCGACAGGCCGGCGAACAGCACCTCGACGTCGTCGATCTGCAGCGGTGCGTTGTCGCGATAGCTGAGCTCGCCCTGGAAGGCGATGGTGCCGATGTTGGTGTTCCAGCTGAGACCATAGAGGTTGATGTCCTCCGGGTACTCGATGAAGTAGCGGCCGGAGGTCGGGCTGGCATTGGTGATCGAGGTGCCCGACACGAAGGGCAGGCGGCTGTGGTAGCGCAGGTAGTACAGGCCGAACTCGGTGTCGCCGAGCTCGGAGGCGAAGTAGCGCAAAGCCACGCCGAACTGGCCGAGGTCGCGGGCTTCGCGATCGGCGGAGCGCGGGAAGGCGGCGCCGCAGCGCGGATCGGCGGCAGGCGTGGTGCGGCAGACGTTGAAGTTGGCCGGCTCGTCGACCAGACCGAAGTTCAGCATCACGAACTCGCCGCCGACCAGACCGAAATCGTTGTTGGCGAAGTAGGTGCCCGAGGGTTCGACTTCGGTTTCCGACCACTCCAGCAGGTACAGGGTCTCCAGCGCGAGGTTCTCGGTCAGATTGAACGAGGCGAAGATCGAGTTCACCGGCAGGAAGGCTTCCTTCAGCTCAGCGCCCGCCACACGCAGACGCGAAACGTCGACCGGGTTGATGACGTTGATGCCGCCCTGGATGAAGGTGCTTTCGCCCCAGCTCACCACCTGGCGACCGAAGCGGAAGTTGCCGGTGAAATCGTTGGCGATGATGAAATCGCGGTAGACGAAGGCGTCGAGCAGGCGGGCGCGCTTGCCGATGCGCTCCTTGGCCGCGTCGGAAATGTCATCTCGACTCATCGCCTCGAAATCGTAGAAGCCGGTGGCGCGCACGAAGGCGCCCCAGTTCGTCCAGTTCATGCTGATCTCGGAGGTGATGCCGAGCGCGTTCGAGATCAGGTCGCCCTTTTCGTACTTCAGGTTGCCGTCGTCGGAGTTGACCGAAAAACGCCCGGGCGCGGAGGCGGCCAGCGCCTGCGCTTCCGCCCAGCGGTTCTGCTGCTGCAGGGCAGTGACGCGGGCCCCCAGGGTGGGGTCGAGATTGATCTTGCCGACAAGAGCGTTGTTGCGCTCTTCGACGCGCGAGGAGGCGCCGTAGGTCAGCGTGGTGTCGATGCTCATCGTGAAGTCGCCGCGGCTGAACTCGGCCGCGTGCGCGGAGCCTGCCAGCAGGGCGGCGCCTACCGCGAGCGCCATCGGCGCGCGCAGCAGCATCGGACGGCCCGCTCGGACATGCGTGTGGATCTTGGTCATGGTGATGTCCCTTGAGGTGGTCGCTTACTGCGTGCGGATGACGGAGGTGTTGGTGACCTGCACAGCCTGGCCGGCGGAGACGATCAGGCTGGCCATCTGGCCCTGCATCTCGGCGGTGGCGGCCGCGGAGGCGGTCGGGTTCAGCAGCGAGCCGTGGTCACCGGCGGTGAAGCGCACCGCTCCGCGCACGCCAGTGGCGGCCTGGGTGGTGGCGGTGACGGTGGGCAGGCCGAGCGCGGCGATCAATGGCTCGGTGCCGGACAGCGGCGCGCCGGTCACGCGGTTCGGAATGACCTGGTCGGGCAGCACGTTGCTGCCGTTGCCCACCACTTCGTGCAGGACGATGGCATCAGTGGCGGAGGCGAAGCCGTAGTTGACCGGATCAGCCGAGTCGATGATCTGCTGGGTCGCACCGAAGAACTGGTCGTACGAGGGCGTGCCCGGCTGCAGGCCGGCACCGGCGGCCAGACCGGCGCGGATGCGCGGGCCGAAGGTCGGCGAGGCCTCGAGCATGCGCGCGATGCCACCGCCCGGCACCGACAGCAGACCCACATTCACGGTCGACTCCAGCGCGAGGAACGAGGTGCCCACGATCGAACCCAGCGACTGGCCGACGAACGCGACGCGCGAGGCGTCAAGATCGCCCGCACCGTTGGCGTCGAGGTCGATGTTCGGCAGGGTGCGCGCCAGCACGAACAGATCGGCCACGCCCTGGCGCAGATTGTCGCGCGAGGTCAGCAGCGAGCTCAGGTTGATCATGTGCGCGCCGGAATCATCCGCCACGCCGTCCGGGCCCGCCGCACCCGTGGTGTTGTTGATGTAGTCGACGCCGAAGGTGCGCTCGCGGGCGACCGCGCCGAAGGGCGTGTTGCCGATGGCCAGCGGGTTGTTGGCCGGCAGGCCATGCAGCGGCAGGTCGATCGCCACAACCACGAAGCCCTGCGCGGCCAGCGTGGCCGAGATGGCCAGCGCGTCGCTGCGATTGCGGGTGATGCCGTGCTGGAAAATCACCACCGGCCAGCCCGCCGCCGGCTTGGTGCGGCCGGAGTTGGCGTTCGGCACCGTCATCAGCACCGGGATCGTTTCGTTGCCGGTCGCCACCGGGATCGGATTAGCGAAGGTGATGTTGCGCGAGGTCGGGTTCAGGCCGGCCTGGTTGAACGGCGGCACGTAGGCACCCGGGGCCGCGCGCCAGAAGGTGTTGAGCGGCGCCGTCGGGTTCGCCTGGCTCGGCGCCGACAGGTAGTAGGGCACGCGCAGGGTGCCGATGAAGATGTTGGCGACCGGCGGCAGCCCGGCAATCGAGGTGTTGAGGCCCGAGGGCGCCACGGTGATCGCACCCGGCTGGGTGACCGAGCGCACCGCCTGCAGCACAGGAGTGATGCTCTGGGTGGTGGCAACCCAGCTCAGCACCACGGAGTCGCGATTGACGCCGGCCGAAGCGGCGGCGGCGAGATGCGAGTTGGTCAGCTGACGCAGCGGCTCGAGTGCGCAGGCCGTGGCGGTCGGAAGCAGCGGATCGGTGCTCGCGCCTGCAGCGCACAGGGGCGCAGTGCGCTTGGTGAGGAAGTAGGTCTGCGAGGGCGTGCTGTCATTGCCGCGGCTGTCGCGGATGCCGGTCGTCAGCACAGCCATGTAGGAAGTCAGCTGCTTCAGCGGCTTCAGCGGCACGATGGCCCAGCTGCGGCCAGTGCTGTCGCTCGCCTGCGGCGCAGTCGCGAAATCGACGCCCGGGGTCAGCTCGCGCACCACGCGGGTGACGCCGCCACCGGGGCCCGTCAGCGCCACTTCGAACAGGCGCACGCTCTGCCCTGGCACCACCGAGGCGGCATTGGGCGCGTCGCTGAACGAGAACGACCAGGGCGACGTGGTGCTCCAGCCGTCGAGGGTGTTGATCGCGACCTGCGGGTCGCCGAAGTTGGTCGAGCCCTCGCCACCCGCCACGGGGATGTTGAGGGTGAGGTCGGTGGTGCCCGACAGCAGCAGGTTGTTGGGCGTCGGTACGACGCCTGCAGCAGGATCGAAACGAGCGGTGATGATGCCTGCGACCGGCGTGCCGTTGTTGTTGGTCGCCGGCGTTACCGGCACCGCGCGTGGACTGTTGGAGGAGCCGCTGCAGCCTGCGAGCAGCGCGGCCGACAGCGCCAATGCCAGGGTCAATCGAGCCTGCATGTTCGTGTCCTTTCTGGTTATCGGGGGATGGGGCTTCGGTACTGTAGCCAGCCGCGATTAAGGAAGGCAATGCTGCGGCGTATGGCTACGGCTCGCAGCTATGCGGCAGCGCAGCAAACTCTGCGAAGCCGCATCACGACTGGCAATTCCTGACCTCTTCGGTACTGGAATCACGCGTCTCGCGCGCGGCCACGCGCCGCAGTGAGTCCAGGGAAATCCCGAGCAGCGCCCAGCCGTCCTGCGGGCCCAGTTGGTCGAGGTACAGCCTGCGCAGCGTCGCAGCACCTGCCGCCAGGCGTCCGTGCCCACGCGCGAGCACGCCGAGCAGGCCGCGCAGCCCCGGCGTGGGAACCGGTATCACACGCCCACGCAGCCCTTCGACATCCAAGCTGCGCTGCAACATGCAACGAAAGGTAACAGCCTCGGGGCCGGGCAAAGACAGCACCGGCTGCGCCAATGCAGATCGCTCGGATGCAGCGAACACCGCTCGCGCCAGATCAGCGGCGTGCACCGGCTGGCGCAGACCGCGCGCGGCGCGCGGCCACGGCAAGGGCCAGCGCCGAGCGAAGCGCAGCAGCGGCGTCAGGCTGCGATCGATGCCAGCGCCGTGGATCAATCCACAGCGCAGCAGGGTGGCCGTGGCGCCGTGCGTTGCGGCCACGCGGAGAACGCGCTGCTCGTTCGCCAGCAGTGAGGCCGCGAGGGCACGTTCCGCGGGATTCGGCGACTGCTGCTTCCACTCGGCGCTCAAAGACGACAGCGCGAGCACGCGCACGCCTGCGCGAGGCGGATGCCGCTCAAGCCAGGCCGCGAAAGCATCCAGCGGACCGAGCGAACACAGCACGTCCACCGGTTCGCCGTCAGCCAGCAGCGCCTCGAGTGCGGGCGCGTGCTGCAACGAGCCGCAGACCCAGCGCAGGCACGGGTGCTCGGCCGTCCGCGCTTCTCGACTGAGCGCCAGCACCTCTGCGCCCGCCTCGCGCAGCGTCGGCAGCAGGAAGCGGCCGACCGCGCCGCTGCCGCCAAACACCAGCCAGCGAAGTGGAAGGTTCTGTGTCTGCATCGCGCAAGCATGGCACGCACGCGCACCGCAGCCGCTACAGTGCGCGCCGATCTCCTCACCGACACGGCCGATATGCAGACATCCCTTGTCCGCTGGATCAGCGGCCCCGCGCTCGCCGCCCTGGCCTGGGGATTCGGGCCAAGCCTGGGGCTGTCGAACGGCGCCAGCTTCACTCTGGCGGTGACGGCCTGGTGCGCGGCCTGGTGGGTACTGGAGGCCGCGCCGCATGCCATCACGGCGCTGCTGCCGCTGGCGCTGCTGCCTCTGGCCGGCGTGCTCAGTCCACGCGAGGTGGCGGAAGCGTATGGCAATGAACTGATCCTGCTGCTGGTGGGAGGCGCCATGCTGTCGAAGGCACTGGAGCAGGCCGGAGCGCATCGACGGCTGGCGGTCGGCATGGTCCGCGCGTTCGGCGGTGGCGGCGGTCGTGCGCTGGTGTTCGGCTTCGCCGCTGCCTCCGGCCTGTGCAGCATGTGGCTGTCGAACACTGCCACCACGCTGATGCTGGTGCCGGTGGCGCTGGCGATTCTGCAGACCTATCCCGATCGACGCCTGGCCGCACCGCTGCTGCTGTCGATCTGCTATGGCGCCAGCATTGGCGGGCTCGGCACGCCGGTGGGCTCGCCGCCGAATCTGGTGTTCATGCAGGTCTACAGCCAGACCACCGGCTCACCGCTGGGCTTCTCCGACTGGATGGCGTTCGGCTTGCCAACCGTACTGCTGATGCTGCCGCTGATGGCACTGTGGCTGGCGCGCGGGCTGCAGGGCTCGCCCAGCGCAATGCTGCCCGAGATGGGCGCCTGGACAGCGGCCGAGCGGCGCGTGCTGCTGGTCTTCGGACTGGTGGCGCTGGCCTGGATCACCCGCACCGAGCCCTTCGGCGGCTGGCGCGAATGGTGGGATCTGCCGAACGCCAATGACGCCAGCGTGGCCCTGCTCGGCGTGATCGTCATGGCCCTGATGCCCGACGGCAAAGGCGGTCAGCTGCTGGACTGGCAGAGCGCCGAACGGATTCCCTGGGGCGTGATGATCCTGTTCGGCGGCGGCATCGCCATCGCGACTGCGTTCCAGACGTCGGGGCTCTCCGACGCCGCCGCAGGCGTGCTCAGCGGAGCCTTGGCTCTACCGCTGCCGCTGCAGATCGCGCTGATCGCGATCAGCGTCGCCATGCTCTCTGAAATCACCAGCAACACCGCCACGGCGGTGCTGATGATGCCCATCCTGGCGGCCGCTGCGGTCGGGCTGGGTCTCGACCCTGCCGTGTTGATGGCGCCTGCCGTGCTCGCCGTCAGCTGCAGCTTCATGCTGCCGGTGGGCACCGCACCGAATGCCATCGTGTTCGGCACCGGCCTCGTACCCGCACGCGACATGCTGCGCTACGGTTTTGCGCTGAACGTGCTGGGCGCGGTGGTCATCACCCTGGTGTGCTGGGTGGTGCTCTGAAGAGCGGGGATTGGAGATTGGGGATGGGAAGGGCGCGGCGGACTGGGAACCCGCGGCCAACGGTCACGGCCGCAGTGCGCAAGACCCATCGACAACACCAGTACTGAAGCGCATGCCAGCGCCCAAGCTTCGGCGAATCCCCAATCCCCAATCCCCAATCCCCAATCCAGGCTCTACGTACTTATCCGCGCGCTGCCAGCGCAAGTCGCGGAATCGATGGGAAAATCCCGCGGACTCTTCACATCCATGGGCTAGACTAGCCCCGCTGCGCGCGGTCTTCACCCTTGCGGTTGAGCGGTGAAATCATCGCGTGATCAGGTCGCGCGCACGCCTCCCTCGATACGGAATCGCACCATGCTCGAGATCCTGCTCGCTGCGCCCTTCGTGTGCGCCCTGCTGATCGCGCTTGCCCACCGGGCACCGCGCAGCGTGGCCGCCGCGATCGCTGCGCTGGCGCCGCTCACTGGCCTCGCCATCCTCGCTTCGATCACCCCGCAGGTGATGGAGGGCGAGGTCGTCCGCAGCTTCACGCCGTGGATCGCCGAGGCTGGCCTGAACCTGTCGCTGCGCATCGATGGCCTGGCCTGGATGTTTGCCGGGCTGGTGCTCGGCATCGGCCTCCTGATCGTGGTCTACGCGCACTACTACCTGTCGCCCAAGGACAGCGCGCCGCGCTTCTTCGCGTATCTGATGCTGTTCATGGGAGCCATGCTCGGCATGGTCATCGCCGGCAACCTGCTGCTGCTCGCCACCTTCTGGGAGCTCACCTCGATCAGCTCCTTCCTGCTGATCGGCTTCTGGAGCCATCGCGAGGACGCGCGCAAAGGCGCGCGTATGGCGCTCGCCATCACCGGCGCCGGCGGGCTGGCCCTGCTGGCGGGCGTGCTGGTGATCGGCCACATCGTCGGCAGCTACGAGCTGGACGCCGTGCTGGATGCAGGTGATGCGATCCGTGCGCATGCGCTGTATCCGGTTGCGACCCTGCTGGTGCTCGGCGGCGTGGTGACCAAGTCGGCGCAGTTCCCCTTCCATTTCTGGCTGCCGCACGCGATGGCGGCCCCCACGCCGGTCTCGGCCTACCTGCACTCGGCCACCATGGTGAAGGCCGGCGTGTTCCTGCTGGCGCGCATGCATCCGGCGCTGGCCGGCACCGACCTGTGGTTCTACACGGTCAGCGGCTTCGGCGCGGCGACCCTGCTGACCGGTGCCTACCTCGCGATCTTCCAGCACGACCTGAAAGGCCTGCTGGCCTATTCGACGGTGTCGCACCTGGGCCTGATCACCCTGCTGTTCGGCCTGCCCACCGAACTGGCCGTTGTCGCCGGCGTGTTCCACATCCTCAACCACGCGGTGTTCAAGGCCTCGCTGTTCATGGCCGCCGGCATCATCGACCACGAGACCGGCACCCGCGACATTCGCAAGCTGCACGGCCTGCTGAAGACCATGCCGATCACCAGCACGCTGGCGATCATCGCGGCGCTGGCGATGGCCGGCATTCCGTTCTTGAACGGTTTCCTGTCGAAGGAGATGTTCTTCGCTGAAACCCTGCAGATCGAGGGTCACGAGGTGATGGGCTGGGTGCTGGCGATCGCCGCGGTGCTGGCCGGCATTTTCAGCATGGCCTACAGCCTGCGCTTCGTGCACGACTGCTTCTTCACCGGCAGCACCGAAGTGCTCAACAAGACACCGCACGAGCCGCCGCGGATGATGCGGGTGCCGGTCGAACTGCTGGTGCTGCTGTGCCTGGCCGTCGGCATCGCCCCGGCCTGGGTGATCGGGCCGGTGCTGGAAACCGCGGTGCGCGGCGCCACCCACGGCAACGTGCCGGACTACTACCTCGCGGTGTGGCACGGCTTCAACCTGCCGCTGCTGATGAGCGCCATCGCGGTGGGCGGCGGCATCGCGCTGTACTTTGGACTGCGGCGCTTCGTGGCCCTGCATCGCGACGTGCGGCGCTCGCTGGGTTTCGCGGTCTTCCACGCCAAGATCAACGGCCTGGTCAGCCTGGCGCGGCGCGTGACCCAGCGGCTCGAAGACGGCAGCCTGCAGCGCTACCTGCTGCTGATGCTGCTGTCGACGCTGCTGCTGGCCGCTGCACCCTTCCTGATGGGCCACGGCATCGGCGGCTTCGGCGAGGGCCAGCCGATGCCGCTGTTCGGCTGGGTGCTGTGGGCGCTGCTGATCGCCGCCACCATCGCGGTGCCGGTGCTGCACCGGCAGCGTCTGGCCGCGCTGATCGTGATGGGCGGCTGCGGCCTGCTGGTGTCGCTGAGCTTCGTCATGCTGTCGGCGCCGGACCTCGCGCTGACCCAGCTGCTGGTGGAGACGGTCAGCGTGGTGCTTCTGCTGCTGGCGATGAACTATCTGCCCTCCGAGGGCGCCGGCGAACGCAGCGCCCTGCGGCGCTGGCGCGACCTTGGCATCGCGGTCGCCTGCGGCGCCGGCGTCACGGCCCTGGTGTACGCGATCATCACCCGTCCGTTCGACACCGTGGCCGGCGAGATCCTCGCGCGCTCGCTGCCCGAAGGCGGCGGCAGCAATGTGGTCAACGTGATCCTGGTGGACATCCGCGGTTTCGATACCCTGGGCGAACTCACGGTGTTCGGTATCGCCGGCCTGGTGGTGCACGCCCTGCTGCGGCGCGCCTGGGTCGCCCCGGATGAACTGCAGCGCGGCGCGCCTGAGCGTCTGTCGATTCCGAACACCTTGGCGCGCCTGCTGCTGCCGCTGGCGGTGGCGGCTGCGGTCTACCTGTTCCTGCGCGGCCACAACGAGCCGGGCGGTGGCTTCATCGCCGGCCTGGTGCTGGTCTCGCCGATGGTGCTGCAGTACATCCTCTCGGGCAGCCGCTACGTCGAGCAGCGCATCGGCTTCGACTACGCCATGACCATCGGCTGGGGCGTGCTGATCGGCACCGCCACCGGCGTCGCCGCCTGGGTCTTCGGCTACCCCTTCCTGACCAGCGCCTACGGCTATGTCGAGCTGCCCGTCGTCGGCACGTTCGCGCTGTCCTCGGCGATGGCCTTCGACACCGGCGTGCTGCTCGCGGTCTGCGGCGGCGCGCTGTTGATCCTCGCCAGCCTGGGCCACGTGCGCCGTCCGCGCGCGCAGCAGCCCGCCCACCCCGCCATCCACACGGAAGGAGAAGGCGCATGATGGAACTCGCGCTGGCCAGCGCCATCGGGGTGCTCACCGCAGCGGCGATCTACCTGCTGCTGCGTGCACGCACCTTCGATGTGCTGCTCGGCCTCACCCTGTTCTCCTACGCAGTGAATCTGCTCATCTTCTCGATGGGTCGGCTCAAGGTCGGAGCGCCGCCGATCCTGCGCGAAGGCCTCGCACCAACACTGGCCAACCACACCGACCCGCTGCCGCAGGCGCTGGTGCTGACCGCCATCGTCATCAGCTTCGCGATGACCGCGGTAATGGCGGTGGCGGCGATCCGCAACCGCGGCGACAGCGGCAGCGACCACGTTGATGGCCGCGAGCCCGGCGCGGCTGAGCGCGACGGAGGTGAGGCATGAACCACCTGCCCATCCTGCCGATCGTCCTGCCGCTGCTGGCCGGCGCCCTGCTGCTGTTGATCGAGCGCGCTGGCCTCACCGCGCAGCGCGCGCTGGCGGCGGTCGCCATGCTGCTGCAGCTCGGTGTGGCCTGGCTGCTGCTGCAGAGCGCGAGCACGGGTGAGGTCAGCGTCTACCTGCTCGGCGACTGGCCGGCGCAGATCGGCATCAGCCTGGCACTCGACCGCCTGTCGGCGCTGATGGTGGCGACCACCACCGTGCTCGGCAGCGCCGCCCTGCTCTACGCCAGCTCAGGCTGGGACAGTCGCGCCCTGCACTTCCATGCCCTGTTCCAGTTCCAGCTGGCCGGCTTGAACGGCGCCTTCCTCACCGCCGACCTGTTCAACCTGTTCGTGTTCTTCGAGGTGCTGCTGATTGCCAGCTACGGCCTGCTGCTCTCGGGCGGGCGCGGTCCGCGCATCCGCGTGGGCTTCCAGTACGTGGTGTTCAACGTCACCGCCTCGACCCTGTTCCTGGTCGCGCTCGGCCTGTTCTACGGCCTGCTCGGCGTGCTCAACATGCACGAGATGGGCGAGGCCATCGGCCGCGCGCCGATCGAGAACCACGGCCTCATCCTGGCCGCCGGCGGCATCCTGCTGGTGGTGTTCGGCGCCAAGGCGGCGCTCTTGCCGATGTACCTGTGGCTGCCGCAGACCTACGCGCGCTCGCCGGCGCCGGTGGCGGCGCTGTTCGCAATCATGACCAAGCTCGGCATCTACGCGATCCTGCGCGTCTACACGCTGCTGTTCGGGGAAGACGCCGGTGCGCTCGCAGGCTGGGCGGCCGACTGGCTGCTGCCGGCAGGCGCGATCGCACTGGTGCTCGCGAGCCTTGGCGCGCTCGCCGCCAGCAGCCTGCGCGGGCTCGCGGCCTACCTGGTGGTGGTCTCCGCGGCGACGCTGTTCATCGTGCTGGGCCTCGACGCTTCGGCCAGCACCGGGCCGGGTCTGTACTACCTCGTGCACAGCACCTTCGGCGCGGCTGCACTGTTCCTGCTCGCCGATCTGATCCGCCGTCGCCGCGGCAGCGCCGGCGACAGCTTGAAGGCGCTGGTGCCGGTGCCGCACCGCGGCCTGTTCGGCGCGCTCTACCTGCTGATCGCGGTGAGCCTGGTCGGCCTGCCGCCGCTGTCGGGCTTCGTCGGCAAGTTCACCCTGCTGGCGTCGATGGAGAACGCCCAGGCGGCCTGGCTGTGGCCGCTGATCCTGATCTGCAGCCTGCTCTGCCTGATCGCCATGGCGCGCGCCGGCAGCCAGCTGTTCTGGAAGAGCGGCGGCGTGCGCGACGACGACGACTCGGAGGCCGAGGCGGGCGCGCTGCGTCCCGCCCGGGCCGAGCTGATCGCCGTCGGCGCGCTGGTTGCGCTCGGCATCGGCATGAGCCTGTTCGCCAACCCGCTGCTGCGCTACAGCCGCGAGACCGCGCAGCAGGTGCATTCCACCCAGGACTACCGGCGCGCGGTCGAGGCCGCGGCGCCGCGCCTGCGCTCCGCCACGCCGCTGGCGCCTGCTGCCGGGGAGGCCCCGTGATGAAGACGCTGTTTCCCGCGCCGCTGCTGAGCCTGTGCGTGTTCGTGGTGTGGCTGCTGCTGGTCGGCAGCGTCGAACCCGGGCACCTGCTGCTGGCGAGCGTCCAGGCCGTGCTGCTGCCGCAGATCGCCCAGCGTCTGCGTCATGGCCCGGCCGGTATCCGCCGTCCGTGGGTGGCGCTGCGCCTGTTGCTGGTGGTGCTCTGGGACATCGTGGTCTCCAACATCCAGGTGGCCAAGCTGATCCTGGGGCGCGAGGCCAACATCCACCCGGGCTTCCTGTGGCTGCCGCTGGAGGTGCGCAACCCGCACGCCATCGCCACGCTCGCCGGCATCATCACCATGACCCCGGGCACGCTGAGCGCCGAGGTCAGCGCCGACAACCGCTACCTGCTGGTGCACTGCTTCAGCCTCGACGACGAGGCCGGCACCATCGCCCAGATCAAGCAGCGCTACGAGGCCCCGCTGAAGGAGATCTTCGAATGATCGACACCGTGATCGGCATCGTCATGGGCATGCTGCTCGTGGCCCTGTGCCTCTCGGGCTGGCGCCTCCTGCGCGGGCCGTCGATCGAGGACCGCATCCTCGCCATCGACACGATGTACATCAACACCATCGCGCTGCTGATGCTGCTCGGCATGCAGCTGCGCTCGGACGTCTACTTCGAAGCCGTGCTGGTGATCGCCATGCTCGGCTTCGTCGGCACCTTGGCACTGTCGCGCTATGCGATGCGCAGGGACATCATCGAATGAACATCGACAGCGTTCTTGAGTACCTGATGGCCGCACTGCTGTTGACGGGCGGATTCTTCGCGATCGTCGGCAGCTACGGACTGTTCAAGCTCGGCAGCTTCGAGAAGCGGCTGCACGGGCCGACCAAGGCGACCACGCTGGGCGTTGGCGGCATCCTGATCGCCTCGATGCTGTTCCACCTGTTCTGGAGCGAGGCTTTCAGCCTGCGCGAACTGCTGATCACGCTGTTCCTGTTCATCACCGCACCGGTGTCGGCGCTGATGATGATGCGCGCGCACCTGGCGCGCCGCGCGGACCGCCCGCGGGCGCCCACCGTCAGCGAGTAAGCCGTCCAGTGGGCAAGGTATGGCCCGCCCGCGGGAGCGATGTGTGGGCAGCCCGGTGGGTCAAGACCCACCCTATGCACCCCCGTTACCCCATAGGGTGGGTCTTGACCCACCGCTCGGCGCACTCGGCCGGCTCAGCCGACCGGCGCGGGCAGCCACAGACGAAAGCGCGTGCCCTGCCCCGGCAGCGAGGCCACGCCGATGTCGCCGCCGAGCGCACGAACGGCCTCGCGGACGTAGGCGAGCCCCAGCCCGCTGCCGCCCGCCTCGCGCCGTCGGCTGAAGCCGCGCTCGAACACGCGATCGATGTCCTGCGGCGCGATGCCGATGCCGTTGTCGTCAATCTCGACCACCAGCTGCCCGCCGTGACGCAGACAGCGGCTGCGCAGGCGACCGCGAAAGCCTGCGCCCTCCTGCTCGGCGCGCCGCGCGATGGCCTGCACCGCGTTGATGGCCAGGTTGAGCAGCACCCGGTCCAGCACCGCGAGCGGCCCGTGCCAGGGCTGGACGGCGGTCGACTCTTCGCCGACATCGATGATTCGCCCGCTGCGCGCCGAGGCCAACCGGATCGCCGCGCGCAGGCGCTCGGCAAGGTCGAAAGCCTCGCTCGCCGCCGCCGCGCCCTGGCCCTGGGCGCGCAGCTCTTCGACCAGGCCGGCCATGCGCTGCTGCGCGGCAGCCAGCGTGTCGATGCGCTCGGCGAAGCTGTTGAAGCGCTGCTCGAAGTGGGCGCGCACCGCCGGGTCGAGATCCTCGCCTGCCAGCGTCAGCAGCTCACTGTGGAAGGCCTTGAGCTCGGTCTCGATGTCTTGCGTGGACAGCCGAGCGATGCCCAGCGGGTTGCCGAGCTCGTGCGCCAACAGGGCCGCCTGCGCGGCGGGCAACAGCCAGGGCGGATGCGCGGCGCTCAACGGGGCAGCTCCAGAGTGAAGCAGGAACCCTCGCCCGCCGTGGACTCCACGCGGATGCGGCCGCCGTGATCGGCGGCGATTCCCCAGGCCACCGACAGGCCAAGGCCGCTGCCCTGACCGACCGGACGGGTGGTGAAGAAGGGCTCGAAGAGGTGGGGCAGCACCTCGGGTGCGATCCCGCAGCCGTTGTCGCAGAGCGCGAACTCGAAGCGCTCGGTGAGCACGCGCACGCGAATCCTGAGCTGTCCCTGCCAGCCGGCGGGCGCATGCTCGCGCTGCGCTTCGATCGCCAGCGCGGCGTTCTCCAGGATCGAGAGAAAAGCCTGCGACAAGCGCGCCGGCTGGCAGAGCAGCGGCGGCAGCGGTGGGATGTCGGCGTCAAGCTCGATACCGCCGCCGCGCAGGCGTGCATCCATCAGCTGCAGGGCGGCGCGCAGCGGCTCATCGGCAGGCGCGAACTTGCGCTCGGATTCGTCAAGCCGCGAGAAAACGCGCAGGGCCTGGACGATGTGGCTGATGCGGTGGCTGCCCTCGGCGACCGTGGCGAGCTGCGCCGCCAGCGCCTCGACCCGACGGGCGATCGCCGCAGCCACCTCGGGCTCCAGATCGTCGCCGCCCAGCACCTGCAGAAAGCGGTAGAACTCGGCCAGGGCTGCATCGGCATTGCGGCTGGCCAGCTGCACATAGTTCGCCGGATTGTTCAGCTCATGCGCAAGCCCGGCCGTGAGTTGGCCAGCCGCGGCGAGTCGCTCGCTCAGGGCGAGCTTGCCGAGCGCTGCGGTGAGATCCGCCGTGCGCGCCTCGACCTCACGCTGCAGACGCTGGCGCTGCGCTTCCAGCTGACGCATGCGCAGGCCGACGACAGCGGCGGCGAACCCGATGGCAAGCAGCACGAACAGCACGCGCGCGCCCAGGGTGTCCCACCAGAACGGCTGCACCTGCAGCGGCAGGCGCGCCTCGGCGGCGGCTTCGGTGCCCTCGGCGTTGCGCACGCGCACGCGGAACACGTAGTCGCCGTGCGGCAGGTTGGTGTAGGTGGCGATCCGGCGCCCGCGCGGGGCTTCGATCCAGTCGTCGTCGAAGCCGTCGAGCCGGTAGCCGAACTGCAGCTGCTCGGGCGCAACGTATTCGGGTGCAGCGAAGTGCAGGCTCAGCGTGCGCGCCTGTGCCGGCGGCAGCACCAGCGCGTCCAGTCGATGCAGCGGCCTGGGCAGTACGCTCGATTCGCGGTCCGACGCCGCTTCGATGCGGCGGTTGTCGAGCTCGAGCGCGGTCAGCAGCGGTGCGGGCGGCGGCGGTGCCCGGCCGACATCGGCCGGGTCGAACAGCGTCAGGCCGTCAGGGCCGGCAAACGCCAGCACGCCGCGGCTGGTGCGCGCGCGCGCGCCGATCCAGTAGCGCCCCAGTACACCGTCGGCAGCGTCGTAACGGCGCAGCTCGCCGCTGGCCGGATCGAAGTGCGCGATCGCCCCATTGATGCTGATCCACAGCCGGCCCTCGGTGTCCTCCAGCAGCGCGTTCAGGCTGCCCGCCGCCAGCGCCGTTGCCGCCAGCGCCGGGCGCAGGCCGACCCGGGCGGGATCGCGGTTGGCGCCCGGCTGCAGTTCGAGCAGGCCGCCGCCGTAGGTGGCCAGCCACAGGCGACCGTCGCTGGCCTGCAGCAGGGCCGAGGGCCCTGCCGGCAGCTGGCCCGGGCCGGGTGGCGTCATCACCGGATGGCGGTGACGCAGCGCACCGCTGCGACGATCGAACCAGTACAGGCCGTCATGCGCGCCGAGCACCACCGTGTCGGCATCGAGCGCTTCGATGAAGGTCACGATGGCCGGCAGCGGGTGTTCGGCCAGCACCGCGCCGCGCTGGCGATCGACGACGAACAGGCCGCGCGTGTCGGCGGCGATCCAGACACGTTCGCCGTCGACCAGAAAGCGCCGTGAGCGCACGCTCTGCAGCGCCGGCGGCAGCGGCGCAGGCTGCAGCCGCCCCTCGCGATCGAGCACGTGCAGGCCATCGCGACTGGCCAACCACAGGCCCTCCGGCTGCAGATCCATCGAGTACACGAAGCCGCCTGGCGCTGCCGCGACCTCGCTCAGCTCGCCGAGCTCGGGGCGGAATCGGTACAGCGCCTCGGCCCCGCCCAGCCACAGCGCATCGCCCTCGGCGACCAGGGCAGCGATGCCGGGCGCACGCAGCGCGCGGGTCGCGATCGAGTCCGGGTCGTAGCTGCGGAAGCGGTTGTTGTAGGCGCTGAGTCGGCTGGCGCCGCCTTCCCAGGTGCCGATCCAGAGGGTGCCGGCGCGGTCCTCCAGCAGCGACATCACCCGTCCACGGCTCAGGCTGTGGCGCTGGTGCCGCTGATGCGCATGGCGCAGCACCTGCAGGCGGCCGCTGGCGTCCTCGCGATAGGCCTGCAGGCCCGTCTCATCGCCAGCCCAGACCGCGCCGCTACGGTCGACCCGCAGGCTGCGCACGTCGCTGCGCGCCTGCGGCGCCTGCTGCCAGGTGCCGGTGGCGAGATCGAGCAGGGACAGGGGCAGCTGTTCGCCGCCCACCCACAGCCGCCGTCTTGCATCCACGGCCAGCGCGTGGACCGGGCGACCATCGGCCGCACCGGCCGGCGCCCGCGCGAAGTGCGCCGTTTCCGGGTCGAAGCGCCACAGGCCATCGACCGTGCCCACCCACAGCACGCCCTCGACCATCAGCAGGGCGTGCACGCGCTGATCGGTCCGCTGACCCGGCAGGCGGAAACTGGCGAAGCCGCCGTCGGCGCCGCGCAGGGACAGGCCTGCATCGGTGCCGATCCACAGCCGCCCCCGCTCATCCACGTGCAGGGCCAGCACGCTGTCGCCGGCCAGGCTGCGCGGATCATCGGGCCGCTGGCGGAAAACCTCGAAGCGTTCCTCGTCCGGACGCAGCCGGTTGAGACCCGCCTGCGTGCCGATCCACAGCGCGCCCTCGGCATCCACGGCGAGTGCGCTCACCCAGTTGTTCGACAGGCTGCCCGGCCTTGCCGCGTCGGGCCGAAACACGCGGAACTCGAAACCGTCGAAACGGTTGAGCCCATCCTGGGTGCCCAGCCAGACGAAGCCCTGCGCATCCTGCGCCAGCGCCAGCACGCTGCCCTGCGACAGCCCGGACTCCTGATCGAGCCTGCGGAAACTCAGATCAACAGGATCGAGCGCCGCCGGCAGCGGCAGCGGCAGCAGGCACAGCAGGCAGGCGCAGAACCAGGCGAGCGCGGAGCGACGCAGGATCGTGGACGGCACGTCGAACCCTCGAAGGCGACCGCGCCGATGCTAGCCGACATTGTCAGCCCTGGCGCGCTTGGCGGACGGCCGCGGCTGCCGCATGATCGCGTCCAGCGCGCGTTGCCGCAGCGCGCAGCCCAGGGGGGCACCGCGTGAGCGTGTTCAAGAAGGAACGTCTGCCGCCCGAGGAGCGATCCATCGAGCCCAGCCACAGCGTGCTGGTGGTCGACGACGAGCCCGGCAATCTGAGCGTGCTGCGCGCTCTGCTGTCCCCGCACTACCGCGTGCTGGAAGCCGACGGCGGCGCCGCCGCGCTGGCACTGCTCGACGCGCTGCCGCGCGAGCGTCTGCCGAGCGTGATCCTGAGCGACCAGCGCATGCCCGGAATGAGCGGCGTCGAGCTGTGCAGCCAGCTCGGACAGCGCCTGCCGGAGGCGATCCGCATTATCGTCACCGGCTTTGTCGACGTCGGCGCCGTGGTCGAGGCGATCAACCGCGCCGGCATCCACAAGTTTGTGGTCAAGCCCTACGACCGCGACCAGCTGCTGCTGACCGTCGAACGCGCCATCGAAACCTACGAGATGCGCCGCCGCATCGAGCGCCACGTGCAGGAGCTCGAAGCCACCGTGCAGCAGCGCACCGCCGAACTCGAGGCGGCCAACGCCGCCCTGCGTGCGGCCAACGCCGAGATCGAACGGGTCAGCCTGACCGACCCGCTGACCGGCCTTGGCAACCGCCGCGACGCCAGCCGGCGGCTGGAGGCCAGCGCCGACGAACGCCGCCACACCGAATCCAGTCGCCAGGTGGTGCTGATGCTCGACATCGACCACTTCAAGCAGGTCAACGATGCCTACGGCCACGCCGGCGGCGACGCCCTGCTGGTCGCGTTCGCCGACCTGCTGAGGCTGCACTGCCGCAGCGATGACCTCGCCGTGCGCTGGGGCGGCGAAGAGTTCCTGATGCGTTTCGGCGTGCGCGACGAAGCGCATGCCCTGGCGCGCGCTGAAGCGCTGCGCGTCGCCATCCGGGAGGCGCGCTTCGCGCTCGGCGGCGGCCGCCAGGGCCGCTGCACCAGCTCGATCGGTCTGGCCTGCCTGCCGCTCGACCCGAAACGCCCGGACTGGCTGGACTGGCAGCAGGTGATAGACCTCGCCGATCACGCCCTCTACCTGGCCAAGCGCGGCGGCCGCGACCGGGTGGTCGGGCTGTTCGCCACAGGGCTCGCTCCCTGTCCAAGCGACAGCGCCAGCGCCGAGGCCCTGCTCGCCGCCGGCTGCATCGAGGTGCGCCTGGCAGGCTGTTGAGATACAGCCTGCTGATCCGGCCAGGGATGGCCGGGACGACGAAGCAAGCGCGTAAGCGATGGATGTGTCGTGAGCCGGTACGGACCCGCGCCGGACCGCCGACTTGAAACACCCCCGGAAGGGAGTTCTTCAACAAGCTGCGAGCCCGCTGAGGCTTCAGCACGCGAGCGCGCACAGGCGGGCAAGGGCTACTGGAACAGGGCGGTGTAGCGACGCTGCATTTCTTCCGGGCTCACGTCTTCGATGCTGTGGCCGATCAACCAGCGATGTCCGAAAGGGTCGATCACCGCGCCACCGCGCTCGCCGTAGAAGGCGTCGCTGACCGCGCGCTGCAGTTGGGCACCCGCGGCCACCGCGCGTGCCACCACGGCATCGGCATCGTCGACGTGCAGATGCAGGGTGACGCCCGCCTGGCCGGGCTGGGCCGGTGGCCGGATGTCGACTTCGGGAAACGGATCGCAGAGCATCAGCGTGAACTCGCCGATGCAGGTCTCGGCATGGCCGATGCGGCCCGAGGGTTCGACCAGACGGAACTTCTCGACCGCGCCGAAGGCTTCAGCGTAGAAGGCGAGCGCGGCCGAGGTATCGGCGACGCACAGGTAGGGGAACAGTTCACGGTGCATGTGGGCCTCTCGTGGGCGGAGCGCGCCAAGTCTGCGTTCGCCAGCCTCGCCCTGTCTTGTATCCACTTGACCCGGGCTGGGAAAGCGACAGTCTTGAAGCGTGTGCTGAATGCAGACGCCGTAGCGCGGGCCTGTCTGCGCGTGCGCAGCGCGCTGCCGCCACGAGCGTCCAGCGGCGGTTGCAGTCGGCGGGGAGTTTTCGCGCACGCGCTCAGTCGAGCGGAAGATGCTGCATCCACGGCCCGCCCCAGCGGCGGTAGCGCGCCGGGCCGATGCCCGCATGCACCGCGAACTGGCGCGACAGATGTGCCTGATCGTGGAAGCCCAGATCGAGCGCGAGCTCGGCCAGCGGCCTGTGCGGCTGCTCGCGCAGGGCGGGCAGTGCGCGTGAGAAGCGGGCCAGTTCGCGCCACTCGCGCGGCGTGCAGCCCAACGCGGCGCGGAAGCGCTGCAGCCAGACGCGATGGCTGAGACCCGAAGTCGCGGCCAAGACCAGTACCGGGGTGCCCACGGTCAGCGCCGCGAGCGTTTCGTCCCAGCGCTCGCACTGGAGCAGTGCGGTGTCGCGGCCCTCAAGGCAGGCAAGCAGCAGGTCTTCCAGTCGGTCGAGCAGGGCTGCGTCGGCCGGCATGCGCTGCAGCGCGGCGAGCCCGCTGCGCAGACGGGCCGGCAGCAGATCCAGGAGATCGAGGTGGCGGCCGGCAAGGCGATCCGCCGGCTGCCCGAACAGGGCCAGACTTGCGCCCGGCTTGAGATCCACGCCGACGCTCACGCCGCTGTCGGCCGCGCTGCGCAGCAGGCTTCGATGACGCAGGCCGGCGTACTGCAGACGCGCATGCGGAACGCCGCGGCGGTCCTCGACGCCGCGGAAGCTGCGCATCGCCCGCCCCTCAAGGCGCAGCACCAGTCGCGTCATGGCCGACGGCAGGCAAAGCTCGCGGGCCGCCACGGGCGAGTGGGCCGCCGCGTGCAGCCAGAGTCGCTGCACCCAGGGCAGCAGGGCGGGCCGTTCAGGGCGACGCGACAGCGGGGGCACTGGCAGACCTGGGAGTCGGGATGGGGATGCAGCAGGGTGCGTCCCTCATCGCCGTCTGCGCAAGCGGATCGCTCGTTCGCGCTCGCGCCGGACTCACTCACGCGGGAGGAATCCCCTGCGTGCTCGCTCCGCGGGCGCGCCCTCCATGGCGCGCGACCACGCTGATTTCTTGAGCGTTGGCCTAACGCAGCCACACCTCCACGCGCCGGTTGCGCGAGCGGCCCAGCACGAGGCTGCGGAAGGTGTCGTAGGTGCCGGAGCCGTCAGCGAGCGCATGCAGGGCGATGCGGCCCGCGCTGCGGCCAAGCTGCGACCAGTCGCTGAACTCGGCGGCGAATACCCGGCGCAGGTCGCGCAGCAGGTGCATTCCACCCACGACTACCGGTGCGCGGTCGATGCCGCCGCGCCGCGCCTGCGCTCCGCCACGCCGCTGGGGCCCGCCGCCGGGAGGCCCCGTGATGAAGACCCTGTTTCGCGCGCCGCTGCTCAGCCTGTGCGTGATCGTGGCGTGGCTGCTGCGGGTCGGCAGCCTAGAACCTGGAAACCTGTTGCTGGCGACCCTGCAGGCCATGCTGCTGCCGCAGATCGCCCAGCGTCTGCGTCATGGCCCGGCCGGTGTCCGCCGTCCGTGGGTGGCGCTGCGCCTGTTTCTGGTGGTGGTGATGTCCGTCAACACCATCGCGCTGCTCATTCTGCTTGGCATGCAGCTGCGCTCGGACGTCTACTTCGAAGCCGTGCTGGTGATCGCCATGCTCGGCTTCGTCGGCACCTTGGCACTGTCGCGCTATGCGATGCGCAGGGACATCATCGAATGAACATCGACAGCGTTCTTGAGTACCTGATGGCCGCGCTGCTGCTGACGGGCGGATTCTTCGCGATCGTCGGCAGCTACGGACTGTTCAAGCTCGGCAGCTTCGAGAAGCGGCTGCACGGGCCGACCAAGGCGACCACGCTGGGCGTTGGCGGCATCCTGATCGCCTCGATGCTGTTCCACCTGTTCTGGAGCGAGGCTTTCAGCCTGCGCGAACTGCTGATCACCCTGTTTCTGTTCATCACCGCCCCGGTGTCGGCGTTGATGATGATGCGTGCGCATCCTGCTGCAGCGCGGGCAGCGGCCGGTGGCGCCGCAGGACGAAAGCGCATGCGGAAACAACCCGCCTGCCGCGATCGCGGCGGCGGGTAGTTTCAGTCATCCGGGTCGGCTCCGCCGGCGGGCGTTGTCCAGCGCCTGATTAAGCGCCCAGCACCCAGCGATAGCCGATGCGGTAGCGCCCACCGTGACCGGTGATATCGCCGGTGTGCACCTTGGGGCCGACGCCGTCGCTGCCAAACTGGCTCTGGTTGTTCAGGGTCAGTCGGATGCCGTAGGGCCGCATCTCGTCTTCATCGAGGATGTTGGCGATCACATTGCCGATTGCCCCGATGACACCGGCAATCGCTGCGCCCACGGCAGGCCCCACAATCGCGCTCATGATGGCGCCTGCCAGAGCGGTCAGAGCGTCGGTGAGCTGGCGGGCGACCTCGGCATCATTGCTGTCGGATTCGACCAGCTTGAAGATCGCGTACAGGTGTTTCGGGTAGCCGGGAGTGGTGCGAAGACTGTACTGGCCCAGAAACAGCTCACCGTAGCTTGCATAGGTCCCGGTGCGGAAGTCGCCCGCATCGAATGACTTGATGACCGAGACATTGCCGCTTGAGCCGATACGCAAGCCCCCGAAGATCATCTCGTCGGTGCCGGGCGGCTGGGTCTCACGCACACAGTGAATGGCGCGCAGCACCAGATGGCAGCGGGTGAACGTGTTTGCATTGCGTGGCGTGCCGCGCAGGGTGCCCGGCGCCGCCTGGCGCGGCTTGATGGTGAGCCGCGGCAGGGTGGTCGGCTTCAACTTCAAGCCAAGGCGTTGATCGAGGCCAGCCGGTTTCAGGTCCTGCAGCTTGAGATCGGCACCGCCCAGTGCCTGGCGCAGCTTCTGTGGGCTGCGTGCCAGCGCACGCAGGCCCGGCGCCATACGCGCGATGGCTGCCGGCGGTACGGCCAGGGCCGCAGCGGCCAGTCGCCCCTCCAGGCTGGTGGGATCGCTGATGGGGTTTGCGGCCGGGTCCAGCCGATGCAGCAGGCTCTTGATCAGAACCGCGGCGATGCGCTGGCTCAGCGCTTCGGCCTCCGCGCGCTCACGCGGCTCCAGGCTCTCCAAGCCGAAGGCTTCTGCGACGGGTGCATTGAACTCGGCCTGCTGTTCGGGGGTGATCGGCGCACGCACGCCGAAACTCTTGTCGGTACTCATGGGCTGCTCCATTGGTGTGCAGACAGTGGGGTGGAGGCGGACGCCACCAGCGGCTGCGTCCTGCTCCGAGCCTGTAGTCGCAGACGCCCGAAAAACCCCGCCAACTTTTTTCGATCTCGTGTTCTGCCCGACTGCCATCGCCGCTTTTGGAGCACGTTGGGAACCCGTGGCTGGATTCGCGCGCTGCTTGCGAAGCGGATCGCGTCGGCAGGTGCCGCTCCGCTGCGGCTGCCTGCCTGCGATGAACACCAGCCGCGGCGCACCTGCATCACGCTCGACCCGAAGCAGTTCCTCGATCGCGATCCAGGTCTGAGCGATGGGATCGCGCCCGGCCGGCGATGCCGCTTCGAATGGGCTCGGCGCCTGCTGCAGGGCCTCCTCGACCGCGAACTCAACGCGGCTTCGGCGGCCTATGCGGGCACATCGCTGCGATCAGACCGCGATCGCCGCGCAGACGCGTGCGCAGCTGGGCCGAGCGCTGGCCTTGGTCGCAGAGCAGACTTGCAACCCGCCACACAGCGAGCGAGTTGTCCGCCTGGCGGGTTTGGCTGGGAGAATCCGACTAGGGAAGGTCTGTTCAACTTCATCCTGGCCTTGATCAGACGGCGCGTGTCCGGCGCTGGTCCGGGCTCGTGCTCCAAGCCGCCAGCCAATCCACTGCGAGGACCTCAGCATGCGCATCGTCGCCCGCTTCCTGTCTCTCCCACTCGGCGTCGCCCTGACGGCGGCAAGCGCCGTGGCGCCCGCCCAGACCGTGCCGAGCGCTGCACCGGTCGTGCCCGCCGTGCGCACGGCAAGCTCGACGCCAACGCCGGAGGTGACCGCTGCAGGGGCAAGGAACTGCCCCCGCCCCGGGGGCGGTACCGTGGCCTACTCCAATTGCACCGACCCCGAAGGCCCCGGTCAGGGCGAGCTCCAGCTCAAACGCGTCGAGTCGCTGGAGCTGTCGTTCCCAAAGCCTGACCTGGCGCTGCTGCCACTGCTGCGCCTCGGTGGGCAGACGGGTGCGTGGGACGGTGAGCTGCACATTCCCTCGGCGACCGTCGTGAACGGAACTTGCCTGCTGTCGCTTCAGATCGGCGTGATCAATGACAGCCAGCAGGACAGCGCGGCGACGCGACATGTGCTGCGCCAGCGCCCGTCGCGGTCCTCAGGCCACCCAGGCCGTACGCTCGGCGTGCTGCAGCAACCGGCGCTGGAGCCCGGTGAGACCCGGACCTTCGAGCTGAACGTGCAGCTGTCCGGCGGTAGCAGCTGGGTCCAGGTCGAGCTCGACAGCGACGACAGCGTCAAGGAATCGAACGAGGGCAACAACCGTGGGCGCGTTCAGATCCAGCTCGATCCGGCCTGCGGCTGAATCGGTTCAGGGTCGCAGTCGCATGCGCACCGCCACGGTGCGGGCGTCGTCCGGCCCCAGCTGACGCTCGCGCTGGCTCAACGCGCGCTGCAGCAGGTCCCGCGCTTCGGCGGTGCGCCCGTCCGCTTCGGCCAGATCGGCCTGGGCGAGCCAAAGCTGTGCGAACCGGTCGTGGGTGTCCGGCAGGGATGCAGCGAAGACGCGTGCAGCGGAGTCGAGCTCCAGCGCGGCCTCCTGCAGCCGACCCTGCTTGCGCATCACGATGCCGAGATGCAGATGGTCGATACCGACTCGCTCATGGTCGGGTCCGTACTGGCGCTGCTGGTCGTGCAGCGCCTCGCGGTAATGCTGCTCGGCCTGCGCAAGCTGCCCGCGCGCCTCGAACACGCGGCCGAGGTTGAACACGGTGGCAGCGCGCCAGGCGTGGTCTGCGGGGTACAGATCGAGGGCGATCCGGTAGTGCTGGTCCGCGGCTTCGAGTTCACCGCGGTCGTGCTGCACCCAGCCGATGTCGCTGTGGGTCATCGCCACCAGGGGGTGGGCTTCGCCCAAGCGCTCGCTGCGGATCTTCAGCGCCTGCTTCAGCAGCGCCAGCGCTTCGTCCAGCTTGCCCTGTGATTTCAGCAGTCGGGCAAGATTGTTCATTATCGTTGCCGTTCCGGGATGCAGGCTGCCGCGGCCTTGGCGACTGTCTTCGAGCACCTGCCGGTACAGCGCTTCAGCGGCCGCTTCGTCGCCGCGGCTGCGATACAGCACCGCCAGGTTGTTGATGACGTGGATACGCTCCGGGTGGCCGGCGGGCAGCAGCTCCGCGTGAAGCGCGTTGGAGCGCTGCAGCAGCTGCGTGGCCGAATCGAGCTGACCGCCGGCACGGCGCGCCGCGCCCAGACTGTTGAGTATCCCGGCCAGGGCCAGACGGGTGTCGGCCTGCGCCTCAGACGGCAGCGCGGACTGCGCTTCGATCTCTGTCAGCAGCGCAGTGAACTGCGCATCGGCATGCTCGATCCGCCCGTCCGACAGTTCGACCCATCCCAAAGCCTTGCGTGCCTCCCACTGCAAGGCGCGCAGCGTGGGTGCGGAGTCGCCCCCGGTGGCAGCGGCAGCCTGTTCGAGCAAGGTGCGCGCCTTCGCATAGGCGCCCAGTTCGTACTGGGCACGCCCGGCCAGCAGCCACCACAGGAGCCGCTGCGTCGGGCTGCGCACGTTCTCCGGCACCGCCACGCCGGCCCGTTCGATCTCGGCCCAGGCCTCGTCCGGCAGCCCGAGACTGAGCTGGGCTTCTGCCACGGTCAGGCGCAGGTCGAAAGAGAGTCCGGGGTCAGCTTCCAGCTCGGCCTGCAGGGGCGCGAGGCCCTGCGCGAGCACCTCACGCACACTCAGATCGGCCAGCCCGCTGCGCTCGGGGTCGGCCTGGGCGAACAGCTGCAGCAACATCGATTTGACGCGCTCGGCGCGCAGCGCTTGGGCATCCGCCGCATCACGCTCCGCCGCCAGCGCGCGGGCCTGATCGCGCAGCTGCACTCCGTATCCGATCAGCAGCAGAACCAGCAGAAGCAGCGCGCTTGACTCGATCGGATGCCGGGCCAGGAAGCGGCGTGCGCGGTAAAGCCGGCCGGGTGCGCGCGCCAGCACCGGCAGCCCGTGCTGCCAGCGCCGCAGGTCTTCGGCCAGTGTTGGCACGTCGGGGTAGCGGGCCGAGGGCTCCTTGCGCAGGCACATCAGTACTATCCGGTCGAGATCGCCGCGCAGCCGTCGCTCAAGTGCGCGCGGGCTGCTCGCGCGTGCCAGCGCCCGCGCCAGTACATCCTCGCCCTCCCGAAAGCGTCGACTGGGGGGCAGCGCCAGCTGCTCGCAGACCGCGCGCTGCAGGGCGGCAGGGCTGGGATCCACCGGCTGCTGGGCCGGGCAACCGCACAGCAGCTGGTACAGCAGCAGGCCGAGCTGATACAGGTCGGACGCCACACCCATGGGCTGGCCAAGCAGCTGCTCCGGGCTGGCGTACTGCGGCGTCAGCAGGCGCAGGCCGGTCGCCGTTGCCAGATCATTGGCAGCCGCTGCCTGCAGCGGCTTGGCGATGCCGAAGTCGAGCAGACGCACCCGCCCTGCGCTGTCCACCATCAGGTTGGAAGGCTTGATATCCCGGTGCAGAACGCCCTGCTGATGCGCGTGCGCCAGCGCTTCCAGCGCCTGCAGGAACAGCGCCACCCGCGCCTCGATGCCGAGTCGGTCCGCGTCGCAGTGGCGGTCGATCGCCTGCCCGTCCACGTAGTCCATGACCAGGTAAGGCCGGCCCTGCGCGTCTTCGCCACCGTCGATCAGCCGGGCGATGCCGGGATGCGAGAGTTCCGCGAGAATGCGCCGCTCAAGCTCGAAGCGGCGCAGGAACTCCTGCGAGTCGATGCCGGCATGCAGCCGCTTGACCGCGGCGCGCTGGACGAAACCGTGGCTGCGGCGCTCGCCCAGATGGACGCTGCCCATGCCGCCGCGGCCCAGCTCGCGCAGCAGGCGCCAGCAGCCGACCTGCTGCAACGCGGCTTCGCCGGACAGAGACCCACCCAGCGGATCCGGCTCGGCGTCGGCGACGTCATCCAGCAGCACCCGCCACAGCTGCGAGGAAGGGGGCAGCGCGAACGAGTCGGACCCCAGGGCAGCGGCTTCGGCGAGCAGCGCGTCGAGCGCATCCGCCATGCGCGGATCGCGCTGACGCTCCACCTGCAGGGCTGCGGCGCGGGCCGGCGGGTCCAGCGCCAGCAGGGCGTCGAACTTGGCATCCAGACGCGCGCGATCGTCCTCCTCGAAGCCCGCCTCGGCGTTCATCCCAGCGCCCGCTGCAGCCACACCCGCGCCCGCAGCCAGTCGCGCTGGAGGGTGCGCAGGGGCACGTTCAGGGCGAGCGCGGCTTCGGGCTCGCTCATGCCGGCGAAGTAGCGGCATTCGATCAGGGCAACCAGCCGCGGGTTGATCTGCTGCAGCTGGCCCAGCGCGCTGTCGAGCGCCAGCACATGGGTGCTGATGGCCTCCACCGAGCCACTGTCGGGCAACAGTTCCTCTAACTGCTGATCGCCGCCGCGCTTCAGCGCGCCGCGGCGACGCGCGGCATCGACCAGGATCCGCCGCATCGCGCGCGCGCAGACCGCGAAAAAGTGGCCGCGGTCCTGCCAGGCCACGCCGGATTCCTCGACCAGCTGCAGGTAGGCCTCCTGCACCAGTTCCGTGGCCTGCAGGGTGGGCGTGGCGCCGAAGCGCTGCAGCTGCCGGCGAGCGATCTGGCGCAGCTGGGCGTAGACCTGCGGCAGCAGTCGATCGAAGGCGGCGCGGTCGCCGGCGTGGTGCTGACGCAGCAGCTCGGTGATCTCGGCGTCCACCCGCATTCCCTCCCGCAGCGCGATGGACGGGAGTGTGCAGCGACCTTGTCGCGACGTCGAGATTCCGTGCGACGGTTGCCGAACAGTCCGGCGGCCGCTCTTCACCCCTGCGAAGGGCGGAATGCCCTCGACCGCTGCGCTGCAGTCGCGGATAGCGCCCGTTCCCAGACCTGTGGGATGACCCGGACACCGTAGCGAGGGCGAGTCAGAGCGTTCGTGGCAAAGCGGACTACGCGAGGACAAGCGAGTTTGGTGAATCAAATGAACGTAGAACTCGCGTCGCGCGCCGCAGGCACGAACGTCCAGAGGTGGCCGCAGTGGGCGGCTGGTTCTTTCGCGCGCTCAGCGCTGCCGCCCGCCACCGAGGGCGCTCGCCGATCGAGCACGCACGTGCTTGATCCAGCGCGAGTGCGTCCGGACCAGCGCCTTCTGGACTGGCCCTGCAGGGCTTCCGGAGTCGGGCCGCGAGGGGTGAGCCGCGCGATCGGCGATGATTTCCTGCAGGCCCGGGCAGCGCGCGGCGGCCGGGTGTGGGTGGATGCCAAACGGTCACGGATCGATATGCGTCTGCAGCAGCGGAGCACAGGCTGTCTCGACGATCCCGCGGCGCATCGGCACGGACCCCGTCACCGCGGTTCTCGCCACGCTCGGGGTCAGCACAGCGGTTGCCCAGCAAGCCGATCAGTGCGTCGAACACTGGCGGGCGGTGCGCGAAGCCGGCGCCTCGTGATCCCGGGATGCGCGTTCCTGCGTTGTCTCAAGGGTGCCACTCGCGGCACCCACCGAGGAGACGCAGCATGAAGAGGATTCCGCTGCTGTTCGCCGGCCTGCTGTGTGCCGGGGTCAACGTTCACGCCAACGACGACACCGCCATCCGTGCCTTCGTCGCCACCTACGACCGCGCCTACCAGACGGGCGACACCCAGGCCGTCGAGACCCTGCTCGCCGCTGACTATCGGGGGGTGGTCGAGGGCGCGGTGAAGGATCGCGCCGCGGCGCTGGCTGAATTCGCGGCCATGGACCATGCCGCGATCACCGCCATGTCGACCCGGCTCGAACGCATTCATGTCGCCGGCGATCTCGCAGTCGCCGTCGGGCGGATCCACTGGACAAAGGGCGACGAGACCGGCGGCGAGTACCTCACTCTGGTGCTGCGCCGCGAGGCGGGCCAATGGAAGGCGGTGGACGAACACGTCTCGGATTTCGCCGAGGACACCGCGCGCTGAACGGGTGCGCGCGCCGCAGCGCGAGGCGGCAGGCCGTTCCTGTCGGGCACTTGCGGCCGATCGCCGACCGCCGCGACCTGATCGCGGAGACGCCCGCCGCCAGCGCGCACTCCTGTCGCGCGACAACGCTGAACTCTTACGCCTTGCCCTGGCAGCTTGTTGAAAAACTCCCTTCCGGGGAGTTTTCCAAGTCGGCGGTCCGGCGCAGGTCCGTACCGCCTCAGGACGCATCCATCGCTGACGCGCCTGCTTCGTCGTCCCGGCCATCCCTGGCCGGGCCAGCAGGCTGTTTTTCAACAGCCTGCTAACGCAACCACACTTCCACGCGCCGATTGCGCGCGCGGCCGCGCGGGCTGTCGTCGGCGGAGAGCAGCAGCTGGCCGCCGAGGCCGCGAACGCTGCGCGGGCGCAGGCCGAGCGCCTCCATGCGATCGGCGACTTGATCGGCGCGATCGTTGCTCAGAACCTCAGCCTGCAGCGGAGTCACTTCGCCGGCATCGGCGAAGCCGACCAGCAGCAGGAAGCGTCCCTGCTGCGCGGGCTGCCGCATGAACTCGGCCAGGCGCTCAAGATCCGCCAGCGCCTTGCTGTCGGGCGCGATGCTGCCTTCGTCGAAACGCAGATTGAGCGAGAGCCGGCGCGCGCCCTGCACCAGCTGGCGATAGTTGGCAGGCGCATCCGCGGCCAGCTCCGGCGCAAACGCCTGCACGCGCTGCGAGACGAAGCCGGTGCCCTCGACGATGCGCTGACCCGCATCCGAGAGCACGAAGGCCAGCAGCGACTCCAGACGCCCGTCCTCACGCGCCGGCGCGTACAGAAACAGCCGCCGCGCCAATGCGTAGTCTTCCACCGCCACTTCGCGCGCACTGGGCTCGCGCGGCAGCGCGCCATCGGCCACCGCCAGCGCACGCACCCCTTTCACCCCCGCCAGGCCGACAAAGCCGATCGCGTTCGGATCGCGCGCCACCGCGGCCGCGAGCGCCTCGGTGCTTTCGTAGCGCAGCGCCCGCAGCGACAGCGGCGCGCTGCCCAGCACCAGGCTGCGGAAGGTGTCGTAGGTGCCGGAGCGGTCATCGCGCGCATGCAGGGCGATGCGGCCCGCGCTGCGGCCGAGCTGCGACCAGTCGCTGAACTCGCCGGCGAACACCCGGCGCAGGTCGCGCAGCTCGATCTGCCGCAGCGGACTGCTGGGATGCACGATGACGGCGAGGCCATCGAGCGCGATCACCACCTCGCGCACCTCGCCCAGCTGCGCGCGCTCGGCCTCGGTGATCGGCCGCGAGGACATCGCCAGATCGGCGCGCATGCCGGCGAGATCGGCAAATCCCGTGGAGCTGCCGTGCGAGTGCAGCTGCACGCTGACGCCGTCGCCGGCATGGATCAGCAGCTCGTCCAGCGCCTGCGGCTCGCGCCGCAGACCGCTGTGGCCCTGCTCGCTCAGCCACGCCTCGACCAGAGCGGGCATGAGCCGCTCGCCGACCGTGTTGGAACCATGGATGCGCAGCGGCTGAGCCTGCGCCAAAGCTGACAGCAGGGAGAGCACCACGGCCAGCAGTGCGCGGGTGCGAGCACGCTGTGTGAACGCTGCGCGGGCAGCCGTACAGGAGAGAACGATGCGAACAAGCGGGTCGGCGGTCATCGGGGTCGGGCTGGCGCAAAGCTTTGTGCAGCCTGCCTGCGCGAGATTGCAGGGCAATGACCCCCAGATCGCAGGCTGACACCGAAGAGCCGCTTGGCGCAGCTCTGTTCAGCGAGCAGCACAAGCGGGCAAGTGCCCGCCTTGAACAGCAGCTTGAGGACCCGCCAGCGAGACGTCGAGACCGCTACCGGCAGTGGCGCAGGCCGTGCACCGTGGTTGCGCGACGCGCCTGCACCGCAGCTCAGCTCAAGGGCTTGAGCGTCGTCAGAGCGGGCGAAACCAGAATCAGAACGAGCGCCGCCACCGCGCCCAGCACGAGCCCGCAGGCCACTTCCGCCCGGGTGTGTCTGCGCAGGCGGAGACGTGAGGCCGCGACCAGCAGGGCCATCGCCGTGAACACCGCTGTGGCCAGTGCGGAGGGCCACAGCCAGGCCAAGGGCAGCACCGCGAACAGGCAGTGGTGCGAAATCTTCAGCCAGCGCGCGCTGACCAGGACGACGGCCAGGCAGGCAGCGACGACGCCCAGGGCCGAAGCCAACTCCGGGGCACCCGAAAGCCCTGCCGCGACGCTGCCGACGGCGAGGCCGATCAGCAGAAAGCGATTGAGGCTGCGTCGTTCCTTGGGCTGGCTGGCATCGATGTGGCTCCAGCCGCCGCGGCGGGTCTGCCAGACCAGGAAGCCGAGCACGACGGCCAGCAAGGCCAGCGCGCCCAAGAGGCTGCTGCGCCCCGCCGCAAGGTCGCCAGAGCGCAGTGCCGCCCACAGCACCGACACCGTGATCGAGAGCAGGGGATGCCAAAGGCTGGAGATCCAGCGAGCAAGGAGGATCGGCATCAGAGTTCCGGACGGAGGCGCAAGGGAGGTCTGAGTAGCACAACCTGAGGCAGCACGGATGAAGACCCTCCTATGGCCCCACCACCCGCATCGGGTGGGTCTTGACCCACCGTATGGCCCCACCACCCGCATAGGGTGGGTCTTGACCCACCATGGCCTCAACGCTCGCCCCGCCCCTGCATTCGCTAGCGGACCCGAACACCCCCGCCCCTGCGTTCGCGCGCGGGCCTGTGCGATCAGCGCTCCGGTGGGTCAAGACCCACCCTATGACGCCAGCGCGCGCAGCTCGCGGCTGAGCAGGGCGTCGACCTCATCGGCCTGGAACTGGCGCGCCTGCAGCGGTACGGCGAAACGGTAGCTGCCGGGATCGTGCGCGGATCGGTCGGCGCTTGAACTGTCTTCTTCAGGCCCCGCCTGCTCGCGCAGCAGCACATAGGCCAGCTGCAGTCGGGCGAAGCTGCGGCGCACCGCTTCGGGCTCGACCACCGCGCCGGCGGCATCGAGCTCGGCCAGCCACTCGGCCATGCGCAGGCCCGCGCCGCCGGCCAGCGCGCTGCGCGCGATCCGGTAGACCAGGGCGCGATCAAGCGCGCAGGCCTGCGGCTCGGGGCTCAAGCGCGACCAGCCGGCGAGCGCGTCCTGCACCGCATCGGCGGCGAGCGCGGCATCGACGGCCGCGGCGTTGAAGCTGCGCTCGCCGCGGCCCAGCTGCTCCAGCAGCTGCTGGCAGACGATGGCGACCAGGTTGGCGCGCTGGCCGCAGGCGTCGACGATGCGCGCCGGCAGACCCGGCTCGGCATAGCCCAGCCCGAGCCGCTGCATCGGCAGTACGGCCAGCTCAAGACAGGCCTCGCGCTCCAGCGCGCCGAGCCGGATCACCTCGCCGAAGTTGCGGATCGGCGAAGCGAAATCGAGCGCCACCGCTTCGTAGAGGTCCCAGAAGCCGGCCAGCAGAAAGTGGCAGCGGCCTTCTTCGCTCTGCGCGCGCAGGGCGGCGAGCTGGGCATAGCCGCTGCGCGCCTCTTCGCGGAGGAACAGATCGCACTCGTCGATCAGCAGCAGCAGCAGGCGGCGGTCGCCGCTGGCCTGCTTGAGCGCCTGCAGCACCGAATCCAGCGGGGCGTCGACCGGCTGTCGCGCCAGCTGGGCCAGGCGCGGCAGCAGGCGATGATCGCGCAGCGAAAGATAGTGGCAGGCGACCTGCGGATGGCCCTCGAAGCGACGCTCGATCGCCTTCATCAGACTGGTCTTGCCGAGCTGACGACCGCCGACCAGCAGGTAGTTGCCGGGCTCGCGGCCCAGCACGCGGGCCAGCAGTTCGCTGCGGCCGAAGAAGCCCGCCGGACGGGTCACGCCGCCGCGCGTCTGGTAGGGCGAGATACGGGTCACGCGCAGCTGCCGGGCGAGCAGGGCCAGCAGCACCTCGACCGGCTGCGGGTGCAGCAGCCATTCGCTCTGGCTCGACGCATCCACAGCCACGCCGAGGTGGCCGGGGTCGCTGCCCCAGGCCAGCAGGGCGGCATCGTCGCGACGCTCGGCCGACAGCACCAGCAGCACGTCCTGGCCGGTGCTCTGCGACTGCAGTCGGCGCACCAGCTCGCGGCTGGGCAGTCCCACGGGCGGCAGATAGACCAGCACGCGCTCCAGCGCCAGCGGCAAGGTCTGCGGCAGACGCCACTCGAACGCATCGCCCGGCAGCGACCAGTCGGTCAGCGGCACGCTGTCGGCACCAATGCGGTGGGCCAAGCGCAGCGCGCGCTCGGCGGCCGGATGCTGCAACCAGCGCAGCGCCGCGGCCCAGTCCTGCGGATGGATCTCGGCGGCGGCCAGCGCGCCGCGGCGGCGCAGCAGCAGCCGCAGGCGCCAGTCGAGCGCAGGCAGGTCGGACAAAGGCTGCCGGCGCAGTCGGCGCGGCGCACGCTGCAGCGCGCGCAGGCGCGGGTCGAACAGCAGCAGCCACAGCAGCAGGCCCAGCAAGGTCAGGGCAGCCAGCAGCAGCGCCCATTGCAGCAGGCCCGGACCGCTCGGCAGCGCGCGACACTCGGCGGGCAGCCACTGGTTCGGCGGCGGCGGGTCGCCCGCGCGACAGTGCCAGCGCCCGCTTTCCGGCGCGTAGTCGAACAGCAGCACGCTGTCGCGCAGGCCGCTGTCGGGCTCGAAGCTCCTGCCGTAGGTCAGGCGCAGCTGCAGCGGCCGCGGCATGTCGAAGGTATACATGCCCGGATTGATCTGCAGGACGACATCCTGCTGATGCTGCGGCCAGCGCCCCTCATGCGCGTAGTAGTCGACCGCCCCCTGCAGGGCGACGCCGGTCTGCAGTCGCACCAGGCCGAGCATTGACCCGGTCTCGGCCTGACGCAGCAGGTCACGGCCCATGAAGGGATTGAGCCAGGGCGCAAAGACCGCGCTGGCGAGCAGCCAGGTCAGCACGCCGACAAGCACAAGCCGCCACGCGGCGGGCCGCGCGAAGCGCAGGCGCGATCCCTTCATTCGCCGGCCGCCGCCAGCGCGGCACGTCCGGCGCGGCGCACGGCCTCACAGCGCCACTCCAGCCAGCGGCCGTCGTCAGCGCTGCGCTCGATCAGCAGGTTGGCCCAGTACAGCGCGCGCAGCTGCGGGTCCAGCAGCCAGGGCCGGGCCGGCCCCAGTCGCGGCGCCACCAGCCACTGCGCCAACCGCGCACGCGCGGCGGGTTCCGCCAGATGCGGCAGAAAGGCCGGCCACAGCAGGTCGCTGGCGGCCAGCTCGCGCTCAAGCGACTCGCTCTCGGGCCGCGGCGCGTGCCGCAGCGCTTCGACGGCCTGTTCCAGCAGCAGCGGATGCGCACCGCTGACCGCCAGCGCCTGCTGCGCGGTGGCCAGGTCGAGGCCGCGCGCCTGCGCGAACGCAGCGGCCTCGGGCTCGGGCCAGCGCTCGCTGTGGGCGATGTTGAGCAGGGACAGATCCCCGCCCAGGTACTTCAGCTCGGCGAGTGCAGCCCCGCCGCAGATCAGCAGGTGCAGGCGACCGCTGTGCATCTCGCTCAGGCTGCGCAGAATGCCGGCCAGCAGCTCGCGCAGGGCCGGATCGCCCTGCTCGAAGCGGCTGACCAGACAGAACAGCTGGCCATCGCGCTGCAGCCGCGCGTCCAGCGCGGCCTCGAAGGCGAAGTCGGACTCCACGCCCTCAAGCCCGCACTGCGCCGCCAGCGCGGCGAAGTACTCGGGCGCGTCCGCGCTCAGGCTGAAAGGCGGCTGCAGATGCAGCACGCGACCGCTACCGTAGCGCCGCACCGCTTCGTCCAGCATGGCTTCGCGCTGCGGCGGCTGGCCGAGATGCGCGGGGCAGAGCAGCATCAGGATCGGATAGGGCCGGGTCGCCTGCAGGCGGTCGAACACCTGCACGACCTGCGCGGAAGGCGGCTCCACGCGCGCTTCCGCCGGCGCCGGCACCGCGCCCGGGCGCTCCTGCGGAAACTCGGGCTCGAAGCTGGCCGCTGCCAGCAGCCGATTGGTTTCGACCTCGCTCAGGCGCAGGTAGCGCGCGCAGGCCAGCACCCGGTCGCGGTGCTTGCGCCCCGGCAGCGCATCGCCATTGCGCCAGTTGTTGACCGCCTCGCGACTGAGCCCGATCTCCGCCGCCACCCCCGCCGCGCTCGCGCGGATACGACGCATGTACTGGGCGAGCAGCTGGGGAAACTCGGAAGGCGGCATGGACGGGGCGGTCGCTGGCGTGGGGGTCGGAAAGGTAGCCTTGATGCCGGCCGTCGGGAATAGAGACTCTGCAGTCAACTGCCAGGAATCAGCGAAGCTCGCGGCAACGCGGCAACGCGGCCGAGGCGCCCCAGCCGCGAACGCGATCATCGATTCCCCACTCTCGTTTCTCGTTTCTCGTTTCTCTTTTCTCGCTTCTCGATTGCCAGCGCTCAACCCAACAACCCTGGCCCCATCAGCACCCAGAGCCCAGCCAGCAGCGCGTATTTGAAGCCGGTCACGATGCCATGCTGCGGGGTGTAGGGCCTGGCCTGCAGGATCTGCAGATGGGGCGGCGCCTGCACGCGCTGGATCAGCACGAACAGCGCGAACGCGCACAGCAGCCCGCCGAGGATGCTGCAGCCCCAAGGGCCGAGCGTGTCGAGCACCCACACCAGCATCTGCTTCAGGCCCTTCTTGCGGCCGGTGATCTCGACCTCTTCGGCAGCGCGGATGGCCGCCGCCGCCTGGGTGGCGATGGCCGTGCCGATTGCCAGAACGCTGAACGTCAGCGCCGACGCGAAGGCCGCGCGCGGCTTGCTGTAGCTGTCCTCGTAGCGGCGCAGACGGCCGTAGGTGGCCTGCTCGACTGCACCGAACACCGCGTCGCGGATGCCGGCGTCCTCGATCGTCAGCGATTCGGTCTTGGCTTCTTTGTCCTCGCCGATTTCGAAATCGATATCGCTGTCGACGCTGCTCTGCAGCACGCGCTTGACCGCGCGCAGCACCACATGGGTGGCCTTGCTGCCGAACACCTGGGCGGGCGACTCGCCGGCCTCCAGCCGCTGCAGCTGGGCGCGCACGGTGGCGGCGCTGTAGTCCTCAGCGTAGACCGCTTCCGAGCTGACCACGATCAGGCGATGCGTGTCGCCTTCGACATCGATCCACTGCTGCATTTCGATTCCTTGCGCCGGAGAGCGCCGGCCTGCGCTGCGCGTCGATGGATTCGACGCGAGGCGCAGTGTCGGCGGCGGCCGGTGCTGCCGGAATCCTGAAAGCGTCCAGCGCCGCGCTTGACGCGGCGTCAAGCGCCGCCACCCGTGTTCGTCGGTGCGGATCACCGCCCTCGGTGCCTGTCGCGGCCCTCCGCGCATAGGGTGGGTCTTGACCCACCGCTTTCGAGCGACAACGCACTTCGCCGCAAGCGCAGCAGGATGCGGCAAGCGTCAAGCCCCCCACATAGGGTGGGTCTTGACCCACCGCTTTCGAGCGACAACCCACTTCGCCGCAAGCGCAGCAGGATGCGGCAAGCGTCAAGCCCCCCACATAGGGTGGGTCTTGACCCACCGCTTTCGAGCGATGACGCACTTCGCTGCACGCGCAGCAGGATGCGGCAAGCGTCGAGCAACGGTGGGTCAAGACCCACCCTATGCGATGGCGATGCGTTGCGGCGAACGCCTTGGAGATTCGACGAGCGTGAAGCACCGCGGGCCGCGAGCGTCGATGCAGATCGGCGCTGTCGATGCGCGATCGCGACCCTCGTTGCCGATCGCGACCCTCCACGCATAGGGTGGGTCTTGACCCACCGCCTTCGAGCGATGACCCACTTCGCCGCACGCGCAGGAGGATGCGCCAAGCGTCAAGCCCCCCACATAGGGTGGGTCTTGACCCACCGCTTTCGAGCGACAACCCACTTCGCCGGAAGCGCAGAAGCATGCGGCAAGCGTCTAGCTTTGGTGGGTCAAGACCCACCCTATGCGATAGCGATGCGTTGCGGCGGGATCTCTGGTGATCCGCCGAAGGTCGAGCGACCGTGGGTCAAGACCCACCCTATGATCTTCGCCAGGCGAAGAAGCGCTCGGCCCAGCGCAAGGCGGCCTGCGGGGCATTGGCGCGCTTCCAGACGCCGGCCGCGTATTTGTTCGCCTCGCTCATGGTCGGGTAGACGTGGATGGTGCCGAGCAGTTTGTTCAGACCGATCCCGTGCTTCATCGCCAGCACGAACTCCGGCAGCAGCTCACCCGCATGCGCGCCGACGATCAGCGCGCCGAGGATGCGATCCTTGCCCGGTGCGGTCAGCACCTTGACGAAGCCGTGGTCGTTGCCGTCGGCGATCGCACGATCAAGATCGTCGATGCCGTAGCGGGTGACCTCGACTTCGATGCCGCGCTCGCGGGCTTCGTCTTCGCTCAGGCCCACGCGTGCGACTTCCGGATCGGTGAAGGTGACCCAGGGGATCACCCGGTAGTCGACGGTGTAGCTCCAGAACGGCGCCAGCAGGCCGTTGACCGCGGCATACCAGGCCTGGTGTGCGGCCACGTGGGTGAACTGGTAGGGCCCGGCAACATCGCCGGCGACCAGGATGTTCGGGAAGTTTGTGCGCATCAGCGCGTCCACCGCGACATGGCCGCGCGGGCCGAGCTCGACGCCCAGCTCCTGCAGCCCGAAGCCCTGCGTGTTCGGTGTGCGCCCCAGCGCCAGCAGCACGCGGTCGAAGTCGAAGCTCTGCTCGCCCTGCGGGCCCTGCGCGTGCAGGCGTCCGCTGCCATCGGACAGGCGCTCGAAGCGCAGCGCACGCGTGGCCAGCGCGAGTTCGACACCCTCACGCACAAGCCGCGCCGCCAGCTCGGCGCCGGCCTCGGCGTCCTCGCGCGGCAGCAGGCGTTCGGCCATCTCGACGATGCGCACCTGCGCGCCGAAGCGCGCGAAGCTCTGCGCCAGCTCGCAGCCAATCGGCCCGCCGCCCAGCACCAGCAGCCGTTTCGGCAGTTCGCGCAGCCCCCACAGCGTGTCGCTGGTGAGGTAGTCGAGATCGTTCAGGCCCGGAATCGGCGGCACCGTCGGCCGCGCGCCGGTGGCGATCACGATCGAGCGCGCGCTGATGCGGCGGCCGCCGACTTCGACCTCCCAGGGGCTGACCAGCTTGGCCTCGCCCTCGATCACCTCGACGCCCAGGCCGGTGTAGCGCTCCACCGAGTCGTGCGGCTCGATCTTCTGGATCACCCGCTGCACGCGCTCCATCACTTCGGCGAAGTCGAACTCGGCGCGCAGGCGGCGGATGCCGAGCTGCTCGCTGTCGCGCGCCTCGGCCAGCAGGCGCGCGCTGCGGATCAGCGCCTTGCTGGGCACGCAGCCGGTGTTCAGGCAGTCGCCGCCCATGCGGTGCTTCTCGATCAGCGCGACCTTGGCCTTCACCGCCGCACCGATGTACGTCGTGACCAGCCCTGCCGAGCCCGCGCCGATCGCGACCAGGTTGTAGTCGAAACGGCGAGGGCGCTTGAACCCGGCGTAGACGCGGCGCGCCTTCAGCCAGCCCAGCGCGCCTTTCAGCAGCAGCGGCAGCAGGCCAATCGCGACGAAGGCCAGCAGCAGGCCGGGCGAGGCGATGTCGCCGGGTGACTCGATGCTGGCGAGCTGGGTGCCGGCGTACACGTAGACCACGGTGGCAGGCAGCATGCCGAGCTGGCTGACCCAGTAGTAGGTCCAGAGCTTGAGCGAGGTCAGGCCGCTGACCAGGTTGACCACGAAGAAGGGAAACAGCGGCACCACGCGCAGGGTGAACAGGTAGAACCCGCCCTCGCGGCGCACGCCCTCATCGATGCCGCGCAGACGCTCGCCGAAGCGCTTTTCAATCGCCTCACGGAACAGGAAGCGCGCCGACAGAAAAGCCAGCGAGGCGCCGAGCGTGCTGGCAAAGGACACCAGCAGCACGCCCCAGCCGAGCCCGAACAGCGCCCCGGCGGCGAGCGTCAGCACCACCGCGCCTGGGATCGAAGCGGCCGTCACCAGCACGTAGACGCCGAAGAAGGCGGCGAAGGCCAGCAGCCAATGCGCGCCCACCCAAGTGGACAGCTCCGCCTGCCGGGCCTTGAGCGTGGCGAAGTCGAGTTCGGCGATCAGCCCGCTGCGCCAGGCCCAGGCGAACAGGGCGGCGAGTGCGAGCACGAGCAGGAGGCGGGCGGCATTCTTCATGGGCGGGGTTCGCGAAGGCTGAGCGCGGAGTGTGCCCGGCAGACGAGTGTTCAGGGCGCCAAGCGATTGCGCCGCACGCTCTCAGGCGCCGAAGCGCAGGCCCACGCCGGGCTCGGTCTCGATGTAGCGCGGGGCGGCGGAATCATCGCCGAGCTTGCGCCGCAGCTTGCCGACCAGCACCCGCAGATAGTGGCTGTCGCCGTCGTGGTCGGGCCCCCACAGCTCGCGCAGCAGCTGGCCTTGGGTCAGCACTTTGCCGCGATGGCGCAGCAGCAGCACCAGCAGGGCCCATTCCTTGGGCGTGAGCTTGAGCGCAGCGCCATCCAGCGCCACCGTGCGCCGCAGCGCATCGACCTGCAGGTGACCATCATCGAAGCCCGGCGCGTCGGTCGCGGCGGGCCGGGTGCGCAGCAGCGCCCGCACCCGCGCCGACAGCTCCTGCACGCCGAAGGGCTTGGTGACGTAGTCGTTGGCGCCGAGATCCAGCGCCTTGACCTTCTCGCTCTCCGACGCGCGCACCGACAGCATGATCACCGGCACCTCGGTCCAGCTGCGGATGTCGCGCAGCACCTCGTGTCCCTCGCGGTCCGGCAGGCCGATGTCGAGCACCACCAGGTCCGCGCCGTGGGTGGCGAGCGCGGCCAGGCCTGCGGCTCCGCTGCTGGCCTCTTCGACCGCATAGCCCTGGGCCCGCAGGCTGATCTCCAGCAAGCGCCGGATCTGCGGTTCGTCATCGATCACCAGGATGCGGGGCTTGGCGTCGCTCATTCGGTCGGTTCGGGAGGCGCTGCGATCGGCAGGGTCACCGCGATCAGGGTGCCGACCCCGGCAGGCCCGGGCAAGGCCTCGACCCGTCCACCGTGGGCGCCGACCATGCCCTGGCAGATCGACAGCCCCAGCCCGGTGCCGCCCTTGCCGCGATCGCCGCGGGCGACCGAATAGAACATGTCGAAGATGCGCGCGCGCTCGTCTTCCGGAATGCCGGGGCCGCGATCGAGCACTTCAATGCGCAGGGCCGGCCGCAGCTCGGCATCGTTGTCGATGACCCGCGCCGACACCTCCACCGCTTCGCCTGCAGGCGAAAACCGCGCGGCGTTCTCCAGGATGTTGAACACTGCCTGTTCCAGCAGCGCCGGATGCACGTGCAGCAGGGGCAGCTCCTCGGCCGCGTGCAGGCTGACCGGCACCTCCGGATACTGCTTGCGCAGCCGGCGCACGGCCGCGCCCAGCAGGTCGCCCGGTGCGATCCAGTCGCGCTCGATCTTGAGTTCGCCGTGGCCCAGGCGGGTCATGTCGAGCAGGTTCTGGATGTAGCGATCCAGTCGCTGGCCCTCGCTGAGGATCGAGGCCTCCAGCGCGCGCCGGTCTTCGCCGGGCATGCGGTCGCCGTAGGCCATCAGGCTTTCGGCCGAGCCGTTGATCGAGGCCAGCGGCGAGCGCAGATCGTGCGACACCGAGGACAGCAGGGCGGCGCGCAGGGTTTCGGTCTCGGACTTCAGTCGCGCGGCCTCCAGCGCGCTGCCCATGCGCACGCGCGCCAGCGCTTCGGCGATGTCGTCCACCATCGCTTCGATCAGCGCCACCTGTTCGGCCTTGGCCGGCACCGAGGGGTCGAAGCGGAAGCCGGCAACGCCAAGGCTGCGCTCGCCGGCCTTGAGCGGCAGGAACCACCAGGGCGAGGCCTGCAGGGTATCGGTGCCGCGCCCAGCCGGTCGGCCGTGCGCGCTGCACCAGTCGGCCGCCGCGCGATCGGTCACGGTGAAGTCGGCAGCCGCCGGTGCGGCCTCGATGCGTTCGCCAAGACGCGGCAGCAGGCGGACCTCGCCGGGGGCGACCCGCGTCAGCCCGCGCCGCGCCGCGGCCAGCACCGACTCCTCGTCGGCGGCCGCCGCCAGCTGGCGGCCCAGCCCACGCAGGGCCTGCACGCTGGCATTGGCCTCGCGCAGCTGCACGACCTGCCGGCGCAGACGGCTGGCCAGGCGCCCGACCAGCAGGGCGGCGGCGAGGAACACCAGCAGGTTGACCACGTCGCTGCTTTCGACCACGTGCAGGGTGTAGCGCGGCTCGGTGAACAGGAAGTTCCAGCCGAGAAAGCACAGCACTGCGGTCAGCGCAGCCACGCTGCCGCGCGTGCGCACCGCCACCAGCAGCACGGTCACCAGGAAGATCGAGGACAGATCGCTGAGCGCGGACAGCTGCTCGACGGCCCAGGCCACCGCCAAGGCGCAGGCGACGCCGACCAGCGCCACTGCCAGATCGCTCCAGCGCCAGATCGCCCAGCGCCCGGCGCTGCGCCGCGCCCGCCGTCGCTGTTCGGGGGTGGCGACGATGGTCAGCTCCAGATGCGCGCCGTGCTGCAGCAGCCGCTGGGTGAGCGTGCGGTTGACCATGCGCGCGAATGGACGTTCGTGGGTGCGGCCAAGCACCAGACCGGAGACCGCCTGCTGGCTGGCGTAGTCGAGCAGCGCATGGGCGACGTCGCTGCCGCGCAGCCACTCGGTCTCGGCGCCGAGCCGACGCGCCAGGGCGAACACCGATTCCAGGGCGCGCCGACGCTCGGCGCTGACCTCGCCGCTGTCGACAAACGCCACTGTCCAGGGCGCGCCGCGTCGCTCGGCGATTCTGCGCGACACGCGCACCAGGTACTCGCTGTTGTCGCTGCCGTCGATCGCGACCAGCAGGCGGCGACGGATCGGAACCACCTGCTGCCCCGCGGCGGTCAGGGTCTCGCGCAGATCGGCGTCCACCCGGTCGGCCACCTGCTGCACCGCGAGTTCACGCAGCGCGGTGAGGTTCGATGGAGTGAAGAAGCGCTGCAGCGCCGAGCCCGCCAGCTCAGGCGCATAGACCTTGCCCTGCTGCAGGCGCTCGACCAGTTCGCGCGGCGGCAGGTCAACCAGCACGATGTCGCGGGCGCGGTCGAGAAAGGCATCCGGGACGGTCTCGCGCACGCGCACGCCGGTCAGGCGCTCGACGATGTCGTTGAGGCTTTCGAGGTGCTGGATGTTGACCGTGGTGTAGACGTCGATGCCGGCATCGAGCAGCTCGGCCACATCCTGGTAGCGGAACGGATGCCGGCTGCCCGGGGCATTGCTGTGCGCGAGTTCATCGATCAGCGCAACGGCGGGCCGGCGCGCCAGCAGCGCATCGAGGTCCAGCTCGTCGATGACGCGCTCGCGGTACTCGATACGCCGCCGCGGCAGCACCTCGAGGCCGTCGATCAGGGCCGCGGTTTCGCTGCGGCCGTGGGTTTCCACCACGCCCACCACCACATCCACACCGCGACGCATCAGTTCGCGGGCGGCCGACAGCATCGCGTAGGTCTTGCCGACGCCCGGCGCGGCACCAAGAAACACCTTCAGCGCGGCGCGCTGGCGCTCGCGCTGCAGGCCCCCGAGCAGGGCGTCGGCTTGGGCGCTGCGGGCGTCGGGCATCACGGCGTGGCGTCGTCGAGGGCGAGGTTCACGGCAAGCACGTTAACCCGCGGCTCGCCGAACACGCCAAGCCACGGCCCGTCGGTGTGCGCCGCGATCAGCGCACGCACCGCGGCGGGATCGAGACCGCGGGCCCGCGCGATGCGGGGCACCTGCAGCTCGGCGGCGGCGGGCGACAGATGCGGATCGAGGCCGGAGCCGCTGGCGCTGATCAGCTCGACCGGCACCTCGGCCAGCGCGATGCCCTCGCGCGCCGCCACGGCCTGCGCCTCGGCCTGCATGCGCTGGCGCAGCGCCGGGTGGCTCGGCGCCTGGTTGCTGCCGGCCGCAGCGCGCGGGTCGAAGCCCACCGCCGAGGGCCGCGGCTGCAGATAGCGCGCGTCGGCGAAAGGCTGCGCGACCAGCGCCGAACCCACCGCCGCACCCTCGCGCCAGACCAGGCTGCCGGCGGCCTGGGCCGGAAACAGGGCGGCGCCGAGCACGCTGCCGAGGGTCGGATAGGCGAGGCCGCAGAGCGTCACGGCCAGCGCGGCGCCCACGATCGCGGGGCGCCAACCGCCGCCGCGGGTATCGAGGTCAGGGGACGCTGAGACGCAGGTAGCGGACATTCGGGACTCCGGATTCGTTTCGACTACACGCCGATGCTCGCGACCAGCGCGAGGTCGATGAGCTTGATGGCGGGAAAGGGCACCAGCACGCCGCCGAGCCCGAACACCAGCAGGTTGCGCGCCAGCAGAGCATCGCCGCGGGTGGCGCTCACCTTGACCCCGCGCAGCGCCAGTGGAATCAGCGCCGGGATGATCAGGGCATTGAAGATGAGTGCAGCCAGCACGGCGTTGCTCGGGCTCGACAGGTGCATCAGGTCAAGGGCCGCCAGCGAGGGGACACCGGCCGCGAACACCGCCGGCAGGATGGCGAAGTACTTGGCGACGTCGTTCGCCAGCGAGAAGGTGGTCAGCGCGCCGCGGGTGACCAGCAGCTGCTTGCCGATCTCGACGACGTCGAGCAGCTTCGAGGGATCGCTGTCGAGGTCGACCATGTTGGCGGCCTCCTTGGCGGCCTGCGTGCCGGCGTTCATCGCCAGGCCGATATCGGCCTGCGCCAGCGCCGGCGCGTCGTTGGTGCCGTCGCCGACCATCGCCACCAGCCGGCCGCCCGCCTGCTCGGCGCGAATGCGCGCCAGCTTGTCCTCGGGCGTGGCCTCGGCCATGAAGTCGTCGACGCCGGCCTGGGCCGCGATCGCAGCGGCGGTCAGCGGGTTGTCGCCGGTAATCATCACCGTGCGGACGCCCAGCGCACGCAGGCGGGCGAAGCGCTCGCGCACGCCGCTCTTGATGACGTCGGACAGGGCGATCACGCCGAGCACGCTGGCACCTTCGGCGACCACCAGCGGCGTCGCTCCACCGCGCGCGACCTGATCCACGATCGCCTGCAGGCCCGCAGGCACGCGGCCACCCTGCTCGCTGACGAAGCGCGCGATCGCATCGCTGGCGCCCTTGCGCAGCGGCGGCTGGCCGGGCCGATCGACGCCGGACATGCGCAGGCGGGCGCTGAACTCGACCACGCGCGCGTCGGCGCCGAGCGCGGCCGCGCCAACGCCGCGCTCGGCGAGACGAACAATCGACTTGCCCTCCGGCGTCGGGTCGGCCAGCGACGCGATCTGGGCCGCGCGGGCGAGGCGCTCCGGGGCAATGCCGGACAGCGGGTGAAAAGCCGTGGCCTGACGGTCGCCGTGGGTGATCGTGCCGGTCTTGTCGAGCAGCAGGGTGTCGATATCGCCCGCCAGCTCCACCGCCTTGCCGCTCTTGGCGATGACGTTGGCGCGCAGCGCGCGGTCCATGCCGGCGATGCCGATGGCCGGCAGCAGGCCGCCAATCGTGGTCGGGATCAGGCAGACCAGCAGCGCCACCAGCATCACGGTGTCGAGCTGGAACCCGAGAAAGCGCGCCATCGGCGGCAGGCTCAGGCAGACCACCAGAAAGATCACGGTCATCGCCGACAGCAGCACCCCGAGCGCCTGTTCGTTGGGTGTCTTCTGCCGCTGCGCGCCCTCCACCAGGCGGATCATGCGGTCGAGAAAACTGTCGCCAGCATCGGCGCTGACCTCGACCAGAATCGTATCGGTGAGCACCTTGGTGCCGGCAATGACGCTGCTCTTGTCGGTGCCCGCCTCGCGCAGCACCGGCGCCGACTCACCGGTGACCGCGGCCTCGTTGATGCTGGCGAGGCCTTCCAGGATCTCGCCATCGGCGGGGATCAACTCGCCCGCCGACACCCGCACCCGCTCGCCGCGCTTCAAGGCCGTCGCCGGCACGCGCTCCTCGCGGCCGTCGACCACACGGCGGGCGATCAGCTCGCTGCGCGTGGCGCGCAGGCTGGCGGCCTGGCCGCGTCCGCGGGCCTCGGCCACCGACTCGGCGAAGTTGGCGAACAGCACGGTGGCAAGCAGGATCGCCGCCACCGCCAGGGTGAAGCCGAAGCGTGGGTCATCGGTACCGCCGATCAGGGCGATGGCGAAGGTCAGCAGGGTGCCGAGCAGCACCACCAGCATCACCGGGTTGCGCGCCTGCACGCGCGGATCGAGCTTGATGAAGGCATCCCGCAGGGTCGCGCCCAGCGGCACGGCGCCGAGCGGATGGCGGGCGCGTTTGATCACATCCGTGGTCATGGCAAGTCCTCAGGCGCCCAGCGCCAGGTGCTCGGCGATCGGGCCCAGCGCGAGCACAGGCAGAAAGCACAGCAGGGTGAGCAGCACGATGACTGCGAGCAGGGTGGCCGCGAACACCGGGCCCTCGATATCCAGCGATGCCGGACTCGCGGGCGCGACGCGCTTCGTGGCGAGCGAACCGGCAATCGCCAGCGGGATCAGCAAGCCGGCGTAGCGACCGGCCAGCAGCAGGACGACGCAGCTCAGGTTCCACCAGGGCGTGGCGTCGCTTAAGCCCTCGAAGCCGGAGCCGTTGTTGGCGAACGCCGAGGTGTACTCGTAGAACACCTGCGAGAGGCCATGCGAGCCGGGGTGGCTGTGGCCGCTGAGCGCGGGCACGGCCAGCGTCACCGCGGTGAAGCCCAGCACCAGTAGGGGCTGCAGCACGATCAGCACCGACAAGAGCCGCATCTCGCGCACCTCAAGCTTGCGGCCGAACAGCTCCGGCGTGCGGCCGATCATCAGGCCGGAAAGGAACACCGCCAGCAGCACGTAGACGAAGAAGTTGACCAGCCCGCAGCCGATGCCGCCCCAGACCGAGTTGACTAGCATGCCTGCCATGGCGGCGAGGCCGGCCAGCGGGTTGAGCGAATCGTGCATGGCGTTGACCGAGCCGTTCGAGGTTTGCGTGGTCACGGCCGTCCACAGCGCCGAGGCCTCGCTGCCGAAGCGCAGCTCCTTGCCCTCGAGGTTCGGTGCAGCCGCGGCCAGCCCCGCCGCCGCGGCGTTGGGCGCCTGCTCGGCCCAGACGCTCAGACCGGTCAGCCCTGCCGACATCAGCAGCATGCTGCCGAAGGCCATGAGCGCCAGCCGCCGCCGCCCGCTGAGCCCGCCGATCATGAACACCGCGGCCATCGGGAACACCAGGATCGACACGGTCTGCACGAGGTTCGACAGCGGCGTCGGGTTCTCCAGCGGCAGCGCCGAATTCGGCCCATACCAGCCGCCACCGTTGGTGCCGAGCTGCTTGACCGCCACCATCGGCGCGACCGGGCCGAGCGGAATCACCTGATCCGCACGACCGGCGGTGGCGTCGATCGGCGTGACCTTGACCGCAGCCGCGAACGTGGAGGGCACGCCCTGCCAGGTCAGCAGCAGCGACACGCCGAGCGCCACCGGCAGGAAGGCCCGCACCGTCACACGCACGACGTCGGTGTAGTAGTTGCCGACGTCGCGCGCGTCACCTTCCTTGGCGGTGGCTGCGTTGCGGCCGCCAAGCAAGCCGCGCAGCATGGCCGCGGCGATGGCGAGGCCCATCATCGGCGTCACCACCTGCAGCGTCACGATGCCCGCCAGCTGCGACAGGTACGACAGCTGCGCCTGGCCCGCGTAGTGCTGCTGATTGGTGTTGGTGAGGAAACTCACCAGCGTGTGCAGGGCGAGGTCCCAGGACAGCGGCCCGACCCCGTCCGGGTTCAGCGGCAAACGGTGCTGCAGGAGAAGGATCGCCAGCACCAGCGCGCCCAGCGCCAGGTTGCTGAGCACGAAGGCGCGGGCGTAGCCCTGCCAGCGCATGCCGCGCGCTGGATCGACCCCGAGCGCGGCGTAGATCGGCTTTTCGATGAGGCCGAAGACGCGATCGCCGGGCATGGGCGCGGTGCGCAGCACGCGCGAAAGCCAGTAGCCCAAGGGCAGGGCGAACAGAATCGCAAGCGCGTAGACGAGCAGGATCGCGCTCATGCCCGCGCCCTGCCCCTGATCGTGAGCCGGGCGCCCGGGCGCAGGCACGGCGCCGGACTCAAAGCCCAAAGGTTCAGCGTCATCGAAGTCTCCGCTGTGGCGCCGCGATCTGGCGCCGCCAGCATCCGCGCAGCCGGCGTAGCGCTTCGATGGCAAAACCGGTGCGATGGCGTAAACGTTGCGTAAACAGCCCGCCGGGTTGCCAGGCGCAGCGCCCCTGCCCTCCGTCACGCGTCAGCCGGCGCGCCTGCGCGCACACTGCGCCGGCCCCGTTGGAGCACCGCCATGCCCAAGCTCACCTGCCTGCTGTGGATCGCTTGCCTTGCACTGCCGGCCGCGGCGCGCGCCGAGTTCGCCGTGGAAGAACGCAGCCTTGCGGAACTGGCGGCAGCGCAGGCCGCCGGCACGGTCAGTTCACAGGACCTGGTGCGCGCCTACCTTGAGCGCATCGAGCGCATCGACCGTGCGGGGCCGCGGATCAACGCCGTCATCGAACTGAACCCGGACGCGCTGAAGATCGCCGAAGCACTCGACGCCGAACGCGCTGCGGGCACGCTGCGCGGGCCTCTGCACGGGATACCGATCCTGCTGAAGGACAACATCGACACCGGCGACGCGATGCAGACCTCGGCCGGCTCGATCGCCCTGGTGGGCGAGCCCGCCGCGCAGGACGCCACCGTCGCCGCGCGCCTGCGCGAGGCCGGCGCGGTGATCCTCGGCAAGACCAACCTCAGCGAGTGGGCCAACTTCCGCGGTCGCCGCAGCAGCAGCGGCTGGAGCAGCCGCGGTGGGCAGACGAAGAATCCGTATGCGCTGGAGCGCTCGCCCTGCGGCTCGTCCTCGGGCAGCGGCGCGGCAGCGGCAGCCAGTCTGGCCGCAGCGACGATCGGCACCGAGACCGACGGCAGCATCCTCTGTCCGAGTTCGGTCAATGGACTTGTCGGGATCAAGCCGAGCATCGGCCTCGTCAGCCGCGCCGGCATCGTGCCGATCAGCAGCAGCCAGGACACCGCCGGGCCGATGGCGCGCAGCGTGCGCGATGCGGCCCTGCTGCTGCAGGCCATTGCGGGCAGTGATCCGCGTGATGCATCGACGGTGGACAGCGGCGCGCCTGACGTCGACTACCTCGCGGCGCTGGATGCGGGCGCGCTGAAAGGCGCGCGCATCGGCGTGGTGCGCGAGCTGGCCGGGTTCCACCGCGGCGTCGACGCGCGCTTCGAGGCGGCCATCGAGGCCCTGCGCGCGGCCGGTGCGGAGATCGTCGACCAGGTGAGCCTGCCGACCCGCGCCGAGGCTTCGGGCAACGAGCTGACCGTGCTGGTGCATGAGTTCCGCGACGATCTGAACGCCTACCTCGCCACCCGCAGCGGCGTGCCGGTGAAGACCATTGACGAGGTCATCGCCTTCAACAGCGCGCGCGCCGACACGGTGCTGCGCTGGTTCGGCCAGCAGTGGATGGAGCAGGCCGCAGCCAGCGGCGGCACGCAGGCGCCCGCCTACCTGCGCGCGCGCGACGACGCGCGTCGACTCGCGGGGCCGGAGGGCATCGATGCGGCGATGGCCGAACACGATCTCGATGCGCTGATCGGCCCCAGCACCGGGCCGGCCTGGCGCGTCGACTGGGTCAACGGTGACAGCCCCAGCGGCGGCAGCTCGGGCATGGCGGCGATTTCGGGCTATCCCAGCATCAGCGTGCCGATGGGCCAAGTGCACGGCCTGCCGGTGGGCCTGACCCTGTTCGGCGCGAAGTTCAGCGAGGCCAAGCTGATCGGCTATGCGTATGCGTTTGAACAGGCCACGCAGTGGCGCAAGCCGCCGACGTATGCGGAGCGCGGGCCGGCGGGGGTGGAGGAGTAGAGCCGCTTCGCGACTCATCAAACACCTCGACCGCCCAGAAGGCGGTCGAGGTCATGCCGTTTCGCGTGACGCGTTCCGAGACTCAGCAGATCTCGGAATTCACCACGGGGAACTCTATTTTGACGCCGGTGAGCACCCAGCCCGGATCACTGTCAGGCTTGTTATCGCCGTCGGTGTCGACTCGATTCTGCCAGGTCCACTCATACTGAATGTTTCCAGGCATTGGCCTATGGCCGACATCGAAGCAGTGGCCAAGAATGTGAGTGTTGGTCCTGTCGCCCAGACTGATGCCGGAACCAATCGGATCCGGACCGCCCGGAATGGGAGAGTTCTTCGGCGTCTGCTCGCGGGGCCTGTGGACGACCGGCCGTGACGGCACCACCGCACCGATGCTCTCGATTTCGACGCCTTTGGGAAACGCTACCGAGATCGACACTTCTTCAGCGATATGGGTGTTCGGGCCGGTATAGGGAAGCACGTACCGGTAGGCGGCAGATTTCGGACCTCCAATCAACCTGATTTCACCGCGCTCTTCGACCGCCGCGGTGGCGCCATCCAAGGCTTGATCCGTCGCAAACGCTGCCGGCGCAGACAGCCCGAGCAAGAGCGCCAAACAAAGTCCATGCTGTGAATTTTTCATCTGAACATCTCCATGATTATCTCGAACGCGGCCGTGCCTTCGGCCGCGCCAGCAGCCTAGCCCCCCCTCAGGAACAGAGCCACCTGTCAAATCAGACAGGGTGCTCCTCACTCCGGTCGGCGCTCACGCCTCTACCTACATGCCGTGCAAGGACGTGCGAGCAGCAGCTCGGACATCAAGCCATCCCATCCACAAACTCGAGGATGGCTCTCAGGCAGTCGTCCGTGTGGCTGACGAAGGGCGCATGCCCCGCGCCCTCGATGCACAGGTAGCGCGCGCCGGGCTGCAGCTCGGCGGCGGCACGCATGGCGGCGGGCGGGACCAGGCGATCGCGGCGGCCGGCGATCCACAGGCTGGGCACGTCGAGCGTGCGCAGCTCTTCGCGCAGGTCGACGTGGCCGAGCATGGCCAGGCCCTGCAGCAGCGCGGCCTGCGCCGGCTCGCTGCGTTCGAACACGCAGGCGCGCAGGATCTTCAGCACCTCGCGACCGTGCTCGCTGCCGATCGCCTCCAGACTCAGAAAACGCTCCAGCGTGCCGCGGTAGTCGCGCCCCAGCTCGTCGGCGAACTGCTCGAAGATTTCCGGCGAGACCGCCTGCGGCCAATCCGGTCCGCGCACGAAGCGCGGCGAGCTGGCGATGGCGATCAGGCCCAGCACGCGGCCCGGCTGCTCGATCGCCGCCTGCAGCGCGATCTGCCCGCCCAGGGACCAGCCCAGCCAGGGCGCGGGTGGCACAACCTGGGCGATGCGCGCGGCGGCATTGGCGAGATCGAGGTCGTCGCGCTCGGTGCTGTAGCCATGACCGGGCAGATCGACCAGGTGCAGTTCATGGTGTTCGGACAGGCGCTCGATCAGCGGCGCGAACACGCCGCTGTGCATGGCCCAGCCGTGGAGGAGGACGAGCGGTGGGCCGTGGCCCTGTAGTTCGATGTGCATGGAGAGCCGGGATTCGGGATTCGGGATTCGGGATTCGGGATTCGGGATCGAGCGTTTCAGATTGGCGCAGATTCTGGACTGGGCGACGCCAGTAGGCCGACCACCGGCGTGCGGGAATGGTCCGCGCGATCGCGCAAAGGGTCGACGCCCGCTGCCCTTCTCCCCACGGGAGAAGGTGGCGCGCAGCGCCGGATGAGGGGCTGTCCAAGGCGCGGACCTGCAACCTGCAGGTGGCTCGCGGAGCCACACAGGCCGAAGCTCAGGCTTCCGGCGCAGCCTCGGCCAAACGTTCACCGCGCGCACCAGCCGATCCCGAATCCCCGGTCTGCGGTTCGCGCTTCTCCAATCCCAGCTCGGCCAGCGCCGCCAGCAGGAGATCCACATCCGCATCGCTGTGCGCCGCCGACAGGGTGATGCGCAGGCGTGCGCTGCCCTCCGGCACGGTCGGCGGACGGATCGCGCTGACCAGGAGGCCGCGGGCTTCCAGTTCCCGGGCGGCATGCAGGGCGCGCGCTTCGTCGCCGAGCAGGAGCGGCTGGATGGGCGTGCTGGATTCGATCATCGGCAGCCGCAGGCGGCGGGCGCCGCGGCTGAAGCGCGAGATCAGCGCCGCCAGGTGGTAGCGCCGCCAGGGTTCGTTCTGCAGCGCGCGCAGATTGGCGCGGGTGGCGGCGGCAACCGCGGGCGGCAGGGCCGTGGTGAACAGATAGGGCCGCGCGCTTTCGGCGAGCGCATCGATCACCTCAGCCGGACCGCAGACGGCCGCGCCGTAGCTGCCCAGCGCTTTGCCGAGCGTCAGCATCAGCAAGGGCACCTGCTTCACGCCGAGCCCGGCAGCGGCCACCGAGCCGCGCCCGCCGGGGCCGACCACGCCGAGGCCGTGGGCGTCGTCCACGAACAGCAGGGCGTTCTCGGCGCGGGCGATGAGCGCCAGGTCCTTCAGCGGGGCGAGATCGCCGTCCATGCTGAACACGCCGTCGGTCGCCAGCAGGGCGGCCGCTTCGGGGCGCGAGCGCAGCTGGCGCAGGGCGGCTTCGGCATCGGCGTGCGGGTAGCGCTTCAGTTCACAGCCGGCGAGCTTGGCCCCATCCAGCAGGCAGGCATGGTTGAGCCGGTCCTGCACGCAGAGGTCATCGCGACCCAGCAGGGTCTGCAGCACAGCGAGATTGGCCAGATAGCCGGAGCCGAACAGCAGGGCTTTGGGATAGCCGACGAAGGCCGCCAGCTCGGCCTCCAGCGCGGCATGCTCGGCGTGGTGGCCGCAGACCAGGTGCGAAGCCGTGCTGCCAACGCCGTGCCAGGCAGTCGATTCCTGCAGCGCGGCGGTGGCGTCGAGGCTGCGGGCCAAGCCCAGATAGTCGTTGCTGCAGAAGTTGATCAGCTCGCGGCCGTCGATCCAGACCCGCGTACCCTCGGCGCGCTCGATCGTGCGCCGGGTGCGCGAGCGCTTCTGGGCGGCGCGCACGCCGCGGGCCTCGGCCAGCGCGGTGAGTAGCGACGGCCGGGCCATGGCGATCAGGCCGCCGAGTCGACGGCGTTCAGATCGACATGCACGTGCTCGCCGTGGGCGGGCGCGGGCATCGGCTTCAAGCCCAGACGTGCGAACAGGGCCTGGTCTTTCTGCGTGTCCGGGTTGCCGGTGGTGAGCAGCTTCTCGCCGTAGAAGATCGAGTTGGCGCCGGCCATGAAACACAGCGCCTGCAGCTCGTCGCTCATGTCTTCGCGGCCGGCCGAGAGGCGCACCATCGAAGCCGGCATCAGGATGCGGGCCACCGCAATCGTGCGCACGAACTCCAGCGGGTCGATGGGATCGGTGCCGTGCAGCGGCGTGCCGGGCACTTGCACCAGACGGTTGATCGGCACCGAGTCCGGATGTTCGGCCATGTTGGCCAGGGTCTGCAGCAGGCCGGCGCGGTGCTCGCGGGTCTCGCCCATGCCGACGATGCCGCCGCAGCAGGTCTTCATGCCGACCCGGCGCACCTGCTCCAGCGTGTCCAGGCGATCCTGGTACTCGCGGGTGCGGATCACGCTGTCGTAGAACTCCGGCGCGGTGTCGAGGTTGTGGTTGTAGTAGGCGAGCCCCGCGGTCTTCAGGCGCTCGGCCTGTTCGGGCGTCAGCATGCCGAGCGTGGCACAGGTCTCAAGGCCCAGCGCATTGACGCCTTCGATCATGGCGGCGACCTTCTCGACATCGCGGTCCTTCGGCGAGCGCCAGGCCGCGCCCATGCAGAAGCGGGTCGCACCGGCCGCCTTCGCGGCCTTCGCCTTCTCCAGCACGGCGTCGAGCTCCATCAGCTTGTGCGCGTTCAGGCCGGTGGCATAGCGCGCGGCCTGCGGGCAGTAGCTGCAGTCCTCGGGACAGCCGCCAGTCTTGACGCTCAGCAGAGTGGAGATCTGCACCTCATCCGGGTTGAAATGCGCGCGGTGGACGGTTGCAGCGCGGAACAGAAGCTCGTGGAAGGGCAGCGCGAACAGCGCGACCACTTCTTCGCGGGTCCAGTCGTGACGGAGGGCGGAAGCCATGCGTGAAACTCCCCGCGGACAGCGCGGACAAAGAGGCGGAAGTCTGGAAACCCCTGCTGTGCCTGTCAACTCGGCGCTTCCGGGCGTTCTGCAGTGAACGCCGGCGTATGGAGCTGGCGTCGCCCGCTGCAGGCCTTGACTCGGCTGCTGCTGCCGCCGCGCTGCCTGCACTGTGGGGCGCCGGGCGCAGACAGCCGCGACCTCTGCGCCGACTGCCGCGATTCACTGCCCCACAACGCCTGCGCCTGCCCGCGCTGCGCGCTGCCGATCGCGCAGCCGGCGCCGGCCTGTGGGCGCTGCCTCAAGCGCCCGCCGCCGGCGAGCGCGGCGCTGGCGCCCTTCGTGTATGACGATCCGCTCGACCGCTGGCTGCCGCGCTTCAAGTTCGCCCGCGATCTGGCGGCCGGTCGCGTGCTGGCGGATCTGCTGCTCGAAGACCCGCGACTGCCTGCGCTGACCGCAGGCGTCGACGCCCTGGTGCCGCTGCCCCTGCATCGAACGCGGCTGGCCGAACGCGGCTACAACCAGGCGCTGGAGCTGGCGCGGCCGCTGGCGCGCGCGTTCGATCTGCCGCTGCGGCAGGACTGGCTGCAGCGGGTTCGCGCCACCGCACCGCAGACCGGCCTGGATGCGCGCGCGCGTCGGCGCAACCTGCGCGGGGCCTTTGCCGCCAGCGCCGCAATGCGCGGCCAGCGGGTGCTGCTGATCGACGACGTGATCACCACCGGCAGCTCGATGCTCGAAGCCAGCCGCGCCTGCCGGCGCGCCGGTGCGATCGAGGTGCGGGTGCTGGCGGTGGCGCGGGCGCCCTTGGGCGGCAGGCGCTGACCGTCGCGAACGTCCGCGTGCGCAACGGCACCCGGGGTGGGTCGTGCCCCGCGATGGAAGAGCGTGCGAACCCATAGGGTGGGTCTTGACCCACCGGCGCTGGACGCTCGCCTCGGTCCAACACACGCACGGCCCCGGGCTGTTGCCGAACCGGGCTTCAAAGCCGAAGGCACGCCGCGCAGCCGAACCGGGGTGCTCGGGTCGCCCCGGCAATCAGGCGTCCACGAAGGCGTCTAGGACGATGCGACACGGGATGACCGGGGTAAGAATCACCGCCACGGTGGGTCAAGACCCACCCTATGGTTCCCCTATCCCTCGGGTTGGGTTCGCACCACCAATCGCGACACCCTCGAACCCGATGGGGTGGGACTTGACCCACCGCTTGAGACACCCGTGACCCCATAGGGTGGGTCTTGACCCACCGGCGCTGGACCCTTGCCTCGGTCGCCCCGCCAAGCGGCCACGCTAGGACTTGCCGAGCCCCAGATCGATGACCGCGCCGGCGAACACCACTAGGCCGACCCAGTTGTTGTGCAAAAAGGCCTTGAAGCAGGCCTCGCGCGCGCGGCTGCGGGCCTGCCAGAACTGCCAGGCGATCAGTGCCGCCGCCACGGCGAGGCCGAGGTTCCAGTACAGGCCCAACTCGGCGCGCTGGCCCACCAGCATCAGGGTGAGCAGGAAGCTCGCCTGCAGCACGCCGATGCCGATCAGGTCCGCGTCGCCGAGCAGAATCGCCGTCGACTTCGCGCCCACGCGGCGATCGTCCTCGCGGTCGACCATGGCGTACCAGGTGTCGTAGGCGGTGCTCCACAGCACATTGGCCAGGAACAGCAGCCAGGCCAGCGGCGGCACTTCGCCGGTGACTGCGGCAAAGCCCATCGGGATCGACCAGCCGAAGGCGATGCCCAGATAGACCTGCGGAAAGAAGGTGTAGCGCTTCAGCAGCGGGTAGGTCGCGGCCAGTACCGCAGCGATGCACGCCAGCCCGATGGTCAGCGCATTGGTGAACAGCACGAGCACGAAGGCCACCGCCATCAGCACCGCGAACACCCCCAGCGCCTCGCGCGGGGGCACCGCGCCGCTGACGATCGGCCGCTCGCGGGTGCGTGCGACTGCACCATCCAGCCAACGATCGTGGTAGTCGTTGATCACGCAGCCGGCCGAGCGCGTCAGCCAGACGCCCGCAGCAAAGATCAGCAGCGTTCCCAGCGGCGGAACGCCCTCGGCCGCCAGCCACAGCCCCCACAGGGTCGGCCACAGCAGCAGCAGCCAGCCGATCGGGCGATCCGCGCGCACCAGCGTCCACCAATGCGGCAGGCGCTCGCGCCACCAGGCGCTGCTGTAGCGCTCGATGGGCGCTGCCGGCGCAGGCGCACGGCCGGGTGGGCCCGGCGGCTTGGGTCGCGGACGCTCGCCCGGACGCGGCGGCAGCGGGCGCGGGGCAGGTTTCGGAGGGCGCGGGTTCATGGCCAGTCGCAGCAGACGGGTGCACTACGTTAGCAGCCGTACCGCTTCCGGCACTGGATGCGCTGTCCTGCCTTGCTACAGTGCGGCCCCCACCGTCGAAGGGAGTCGCGCCATGCCAAGGTCCACGCAGAACCCCACGTCGTTCTCCACGCTTGGACGCAGCGCACTGGCGCTCGCCGCCGTGCTCGTTGGACGCAGCGCACTGGCGCTCGCCGCCGTGCTCGCGCTTGCCGCTTGTGGCAGCCGCGAGGCGCCGCCCGCGGCCAGCGCACCCGCCGCGAGCCCGGCGCCGGCCGCCGCGCCCGCCGTCGCGCGACCGACCCAGCAGTACAGCATCGAGGATTTCGTCGACACCGTGTCGGTAGCCGGCGCCTCGTTCTCTTCTGACGAGTCGCGCATCCTGTTCTCGTCCAACCGCAGCGGCGTCTGGAACGTCTACGAGATGCCGGTCGGCGGCGGTGAGTGGAAGGCCGTCACGACGAGCACCACCGACAACAGCTATGGCGTGGCCTTCTTCCCGAAGGACGACCGCCGCCTGATCACCCGCGACCAGGACGGCAACGAACTCAACCATCTTTACGTGATCGAGGCCGACGGCAGCGAGCGCGACCTCACCCCGGGCGAGAACCTGCGCGCCGAGTTCGGCGGCTTCAGCCACGATGGCGAGAGCTTCTTCGTCATCCACAACGGCCGCGACCCGCGCTTCTTCGACGTCTACCGCTATTCGGCCAAGGACTACAGCGCCGAGCTGCTGTTCCAGAACGACGAGGGCTACGAGCCCGGCGTCATCTCGCCCGACCAGCGCTGGATGGCGCTGTCGAAGTCGCTCACCACCAGCGAGAACCAGCTGTGGGTGCGCAACGTCGCCAGCGGCGAGATGCGCGAGGTGTCCAACCCCGACCAGCGCGCCCAGGTCGCGGCCCAGGATTTCAGCCGCGACTCGGGCTGGCTGTACTACACGACCAATGAGGGCACCGAGTTCATGCGCCTGCGCCGCATGAGCCTCACCGACGGCACGCACGAGGAAGTGCAGGCCGCCGACTGGGACATCGTCGCCAGCTACTTCAGCCACGACGGCAAGTACCGCGTGACTGCGGTCAACGTCGACGGCAGCACCCAGGTCGAGCTGTACGACGCCGCCACCGGCGCCGCCAAGGCCCTGCCCGAGCTGCCCTCGGGCGAGATCCGCGGCATCACCATCGCCCGCAGCGAAGACCGCATGGCCTTCTACGTCAACGGCGACCGCCAGCCCAGCGACCTCTACGTGCTGGACTTCGCGGCCAGCGAACCGGTGCGGCTCACCACTTCGCTGAACCCGAAGATCCAGCCTGAAGACCTGGTGCAGACCGAAGTGGTGCGCTTCAAGAGCTTCGACGGGATGGAGATTCCAAACATCCTGTGGAAACCGCACCAGGCCACGGCCGAGAACCGCGCGCCGGCGATCGTCTGGGTGCACGGCGGCCCCGGCGGCCAGACCACCCGCGCCTACAGCGCGGTGCTGCAGTTCCTGGCCAACCACGGCTATGTGGTGCTGGGCATAAACAACCGCGGCAGTTCGGGCTACGGCAAGACCTTCTTCACCGCCGACGACGGCAAGCACGGCCGCGAGCCGCTGTGGGACTGCATCGAGGCCAAGAAGTACCTGGCCAGCCTGCCCTACGTCGACCCCGAGCGCATCGGCATCGCCGGCGGCAGCTACGGTGGCTACATGACGCTCGCGGCCCTTGCCTTCCACCCGGACGAGTTCGACGTCGGCGTCAACATCTTCGGCGTGTCGAACTGGCTGCGCACGCTGGAGAGCATCCCGCCCTACTGGGAAAGTGCGCGCGAGGCGCTCTACCAGGAGATCGGCAACCCGACCACGCAGCGCGACTTCCTGATCGAGACCTCGCCCCTGTTCCATGCCGACAAGATCAAGAAGCCGCTGATGGTGCTGCAGGGCGCCAACGACCCGCGGGTGATCCAGGCCGAGAGCGACGACATCGTTGAAGCCGTGCGCAAGAACGGCGTGCCGGTCGAATACGTGCTGTTCGAGGACGAGGGCCACGGCTTCTCGAAGAAAGCCAACCAGATCCGCGGCTACGGCGCGATGCTGACCTTCCTCGACCAGCACCTGAAGAACAAGCCGGTCGGCAACTGAAGCCTGCCCCACGCTGAACGCGGCCGGTCACGCGAAGCGGGCCGGCTGCGTCGGGGCGGGCCCGGCCGGGAAGCGTCTGGTGTCTCACAGGCTCGACGGCCGGACCCATCGAAACCAAGGAGAGCGATCGATGAGTGGACGCGGATCCGGCGGCAATGTCATCGCCGCGCTGTGCAGCCTGTTCATCCCGGGCCTGGGCCAGCTGGTGCAGGGCCGGGTGCTGTGGGCCCTGTTCTGGTTGGTGCTGGCCGGCATCCTGTGGCTGGTGACCTTCACCCTCGGCGGCTGGATCGCCAACCTGCTGGCCTGCATCCACGCCGCGGTGTACGAGCCGCGACGCGGCTGAGCCCCACCGACAGCGGCGAACCTGACGGCCGGAGTGCCAACGCGCTCCGGCCGTTTTCGCGCCTATACTCCGGCCGAACTTTGCAGCCGCGGCGCCAATGATCCTGGACCTGGGCGATGCCTATCCCGTCGACGAGACCGAGCGGCAGCTGCCGGACGCGGCCTCGGCGTTTGCCCTGATCGAACGCGAACTGCCAGAACTTCTGCCGCGCCTGCGCCGTCGGCACGCCGAGTGGGCGCGACGCTTCGGCCCGGCCGGCGACGGCCGCATTGCAGGCATCGAAGCCGCCATCGCCTTGGGCGTCGCCCGCCTCGGTCTGCGCCACGGCCGCTTTGGCGACGATTTCCACGCTTACCACAACGAAGGCCACGCGCTGGATGTGCTGCTGCCGCGCATCGACGCGCTGTACGCGCATCGGGCCGCTGCCGAGCTGGGCCACGAGGACTGGCTCGCGCTTGAGCTGTTCGCCGCCACCCATGATCTGCGCCAGCGTGAGCACGGCCACCACGAAGCGCCGGTCGGTGCCAACGAAATCGCCAGCATCGCCGAGGCCTTCCGCATTCTCGCGGTCTGCGGCTTCAGCGCGGAGCGCGAACCGCACCTGTACCAGGCGCTGGAGCTGATGATCGCCGGCAGCACCTTCGATGCCCGCCCCGCACCCAGCGAGCCCGATCCCGAGGGGTCCGAGAACAGCGCCGAGCTGGTGGCCGGCGGTGGCGCCTTGGCGCCGCGGCTGCCGCAGTGGCTGACGCTGCGCGATCCCGCACTTGGCGCCCGGGCCTGCGCGCGGCGTGGCCTGCATCTGGCCTGCATTGCCGCCGATCTCGATACCGCTAACGTTGGCGAACCCTTCGGTTCGCTGCTGCGCAGCGCGCGTGAACTGGCCGAGGAACGCGAGATGCGCGCCGGTCGTCGCCTGGGCGCGGCGAACTCGGCCCAGCCCTGCCGCGAATTCCTCCTGCACGCCCAGACCCGCTATCTCGAAGAGCTGCACCGCTTCGCGTCGACCGAGGGCGAGTCCTGGCTGGGTGCCGGCAAGCGCGAGAACGCGGTCTGCATGCGCGGGCTGGTGAGCGAGCTCGCGCGCCCCGGCTGCGCCTTCCAGCGCGCCGCCAGCGGCGCCGAGGTGCTGCGCGCCTTCGAGGCCGCCGCCGGGCTGTGCGTGGGCGCCTGAGGCAACGCTGAAGAATTCAGCCTTGCCGCGCGCCATGGAGGGCGCGCCCGCGGATCGAGCACGCACGCGCCTGATCCAGCGTGACCGAGCGAAGCGAAGGCGTCGCCGCGTAGCGGCCGAACGAGCCCGGACATGTGCCGGACTCGCGACCACTGATCAAGGCCAGGAGGGATTCGATCAGTGTTGCCCTAGGCGCCTGCGCCCGACCGAGCCCAACCGGCACGGGCGAAATCCTTTGGCTGCAGGTACTTGGCGGGCCTGCCCCGGCGCGCCCGGCGCTTGCAGCAGGATGCGAACTGCTATAGTGCGCGGTCCGCTCTACGCCCCGTGTGCCGCCGTGAAAGACCATTTGCGCGAACTCGTTCTGCAGGCCCTGCTCGACATGAAGCGGGCCGGCGAGCTGTCCTTCGAGAGCGAGCCCGACTTCGTCATCGAGCGCAGCAAGAACCGCGAGCACGGCGACTACGCCAGCAACGTCGCCCTGCTGCTGTCGAAAGCGGCCGGCCGCAAGCCGCGCGAGCTGGCCGAGGCCATCGCTCGCACGGTGCCGAAGTCGCAGCACATCGAGGGCGTCGAGGTGGCGGGCCCTGGCTTCATCAACTTCCGCCTGAACCAGGCCTGCCGCATCGGCACCCTGCGCCGCGTGCTGGAGCAAGGCGAGCGCTACGGCTGCCAGCCTGAAGACTCGCGCGAGTCAGTGACGGTCGAATTCGTCTCGGCCAACCCGAACGGCCCCCTGCACGTCGGCCACGGCCGCGGCGCGGCCTATGGCGCCTCGGTGGCCAGCCTGCTGGAAGCCTATGGCCACAGCGTGCAGCGGGAGTACTACGTCAACGACGCCGGCCGCCAGATGGACATCCTTGCGGTCAGCGTCTGGCTGCGCTATCTGGAGCTGTGCGGCGAGCAGCCGCGCTTCCCCGACAACGGCTACAAGGGCGACTACGTGGTCGGCATCGCGCGCGAGCTGCGCAGCGAAGTCGGCGATGGCTTCCGGCACCGCGCCTCCGAGGTCGAGGCCAAGCTTCCCGCCGACGAGAGCCAGAGCGGCGACAAAGAGGCCCACATCGATGCCCTGATCGAGCGCTGCAAGCAGCTGCTCGGCAGCGAGGCGAACTACCGCAAGCTGTTCGACAAAGGCCTGCACTGGTGCCTCAAGCTGATCCGCGAGGATCTGGTCGAGTTCGGGGTGGTCCACGACAACTGGTTCAGCGAACGCTCTCTGATGACCGGCGGCTACGTGCAGCGCGCCATCGAGACGCTCGACAAGGCCGGCCATCTGTATGAGCAGGACGGCGCGCTCTGGTTCCGTGCCACCGCCTTCGGCGACGACAAGGACCGCGTGGTCCGCCGCGAGAACGGCGTCACCACCTATTTCGCCTCCGACCTGGGCTACCTGCTCAGCAAGTTCGAGCGCGGCTTCGAGCGCGCTCTGTACATCTTCGGCGCCGACCACCACGGCTACATCGCGCGACTCAAGGCCGCCGCGCAGGGCCTGGGGCTCGATCCCGCGAAGATCGAAATCCAGCTGGTGCAGTTCGCGGTGCTGTTCCGCGGCGGCGAGAAGGTGCAGATGAGCACGCGTTCCGGCCAGTTCGTGACCCTGTCCGAACTGCGCGAGGATGTGGGCTCCGATGCCGCCCGCTTCTTCTACGTGATGCGCGGCAACGACCAGCACCTCGACTTCGATCTGGATCTCGCCAAGAGCCAGTCCAACGAAAACCCGGTGTACTACATCCAGTACGCCCACGCCCGCGTGCACGCCCTGCTGCGGCAGGCCGCCGAGAAGCACTGGAGCTTCAACCGCACCGCCTGCGACGCCGCCCGCGCCAAGCTGATCGACCCGCGCGAGGACGAGCTGCTGGGTGAATTGATGCGTTACCCCGAGGTGGTCGAAGCCGCCGCACTCGGCCGCGCCCCGCAGGTCATCGCCAACTACCTGCGCGAGCTGGCCGCCAGCTTCCACAGCTACTACAACGCGGTCGCCATCCTGGTGCCCGAAGAAGAGCTGCGGCAGGCGCGTCTGGGCCTCTGCATCGCAGTGCGCCAGGTGCTGGCCAACGGCCTGCGCCTGCTCGGCGTGTCGGCACCGGAGCGCATGTAATGGCGGGCCGACGCGGCAAGCCGAAATCGCAGGCGCGACGCGGTGACGACAACCGCATGCCCGGCTGGGCCTGGCTGCTGGCCGGCGTGCTGCTGGGCCTCGCGATTGCGGTGTTCGTGCTGTACCGCGAAGGCTTCAGCGGCAAACCCGGCGGCCCCACGCCCAACCCCGAAGCCACGCCTCCTGCCGCCAGCAGCGAGCCGGCTGTGGCCCTGCCGGCAGCGGAAGCGCCGAAGAAGCCGCGCTACGATTTCTACACGATCCTGCGCGAGCAGGAGACCGCAGTGTCCGACCGCGAGCTGGCCGAACGCGCGCGCGCTGAAGCCGAGGCTGCGGCCAAACAGCAGCAGGAACAGCAGGCCCAGCCGCCGACGGAGCAGACCGCAAGCGCGCCCAGCGAGCGCTATCAGCTGCAAGCCGGCGCCTTCCGCGACGCAGCGGATGCCGAGGCGCTCAAGGCGCGCCTCGCCCTGATCGGCCAATTCGCCCGCGTGCAGACCGACACCATCAACGGCGGCGTCTGGCACCGCGTGCGTCTCGGCCCCTACAGCAGCCCCAGCGAGGCCGAAGCCGCCAAACAGGCCCTGGCCACCAGCGGTATCGATGCGATCGCGGTTCGCGAGAGCGGGCAGTAGCCTAGAACTCTCCGCTGCCGCCGGGGCAACAGCAGGGTTCGTGCCTGTCAGGCGCTGCACAGACAGCGGCCCCCATCCGCCCGCCCAGTCCAGCCCCCAGGCTGCGGGTGAGCGACCGCGGGGATGGCCGGTCGGTCGAACTGTGCGGCGTCTCCCGACTGACAGCGCCGCGGCAATCCGGCATGCTCAGCCCTGTCTTCCACGGTGACGCCCCACGTGTCGAGCCTCGCGCTCTCCACTCGCCCCGACTACGGCAGCCGCGCCAGCCAGCAGCAGGCCGTCCTGCGCAGCTATGCCGGCAACCGCGCCGAAGCCGTGGCCGAACCCGCGCGCACCACCGACACCACACGCCCCGGGGGCGGCGGCAGTGCTGCGCCGGAAGCCGTGGAGGGCAGCGTGCTGAGCTATCTCAAGAGCGGCCGCAACCTGCGACTCAGCCTGGCTGGCGAGAGCCTCGGTCGCGGGCTGGACATCCGCGTCTAGGGCGCGCACGCGTCTCTCGCTGTACGCGCCTGCCTGCACTGGCCAGCGCAGCGAGCGCGAAGCGCGTGGTATCCTGCGCGCCCCGCGACGGCAGGCTCGCCACGCCGCGGACAACAGCGACACACAACGCGCCTGTAGCTCAGCCGGATAGAGTAGTGGCTTCCGAAGCCATTGGTCGGGGGTTCGAATCCCTCCAGGCGCGCCATCGCTTCGCGATGACTTCCTTCCAGGATTCCCGGCCCGCGCGCTCATGCGCACGGGCGTTCGCTCGCCGCGCGCGCCAGTGGCGCGCAAGCGCGGCGGCTCACCCCTCCAGGCGCGCCATCGCTTCGCGATGACTTCCTTACGTGATTCCCTGCGGAGGCCACGCCGAGCGCAAGGCCCGGCTGTTCGATGAGCGCGCCATTGACCTGGCGCTGGTGGCGCTGCGGCCGCTGCAGTGAGGTGACGCGCTGGCGGACCGTCGCGCCGCGCTGAATGCGCTCACGCGAGCGGCGCGCGCGTTCAACGGATTGGCAGCCCTCGCCGCTCCTGTCCAGCCAGCACATGCATGCGAGCCACCACACGCTCGAAGGCTGCATGCATCGGTGCAGCTCTGTCGCTCAGCAGCTCGGCAATCGAAGCGTAGTAGGCCAGGCTGCCGTCCATGCCACCCGTAAAGCGCTCGAACACGGCCAGGCCCGCATCGCCCTCGATGTCGGCAAGGATGGCGCGGGCGTTGTGCAGCTTGTCGCAGCCACTGACCAGCAGGGAGTACGCGTCCACCTGCGTGAGATGCGCGAGGTAGCTGCGCTTGCGCTGCAGCCAATCCGCCCGCCGGGCTTCGGGCGTCACGGCCGACTGCTTGGACTCGGCGCTGCCGTCGGTGCAATCGGCAACGATGCGCGCCACCGCGTCGCCGAACTGCTCGCGAATCCGCTGGGTGTGGCCTGAGCCGCAGTCTTCGACCACGTCGTGCAGCAGTCCGGCGATGGCCTGGTGCTCATCGCCGCCGTGTTCAAGCACCAGGCTGGCCACACCCAACAGGTGATACAGGTAGGGAATGGTTGTGCCCTTGCGGGTCTGGCCAGCGTGGGCCACGCGGGCGTACTCCACGGCAGCGCTGAAGCGTGGGCTGAGTTGGGTCATCGATTGGGCCTCCTGTGTTGAACCGCTCCACGCGCGCCCAGTCGAGCGGGCCCCGTCCTGGTCACTTCATTGTCGGCGCCCACCCTCAGGACGCCGCATCTTGACCTCACAACCCCCGCCCCGCCCGCGCCCGCACCTCGTCCAGCGTCCACTCGCGGGTGAGCGCACCGTCCTCCCACACTGTCTCCATCGCATGCGCCCAGCCGGCCGGTAGGGTCATGTCTTCGATGCGCTCGATCTCGTTCGGCACCGGCACGGTCTTCCAGCTGCCGAACTCGGCATGACGAATCAGGGTGAGACGGCCGCGCTTCGACTGCTTGCCGGGGTCGGTGATCGGGTCCTTGTAGACGTCGATCCACTCACCGTCGATGCGCGCGGCCGAGCATTTGAGGGCGAACTTCTGGGTGTCGCGGTTGAGCTTCTGCAAGAGGCCGCCGCCCATGCCGAAAGCGACGTTGTCGGCGCTGTAGCCGGCGTCGGTGAAACGCTGCAGGATCTGCTTCAGGCTGACCGGGTCGATGCCGTCACCCTGGATCACCCGCACCGTGTTCAGCACTCTGTAGCCCTTGCTGTTGACGGTGTGGCCGAAGGCCTCGTCCAGCGCCTGCAGGCAGCTCAGCACCATCTCGACCGGGTCGCCCGAGTCGGGGCGGATCACCACCGTGGCGCCGCTGTCGATGACCGCCTGGCGCAGGGTCTGACCCCAGTGTTCGCGGATCGCGCGGTGGATGTCGTAGCTGTCCGAGACCACGGCGACGAGGCTGCCGGGCTTGGCGAACTGCTTCAGCATGTTGCGGTAGGCGTCGACCTCGCGCTCGCGGCCCCAGCTGGTGATGGTGCTGTGCTCGGCGGCGGGGATGCTGAAGCCGGCCATGTCGGCGCCGTACCAGGCGCGCGCCGCCATCAGCGCCGACACGGTGTCGGTGCCGAGGAAGTTGACCAGATGAGCGAGTCCACCGAGACCCGCGCTCTCGGTGCTCGACACGCCGCGCGCACCGAAGTCGTGCAGCTTGAAGGGCAGCTGACCTTCGGGGTCGTCGCTGGTGCGCTGCAGGTAGTCGCGGATCGTCTGCTTGGCCTGCCAGCTGATCGTGGCGACGGTGACCGGATACCACAGACGCAGCAGCAGGGTTTCCATGTAGCTCGGTAGCCAGAAGGCTTCCGGGTCGGTCGACTCGATGGTCACCAGCGCCTGGTGGATCGGCACCACATGACCTTCAGGCACGGCGCGGATGCGCAGCGGCAGACGGCCGCCGTGCACATCGACGATGCGCCGCCAGCCAGCTTCGTTGAAGGGCTCGCCGTGGGCGGCGAAGACATCGCGCGCCTCATCGACATCGGCATGGGTGATCGGCGTGCTGAAGTAGGCCTTGAGGATCGCCTGCAGGCCGAAGAACAGCACGTGTTCATGCGTGCCGCCGCGGCTTTCGACGTAGAAGAAGCTGGCGTCGGTGCCCGACGGGTACTGCAGCCAATGGCTGGCCTTGTAGCTGTCGGTGTTGAGGATCAGATTGTCGAACGGGTGGCGGATGTTCATGACGTGAAACTCCTTCGCGTCGTAAGCCGGTGGTCTGTCCGCCGGCGGTGGGGGAAATGATGCGTGGCTGTTGAGCGATTCCGGCGTGGCGTCGAGCTCGCGTGGGTCAAGACCCATCCCATGACTCGCGATTCCATAGGGTGGGTCTTGACCCACCGGCTCTGCGTTCGTCGATGTGTTCGCGGAGATCGGGTTTCGCGAGGTGCTTCGAAGGGACCGAGGCAAGCGTCGAGCTCCGGTGGGTCAAGACCCACCCTATGGGGTCGGGTCGGCGCGGCACGCTCACCCGCGGCCGATGAAGTACTCAAGGATGTGCAGGTGGTCCTCGAACAATCGCGGACCCATCTCCAACGCCTCGGCCACCGGGAACCAGCGCGCCTTGTCGGCGTCGTCGCTGCCGCGTACGCCCGGCAGCTCGCCCTGCGGGAACTCGAAGTGGAAGGCATGGGTGATCGTGCGGCCGCGCAGCGAGCGCTCCGGGTGGTCGAAAACATGGCTGCCCTTGAGCGAGCCGCGCAGCACCGGCGCCGGCAGCTTGAGGCGGGTCTCTTCGCGCAGCTCGCGCAGGCAGCCGTCCAGCAGGGTTTCGTCCTGACGGATGAAGCCGCCGGGCAGCGCCCACAGACCCTTGCCGGGCGCGCTGCGGCGGCGGATCAGCAGCACGTGGCCCGAATGCACCACCACCGCGTCGGTGGTGACGAAGGTCGGCGCATACGGTGCCTGGTCCCAGGCCGCGCGGTAGTCGCGCAGGAAGCGGTATTCCTCGACCAGCTCGGCGTGCGCCGGGTCATGCTTGCGGAAGGCATCGAGCATCGCGAAGGTCGGCTCGGGCACGTTGGCGCGTACAAGCATCAGGCTGCCGTAGTCGCCGGGGCCGGTCTCGAACAGATGACGGCGAAGATCCGTCGCCGACAAGGTTTCGGTGTGGGCGACATCGATGAGCCGCCACTGCGGGAACTCTTCGAGGTAGTAGCTGCTGGCGTCCTTGCGCTGACCGATCAGACCGATGCGGGCATCTGCCGGGCCGCCATCGGCGCGGATGGCCTCGGCCACCGTGCGCTGTACGGCGGCGATCCACTGCGCCTCGTTGTACAGGTGGTCGCGCAGCGGCCGCACGAGGATCTGATCGGCGGCATCTTCCAGCGCGGCCTGCACCATCACCCGGCGTTCGGCCGCAGTCCAAGGGTTGCGTGGCGTGCGCGGGGCGTCGGCCGAGCCGATCAGCAGGATGAGCTTGCCGGGCCTCGCGGGTGTGCTGGTTGGGCGTGTGCTGCCGTCGGCAGTGCCCCGGAGCACACGCAGGGCGTGGCGGGCGACGGCGAGGTGGCCGTTGTGAAACGGCTCAAAGCGGCCAATGAAGACCACGTAGTCAAAGTCCATGAGGATCCCTCAGGGTGGGTACCGCTGGTCAGTCCGGCGGCGTGAGAGGAAGCCTACGCTCTTCGCCGGAATGTTCAAGAGGGTGCTCGTCAGGCCCATTGCGAACGCAGTGGCTCGGACAGCCTTTGGCAGCCTGCGAGGAACCTGCGGCTACCGTGGCCGCCGCTCGAATTCTTCGCGGCGGCGTTCGGGTTTCTCCACACGGCCGGATCGCGCCGCAGACTGTCCGGGGCTCGTGGGAAAGCAGCGCACCCGCAGCCGGCCCTCCGCGAGGCAAGGACGGCGCGCGCTTGCGCGCGCAGTCGCCGATCGAGGCGCGGCATCGGCGCGGCGCGTCTGGCTTATGGCGCCAGCCTCTTCTTCAGCATCCGCGCCAGCGGCGCCGGCAGTTTCGGCAGGGCCTTGAGCACCCAAGGCAGTGCCTTGCGCTTCACACCGCTCAGGCTTTCGGGCACCACGGCTTCGATGAGATGCGGACCGGAATGGCTCAGCGCGTATTCCAGCGCGCGGCAGAAGTCTTCTGCGGTGTCGGCGCGGGCGGCGTGTACGCCCATGCCCTGGGCGAGACGGCAGAAGTCGAGGCGCGGGCCTTTCAGATCGAGCTGCGCGCGCGCCTTGGCGCCGATGCGTTCGGCGCCGACGCGTTCCAGCTCGACGTTGAGCACGGAGTAGCTGGCGTTGTTGAAGATGATCGCGGTGACGGCGAGGTTCTCGCGCGCCAGCGTCCACAGGGCCTGGATCGTATACATCGCGGTGCCGTCGCCGATCAGCGCCAGCACCGGCCGGTCCGGGCAGGCGATCGCCGCACCAATGGCGTTCGGCAGGCCTTGGCCGATGGCGCCGCCGGTCAGCGTGATGAGGTCGTGGCGCGGGCCGCCGGCGGTCATCAGCGGCAGCATCAGGCCCGAGGTGATCGCCTCGTCGACCACGATCGCACGCTCGGGCAGCAGATGACCCACAGCCTTGCAGACCTTCTCCGCGGTGAGGCGTCCGCGCGGCCGACCGGGGCGCGCAGCGGGCTGCAGCACGGGCGCCGCATCGCCTGCCCCCAGCGCTGTCGCCAGCGCCTGGAGACTCGCCGCAGCGTCCTCTGCGGGCGTACTGAGCGTATGCACGGCGCAGCCCGCGGGCACCAGCTCGCTGGGCTTGCCGGGATAGGCGAAAAAGCTCACCGGCGCCTTGGCATCGACCAGCACCAGGTGCTGGAACTCGGCCAGCTGCACGCCGGCCAGCTCGGCCAGATAGGCGATGCGCTCGACCGGCGGCAGGCCCGCCCCGCGCTCAAGCCGCGTCGGGAACACCTCGGCCAGCAGCTTGACCCCGCTGTGCGCTGCGATGCGCGCGGCCGCCAGCAGCGCGGGCTCGCGCAGGGCGTGGCGGCCCAGCAGCAGGGCGACCTTGCCGCCGCTGCGGATCACCTCGGCGATCTTCGCGACGGCATCCGCAGCGGCCGCGGGCGGCGGCGAAAGTTCAGGCGGCGAACAGGGCGCGCCGCCCTCGCCCCAGCTGACATCCGCCGGCAGGATCAGGGTGGCGACCTGCTCCGGCAGGCGACGTGCGGCGACGATCGCATCCACCGCATCGCGGCTGAGGTCCTCGGTGCGCATCGAGGTGCGCACAAAGCCGGGTGAGACATTGCGCGCCACGGTTTCGATATCGCTCTGCAGCTGGGCGTCGAGCGGCATGTGATAGGTGGCGTGGTCGCCGACGATGTTGACCACCGGCACCCTGCCCTTGCGGGCGTTGTGCAGGTTGGCCAGCCCGTTGCCGAGGCCGCAGCCGAGGTGCAGCAGGGTCGCCGCGGGTTGCCCAGCCATGCGCGCGTAGCCGTCGGCGGCGCCGGTGGCCACGCCCTCGAACAGGCACAGCACCGCGCGCATGCGGGGCTCGGAGTCGAGCGCGGCGACGAAGTGCATCTCGCTGGTGCCGGGGTTGGTGAAGCAGACGCTCACGCCGGCATCGGCGAGGGTCTTCATCAGGGCTTGGGCGCCGTTGGGCATGGCGGGTTCCGGGGCTGGGGAAAGTCAGTGGGCGGCGTGAGCGGGAACGACAGCACGATCGCGTCAGGCAGTGTGCCCGGCGGTCGCTTGGCGGCTAGCCGGGCTCGAGATGCTGCGGGCCGATGTCGGCGACGCGGGTCACCCCTGCGAGCGCCATGGTGGTGCGCAGTTCGTTCTGCCAGGCTTCGATCAGCGCACGCACGCCAGCCTCGCCGGCGCTGGCCAGCGCCCATACCCAGGGCCGGCCGATCAGCACGCCGTCCGCGCCCCGCGCCAGCGCGCGGAACACGTCGATGCCGCTGCGGATGCCGCCGTCGACCAGCACCGCGCAGCGCCCGTTCACCTGCTTCGCCAGCGCGGGCAGCCTGCGCGCGGTGGACGCTGCGCCATCGAGCTGGCGGCCACCGTGGTTGGAGACGATCAGCGCCTCGGCGCCGGTGTCGAGCGCCGGTGCGATGTCGTCGGCATCGAGCAGACCCTTGAGCGCCAGCCGGCCCTGCCAGCGCGCGCGCAGCCAGGCGATGTCCTTCCAGGTGACCGTGGGATCGAACTGCGCGTCGACCCAGTGGCGGAAGGTTTCGAAATCGTTCGCGGCCGGCACGTGCGCGCCGAGGCTGCCGAAGCTGTGCGGCTTGCCGCCGATGCCAACGGCGCGCAGCCACTGCGGCCGCGACAGCAGCTGCGCCAGCTTGATCAGCTTCGGTCGCAGGCCGGGCCGGCCGATGCCGTGGCGCGGGTCGCGATGGCGCGGGCCGAGCACCGGCAGATCGATGGTGAACACCAGCGTGCGACAGCCCTGGGCCCAGACCTGATCGAGCAGGGCCGCGACCAGCCCGCGGTCGCGCAGCATGTAGAGCTGGAACCAGGGCGGCACGCCGCTCGCGGCAAGCACTTCCTCGTAGCTGCAGATGCCCACGGTCGACAGGGTGAAGGGCACCTGCAGGGAGCGCGCAGCGCGCGCCGCCTGGGCTTCGCCGCGACGCGCCATCATGCCGGCGAAGCCCACCGGCGCCAGCGCCAGCGGCAGGGCGCAGCGCTGGCCCAGCAGCTCGCTCGTGGTCTCGACACCCGCGACATCGACCAGCACGCGCTGGCGCAGCGTAAGGCGCGCCCAGTCCTCGGCATTGGCGGCGAGGGTCTGCTCCGCGCCGGCGCCGCCATCCACGTAGTCGAACAGGAAGCGCGGCAGGCGCGATCGCGCGCGCTCGCGGTAGTCGCCAGCGGTGACCGGATAGCGGCCGAACATGCGCCTCAGCCCTTCGTGAGATGCCGCGCCGCAGCGCGGGCGGTGAGGATGCAGCCCGGGAGGAAGGTGCCCTCCAGCGAGCGCTTGCCGTGGGCGCCGCCGCCGCCGAAGCCGGCCGCCTCGCCGACGCAGTACAGGCCGGGAATCGGCGCCTCGTCGACGCCCAGCACCCGCGACTGCAGGTCGGTGCGCAGGCCGCCCAGGCTCTTGCGGGTGATCAGCTGCAGGCGGATCGCGATCCACGGCCCCGCGCCGGGCTTCGACAGCGGTGCCGGCGCACAGGTGCGCAGGCGGTCGGGTCGCCACTGCCGCGCCTGCTCGATGCGGCGGATCTGCGCGTCGTCGGCCGGGTCGCGGCCGGGCGCGAAGTGGGCATCGAAGGCAGCGACCGTAGCGCCGAGTCGCGCGGCGTCGATATCGTGCGAGCAGGTCAGCGCGTTCATCTTGGCGGCGAGACTTGGCAGCGAATCATCGACCAGGAAGTCCTCGCTCTCGCGCTGCATCTGCTCGACCAGGCGCGCATTGCCGAACAGAGTCTCCAGCAGAAAGCGCAGCATCTGGCGGTCGCGGATACGCGGGTTGTGCTCGGCGCCGGAGATGGCGAACTCTTTGAGCGCGATGCGGCGGTTGAGCAGCTGCCAGGTCCAGGGCTTGGCCTGCGCGGCCACGCGCTGACACAGCCAGTGGGTGTCGAAACCGGTGACCAGCGGCTCCGGGCCGATGCGCTCGCCGCGGTGGTCCAGCCACAGCGCCGACTTGCAGGGAATGATCGACAGCCCATGGCCTTCGAAATGCGGAAACGGATGCGCGATACCGCCGGCGTAGTTCCACATCTCGCCGGCATTGACGATCTGGCCTCCCAAGCCCTCGGCCACCTCGGTGTGCAGGCGGCCATCCGCGTCGGGGTGCGCGCCGTTGAGCATCCTCGCCGGCAGCGGACGCTCCTTGGGCCAGTGCGCGCGACAGGCGGCATGGCTGCCGTTGATGCCGCCCATCGCCAGCACCACCGCATCGGCCTTGAGCCGGACTTCAGCGCCGCTGCGATCGTCGACCGCGAGCGCTCCGCAGACGCGGCCGTTCTGCGACTCCAGCGCGGTGACGCGGTGCCGATGCATGAGGCCCAGGCGGCCGCCGCTGTCCGCGCGTTGCAGCGCCGCGTGCAGACACAGCACCAGCTGGCGCGCCGTGCCCCAGACGATGTGGTAGCGCGGCACGGAATTGCCCTCGCCGTGACGGCCACGCTCGACCCAGTTGACCGCCGGCAGGAAGCGCAGGCCCTCGCCCAGCAGCCAGTCGTAGACCTCGGCCCGCGAGCGCTCGACGTAGCGCTTCGCCCAGGCCAGGGACGCGGTGTCGGCGGGGTCCAGCTCGCCAAAGCTCAGCCAGTCGCGCAGGGCGATCTCGGGCGTATCGCCGATCTTCATCCGCGCCTGCAGCGGCGTGCCGACCAGCGCCATGCCGCCGAACGCCCAGCGCGCGAGCCCGCCGAAGCGCTCGGGGGTATCGCGGTCGACGATCGTCACCGAGCGGCCGGCGCGCAGGCACTCGAGCGCGCTGACCATGCCGGCCAAGCCGCCGCCGATCACCAGCACCTCCGACTCCCCGCGCGTCGCCATGCGAGATCCCCTCATCGAAGGCAGGAACATACGCGATGGTGCGGGCTGCGGCTGCTGCACTGCGGCAGGCCATCCCGGGCGTCGCGCCCGGCAGAGCGCGTTGCGGGCCTCAGCCGCCGAGCTGACGGTTCAGGAAGGCGCGGGCGAAGCGCAGGTCGCGGTCGACGGTGGCCGGGCTCACCGCCAGCACCTCGGCGATCTCTTCGCGCTGCATGCCGCTGAAGTAGCTCATCTCGACGACGCGCGCGGCGCGCGCATCGGTGTCGGCGAGCAGCCGCAGGGCCTGATCCAGGGCCAGCAGATCGATCTCGACGCTGTCGCCCGCGGCCTCGAACTCGGCGGCGCGCAGGGTCACCAGCGCCGCCCCGCCGCCGCGCTTAGCGGCCACGCGCGCGCGCGCATGATCGACCAGCACGGCGCGCATCTGCAGGGCGGCGACGGCGAGAAAGTGGCTGCGGTTCTGCCAGTCCGGACTGTGGCCGAGCAGGCGCAGCACGGCCTCGTGCACCAGCGCGGTGGGCTCCAGCGTCGGCGTGCGGTCGACGCTGCCGACGCGTCCGGCCGCCATCCGCTTCAGCAGGTCGTAGACCTCCGGCAGCAGCTGGTCGAGCGCGGCGCGGTCGCCGCCGCGCCAGGCCTGCAGCAGGCCGGTGAGGTCGGTGTCCTGCCGCACCTCAGACATCCCGCCGCTCCGCGCCTCCGTCGTCCTGCGGCGCCGCGTCCGGCGGCTGCAAGCCGGTACGCGCCACCACCACCGATCCCACCAGATCGCCGCCGACATTGACCGTGGTGCGGCACATGTCGAGGAAGCGGTCGACGCCGAGGATCAGGCCGATGCCTTCGGGCGGAATGCCGAACATGGCGAGGATCATCGCAATCACCGGCAGTGAGCCGCCCGGCACACCGGCGGCGCCGATCGCACCGAAGATGCACAGCACCAGAATGCTCATCTGCTGCACGAAGCTCAGCTCGACGCCAAAGAACTGCGCTAGGAAGAGCACGGTGATGCCCTCGAACAACGCCGTGCCGTTCATGTTGGCGGTGGCGCCCAGCGTGCAGACGAAGCGGGCCACGGGCCGCGGTACGCCCAGCCGGTGCTCGGCGCATTCCAGCGTGGTCGGCAGGGTCGCGCTCGACGAGCTGGTCGAGAATGCGGTCAGCAGCGCCGGCTCCGCGCCCTTGAAGAACTTCAGCGGCGACATGCCGCCGAACACCCGCACCAGGATCGGAAACACCACGAAGAAGTGGATCGCCAGCGCCAGCACGACGGTGCCGACATAGCGCGCCAGCTGCACCAGCACGTCGAAGCCGAGCTTGGCGGTGATGCTGAACAGCAGGCATGCCACGGCGTAGGGCGCGAGCTGGATGATCCAGCCGATCAGCTTCAGGCAGATGTCGTAGACACCCTGCACGGCACCGACGAAGCTGCGGGTGCCGGCCGAGGCGACCACGGTGGCGCCGATGCCGAACATCAGGGCGAAGAACATCACACCGATCAAATCACCATTGACCGCCGACGCGATCGGGTTGCGGGGCACGATGTTGATGAGAAGGTCGATGCCCGATACGGCAGCGCCCTTGGTAGCAATGTCGGCTGCGCGCTCGCCGGAGCCAGCGATCAGCTCCTCGGCCAACTCGGGAGACAATCCCTGGCCTGGCTGAACAAGGTTGACGATGATCATCCCGATGCTGACCGCGATCGCCGTCACCACCAGGATGAAGATCAAGGTGCGGCCGCCGATGCGCCCCAGCGAGCGCGGATCGCCGATCTCGACCACGCCCAGAACCAGGGCCGAGAACACCAGCGGCACCACCAGCATGAACAGCAAGTTCAAGAAGATCTTGCCGACCGGGTTGGTGACGTAGTCGATCGCCGGGTCCAGCCAGCTGGAATCGCCGGCGAAAGCATTGGCCAGCACGCCTGCGGTGATGCCCACCGCGAAGCCGATGGCCATCTGGGTGTGCAGAGAGAGACCGCGGGCGCTGTTCATGGCTCAGGTCTCCGGCTGTTCGCGGTAGTTGCGCAGCTCTCCGGCCTTGAGCCGCGCCCAGTAGGCATTCAGTTCGCGCTTGACCACCGGCATCAGCAGGTACACGCCGATGAGGTTGGGGATGGCCATGATGAACAGCAGGGCATCGGCGATGTCGACGAGGCTGGACAGCTGCAGGGTGCAGCCGACCACCGCGGCGACCAGGTAGAAGAACTTGAAGCCGTACAGCACGCCCTTGCTTTCGCGCGCGAGAAAGGCCGCGGCCTTGGCGCCGTAGTAGCCCCAGGTGATGGTGGTGGAGAAGGCGAACAGGAACACCGCGAAGGTGAGCACGTAGGGGAACCAGCTGACCACGCTGCCGAAGGCGTTGGAGGTGAGCTGCACGCCGTCGCCGCTGCCCTCGACCAGGTGCTGGCCGGTGATGATGATCACCAGCGCGGTCATGGTGCAGATCACCACGGTGTCGATGAAGGGCTCCCACAGGGCGACGAAGCCTTCGGTCACCGGATCACGCGTCTTGACCGCCGAATGCGCGATCGCCGCGGAGCCGAGGCCCGCCTCGTTGGAGAAGGCCGCGCGTCGGAAACCCACGATCAGAGCGCCGATGATGCCGCCGACCGCGCCTTCACCGGTGAACGCGCCTTCGAAGATTGCAGCGATCGCCGCGGGCAGCTGGCCCGCGTTGGCGGCAATGACGAACACGCAGCCAAAGATGTAGAGCGCCGCCATGCCGGGCACCAGCTTCGAGGTCACGCTGCCTATGCGGGTGATGCCGCCGATCACCACCGCGCCCGCCAGCGCGGCGTAGACGAGGCCGAACCACAGGCCATTGCCCGCCAGCGGGCCCTCGGCACCGCCGGTGACGTTGAGCAACTGTGCATAGGCCTGGTTGGCCTGGAACATGGCGCCGGCGCCGATCGCGCCCAGCATTGAGCAGACCGCGAAGATGATCGCCAGCTTCCAGCCGAACCACTTCAGGCTCGGATAGTTCTCGGCGATGCCGCGGGAGAGGTAGTACATCGGGCCGCCCGAGACGGTGCCGTCGGGCTTCTCCAGGCGGTACTTCACGCCCAGCGTGCACTCGACGAACTTGGTCGACATCGCCAGCAGGCCAGCGAGCACCATCCAGAAGGTCGCACCGGGGCCACCGATGGTGATCGCCACAGCCACGCCCGCGATGTTGCCGAGGCCGACCGTGCCGGAGACTGCCGAGGTCAGGGCCTGGAAATGGCTGACCTCGCCGGGGCCGGCGTCGCGCTTGCTGCTGTAGTCGCCGCGCAGCAGGCGGAAGCCGTGGGCGAAGCCGCGCACGTTGATGAAGCCGAAGTACAGCGTGAACACCACGCCGGCGAGGATCAGCCAGCCGACGATTAGCGGGAACATCACCGGCGCTTCGTCCGTTCCGCCCACCCGCACCGCGTGGAAGATGAAGCCGGAGACATCATCGGCAATCGGGCGGATGAAGGCTTCGATGCGCTGGTCCAGGCTCGGCGGTGCCGCGTCCGCCGCCGCCGCGGGCGTGCCGACCGCCTCCGCCTGGGCAGGCGCGGGCGCCGCTTCGGCGGCAGGGGCCTCGGAAGACTCAAAGCCCTGGGCCTGCAGAGGTGCGGTGTCCTGCGCGAGCGCAGGGAAACTGACAGCCAGCAGCAAGGCCAGCGCGATACGTTGGATCATCAGGCGTCCCCCAAAGGACTGAACAGGAAAGGCGCGCGCGGAGAGCCCACAGCGCGCTGCCGGCAAGCCGCCGCAGCGGCGGCGCCGCGGCTGCGCGTGCGATGGGCTGTCCTTAGCACCTCGCACGGCCGGCGGATGGTACATCAGGCCGTCGTGGGCGCCGGGTGTGCGCGTCTGATCGCCAGTGCCGTGCAACCGTACAACAGCGGGGCGAGTGAGGGCGAGCCGGGCGAAACGATCCACGGGCTTCGACGGCGCGCGCTTCAGCCCCCGTGACGCGGCGGATACAGCGGCGGCAGGACGTCGGCAGCGGCCTGTGCAGCGTCATCGCCACGGAAGGACGGTGCGCGCGCGAAGGCGCTGCGCAAGCCGTCGAGCGCAGTAGCACCGGCAGCGCCGGCATACAGGCTGCGCTGCAGGGCTTCGACCGCTGAGCGCTGCTCGGCATCGCTCAGCGCCTGAGCGAGGCCGCTGAGATCGGGGCTGAGGCCGCGTGCGAGGGCGACCGCGCGCAGGGCGGCGGCGATGTCGTCAAGATCGCCGCGCCGCAGGGCCTCGGCCAACGCGGGGCCGGCTTGAGGCAGGGTCGGCGTCGGCGTCGGCGAAACACGCAGCGGCGGCCGGCGGCCGCGCCACGCCAACGCCAGCAGGGCCAGCAGCACGGGCAGCTGCAGCAGGGCGGCGAGCCGCCAGTAGGGATGCACGCCCGGTGAACCCGGGGGCTGGGCAGACGCATCGCCGTCCTCAGTCAAGGCCGGGGCGGCGTCCGCGCGCGGGGCAAGCCCGCTTGCAGTGGCGGCCCCCGGCTCGACCTCGAAGCGCTGCGCCTCAATCACGGCCTCGCGCATCTCATCGGCGGCAACATCCCACCAGCGGATGACCAAGCGCGGCAGTTCCAGCGTGCCGGCACGGGTGGGCACCACCGCGAAGCTGCGGATGCGCTCGCCTTCGATACCGCGCGGCCCTTCCCGGCTTTGGCTGGCCTCCTGATCGGGATAGATCTCGGCGCCGTCGATCGCCGGCAGCACCAGCTCGGGCAGCTGCTCGGCGGAGAGCCCGCGCGCCGACAGCCGCAGCGAAAGCGTCACCGGGTCGCCGACCTTGAGCGCACCGGCCGCGCCGGTCTGGGCGACATAGTCCAGCGACTCTGCAGGCAGCCAAGGCTCGCCGGCGCTGGGCGGACGCGGGCGCACCTGCAGGGTGACCGGATCCCCCGCCGCGCTCACCGGGGTGCCAGGATCAAACATGCGGTTGGCGCGGCCGACCAGCGCGCGACCACGGAAGCGCGGGGCCTCGATGGTCAAGGCCCCGGACGCCAGCGGGGTCAGCGCGTAGCGACGCTCGACCACGTTGTAGCGGCGACCGCCCACGTCACGACTGAAGGTCGCATCGCCGCCCAGTCGGCGTACGTCGGCACCTTCGGCGCGCGGCTCATCGAGTTGGCCGTCGAGCAGGGTGACGGCGTACAGCAGGCGCACGGTGTAGATCACCTGCTGCTGCACGTAGGGGTTCTCGGGCGCGGCTTCGACTTCGAGCAGCACGTCGGCATCGACATCGCGAGGACGCGCGCTGGCCGGCAGCACGGAGAGCCGCAGCGGTTCGGTGCGCTGGCCGCGCACCTCCAGCGCCGGAATGCCGATCACGCCCGCCGACAGCGGCTCCAGCACCACGCCCCAGAGCGTGCGCATGCTCTGCTGGCCGTTGACCACGCTGATCTGGGTGCTGCTGGAGCTGCCGAGCACGCGCACATCGCTGCCCAGCGCGGACAGATCGGGTTCACCGCCGCCGGGCTGATCGGTCTCGATGTTCAGAGTGACCGACTCGCCCAGCACGATCTCCTCACGGTCGAGGAAGGCGCGCGTGCCCTGCGCCATCGACAGCGTCGACAGCAGGCTCAGCAGCAGCGCGCAGCACAGGCGCAAATGAAGGTTCATGGGGAATCGCCCTCGCGCTGACGGCGCTGGTATTCGAGCAGGAACTTGCGGCGCAACAGGCCGCCGGGATCGTCGGGAACGCGCCGCATCAGCTGCTCCAGCGCTTGCTGTTTTTCCGCTTCCGCCATGGCCTCTGCGCTCAGCGGCTCGGCCTGGGGCTGCGCATCCTGCTCCTGCGACTGCTCCAGCGCCTGCTGCATGGCCTCGTTGTAGTCCTGCTGCGCCTGCTCGGACTCGGCCGCATCGCGCTCGGCTTCGGCCTGCTGCGCGCCGGACTCGCCCTCCTGTTCGCCGTGGGCAGCTTCGTTCTGCGGGCTCTCGGAGGACGGCGGGGGTTCGCCTTCGGCGGACTCGGACTCGCTGCCCGCGTCTTGCTTCTGCTCACCCTCAGACGGTGACTCGCCGGAGTCGCCGGATTGCCCGTCTTGGCTGTCCTTGCCCTGCTCACCCTGCTCGCCGTTCTGGCCCTGCTGCTGTTGCTGTTGCTGCTGCTCCTGCTGCTTGAGCCAGTCTTCAATCGCCTGACGGTTGGCGGCCGCATCCGCATGCTGCGGCTCGCGTTCGAGTGCGGCCGTGTACGCCGCCAGCGCCTCTTCGTAGCGCTGCAGCTTGGCCAGCGCATTGCCGCGGTTGTAGTGGCTGCGGGCGTCATCGCCGCTGGCGAAGTCGGTGAGCGCGGATTCCATGTCACCGGCGCGGTAGGCCGCGCTGCCGCGCAGGGCCGGGTCCTCGGCCAGTGCCGCCGCGCGCTGTGGCGCATCGCCCTGCAGGGCGTCCCAGGCCTGGCGATCGCGATTCGTCCACAGATCGTTCCAGAACTGCGCGAGCGCGCCGGGCGACGACTCCGCGGCAGTGGCCTCGGCGGCTTCTGCGGTCGCGGCAGGCGGCGACGGCGTCGCTGTCGCGGGTTGCGCCTGCGCCGTGCGCAGCGGCGCCAGCGGCAGCAGCAGAAGTGGCAGCACCAGCAGCCAGCCGCGCCTCGCGGCGAGTGCCGCCAGTGGCAGCAGCAGCAGGGCCAGCAGCGGGCCTTCGTCCTGGTAGCGCAGGGTCTCGCGCGATTCGCGGCCGGCGCTTTCAGCCTGTTCGACTTCAGCGGCGTCGGCCGCGTCGTCGAAGCCCAGCGCGCGCAGGTCGCTGCCGTCGGCGGCGAAGCGTGTGTACCTGCCCTGCCCGGCTTCGACCAGCGCGCGCAGGCTCGATTCGTCCAGTCGCGGCAGACGGATGTTGCCGGCCTCGTCGCGCATGAAGCCGCCACCGCCCACCGCCACCGGCGCGCCCTCCGGTGTACCGAGGCCCAGCGCAGACACGCGCAGGCCCTGCGCTGCCACTTCGCGCGCGGCCTCGATGGCGGCCGTGCCGACACGATCGGTCAGCAGCAGCGCGTCGCCGCGGCGGGCGCCACTTTCCGCGAACAGGCGCTGGGCCATGCGGATCGCGCGCTCGGGGCGCTGGCCCGGCACCGGCAGGATCGACGGATCCAGCGCGGAGAGCAGTCCATCGAGCGTGGTCGCGTCATCGGTCAGCGGCGCGACGGTGAAGGCCTCGCCAGCGAAAGCGACCAGCGCCGTCTGGCCATCGCTGCGGCGGCGGATCAGCTCGGCCAGCTTGAGCCGCGCGCGGCTCAAGCGATCTGGCTTGAGATCGGCCGCGCGCATGCTTGCCGAGAGATCGAGCAGCACGATCAGCGGCGCCTGCCGCTTCAGCAGCGGCTGCGGCAGCTCGCGCCAGGCCGGCCCGGCGAGCGCCAGCACGGCGAGCGCGACACCCAGCAGCAGCAGGGCTTCAGGCAGGCGCGGCGCGCGTGCGCGCGCTGCGGACTGCGCGGCCAGAAGCGGCGCATCGACCACGGCGCGCCACGGATCCGCGCTGACCTGCGCACGCCGGCGGAGCCACAGCAGCAGAGGCAGAGCAAACAGGGCGAGCAGCCACAGCGGCCGCAGGAAGTGGAAGTCGTCGAGGCCCAGCGCGCTCATCGAAGCACCTCGCGGCGACGGCCGCTATCGGCAAGCACGAGCGCGAGGCCCAGCAGCAGGGCCAGCCCCAGCGGCCAGTGGAACAGCTCGTGCCGCGGCCGCAGCGGCTCGGCCTCCTGCTCGACGGGCTCCAGGCGGTCCAGCTCGGCGTAAATGCCGGCCAGCTCGCGGGTGTCGCGGGCGCGGAAGTAGCGGCCGCCGGTGCTGTCGGCGATGCGCCGCAGGCTGGCTTCGTCAATCTCGGCGCCGGGCGTGGCGACCTGCAGGCCGAACACGCTGGCGCTACCGCCCTCGCCGCCCATGCCGATGGTGTGCACGCGCACGTTCTCGGCGACGGCGAGCTGGGTGGCGCGGTCCGGGTCCAGCGCGCCGGCGTTGTGCACGCCATCGGTCAGCAGAATCAGCACACGCTCGCCCTCGCCGCGCTCGCGCAGACGCTTCACGCCCAGCCCGATCGCATCGCCGATCGCGGTCTCGCGCCCGGCCATGCCGATCACGCTGGTTTCCAGCTGGTAGCGCACGTGCGCGCGATCGAAGGTGAGCGGCGTCAGCAGGTAGGCGCTCTGGCCGAACAGGATCAGGCCCACGCGGTCGCCGGCGCGGCGATCCAGGAAGTCGCCGAGCACCCGCTTGACTGCGGTGAGGCGATCGACGCGCCGGCCGGCGATCTGCATGTCTTCCGCGGCCATCGAGCCGGAGACATCGACCGCCAGCATCAGGTCGCGACCGCTGCTCGGCGGGGCTTCGATCTCGCCCAGGCGCTGCGGCTGAGCGGCGGCGAGGCAGAGCAGCCCCCACAGTGGCAGCGCCAGCAGCAGACGCGGCGCGAACAGGCGCGAGCGCGCGCTGGCGGCGGACGCGTCGGGCAGTTCGAAAGGCAGGCGCAGCGCGCTGCCGATTTGCACGCGCGCGGCGGGCAGCAGCAGGGCAAGCACGGGCAGCGGCAACAGCCACAGCGCCCAGGGCCGCGCCAGCTCCAGCGCCTGCAGGCTGGTCAGCAGGCCACTCACGACACGGTCTCCAGCAGGCGCTGCAGACGCTCGTTCGCGCGGTCGAGCGCGAGCTCGGCGTCCGCATCTTCAAGGCGCGGCAGCCAAGGGCCTTGAACCAGCAGATCGAGGCCGCGATCCTCCGCAGGCAGCGCACCCAGCGCAGCGAGATGCGCTCGCCAGCGCGCGCCCTCCAGCGCCGCCGCGCCCGGATTGCGCTGCCGCACGGCGCGACGCAGCAGCTCGGAAGCAGCGGCCACGCGCTCGACGCCCGGCGCAGCTTCGTTCTCAAGAATGGCGCGCATCGCGCTGCGCCAGCGCTGCAGCGCGCGACGACGCCGTGCCGCGCGCCGCGCGCGCAGGATCAGCCACGTGGCCAGCAGCAGGAGTGCCAGCAGCGCGAGCCAGATGCCAGGCGGCCAAGGCCACAGGCCGGGCTCGGGCGGCAGCTGGATATCGCGCAGCTGGGGGCCCGGGCTCATGCGTCCTCCCGCGGCGGCGCGCCGCGCAGCAGGTCACGCAGTGCGGGCACGGGATCCTCGCGGGTGCTGACCAGACGCGCGCCGACGCCTGCACGCTGCAGAGCCTGAAGCGTGAGGGCGTGACGTTCACGCAGGGCCAGCTGCCAGTCCGGGCGACCGCTGCGCGGCACCTCCAGCAGGCGCTCGCCGACGGCGGTCTGCACCCGGTAGCGGCCCGGCGGCAGCGCCTCGCGCTCGAGCGGATCGACCAGCACGGCGGCGATCACATCGTGATGCCGGCGCAGGCGCAGCAGGCTGCGCAGGCCATCCTCGTCGAGGCTCGATGCGTCCAACAGCAGCAGCACATGCGCGCCGGCGCGCAGGGTGCGGTCGAGCGCATCGGCCGCCTTGGCGAGCGGCTGCAGGGCGGGTGTCGCCGCGGGCAGTGACCATTCGCACAGCGCCTTCAGCACGCGCAGCACGCCGCGCTGGGTGCCGTGTGCCGGCAGCTGGGCGGCGCGTCGTCCGAACGCAGCGGCGCAGACGCGATCGCCCTCCGACTGCGCGAACCAGGCGAACAGCGCACCCAGCCGCGCGGCCTGCACCGACTTGAAGCAGACCCTCGTGCCGAACTGCAGCGCCAGCGAGGTGTCGAGCAGCAGGGCCGAGGTGCGCTCGCGCTCGGCCGCGAACAGTTTGGTGTGCAGTTCGCCCGCACGCGCAGTGAGCCGCCAGTCGATATGGCGCACATCGTCGCCCGCGGCGTAGGCACGGGATTCCGCGTAATCCATGCCGCGCCCGCGGAAGGGGCTGTGGCGCGTGCCCGCCGCACGGTCGGCCGAACGCCTGCGCGCGCCCGCAGCCAGCTGCGCGGCGCGCGCGCGCAGGGCCACCAGCTCGGCGAGCTCGGGCTGAACTGCGGCATGGACCGGACTGCTCATGGGCTGTGAACCGTCGTGCCTCAGGGCAGCGGCACTCGCTCCAGCAGCGCGCGCACCACGGCATCGCTGTTGACGCCTTCCGCCTCGGCCTCGAAGCTCAGCAGCACGCGATGGCGCAGCACATCCAGCACTACCGCGCGGATGTCCTCAGGCGCGACGAAGTCACGGCCCGCCAGCCAGGCGTGCGCGCGCGCGCAGCGCTCCAGTGCGATCGAGCCGCGCGGGCTGGCGCCGAAGGCGATCTGGCGCTTAAGTTCAGCCCCATAGGGCGCCGCATCGCGGGTCGCCAGCACCAGCTCGACAAGGTAGCGCTCAAGCCTCGGCGCGAAATGCAGGTCGAGAATGCGCCTGCGCGCCTCGCGGATTTCCTCGGCGCTGATCTTGGCGGCGCGCGGAGCTTGGGTCACGACGCCACTCGGATCGAGTTCGCGCTGGGCGCGCTCGCGGGCGAGACGCAGGATCTCCGCCTCGGTTTCGGCTCTCGGATAGCCGATGCGGACGTGCATGAGGAAACGGTCGAGCTGGGCTTCCGGCAGAGGATAGGTGCCCTCCTGCTCGATCGGGTTCTGCGTAGCCATCACCAGAAACAGATCTGGCAGGCGATACGTGATTCGACCCACGGTGATCTGGCGTTCGCCCATGGCTTCGAGCAGGGCCGACTGGACCTTGGCGGGCGCGCGGTTGATCTCGTCGGCGAGCAGCAGGTTGTGGAACAGTGGGCCGGGCTGGAACTCGAAGCGCGCGTCCTGCGGACGGTAGATCTCGGTGCCGGTCAGATCCGCCGGCAAGAGGTCAGGCGTGAACTGCACGCGGTGGAAATCCGCCTCGATGCGCGCCGCCAGCGCCTTGATCGCCGTGGTCTTGGCGAGGCCCGGCGCGCCTTCGACCAGGAGATGACCATCGGCGAGGAGCGCGATCAACAGGCGTTCGACCAACTCGGGCTGGCCGACCACTTCGGCGGCCAAGGCGTCGCGCAGGCCGGCGAACCGGGAGGCCAAAGGGTCGGGTGCAAGGGCAGCGGAGGCGGAATCCATCGAGTGCATGCTGGGGAGTCTCAGGGCGGCGGCATACGACCACCGACGCGCGCAAAGGTTCGCGGTGCGTGTCGATGCTTGGCGAGGCGCGCAGTATGGCGCGCCTCGCAGGCGCTGACCTATGCGGATCGTCGGGTTCGCGGCGCCTATTCGACGCCGCTTGGCAAGCCTCGAGCCCGCGGTGGTGCCTTTCAGCTGTTGCGCTGGGCGTGCTGGGCGAGGAGTTCTTCAAGGCTCAGTGGACGCCCCACCAGCCATCCCTGGGCGTATCGGCATCCGAGTTCTCGCAGGACCGCCAGCTGGTCTTCCGTCTCGATGCCTTCGACGACCACGTCTGCCCCCAGTCCGTGGGCCATGCTGACGATCGCCTCGACGATGCGCCGCGCGCGCGGGTTCTCAAGCATGCTGCGAGCGAAGGCCTGATCGACCTTGAGCGTATCGAAGCTCAAGAGATGCATGTGCTGCAGGTTCGAGTAGCCGGTGCCGAAGTCATCCAGGGCGACTCGCACGCCGGTTTCGCGGGCTTGCTGCATCATCGCCGCGACGCGCGTGTAGTCGAGCTGACGACTCTCGGTAATCTCGATCTTGATCTGCGACGGCTTGAGGCCGCGCGCCGCCACGCGCTCCAGCAGCTGCGGCAGCAGCGCGTCCTCGACCAGTTGACGCGCGGAAACGTTGATCGCCACGAAGGGGGGCTTGCCGCGGCTTTCGCCCAGCAGACACAGCGCGTCAAGGCTGGCCTCAAGCACGTACTCGCCCACCGGAACGATCAGCGAAGTCTCCTCGGCGAGCGCAATGAATTCAGCGGGCGAGATCTGGCCCCGCTGGCCATGATTCCAGCGCACCAGAGCTTCGTAGCCCGCAATCTCGCCGCGCGAGATGTCGAGCAGAGGCTGAAAGCGCACTTCCAGCCCACCGCTCGCCAGCGCTTCACGGAGTTCGGCCTCGAGTCGAATCTTGCCGATCCCGTCCGCCGGTTCCTGCGCAGCCTCGGTCTCCTCTTGGACGTGTCCCTGCAGACTGGCGAGCGTCGCGCGATATCGGCGCAGTTGGCCTTCGAGGAGGGCACGCACGACCGGGTCGGTGTTGAGCAGACGTTCGGCGATCTGTTCGGGGGTGATAGGGACCAGCACGCAGGTCATCATCGCAGTGGCCGTCGCCGTCCGCGGCGATCGATCGATCACCGCCATTTCCCCAAGCAGTTCACCGGCACGCACCTCTGCAAGGCGGCGCTGCTCCGGTCCGGTGGTGATGCTGAGGACGCCCGCCTCGACAAGATAGGCGCAATCCGGCGCATCCCCCTCGCGGAACAGCACGTCTCCTGCGCCTAGTTCGATGCGGTGCTGGGCCACGGACAGAGTCTCAGATCTACGGGTCAGATGCGCCAAACACATTCGCGACGCTGCGGGGTCGAACAGGTCGCCGCATGGATCGGGTCAGTGCCCAGGGGCCACCGCTCGCTGTCGCGCCCCTCGGAGTCTATGCCTTCGAGTGAGTCACGAATCGATTGAATGCGGCCTTCGTGCCCGAAACATCCCCACACCGCGCTGGCCGAGCCGCCCAAGCCGCGGCGAATTCTTCCTGATGACTGCCTGGGAGATCGGGCTCCATAACGACCGAAGGCCGCTTGCGCGGCCTTCGGCGTGCTTCTAGACCGCTCCAGCCTTTACTGGAACGTGATGGCGCAGGTGGTCGCCGCCGCCAGCGCGCTGGTGTTGACGGTGAAGGTCGTACCTGGGGTCTGGTTCAGAGGCGACAGCTGGCAACCGCCGCTGACCTGCGGAACCGGGCGTGGCGCTGCTCCGTTGGGAGTCACGGTCAGTGAGACCACGGTGTTCGCCGGGAACGGACGCGCACACGCGACCTGAGACGCCGATGGGGCGCTGCACGTAAAGCCATCCGTTCCGGTAACCGTCCCTCCGGCGCCACCCGACAGATTGAGCGTGAGCGTTTGGTTCTGGGTCGTGCCGGTATTGCAGGCATTCGCGGGTGGCGGCGGGCTGAAGCCACCGCCGCCGGCGCAGCTGTTGCGCCCGCGGAACAGCACCGTCGCCGACGGCTGGCCACCGCCCAGGCTGAAGACGCATTCACCCTGACCGCCGCCGCCGGGCTGATCCATGTCCGTCGCGCTGATCGTGGCACGGCTGTCGCCCGAGGCATCGGTCACCGACGGCGGCTGCACCACGCTGACCGTCGCCGTGTCGCCATCCGCCGTACAGGCGACCGCAATTGCGCGACCCGCCACTGGATTTCCAGCACCGTCGATCAAGCGCAGGTTCACCTCGAAGTTTCCGTTGCCGATGAACGCCGACGGGAAGGCCTGCAAGACCAAGTCAGCCGCGACTTTGATCTCGACGTCGACCGGCTCGGCATCACCCAGGCTGAAGGTGAGGGTGTTGTCCCCGTCCTGACTCATGCCGCTGGTAACGACCGGCACAAACACGCAGCCGTTCGATCCCGTCGGGCTGGGCAGGGGGCCGCTGCTGCGGCCGCCGATGGTGCCCGTACCGCTGGCAAGAGAGAAGCTGAAGTCCACGAAGGCACCCTGGATTGGCGAGTTCAGGTCGTCTCTGAGGCACACGGTGACACTTGCGGTGGTGTTGCCCGGGATGCTCGTCGGGCTGACGATGATGTTCAGCCTCGCGATTCCAGGATAGACATAGCCCTCAATGTCCGAGATCAGCCTTGATCCGCCGGGCGCCGTCGCGGTTCCGCGCGCCCACACCGCGACGCTCTGGCCGAGCCGGGAGACTGGATAGTTCATCCGAACCGTCGCCACGCCGTTCGCGTCAGTGAACCCCGTGCCGACGATGTTGCCGTGCTGCGCGCGGCCGATGATGTACGGCAAGACATCGCCGCTATCGACGCTGGTGCCCGTGTCGTCATTGGGGTTGAAGCGCTGCAGCGTGCTCAGGCTGGAGCGGCTGTTGATCTGGGAGACGGTGCGCGCACTCTCGAGATCGCGGTTGCCGGGGACCGACTGCCCAAGCACCAGCAGGGTATCCCCCGGTCCAGCACCGCCGCCTGCGGTCTGGAACTCTGCGCCCGGGGCCGAGAACAGGAAGCCACTCTCCTGTGGGTTGCCGTCACCGCCGCTGATGGCGAACGCCCCCGAACCCTGGCCGGGGAAGCCCACGAGCGGCGCGTCGACCAGACCGAACTCCACAGGCGTGCCGGGCAGGACCGGATTGCCCTGGCGATCGGTGGCCAGCGCACTCACGGTCAGGCTGTAGGTGCCGTCAAGCTGACGCTGACCGCCCTCAGGCGTGGGCACCACGAGATTCGCGGAGATCGCATCGGTAATCGGGGACGTGATCTGCAGCGCAAAGAGTCGACCATCGGAGATCACGACCGTGCGCTCAGCCACCACAGGATCGCTGATGCCGTTGTCTACGTTGTTGTCGGCACGATCGGCCGTGACCCGCACGGTGGTCTGGCCGATTCGGCTTCCGGCCACGAAGTTGAAGGTCGCACTGCCGCTGGTGGTGCGCACAGCGATGGTCTGGCCGCTTACATTCTGGCCAGCGGCGTTCACGCCGTTGACACGCTCGTTGGCCGCCGCGGGTGCATCGCCGATCACTTCGACGCGCACATTGTTGAAGGCGGCGTTGCCGACAGCCGGGTTCGGAACCGGCTGCCCGATACCGTCGCTCACGTTGACTTCGAACACACCCGAAGAGGCGCCACCCGAGCCCTGCGCGTACAGACCCGAGAATCCAGGGAAGAGCTGGACGGTAGCCGGCAGTGATGGTGCAGTCGAGACGACATTGATTGTCTGCGTTGTCGTCATCGTGCGGCCGGTGTCCGGATCCTGGATGGTCGCAGTAACGACGGCGGCGCCAACGGTCGTAAAGGAGTGGACAAAAACGGTGGCTCGACCGGCAACGATGTTGACGGGGCCCTGTCCAAGCAGAACGACGAATTCGTTGCGATCGGTGGTTTCGGGGTCATCCAGAGTAGAGAACGCCGCGATCGTGACGGGATTGATGCTGACCCCAAGCCCGCCCGCATTGCCGCGGGGGATGCTGATCGGCTGCCCGCTTGCGCTTCTAGCGGTGATCACCAACTCGGTGATGTAGGGCGACCCCAAGAAGGGGCGCACACCGAACAGGTTGACAGGCAACTGGTTGGTGACAGCCTGAATAGTGATGTTTCCCGTAGCGGACGGGGCGCTCACCGACAGCGCCAACGACGTCGTCACTGCGGTTGCCTGTCCTGCCGGCTGAGTGCTGAAGTTCAGCGTGACCGGGCCCTGCTGGTTGCCGGCGACGAAAACGAACTCGGCGCGTCCGGCGACTGTAGATGCGGTGCTTGCAGCCCCTGGCTGGCCGTTGGCAACGCCAAACACACCGCCGAGGTTGCTGGGGCTCGCAGAGGCGCTGACAAGGGTGCCATCCGCGATTGGACCACCACTGGCTGTCGTGACATTTACCGTCACCGCAAGCGTACCACCCGCAGGCACGGAGGCGCTGGCGCTGGATGCGCTGATACGCGCTTGACTGGGCGGGGTAAACGTTCCATCCGACCCGCCCCCTCCGCCGCCGCAAGCGGAGAGGATCGAGGCAAGCAGGACAACTACAAGCCCCTTTACGACTTTGAAATTCATTGAAACTCTCCCACTAGACTGGTCCGGTTGTCGCTCGCGAATGAATGAAAGGTGGCTCACGGGTCCTGCTTTCCAGCCACGGCAAGCACCCTGGGCGTCACGAAGATCAGAAGTTCCGCCTTCGACGACTGACGACGGTTGTTCTTGAAGAGGTTGCCCAGTACGGGCACGTCAGCCAGGAAAGGCACCTTCCGGAGATCCTCTCGACTCTGGAATTCGTAGACACCACCGACAACGACAGTTTGTCCATCGTCGACAAGCACCGCAGTGTTGATTTCTCTCTTTGCGATGAGCGGAACGTCTCCGAGCGGGCTGGAACTGAAGCCCGTCACTTCATCCTTCTTGACCTTGAGGCTGAGATAGACGCGTCCATCCTGGGTAATGGTTGGAGTCACCACCAGCTCCAGCACGACCTCTTTGAACTGCACCGTAGCCTGAGCGTCATCGCCGGTACCTGTGATGGTGATGTAGGCGATCTCATCGCCCTGCTTGATGTTCGCCTCAGTCTGGTTGGCGGTGATGACACGCGGGCTTGAGACCACTTCGCCGCGCTGTTCCTGCTGCAGGGCCGAGAGTTCCAGATCCAACAGATAGTCCGCTCCGAGAATCGCAAAGCCGATCGACCCTGCGGGCGTCGCCACTGGCAGGTTCACGCCCAAACGTGAGCTTGGATCCGTCAGAGCATTACCGATCCCAGCAATTCCCGCTCGCCCAGCCTGCCTGTTCTGAATTGCACGGTTGACCATCGCCCCGGTAGCCGCTTGCGTGCCGGACACGGCAAGCACGCGATCACTGCTGTCCTGATGGGCTCCGCTGACCCCGAACTTCGCGCCAAGCTCGCGGGCGAAGTTCTCGTCAGCGATCACGATTCGTGCCTCAATCAGGACCTGATCCACCGGCCGGTCGAGAAGCGCGATCAGCTCTTTGACTTCTTCGATCTTGTCCGGCAAGTCATTGATCAAAAGTGTGTTGGTACGCTGGTCAAAGGTCACCGATCCTCTCGAGGAGAGGAAGCCGCGCTCAGAGCTGCCCCCCTGCTCCCCAGCGCTTGTGTTTCCTTTGCTGCCATCCGTCAGAAGCTTGGCGATCTCCTCGGCGCTGCCGTAGTTGATCGCGATGTACTCGCTGACGAGTTCGGCGCGCAGTTCCTGTTCGATACGAGCGTCTGCCACCGCCTTCTCGTAGGTCGCGATCTCAGCCTGAGGAGCTACCCAAATCACGTTGCGATCCTGACGCTTATCAAGCGACTTGGCGCGAAGAATCAGGTCAAGCGCCTGGTCCCAAGGCACATTGATCAGACGCAGGGTCATGTTTCCAGTGACGCTGTCGGCCGCGACGATGTTGAGTCCCGACTCTTCTGCGATCAGCTGCAGCAGGGTGCGGACGGGGATATCCTGGAAAGTGAACGTAACGGGCCGGCCAATGTAGCCTGGCTCAGCACCCTCCGCGACTACACCGTCGGCGCTAATGGCGGGCTCGACGGGGTCAATTTCGACGACGAACTCGTTCCCCGTCTGGTAAGCCAAAGGCTCGAAACGACCATTGACCGCAATGTCCAGTCGGGTGCCGCTTGCGCTGCGACTGAGCTGCACCGACTCCACTGGGGTAGCGAAGTCGGATACATCAAGGCGCTCGGCCATCTTTTCGGGCAGGAACACTCCCGCCAGATCGACCTGAACGCGCTGGCCGTCCACGCGCATCTCTGAGGCAGCGCCGTCTCCTGCAAGGGTCAGGATGACGCGTCCTGTCCCTTGGGGCGTGCGGCGGAAGTCGATGTTCGACACCTCAGAGGCAGGAGGCGTGCGCTTGGCAGGGTCGGCCGCATAAGCGGTCACTTCCTGAGCGGCCGTGCTGGCACCACCCACGCTCAGAATGACTTTGCTGCCCTCGGTGCGGGTCTCGTAGGCACTGGAGCGGAACAGGTCGATCGACACGCGGGTCCGGCCTGCAGCTTCTGCTGTCGAAATCGCGCTGGTTGCGCCGATACCGACAGGGATTCGACGCTGTGCAAGTGCGTTCCGGGTGTCCGGAAGATCCACGATGATCCGCGGCGGATCGTCGGTGGTGAACACCGGTAGCTCCGCAGGCGGCTCACTCAAGCTGAGAGTGATGTCGACCTGGCCGCCCGGACCCGCGGAGAAACTGATGTTCTCCAGGCTGCCAGCAGCGAACGCGGCATTGCCCGCTCCGAGAAGGGCGGCAAGCACCGTGAGCCTCAGCATGCGGCCCCGCAGGATGCTCGTGTTGGACTTGGATGTGCGCTTCATGCGATTCCCCACTACTTATTCGTTGTCGAGCGCGAGACGCGCCGGGCGTTCAAGCCAGCCACCCGAGCCATCGGGAATGAGTTCGACCAGTTCCAGGCCATCCTCACGGACCGCGACGATGCGACCATCGCTCTGCCCGAGGTAGTTGCCCACACGCACGCGATGCACGACGCGCTGCGGGTCCATCACCAGACCCACCTGAGCTTCGCCTTCACCGATCAAGCCGACCATGTCGAGCCCGTCCAAGGGAAAGCCCTCCAACAGCTCTTTGCGGCGATTGGGGTCAGGTCGCGGGCCGTCACTACGCGACTCATCGTCTCGACGCTGCGGCATGGAGAACGGGTCGCGCAGGTCTTGCGCGGCATAGACGAAGGTCTCGAACTGCTTCATGACCGGCAGCGGCTCCAGCGGCGGAGCGGGGCGCTGCTTGACATCAGCGACGTAGTTCTCGAGGTCGCGCATGCCTGGATCGCAACCGGCAAGCATGCCCGCCGCGAGGACCAGTGCGGCGATGCGTGGAATAGTTGGCAGGCTTCTCATTGCGCGGCCCCTTGTTCTGCTTGGGCCTGGGCCTGGGCGACTTCGGCCTGTTCCTCCTCGTCGAGGTAACGGTACGTCTTTACCGTGCCCTCAAGCACCAGGCCGCCCGCAGGCCCCGCCTGCTCATCCCGCGGCTTGAGCGAGATGTCATGCATCGTCATGATCACGACGCGCGGCAGCGAGGCGACGCCACTCACGAAATCACCGAACTGGTGATAGCTGCCGACCATCCGCAGCGAGATCGGCTTCTCCGCGTAGAACTCCTTGCGAATCTCAGGCTGGGGCTGGAACAGCTCGTTGGTGATGCCGGACGCCAGCGCGGTCTGAGAGATATCGACGATCAGGTCCGGCATTTCCGTTCGCGATGGGAGCTGGCGCAGCATCTGCTGGAGCATGGCCTCCATTTCGGCGAGCTGCTCCTTCAACGGTTCGAGGTTGACCGCCTTGGCCTGCTCGTTCTCGAAATCCTGACGCAGCGTCAGTTCGGTTCGCCGCAGCACCTCGAGCTGGTCCTGCTGTTCGCTGACGAACAGATACCAGCCGAAAAACAGGATCACCACCACCAGGATGCCGCAGAAGAACGCCTTGACCGGCGGCGGCCAGGCTCCTGCGTTGTTGAAATCCAGATTGTTCAGGTCGAAGTTCTTCACGACTGTCCCCCTGGCGCGGCTTGTGGCGCTTCTTCGGCGCCCTCGGCAGCGTCGCCTTCAGCGCCTTCCTCGCCTTCGCCCTCGCCGACCGGCTTGGTAGCGGTCGCGTTCATGCGGAAGAAGTACGGCATGGCTTTGTCGTCGCCCTTGATCTCGATGACGCCGAGATCGGCGCTGGTCAGCCACTCGGCGGCTTCGATGTTGCGCATGTACGACGACACGCGGGCGTTCGACTGAGTCATGCCTTCAAGGGTCAGCTGGTCGCCGGCCTGCTTGACCGAACTGAGACGCACGCCATCGGGGATCGTCCTCACCAGGTCGTCGAACAGATGGACCATCTGCGAACGGTTGGCCTGGAGCTGTTCGATCACCGCCTTGCGGGCGAGAAGGTCGGACTTTTTCTTCTCCAGGATCTCGATCTCAGCGGTCTTCGCTTTGAGCGCGGTGATCTCCCTCGTGAGGAAATCGTTGCGCTGCTGCTGATTGCTGATGAGGCCGTCGAAGTAGGTGACCGCGCCGAAGCTGACCGCCACGGCGAGGCCCGCGCATAGACCGAGCAGACCGAAGAACTCGTTCTGGCGCTGCTTGCGGCGCTCGGCGCGCCAGGGCAGTAGGTTGATCTTGGCCATTTAGTCGAAGCTCCTCAGCGCGAGCCCGGCGGCGATCATCAGCGACGGCGCGTCCTGTGCCAGCGCCTGGGCCTGGACCCTCGAGGCCAAAGACATATTGGCCAAGGGGTTGGCGACGACGGTACTGACGCCGAGCTGCTCTTCGACCATCTCGGCAACCCCGGCGATCGAGGCGCAGCCGCCCGCCAGCACGATCTGGTCGACTCGATTGAATTCGCTGCCAGCGTAAAAGAACTGGAGGAGGCGGCTGACCTGCTGGACCATCGCTTCCTTGAACGGCTCCAAGACCTCGATCTCGTAGCTTTCCGGCAGCCCACCCTGACGCTTGGCGAGTCCGGCCTCTTCATACGACAGCCCATAGCGACGCATGACCTCGTCGGTGAGCTGCTTGCCACCGAACACCTGTTCACGCGTGTAGATGCTGCGCTGGTTGCGCAGCACGTTGAGCGTGGTCATGGTGGCGCCCACATCGACCAGTGCGACCAGGCCATCGCGTGTGACCGAGAGCTGGTCGGCGATCAGCCGGAAAGCGTTCTCCATCACGAAGGCTTCCACGTCGATCACCTTGGCGCTGAGTCCGCCAAGATCGAGTGCTGCGGTGCGCACCTCGACGTTCTCGGTGCGCGAGGCGGCCAGGAGCACCTGAACCATTTCAGGGTTGTCCTTGACCGGCCCGAGCACCTCGAAATCGAGACTGACTTCCTCGATCGGGTACGGGATGTACTGCCCGGCCTCGACCTGGATCTGGTCTTCGAGCTCGTCCTCGGACAGATCCGCCTGCATCGGGATGATCTTGGTGATCACCGCCGAGCCCGCGACTGCAGCCGCCGCAAAGCGGCTTTTGGCGCCGCTGCGGTTCAGGGCGCGCTTGATCGCTTCGCCCACCGCCTCGACCTCGACGATGTTCTTCTCGACCACGGCATTGGGAGGAAGCGGCTCCACCGCGTAGTGCTCGACGCGATAGCGACCGCCGCTTTGGCTCAGCTGGAGCAGCTTGACGGCCGTGGAACTGATGTCCACGCCGATCAAGGGCACCTTCTTGTTTGCGAACAGCCCCACGGTTTCTCCCCTTCCCACAAGCCCTTACAGGCAATAACTCCACGACTACATTAAATAACGATTATTTGCAGTCTGGCAACAGATAGCCGTGGTTCAGCCTCCAACAAGCGCGACCGCGGTCAAGTTTTCGTGCATTCGCCGCTGCTGGAGGGGGCTTCCGACCCCTGCGGAGCCTCCGGGGATGCACCACGGCCGGCCCGTATACTCGGCGCCCCTTCCCGATCAGCCGGATCCCGCGGATGCGCCTTTTCCGTCGCCTGTTGCGCTGGGCCCTCGTGGCCGGGCTTCTTTTCGGTGCCATCGGCCTTGGCGCCCTGGGCGTGGCGTGGTGGCTGATCGCCCCGACCTTGCCGGACGTGCAGGTGCTGCGCGAGGTGCGCATGCAGGTGCCGCTTTCCGTCTATTCCGCCGACGGCAAGCTGATGGCCGTGTTCGGCGAGGCCCGGCGGAAGCCGGTCGCGGTCGCGGACATTCCGGATCGCGTCAAGCAGGCGGTGATCGCGATCGAGGACGCGCGCTTCTACGAGCATCCCGGTATCGACTGGCGCGGCATCTCGCGCGCCGTCTGGCTGCTGGCCACCAGCGACATGGAGCGCGTTCCGGGGGGCAGCACGATCACCCAGCAGGTCGCCAAGATGTTCTTTCTGAGCCCGGAGTACAGCTACACCCGCAAGCTCACCGAGATCTTCCTGGCCCTGAAGATGGAGCGCGAGCTCAGCAAGGACGAGATCCTCGAGCTGTACTTGAACAAGAGTTTCTTCGGCAACCGCGCCTACGGCATCGCGGCGGCCGCAGAGTTCTACTACGGCAAGTCGCTGGAGGATCTGGCCCTGCATGAAGCCGCGATGCTGGCGGGCATCCCGAAGTTTCCGTCGAGCGGCAACCCTCTGGCCAACCCCGAACGCGCGCGGGTGCGGCGCGACTACATCCTGCAGCGCATGCACGAGGTCGGCTTCATCAGCGAGACCGAGCTGAGCGAGGCACAGGCCGCGCCCGACACGGCCCACCCGAACGAGCCAGCGATCGAGCTGGAAGCGCCCTACGTGGCAGAGATCGCGCGCGTCGACGCGATCGCACGCTTCGGCGCTGACGCCATGTCCGACGGCCACCGCGTGTTCACAACCCTGCACAGCGCCGGCCAGTCCGCCGCCACACGCGGCCTGCGGCGGGCGCTGCTCGACTATGACCGTCGGCACGGCTGGCGAGGCGCCGAGTCGCGGGTCGAGCTTCCCGAGGACGCCACGCCGCAGCAGCTGCAGCGCCTCCTGAAGGACTTCCCGAGCATTTCGGGACTGGTCGCCGGCTTGGTGCTGGAGAGCAGCGCCGAGCGCGCGCAGCTGATTCTGCGCGACGGTCAGCTGGTGGAACTCGCCCTGGCGCAGGTCGAGTGGGCTCGGCCATTCCTTGACGAGGACCGGCGTGGCCCCGCACCGCGCGCTGTGGACACCGTGCTGGCAGCCGGCGACATCGTGCGTCTGGAGCTCGATGCCGAAGGCGCCTACCAGCTCTCGCAGCTGCCCAAGGCGCAGGCCGCCTTGGCTGCGGTGGACGCCGAGACGGGCGCCGTGCGCGCGCTGGCCGGGGGCTTCAGCTTTGCGCTAAACAAGTTCAACCGTGCCACCCAGGCGCAGCGGCAACCGGGCTCCAGCTTCAAGCCCTTCGTCTATGCAGCCTCGTTCGAGCGCGGCTATGGGCCCGGTTCAATCGTGCTGGATGCGCCGGTGGTGTTCCGTCAGCACGACGGCACCAGCTGGCGACCACAGAACGACAACGCCACGTTCGCCGGCCCCATGCGGCTGCGAGAGGCCATGGTGACCTCGCGCAACCTGGTGTCCGTGCGTCTGCTCGATGCCATCGGCGCGAGCTTTGCGCGGCGCTACATCCAGGGCTTCGGCTTCAGCGCCGAGAGCCTGCCTGAGAACCTTTCGCTCGCGCTTGGCACGAGCTCCGTGCCGCCCTTGGCGATGGCCCGCGGCTACACGCTGTTCGAGAACGGCGGCTATCTGGTGGATCCCTACTTCGTCGAACGCATCGAAGACCGCAACGGCGAGGTCGTGTTCCAGGCGAATCCCCCGCGCGCCTGCCGGGAGTGCCCGGAGCGCCTGCAGGAGCAGCTCGCAAGCGGCAGCGATACCGGCTTCGATCTTGGCCCCGCGCACGCAGCGCCCGCCATCGAAACGCCAGCGCCGGCTGACGAAACGGCCGCAGCGACTGCCGGGTCTTCAGAAGCCCCGGAGGCCGACGGAGTCGTCCTCGCGCCGCGCCGGATCGATCCACGCACCGCCTACCTCGTCAATTCGCTGCTGCGTGATGTCGTGCGCCGCGGCACGGGCCGCAATGCGCTGGTGCTGAACCGCAGCGACATAGGCGGCAAGACCGGCAGCACCAACGACCACCGCGATGCCTGGTTCGTCGGCGTGGGCGGCGGCCAGGCGGTGGCCGCATGGGTGGGGATGGATGACTTCGCCTCACTGGGTCGCGGCGAGTTCGGCGCGCGCGCTGCGCTGCCGATCTGGATCGAGTACATGCGCGGAGCTCTCGAAGGCGTGCCGGAGTCTCAGCTCCCGCTGCCGTCCGGCATCGCCACCGTCACCATCGACCCCGTCACCGGTGCGCTGGTGCCGCCAGGCACACCCGGTGCGCTGCCCGAACTGATCCGGGTCGAAGACATCGCCCGCCTCCAGCGCACTGAGCCGTCGAACCAGCGCGCGCTCGACACGCGCGAGAGCTTCGACATTTTCTGAAGCCCCACCCAGGAGGCTGCGCGGCAGAAGGCGCCCGGGCTGCGCAGGCGCCCTCGTGGTGGGGTTTTCCGCCGACTCTTGGCCTGTACGACCACGACAGGCCCGCGACTCGCCTGGAAACCGCTCTCGCGCTTCGCGCTTTCGACTCCATGGCGTCTGCCGCGCAGGCGCGTTGCAGGCGCGGCTCGCGGACGCGCGCGGGCATGCGGGGCGGTCATGCGGGTCCGCTATGCTCGGGTCTCCGTGCCTGCCCCTGGGGAACGCCATGCGACACGCCGCCGAGCACGCCCGCACCCGCACTCGCGAAACCCGCCAGCGATTGGCCCGTGAGGCCGCGCGTCTGATGGCCGACGGCGGAATCCGCGATTTCCACGTTGCCAAGCTGCGCGCTGCCGCCAAGCTCGGCGTGCTGGATGAGAACGCCCTCCCCCGCAACGCGGAGATCGAAGAGGCGCTGCGCGAGTACCAGCGGCTGTTTCGCGCAGAAGCGCAGCCGCAGGTGCTGCGCGCGCTGCGCGAGGCCGCGCTGGAAGCGCTGCGCTTTTTCGAGCGCTTCGAACCCCGCCTTGTCGGTGCGGTGCTCGATGGCTCGGCGGATCAGCATTCCGCGGTCTGCCTCCACCTCTACACCGACGAGCCCGAGAGCGTCGCTCACTTCCTCGCGGAGCACGGCATTCCGGTCGAGCAGCAGAGCCGAAGGCTGCGTCTTGATCGCGAGCGCAGTGCGGTCTTTCCGGTGTACGTCTTCAGTGCCGACGGTACGCCCTTCGACCTGACCGTGTTGCCACACGACGCGCTGCGCCAGGCGCCTCTGGATCGCATCGACGACCGCCCCATGAAGCGGGGCTCACTGTCGACGCTGCGCGAGCTGCTGGCTCACGCGGAAGGCTGACGTAGCGACCGGGCGAGCCCGTTCACACACACCGGCTCAAGCAGAGACGGCGCTGGCGCTCCGGCGGCGCCCTCGCGGCCTGCGCCGCGGCGGGCAAGCCGCTCCCGTTGCCGGCCCTCCTCGTGCCGCCAACGCAAACGCCCGCCGGGCGGCGGGCGTTCTCGTTTCCATGCAAGCGGAACTCAGCGCGAGGCGATCGGCGTGTAGTCGCGAACGCCAGCTCCGGTGTAGATCTGTCGCGGACGGCCGATCTTGGCTTCCGGGTCGTTCTGCTGCTCCAGCCAGTGGCTGACCCAGCCGGCGGTGCGGGCAATGGCGAACATCACCGTGAACATCTCGGTCGGAATGTTCAGCGCCTTGTAGATCAGGCCCGAGTAGAAGTCCACGTTCGGATAGAGCTTGCGGGCGACAAAGTAGTCGTCCTTCAGCGCCGCCTCTTCCAGCTTCATCGCGACTTCGAGCAGCGGATCGTTAACACCGAGGTCGGCCAGCACCTTGTGGGTCATCTCGCGGATGATCGAGGCACGCGGATCGTAGTTCTTGTAGACGCGATGGCCGAAGCCCATCAGGCGGAAGCCGGAGTTCTTGTCCTTGGCCTTCTCGACCGCCTTGGCGACGTCCTCAGGGCGACCAATCTCTTCCAGCATCTTCAGCACCGCCTCGTTGGCGCCACCGTGTGCCGGGCCCCACAGCGCAGCGATACCGGCCGCCACGCAGGCATACGGGTTGGCGCCGGTCGAGCCGACCAATCGCACGGTCGAGGTCGAGGCGTTCTGCTCGTGGTCGGCATGCAGAATGAACAGCAGATCCAGTGCCTTCGCGGCCACCGGCGGCAGCTCCAGCGGGCCCGAGGGCACCTCGAACATCATGTGCAGGAAGCGGTTGACGTATTCGAGGTTGTTGCGCGGGTAGCGGTTCGGCCAGCCGATCGAGTAGCGGTAGCAGGCCGCGGCAATCGTCGGCACCTTGGCGATCAGGCGGATCGCGGCCAGACGACGCTGGGCCGGATCTTCCATGTCGAGGCTGTCGTGGTAGAAGGCCGCCAGCGAGCCGATCATTCCGCACAGCATGGCCATCGGATGCGCGTCGTGGCGGAAGCCGCCGAGGAAGTTCTTGAGGGCCTCGTGCATCATCGTGTGATGCGTGACCTCATGCTCGAACGTCTTGAACTCGGCAGCGTTGGGCAGTTCGCCCTGCATCAGCAGATAGGCGACTTCAAGGAAGCTTGAATGCTTGGCCAGCTGCTCGATCGGGTAGCCGCGGTACAGCAGCACGCCCTGATCACCGTCGATGTAGGTGATCGCACTGCGACAGCTTGCGGTGGCAACAAAACCCGGGTCGTAGGTGAAGTAGCCGGTTTCCTTCGGCAGCTTGCCGATGTCCACGCACGGGGCACCGAGCGTGCCGCGCAGCAGGGGGAACTCGGCGCTCTTGCCGGCAGCGGAATCGGTGAGCGTGAGGCTCTGGCTCTCGGACACGGCTAACTCCTTGTTGCGTGCTTTCTGGGGAGGGGCGCACCCGGCCGCCAGGCCGTGTACGCGGAGCGGAGGGTTCTTCGCCCTCGCGCGGCTTCCGGCGGCCCGGGAAGCAAGACCTGGGCCCGGGCGACTGTCATGCCGGTAGCGGGGCTTCAGTCGGGCGTCCGGAGGGGGCCACCTGGAAGGCGCCGGAGTATGCCACGCGGCCGTTCAGCGGTCAGTCCAACTTTGGTGAAGTCGAAACGCCACTGACGGAAACGGCAACAGGCCCGGCAGCCGAGAGGCTGCCAGGCCTGAAGACGAAACCCTGTGGGGGGATTACTTCGGCGCGTAGCGACGACGGAACTTGTCGATGCGTCCGCCGGTATCGACGATCTTCTGCTTGCCCGTGTAGAACGGGTGGGATTCAGCGGAGATTTCCACCTTGATCAGCGGATACTCCTGGCCGTCTTCCCATTTGATCGTCTCCTTGCTGGTCAGCGTGGAGCGGGTCAGGAACGAGAAGTCACAGGACACGTCCTGGAACACGACCGGCTGGTACTTCGGGTGGATGTCGGCTTTCATGGATCGGCCCGGAATTCGGCGAGACAAGAGCGGCATGGTAACGTTCGCGCCCTGATCCTGCAAGCCTTATCCCGACCATGCGCGGCGTCTCCCTGTACTTCCTCCTGATCGCCGCGCTGGCGAGCGCCTCCTTCAGTCACACATCCAGCCAAGCCGCGACCGCTGAAGCCGACGCTGCAGCGCTGGACGCGCTGCGTGAGCGCGTCACGGCGGCCAGTCTTGAGGAAGCCCAGCGCGCCGAACTGACGGCAAAGCTCGACGCGGCGCAGAGCGACCGCGCGAGTGCCGTGCAGGTGCTCGCCGATACCGCACGCATCGAAGCCGATGCAGCCCGCGCGGAAGCCGAGGCGCGCAGCGTCGAGCGCGAGCTGGCGCGCAGCGACGCGGGCGCGCTTGAGGCCGAGCGTGCGCGCGTGCAAAGGCTCGATACGCCGGAAGCGCTTGAAGAGGAACTGCGCACGCTGGATGCGCGCATCGAGCCGCTGCGACGTGAACAGCAGACGCTCGCGGCTGGCCTGGATGCCCTGGATGCCGGCAACGGCGGCTCGCTGGCGCGCCTTCGCGAGACGATCGGCACGCTCGAACAACAGCTGGCCGGCGCGCAGGACGCGGAGATCACGTCACAGGTCGAGCGCGCGCGTCAGCAGGCAGAGCTGCAGCTGCGGCGCGCGGAACTCCAACGTGCGGAGGTCGATGAGGGCACGGCCGAGTTGCGACGACATGTGCTCGACCTGAAGCTGCGTCGGCTGCGCCAGCAGCTCGGCGAAGCCGAGGCGCTGGCCGGCGTGGTGCAGGCGCGCCTAGGCGAGCGCTCGGAATCGGAGCTTGCCCAGCTGCTTCAGCAGCTTGAGACCGACGCCAGCGCGCTTGTCGACGCCGCCGGCCCGCTGCGCGAGGAAGCCGCCGCAAATCTCGAACTCGGCCGCGAGTTCAGCGCTGCCAATGCGCGCCTGACGGCGATGCGGATCGGCGCCTCGCGCGTGCAGCACGAACGTGAGCGCATCGAGCGCGCCCTGCGCGACGCCGCCTCGCGGCTCGCACTGGGCGCGGATACCGAGGCCGTGGGTGCGGTTCTGCTGCGCGAGCGTCAGCGACTGCCGCAGCCCCAGAGCCTGCAGCGGGAGGTCAGCACGCTGCGCGAAGAGGCCGTGCAAATCCGGCTCCGGCTCTTCGATCTTGCCGATGCCGAAAGCGCGCACGAGGCCCATCGCAGTGAACGCATCAAGGCGCTGTCCGACGCCGACGCGCGCGACGCCGAGGCAGGCGCGCGGCTGGACGCGCTGCTGCAGATGCGGGCCGAGCTGCTGCGACGCCTGGAGACCAGCCTGCGCCGACTGCTTGAGCGCATTGAGCAGGCCGAGGTGGCGCTGGACGGTCAGCTTGCCGCCAGCATGCAGCTCAAGGCCCTGCTTGATCGCCAGCTTTTCTGGATTCCCAGCCACCGCAGCGTCGATCTCGAATGGCTGCGCGCGCAGCCTGCCGGCTGGGTGGATCTGCTCGCGCCGGGGCGCCTGGCCGAGAGCAGCGCACGCGCGCTGCAGGCCGTCTTGGCGAGGCCCTGGAGCGTGCTCGCCGGCGGTCTGCTGGTGATCGCACTGTTCATGCTGCAGCGGCGCGCACGCCAGGAATTGCCCGAACTGGCGCGGCCCACCCGCACGATCCGCGAAGACAGCTACCGCTACACCTGGCAGGCCCTGGGCTGGACCCTGCTGGCAGCCCTGCCCTGGGCCACCCTGGCTTGGCTGGGTGGGCGCCTGCTGCAGCTTGCGGGTGATCCTGGGCGCTATACGCATTCCATCGGGACCGCGCTGTCGGCGCTCGCCGGCAGCATCGCGCTATTCACCTTCCTGCGCTGGCTGGTCATCGACAACGGGCTCGCGCACGCCCACTTCCGCTGGACCCGCGCCCGCCGCGAATCTCTGGCGCGGATCGTGCCGCGGGCTGCACTGATCCTGCTGCCCGCGCAGTACCTCAGCACGCTCGCGCTCGTCCGCGGTCAGGACCTCGCGATCGACACCGCGGGACGCAGCCTGCTGATCGTGTTCGCGATCGCCAGCGCTCTGCTGTTCCTGCGGCTGCTCGCCCCAGGCCAGCTGTGGAGCCCGCGCGGCGGTGTGATCGAGCCGGTGCGCCTGCGGCAGGCGCTCCGCATCGGTCTGCCGGCGCTGCTGGGCTTGACCGTTGCGCTGACACTCGCCGGCTACGTCTTCACCGCCAGCGTGCTGGTGCTCTGTCTGTGGCAGACCGGTGGCGCCCTGCTGCTGGTGTCGCTCCTGCACGGCCTGCTCGGCCGCTGGTTCCTGCTCGGCGAGCGCAGGATCGCCCTGCAGCGTGCGGAAGAGCGCCGCGCCGCAGAGCTGGCCGAGGGCGCCAGCGATGGCGAACTGCAGTCCGAGGTCGATGCCGACCGTCTCGACATCCAGAGCATCTCGGCGCAGACCAAGCGGCTGCTGCGGGCGGTCAGCGCATCGGCGCTCGTGCTGCTGCTGTTCTGGGTCTGGGCCGACATCCTGCCGGCGCTGCAGCGGCTCGATGAGATCGCGCTGTGGAGCTTCAGCGACAAGGCCGCCGACGGCAGCACCATCATCGGCCAGGTGAGCCTGCGCGCTGCCCTGCTGGGCGCGGCCGTGCTGATGCTCACCGTGATCGCCGCGCGCAATCTGCCCGGCCTGCTCGAAATCGGCCTGCTGACGCGGGTGCAGATTGACGCGCCGACGCGCTATGCGATCACCAGCGTGGCTCGCTACGCGATTGTCATTCTCGGCGTGATCGTTGGCCTCGGCTTCCTCGGCATGCGCTGGTCGCAGCTGCAGTGGATGGCGGCCGCGCTCACCGTCGGTCTGGGCTTCGGCCTTCAGGAGATCTTCGCCAACTTCGTGTCCGGCCTGATCCTGCTGTTCGAGCGCCCGTTCCGCGTCGGCGACATCATCACCATCGGCGAGTTCACCGGTCGGGTCACCCGCATCCGCACCCGCGCCACCACCATCCTCGATTTCGACAACAAGGAAGTGGTGATCCCGAACAAGGCCTTCATCACCGACCGCCTGACCAACTGGACGCTCACCGACCAGATGACGCGGCTGATCGTCAAGGTTGGCGTGTCCTACGGCAGCGACATCGACAAGGTGCATGCCCTGCTGATGCAGGCCGCTGACGCCTGCCCGTATGTCACCCGCGATCCACCCGCGCGTACCTGGCTGCTGGCCTTCGGCCCCAGCTCGCTCGACTTCGAGCTGCGCGTGTTCGTGCCGGCCATCGATCAGCGCCTGCTGGCGCAGAACGATCTCAACGGTCGTATTGCCGTGCTGCTGGAGCACCACGGGGTCGAAATCGCCTTCCCGCAGATGGACCTGAACGTGCGCGATCTGCCGCGCCGACCGCCCGCCGCGGAAGACGAACCCGAGGCCGCCACCCGCGCGCGCTGAAGCGCACGGCGACAGCACTCCACGCCCTCGCTCAGCCGAGCCCCAGGGCCATGCGCAGCAGGACGTGGAAACGCGGCGCGTCGATCCGACCGACGATCGCCGCGTTCGGCCCGCGCGAGTCGCGGCTGTCCCAGTCGACGCGCGTGGCGCCACGATAGAGGCCCTGCGCGACTTCGATCTCGACGCGGTGGCGGCGGATCTCACCGCCAATCGACGGCTCCAGCACGACCGCCATCGCCAGCGCGTCGGCGCTGTGGAAGGTGTCGGCATGGTGCTGGCGGATGAAGGCACGCGTCTGCGTCGAGATCGCGTCGTAGAAGCGCGCAAGCTCGCCGCCCTCGGTGAGCCAGCGGCCGAACTCGGCGTCAGGCAGGGCGTGCGCCAGGGTCGCTTCCCAGTCGACCAGCTCGAAGCTCGGCCAGGCGTCGAACACCACCTTGGCGGCCTCGGGATCAAAGTAGATGTTGAACTCGGCGCTGGCCGTGATGTTGCCCAACCCGGTCACCGCTGCGCCCATCACCACCAGTCGCGGAATCCGTTCGGGCAGCGAAGGATCCAGACGCAGCGCCAGCGCCAGATTGGTCAGCGGACCCAGCGTGACCAGGGTCAGCTCTCCTGCATGCTCGCACGACAGACGCAGGATGGCCTGCACCGCGTGCTCGCGCTCGGCCTTGCGCTCGGGTGCGGGCAGGCCGGCATCACCGAAGCCATCGCTGCCGTGCACAAAGGCCGCGTCCACGGATGGCCACACCAGTGGGCGATCGGCGCCGACGAATACCGGCACGTCCAGTCCGCAGCGCTCGACCAGGGTCAAGGCGTTGCGGGTGGTGTGGGCAAGGCCGACGTTGCCGGCGGTGACGGTGATGCCCACCACCTCGGCGCGCGGATGGCGCAGGGCCATCAGCAGGGCGAGGGCGTCATCCACGCCGGGGTCGGTATCGATCAGGAGCTTCTGTTTCTTGGTCACTTGAGTCTCGTTGTGTGCTGTTTGAGGTCGTTGGCGTCGGCGATGGGGTGGTGGCGATGGGCGTTGCTTGGCGACTGGCGCAGATCTGACCGGGGCGAGCGTCGAGGCCCGGTGGGTCAAGACCCACCCTAAGCCCCCGCGTAGCGGACGGCAGCGCCGATCCAGCGGGCGATGACGCGATCGGCGCGCTCGGGGCTCTCGGCCAGCAAGGCGTCGGCGAGGCGCTGCGCGGCAGGCAGCAGGTCGGCGTCACGGCCGAGATCGGCGATGCGGAAACCGACCAGGCCGGTCTGGCGCGTGCCCAGCAGTTCACCGGGGCCACGAAGTTCGAGATCCTTCTCGGCGATGACGAAGCCATCGTTGGTCTGGCGCAGGGTGTCGAGGCGCTCGCGCGCGAGCCGCGACAGCGGCGACTGGTACAGCAGCACGCAGCTCGACTTGGCCGCCCCACGGCCGACCCGGCCGCGCAGCTGATGCAGCTGCGCCAGGCCGAGGCGCTCGGCATTTTCGATGACCATCAGGCTGGCGTTCGGCACATCGACGCCGACCTCGATCACCGTGGTCGCCACCAGCAGCTGCAGCGCGCCGGCCTTGAAGGCCTGCATCACGGTCTGCTTCTCGGCCGGCTTCATGCGCCCGTGCACCAGTGCGACCCGCACCTCGGGCAGCTGCGCCAGCAGCTGCTCGTAGGTGGTCTGCGCGGCCTGCGCCTGCACCTCGTCGCTGTCCTCGATCAGGGTGCAGACCCAGTAGACCTGGCGCCCTTCGGCGCAGGCCGCGCGGATGCGCTCGACCAGCTCGGGCCGGCGCTCCACGCCCAGCGCCACCGTCTGCACCGGTGTGCGCCCGGGCGGCAGGGCGTCGATGACCGACACATCGAGATCGGCGTAAGCGGTCATCGCCAGCGTGCGCGGAATGGGCGTTGCGGTCATCACCAGCTGATGCGGAATCCGGCTGCCGACCAGACCCTTGTCGCGCAGGGCGAGGCGCTGGTGCACGCCGAAGCGGTGCTGCTCGTCGATGATGGCGAGCCCGAGACCGGCGAAGGCCACGCCCTCCTGCATCAACGCGTGCGTACCGACGACCACGCCGGCGCCGGCAGCGATGCGTGCGAGCGCGGCCGCGCGGGCGCGGCCCTTGACCTTGCCGGCCAGCCAGACGACTTCGATGTCCAGCGGTTCGAGCCAGCTGCGGAAGTTGTTGAAGTGCTGCTCGGCCAGCAGCTCGGTGGGCGCCATCAGCGCGACCTGGGCGCCGGCCTCGACCGCATGCAGGGCCGCCATCGCCGCAACCACGGTCTTGCCCGAGCCAACGTCGCCCTGCACCAGGCGCAGCATGGGCTCGCTGGCGCCGAGATCCTGCAGCACTTCGCCGAGCACACGCTCCTGCGCATCGGTGAGTGCGAAGGGCAGATTTGCGCGCAGGCCGCGGGCCAAGCGACCGCTCGCACGCAGCGGCGGCGCGCCCTGCTGCCGCAGGTCGACGCGCTGGCGCCGCAGGCTCAGGTGATGCGCCAGCAGCTCCTCAAGCGCCAGCCGCCGCCGCGCCGGATGGCGACCGTCGCTGAGCGCGGCGAGATCGGTGCCGACTGTAGGCGCATGCACGAAGCGCAGGGCGCGGCCCAGGTCCGGCAGCTTGAGCTCGGCGCGCAGCGGGGCCGGCAGCAGCTCGAACTCTTCCGACGGCGGCAGCTTCTCGATCGCGGTCTGCACCAGCTGGGCCAAGCGCGCCGGACCGATGCCCTCGACTGCCGAATAGACCGGATCCAGCCGCTCCGACACCTCGCCGCGCTCGGACTCGGCGATCCGCCGGTAGCTGGGATGCACCATCTCCATCGACAGGCCGGCATTGCGCGCCTCGCCGTAGCAGCGCACCCAGGCGCCCTGGCTGAACTGCGCCACCTGGCCGGCGTGGAAATGGAAGAAGCGCAGCACGAGAGTGTCGCCGCTGTCGTCGCTGATCGCCACCTTCAGCTGCGGACGGAAACGGAAACCCTTCTCCACCGCGTCGACGCGGCCCTCGACCATGGCCTTCTCGCCGTGGGCGAGGCTGGCGATCGGCGCGACGCGGGTGCGGTCCTCGTAGCTGCGCGGCAGCCAGAACCACAGGTCCTGCAGGCGCTCGATGCCGGCGGCGGCGAGCTTCTGCGCGACCTGCGGGCCGACGCCCGGCAGGCCGCGCACGCTCGCCTCACCGGCGTGCGCGATGCCCGGCCGCGCGGCGAGGCTGTTCATGGCTTGAGCGGGAGGCCCGGGCTCAGCCGAGCACCATCACCGCATCGACTTCGACCGACGCACCGCGCGGCAGGGCCGAAACGCCGATGGTCGAGCGCGCCGGATAGGGCGCGTCGAAGTACTCGGCCATCACCGCGTTGACGGTGGCGAAATGGCCGAGGTCGGTGAGATAGATACCGATGCGCGCGACATCGGCCAGCGAGCCGCCGGCGGCCTCGCAGACGGCCTTCAGGTTGTCGAATACGCGGCGGGTCTGGAAAGCGATGTCGCCCAAGACCAGTTCACCGGTATTGGCCGACAGCGGGATCTGGCCCGACAGGAAGACGAGGTTGCCGCAGCGCACCGCCTGCGAGTAGGGGCCGATGGCGGCGGGCGCTTTGTCGGAGTGGATAGCAGTGCGGGGCATGGGCGCTCCTTGCGTTGCAGAGTTCAGGGGTGGAGGTTGGGACGCGGGCGCGCTACAGGCGCTGGATGCCCAGCACCACATCGAGCTTGCGCACGCGCCGCATCACATCGGCCAGGTGCTTGCGGTGCTTCACCTCGATGCCGAAGTGCATCACCGCCATGCGCAGGTCGCGCTCCTGGTACTCGACGTTGTCGATGTTCGATTCGGCGTCGGCAATGGCCGCTGCAACCTGCGCCAGCACGCCGGGCTTGTTGAGCACTTCAACGCGCAGGCCGGCGCGGAAATCACCCTCGACCTCGCGGTCCCAGTCGACCGGCACCCAGCGCTCCGGACTTTTCTGCAGCTCAGGCAGATTGGGGCACTCCATGCGGTGCACCACCACGCCCTTACCCGAGGACAGATAGCCCATGATCTCGTCGCCCGGCAGCGGTCGACAGCAGGCGGCAAAGCTGAGCAGGCCGTGGCCGGCACCGCTGATGTGGATCTTTTCCAGCCGCGGCGTCGTGCGCCGCTCGCCCGGGCGGCGGCCTTCGGTGAGCGCCAGCGCCACCTGCTGAGGCATGCGGTTGCCGAGCGCGATGTCAGCCAGCAGATCCTCCAGCCGGCGCAGGCGACTGTCCTCAAGGTAGTGATCGAGCACCGCTGGCGGCACGCGCTCCAGTGAGGCTTCGATCGCGTCGAGCGCGGCTTCGAGCATGCGGTGACCCAGCTCGACCGCATCCTCGTGCTGCAGGCGTTTCAGGTGGTGGCGGATCGCCGTGCGCGCCCGCGAGGACACCACGAACTCCAGCCACTGCGGGTTCGGCACCGCCGAGGGCGCGGTGATGACTTCGACGGTCTGGCCGCTGGTCAGGCGCGTGCGCAGCGGGGCCAGCTTCTTGTCGATGCGCGAGGCCACCGCGCGGTTGCCGACGTCGGTATGCACCGCATAGGCGAAATCGAGCACGGTGGCACCGCGCGGCAGGGCGAAAATGCGGCCCTTGGGCGAGAAGATGTAGACCTCGTCGGGGAACAGATCGACCTTGACGTTCTCCAGGAACTCCAGCGAGCTGCCGGCGTCCTGCTGCGACTCCAGCAGCTCCGAGAGCCAGGCGCGGGCGCGGTTCTGGGCGTTGTTGTTGCTGCTCTGCGGTGCGTCCGTCTTGTACAGCCAGTGCGCGGCGATACCGCGCTCAGCGAGCAGGTCCATGTCTTCGGTGCGGATCTGCACCTCGACGTGCGAGCCGTAGGGGCTGAACAGCACCGTGTGCAGGCTCTGGTAGCCGTTGGCCTTTGGGATCGCAATGAAATCGCGGAAGCGCGCCTCCACGGGTTTGTACAGCGCATGCACCGCGCCCAGCGCGTGATAGCACTGCATGGTCTGCTCGACCACCACGCGAAAGCCGAACACGTCCATGACCCGCTCGAAGCGCTTGGCGCGCACTTCACCGGCGCGCGGTTTGAACTCGTTGCGCATCTTGCTGTAGACGCTGTGCGGCGTCTTCACCCGGCTCACCAGTCGATGCTTCAGGCCTTCCTGCTTGAGCTTCTGCGACAGCGCCCCCTCGATGGTGGCCATCGCCTCTCGGCGCATCACCGGCTGCTGCGCGATGCGCCGCGCGATCACCGCGTGCCGCCACGGATGCATGGCACGAAAGCCGAGATCCTGCAGCTCGGACTTGATGCGGTTCATGCCCAGACGCTGGGCAATAGGCGCGTAGATGTCGAGCGTCTCGCGAGCGATGCGCCGGCGCGAGTCCGCCGACATCGAGCCAATCGTGCGCATGTTGTGCAGGCGGTCGGCGAGCTTGATCAGGATCACCCGCAGATCGCGGGCCATCGCCAGCAGCATCTTGCGGAAGCTCTCGGCCATCGCCTCGTTGCGATCGCGAAAGCTCAGCTTGTCGAGCTTGGTGACGCCGTCGACCAGTTCGGCCACGGCCTCGCCGAATTCGCCCGAGATCGCCTCACGGCCGAGCTGGGTGTCCTCGAGCGCGTCGTGCAGGATCGCCGCGCACAGCGTTTCGACGTCCATGCCGAGTTCGGCGAGGATGCCCGCCACCGCCAGCGGATGGGTGATGTAGGGCTCGCCGCTCTTGCGGGTCTGGCCATCGTGGGCCACGGCGCCCACATGGTAGGCGTGCTTGACGGTGGGAATCTGCTCGGCCGGCAGGTAGGGGCGCAGCTTGACCAGGAGGGCCTCGATGGCCTCCGGACACGGATCGAAGGGCGCGTCAGCGCTGGCTAGGGCAAAAGGGGGCATGTCGCGAGCCTAAACAGCGACCGACCCGGCGGCAAGCGCGCTGAAACAAGCGTTTGGGGCCGGTTCGGGCTGGAATGCGCGCCCATCGGCCGCCCCGAGCGAGTGGATCCCGTCGAACGCGACTGTCGAAAACACCAACGGCCCCACGCGGGGGCCGTTGCGGTACTTCGGTGCCGGGTCGGCTTAGAGGTCGTCGCCGCCCTTGGACAGGTCGTCGTCGACTTCAGCGGCCGCCCAGGCGAGGGCTTCACGCTCGGCGCGCTCGCGCTCGGCCTTCTCCACCGCCTCGATCGTGGCGATGTCGATGCGGCGGGCGGCGATTTCGCGCAGGGCCAGCACCGTCGGCTTGTCTTCCGGGTCCTGCAGGCCCAGCTGGTTGTCGGCACCGTTGGCCAGCTGACGGGCGCGGCGCGAAGCCATCACCACCAGCTCAAAGCGGTTGTTCACGACGGCGAGGCAATCTTCAACGGTGATACGGGCCATGGCGGACCGGCTCCGGGAATTCAAACAAGAGCGGAAGGATAGCCCTGCTGGGCGCCGGCAGGCAAGCTCAGGCCAGCAGCGCGCGGATCAGCCCGGCCTGCCGGCGCGCCTGCTCGCTGCGGCGCAGGCGGTGGGCGCGGACGATGGCGCAAAGGTCTTCCAGCGCGCGCTCGAAGCGGTCGTTGACGATCAAGTAGTCGAAGTCGTCCAAGTGGGCGATCTCTTCGCGCGAGTTCTCAAGCCGCTTGAGGATCGTCTCTTCGCTGTCCTGGGCGCGGCCGCGCAGGCGTCGCTCCAGCTCCTCACGCGAGGGCGGCAGGATGAACACGCTGACGCAGTCGGGCACCAGCGAACGCACCTGGCGCGCGCCCTGGTAGTCGATCTCCAGCAGCACATCGCGGCCCTGCTTCAGCGGCTCTTCGACCGTGTGACGGGCAGTGCCCTTCAAGTCGCCATGCACCACCGCGTGCTCGAAGAACTCGCCGCGGGCGACCATGCCCTCGAAAGTCTCGCGACTGACGAAGTGGTAGTGCGCGCCTTCGGTCTCGCCGGGGCGCGGGCCGCGCGAGGTGTAGGAGATCGACAGCTGGATGTCCGGCTCGCGTTCGAGCAGGGCGTTGACCAGGCTGGACTTGCCGGCGCCCGACGGCGCCGCGACGATGAATAGCGAGCCGCTCATTCGATGTTCTGCACCTGTTCGCGCAACTGTTCGATCAGCACCTTCAGCTCGACCGAGGCCGCGCTGGAGCGCGCGTCGATGGACTTCGAGCCCAGCGTGTTCGCCTCGCGGTTGAACTCCTGCAGCAGGAAGTCGAGGCGGCGACCGACGGCTTCGCGACTGGCGAGCGTGCGGCGCATCTCGGCGATGTGCGCGCCGAGCCGGTCAAGCTCTTCATCGACGTCGATCTTCTGCAGCTGCAGCACCAGCTCCTGTTCCAGCCGGCCCGGATCCAGCGGCTGCTTGAGATCGGCGATGCGCGCATCGAGACGCGCGCGGAGTGCGGTGCGGATCTCGGGCAGCGCGGTCTTCACGTCGGCGACGATGCGCTCGATGCCATCCAGGCGCTCGCGCATGGCGGCGGCGAGAGCGGCACCCTCACGTTCGCGCGCGGCGACGAAGTCATCGAGCACCGCGTCCATCAGCGACAGGCATTCGGCCTGCAGGCCGTCGGCATCCACTTCCGCCTGCTCGATCAGGCCGGGCTGGCGCAGCAGCTCAGTGAATTCGACCTTGAAGCCGGGGAAACGGCCGGACATCTCCAGCGCCAGTGCGCTCAGCTGGTCCAGCACCTGCGGGTTGAGCTTGAGGCCCTCGCTGCTGGCGGTGGCGCGCAGGCGGAAGCCGACATCGACCTTGCCGCGGGCGATGCGCTGGGATAGCTTCTCGCGCAGCGCCGGCTCCAGCCCGCGCAGCTCTTCCGAGAGGCGAAAGCCCGGCTCAAGAAAGCGGTGATTGACCGCACGGACCTCGCAGGCCAGCGTGCCGAACGCCGTACTGCGCTCGCCGGAGGCATAGGCCGTCATGCTGCGGATCGAAGCGGCGGAGCGTGCGCTCATGGGCAACTCTTGGAGTTCGTGGCGAAGGGGTGCGACTCACGGACTGAGACGCGCGCTTCGCGGAAGGATCGGCACCGCGGCAGCCGCCGGGGCGCGGGGAGGGCGATGGTAAACTGCGCGGCCGCCGTTAAGAAGCCGCCCCCATGAGCGATGTTGTCCGGCCCTCCGGCCGCCGTTTCGACGCCCTCCGCGACATCCGCATCGAAACCGGCTTCACCCGGCACGCCGAGGGCTCGGTGCTGATCAGCGTCGGCGACACCCGCGTGCTCTGCAACGCCACGGTCGAGAACCGGGTGCCGGGCTTCCTGCGCGGCAAGGGCGAAGGCTGGGTCACGGCCGAGTACTCGATGCTGCCGCGCGCCACCAAGGAGCGCACCCAGCGCGAAGCCAGCGCCGGAAGGATCGGCGGCCGCACCCATGAGATCCAGCGCCTGATCGGCCGCAGCCTGCGCGCCTGCGTTGATCGCGCGGCGCTGGGCGAGCGCACCATCACCCTGGACTGCGACGTGCTTCAGGCCGATGGCGGCACCCGCTGCGCGGCGATTACCGGGGCCTATGTCGCGCTCTCTCTGGCCTGTCGCCGGCTGGAGAAGCGCGGCGAGATCACGCGCAGCCCGATCCACGGTGCCATCGCCGCGGTCTCTGTCGGCGTCTATCGCGGCGCGCCGGTGCTGGACCTCGACTACGCCGAGGACAGCGACTGCGATACCGACATGAACGTGGTGATGAACGACGGCGGCGGCTTCATCGAAGTGCAGGGCACGGCCGAGGGCCATGCCTTCCGCCGCTCGGAGCTCGATGGCCTGCTCGATCTGGCGGCAGTCGGCATCGAAGGCCTGATCGGCTTCCAGCGCGCTGCGCTCGACGCGGCCTGAGGCCCATGCCCAGGCTCGTTCTGGCCAGCGGCAACGCCGGCAAGCTGCGCGAGTTCCGCGAGATCCTCGCGCCGCAGGGTTTAGAGCTGATCGCGCAGGGCGAGCTTGGCATCCCCGACCCTGAAGAGACGGGACTCAGCTTTGTCGAGAACGCCCTGCTGAAAGCGCGGCATGCGAGCGAGCGCTCGGGCCTGCCCGCGCTGGCCGACGATTCCGGCCTCTGCGTCGATGCGCTCGGCGGCGCGCCCGGCCTGTACTCCGCGCGCTATGCCGGAGCGCACGGCGACCACCCCGCCAACATCGCCAAGCTGCTCGCTGAGCTGGCAGACCGCGACGACAGTCAACGCAGCGCGTTTTTCATCAGCGTGATCGCGCTGATCCGCCATCCGCTCGACCCCGCCCCACTGATCGCCGAAGGCCGCTGGCACGGCCACATCCTGCACGCCCCGCGCGGCAGCGGCGGCTTCGGCTACGACCCGGTCTTCCTCGACCCGGACTCGGGCCTCGCCGCGGCCGAACTCGAGCCCGCGCACAAGCACCGCATCAGCCACCGCGGCAGGGCCGTGGCGCAGCTGTTGAAGGCCTTGCCGCAGCGCGCTTGACGCCAGCCTGTGCAGTGCCGGCGAGGCGAGGCGCGAGCGCCCGCACATGGCCGGCCGGAATATGCCCCTTGGTAGTTTGACGCGTCGCACAAGGGTGTGATTGTGTGGGGGTCCGGCGGCCCGTGGTGGGCGCCGTGGACCGCGCCAGCACCATCCCCCGGGGGCAGCAAGCGTATGAGCGGAATCGAGCATCAGGCGCCGCAGGGTCTGTTCGACCCACGGCTGGAACACGACGGCTGCGGCTTCGGCCTGATCGCGCATCTCGACGATGCGCCGAGTCGCGAGATCGTCGATCTCGGCCTGAGCGCGCTGTCGCGCATGACCCACCGTGGCGCCGTAGCGGCGGACGGTGAATCCGGCGACGGCTGCGGCCTGCTGATTCGCCGTCCCGAGGCCTTCATCCGCGCGTTGGCCGAAGACCACGGCTTCTCGCTGGCGCCGCTGGCCACCGCGGGTCTGGTGTTCCTGCCCATCGACGAAACGCTCGCCGCGCGCTGCCGCGCCGAGCTGCAGGCGCAGCTGGAGAAAGTCGGTTCGCGCATCGCCGGCTGGCGGCAGGTGCCGGTGAACCCGCAGGCCGCAGGCCCGCTCGCCAGAGAACGCCTGCCGCGGATCGAGCAGGTATTCGTCAACGCCGATCGCGGCGAGGACGCCGCCGGTTTCCAGCGCGGGCTGTACACGGCGCGCCGGCGCGCCGAGATGGCGCTGGTCGATGTCAGCGATTTCCACGTGGTGACCCTGGCCGAGCACAGCCTCGGCTACAAGGGCATGGTGATGCCCGAGCGTCTGCGCGAGTTCTATCCCGACCTCTCGCATCCGCGTCTCGCCAGCTCGGCGGTGGTGTTCCACCAGCGCTTCTCCACCAACACCATGCCGCGCTGGGCGCTGGCCCAGCCCTTCCGCTTCCTCGCCCACAACGGCGAGATCAACACCATCCGCGGCAACCGCTTCTGGGCACGCGCCCGCGGCGCGCGCATGCGCTCGCCCTTCGTCGATTTCCGCGAGTTCAAGCCGCTGGTCAGCCAGGACAGCTCGGACTCGGCGAGCCTGGACAACATGCTGGAAGTGCTGCTGACCGGCGGCATGGACCTGCTGCAGGCCATGCGGATTCTGATCCCGCCGGCCTGGCAGAACGTCGACGGCATGGACCCGGACCTGCGCGCCTTCTACGAATACTTCGCCCTGCACATGGAGCCCTGGGACGGCCCGGCCGGCATCGTCGTCGCCGACAGCCGCTACGCCGCCTGCGCGCTCGATCGCAACGGCCTGCGCCCGGCGCGCTGGGCGCTGTCCAAGGACCGCATGCTGGTGGTCGCCTCCGAGGCCGGCGTGGTCGACTGGCCGGCCCGCGACATCGTCGCCAAGGGGCGCTTGGGGCCGGGCGAGATGCTGGCGGTGGACCTGCACCGCGGCGAGTTCCTCGACACCGCGCGTATCGACCAGATCAACCGCGAGCGCGCGCCCTTCAAGCGCTGGCTGAAGCAGGGCGTGCGCTATCTCGAAACGGATCTGATCGACCCCAGCCTTGCCGCCGAGCCGATGCCGCGCGAAGAGCTGCTGCGCCACCAGAAGATGTTCAATCTCTCGGCCGAGGAGCGCGATACCGTGCTCAAGGTGCTGGCCGAAACCGAGGCCGAAGCGATCGGCTCGATGGGCGACGACACCCCGCTGCCGCTGCTGTCGACCCGCGTGCGCTCGCTCTACGACGCCTTCCGGCAGGCTTTCGCCCAGGTCACCAACCCGCCCATCGACAGCTATCGCGAAAAGCTGGTGATGAGCCTGCACACGCAGATCGCACGCGAGAGCAACCTGTTCGAGCTGAACCCGGCCTACGCGCGGCAGGTGATGATCAATTCGCCGATCCTCAGCCAGCGCAAGTATCTGCAGATCCTCGCGCTGCGCGAGGAAGGCGTCGGCTCGGTCGTCATCGATCTGAACTACGCCGAGTCCGAGGGCCTCGACGCCGCTCTGGCGCGCTGCTGCCGCATCGCCGAGGACGCCGTGCGCAAGGGCAAGCTGCTGGTGGTGCTGTCCGACCGCGCGATCCGCGAGGGGCATCTGCCCATCCATGCGCTGCTGGCGGTGGGCGCGGTGCATCAGCACCTGGTCGCCTGCGGCCTGCGCTCGGACTGCAACCTGCTGATTGAGACCGCCACCGCGCGCGACCCGCACCACTTCGCCTGCCTGATCGGCTATGGCGCGACGGCCGTCTACCCCTACCTCGCCTACCAGACCATCTTCGACCTCGCCCGCAGCGGCGATTCCCAATCGCGTCTGGCCCAGCACCGCGAGCTGGGCCGCAGCTACCGCCGCGGCATCCGCAACGGCCTGCTCAAGATCCTCTCGAAGATGGGCATCAGCACGGTGGCGAGCTACCGCGGCGCCGCCCTGTTCGAGATCGTCGGCCTCGCCCACGAGGTGGTGGAGCGCTGCTTCGCCGGCACGCCCAGCCGCGTGGGCGGCCCAGGCTTCGCCGACATCGAAGCCGACCAGCAGCAGCTGGCCGAGCGCGCCTGGAACACCGGCTTCGGCGTGGAGGCCGGCGGCCTGTTCAAGTACATCCACGGCGGCGAGTACCACGCGTTCAATCCCGACGTGGTCGGCGCCCTGCAGGTCGCCACGCTCACCGGCGAGCACGCGGACTGGCTCAAGTACGCGAAGCTGGTGAACGATCGCGAGCCCTCCATGCTGCGCGATCTGCTGGAGCCCGATTTCGAGCACGCCACGCCGATTCCGCTGGACGAGGTCGAGCCGGCCTCGGCGATGTTCAAGTCCTTCGACTCGGCCGGCATGAGCCTAGGCGCGCTTTCGCCAGAGGCGCATGAAGCGCTGGCGATCGCGATGAACCGCCTGGGCGGGCGCAGCAACTCGGGCGAGGGCGGCGAGGACCCCGCCCGCTACGGCACCGAGAAAACCTCGCGCATCAAGCAGGTCGCCTCCGGCCGCTTCGGCGTCACCCCCGAGTACCTGGTCAATGCCGAGGTGCTGCAGATCAAGGTGGCGCAGGGTGCGAAGCCCGGCGAGGGCGGCCAGCTGCCCGGCCACAAGGTCAACGATCTGATCGCGCGCCTGCGCTATGCCAAGCCGGGCATCGGCCTGATCAGCCCGCCGCCGCACCACGACATCTACTCGATCGAAGACCTGGCGCAGCTGATCTACGACCTGAAGCAGATCAACCCGACCGCGCTGGTGTCGGTGAAGCTGGTCAGCCATGCCGGCGTCGGCACAATCGCCGCGGGCGTGGCCAAGGCAGGCGCCGATCTGATCACCGTTAGCGGCTACGACGGCGGTACCGGCGCCAGCCCACTGACCTCGATCAAGTACGCCGGCGGCCCCTGGGAGCTGGGCCTGACCGAAGCGCATCATGCGCTGCGTGCGAACGGGCTGCGCGATCGCATCATCCTGCAGACCGACGGCGGCCTGAAGACCGGCCTCGATGTGCTGAAGGCGGCGCTGCTGGGCGCCGACAGCTTCGGCTTCGGCACCGCACCGATGATCGCGCTGGGCTGCAAGTACCTGCGCATCTGTCACTTGAACAACTGCGCCACCGGCGTGGCCACCCAGCACCACGTGCTGCGCGCCAAGCACTTCAAGGGCATGCCGGAGCAGGTGATGGCCTACTTCATTGGCGTGGTCGAAGAGCTGCGCGGCTACATGGCGCAGCTCGGCATCCGCACGCTCAAGGAGCTGACCGGCCGCAGCGAGCTGCTGCGTCCACGCGCGCACGTCGACGCCCGCCGCCAGCGCATCGATCTGCGGCCGATCCTGGCGCCGCCGCCGAGTCCGCCCGCGGCCGCCTGCGCGCCGGGGCGTCCGACCAAAGAGCCCGATGACTTCCACGCGCGTCTCCTGGCCGAGGTCGGCCCGGCCATCGAAGCGGGCCGGGGCGGCCGCTTCAGCTATCCGGTGCGCAACGTGCATCGCTCGGTCGGCACCGCGCTGTCGGGAATCATCGCGCGCCGTCACGGCAATACCGCGATGGCGGCCAAACCGGTTCGACTGGATCTCTCCGGCAGCGTTGGCCAGAGCTTCGGCGCCTTCAACGCGGGGGGCCTGGAGCTGCACCTGACCGGCGAGGCCAACGACTACGTCGGCAAGGGCATGGCCGGCGGCCTGATCACGGTGCGGCCGCCGGACGATGCGCGCTACGTGGCGCGCAAGTCGGCCATCCTAGGCAACACCTGCCTGTACGGCGCGACCGGCGGCGATCTGTTCGCGGCCGGAACAGCAGGGCAGCGCTTCGCCGTGCGCAACTCCGGCGCCACCGCGGTGGTGGAGGGCGCGGGCGACCACTGCTGCGAGTACATGACCGGCGGCGTCGTCGCGGTGCTGGGCAGCACGGGTCTGAACTTCGGCGCGGGCATGACCGGCGGCTTCGCCTACGTGCTCGACCTCGACCGCAGCTTCGTCGACCGCTACAACCACGAGCTGATCGACTTGAACCGCATCACCCTGGAAGGTCTGGAGGCACATTTGCAGCATCTGCGCGGCCTGATCGAGCGCCACCGCGTGCTCACCGGCAGCACGCTGGCGGGCGAAATCCTCGATGACTTCCGCGGCTTTTTGCCGCGCTTCTGGCTGGTCAAGCCCAAGGCGGCGGGTCTCGATTCGCTCATCAACGCACTGCGGAGGGCGGCGTGATGAAGCGCGATCCCATGCATTTCCTGAGTTCGGGCCGGCGCATGCCGGTCGAAGTGCCGGTCAAGCTGCGCATCCTCGACGGTCGCGAAATCTACGGCCAGTACGAAGCCAGCGACGCCGCCGACCAGGCCGCGCGCTGCCTCGACTGCGGCAACCCCTATTGCGAGTGGAAGTGTCCGGTCCACAACTACATTCCGAACTGGCTGGAGCTGATCCGCGAGGGCCGGCTGTTCGAGGCCGCCGAGCTTTCGCACTCGACCAACCCGCTGCCCGAGATCTGTGGCCGCGTCTGCCCGCAGGACCGCCTCTGCGAAGGCGCCTGCACGCTGAATGAGGACTTCGGTGCGGTCACCATCGGCAGCATCGAGAAGTACATCACCGACACCGCGCTCGCCCAGGGCTGGCGCCCGGATCTGTCGGGCGTGGTGCCTTCAGGCAAGCGCGTCGCCGTGATTGGTGCGGGCCCCGCGGGCCTCGCCTGCGCCGACGTGCTGGCGCGGCAGGGCATCGCCGCCGTGGTGTTCGATCGCCACCCCGAGATCGGCGGCCTGCTGAGCTTCGGCATCCCGCCCTTCAAGCTGGACAAGGAAGTCGTGCGCACCCGCCGGCAGGTGCTGGAGGGCATGGGCATCGAGTTCCGGCTGGGCGTGGACGTCGGCCGCGATGTCAGCTTCGATCAGCTGGTGAATGAATTCGACGCGGTCTTCCTCGGCCTTGGCACCTACACCGCCGTCGACGGCGGCCTGCCGGGGCTGGACCTCGACGGAGTCGTGCCCGCCCTGCCCTATCTGATCAGCAATGGCCGGTATGCGCTGGGCATTGATCCCGAACCGCCGCGCCTGTGGGGCAAGCACGTCGTCGTGCTCGGCGGCGGCGACACCGCCATGGACTGCAACCGCACGGCGATCCGCCAGGGCGCGGCGACGGTCTCCTGCGTTTACCGCCGCGACGAGGACGACATGCCCGGCAGTCGCCGCGAGGTGGGCAAAGCCAAGGAGGAAGGCGTCAACTTCCTGTTCCGCCTGCAGCCCAAGGCGATTCTTGGCGACGACGAGAATCGAGTGCGCGCGGTGCAGGTGGTTGAGACGCGTCTCGGCCCGCCCGATGCCAAGGGTCGCCGCCAGTTCGAGGAAATCGCGGGCAGCGAGCGCGAGCTGGCGGCCGATCAGGTGATGGTGGCCTTCGGCTTCACGCCGAGCCCGCCCGAGTGGCTGGGCAAGCACGGCGTCAGCCTGCAGACCAACGGCCGCGTGCGCGTGGCAGAAGGCGGCGCCCTGCCCTTCCAGACCGCCAACGCCAAGATCTTCGCCGGCGGCGACATGGTGCGCGGCGCGGATCTGGTGGTGACGGCGGTGTACGAAGGCCGCGAGGCCGCCAAGTCGATCGCGCGCAGTCTGGGGGTGGCGGCGCTGGCCAGCGCCTGAGCGCGGTTGACGCAGTAGCGCGCACCGAGGGTGCCGACCTGAGTCAGGAAGACCGAGCCTGGGTCGCGGAGGACGATACCGACGCGCCTCGAGCTCCTTCGGTATCGCGCCGCTCGCCCCGATCAGGCTGCGCCTGCGACCAGGGTGCTCGGTGATCCCGCGATCGATCGCGCGCCGAAAACGCGCGCACACCGGCAAGCATGGGCGGTCTTTGGTCGCAGGATGCAAGCGCTGACTGGGCGCTGTCCAAGCTTGGCAGCCGGCAGCAGCCATTCGCATCCGCGGAATCCTGCGCGCCAAGCCCGCAACTCGGAGCAGGCACCGGATCAATCGAGGCGGGCGGCCAGCGCGTATTGAAAGCCCCCCATCGTCATGTCGCGGGAACCGATGCTCATCTTTCGGACGCGATGCGCGGAGCACGTTCAGGTGCAAAAGCACACGGGGCCTGCTTGCGCAGGCCCCGTGTGCTTTGTCTCCGATGAGGGTGCTGGCGTCCGGCCAGTTACAGGCTGTAGTACAGCTGGTATTCCAGCGGATGCGTGGCGGCGCGGAACTTGGTCACTTCCTGCATCTTCAGCGCGATGTAGCCGTCGATGAAGTCGTCGGTCATGACGCCACCGGCCTTCAGGAACTCGCGATCCTTGTCGAGGGCATCCAGCGCCTGGTCCAGGCTGTGGCAGACGGTCGGGAAGTTCTTCTCTTCTTCCGGCGGCAGGTCGTAGAGGTCCTTGTCGCTGGGTGCGCCCGGGTCGATCTTGTTCAGGATGCCGTCGATGCCCGCCATCATCAGCGCGGTGAAGGTCAGGTAGCCCGAGTTCATCGGGTCGGGGAAGCGCATTTCGATGCGGCGCGCCTTAGGGTTGCTGACGAAGGGGATGCGGCAGCTGGCCGAACGGTTGCTGGCGGAGTAGGCGAGCATCACCGGCGCTTCGAAGCCCGGCACCAGACGCTTGTAGCTGTTGGTGGTGGAGTTGGCGAAGGCGTTGATGGCGCGCGCGTGCTTGAAGACGCCGCCGATGTACCACAGCGCCAGCTGCGAGAGGCCGGCGTAGCCGTCGCCGCTGAACAGGTTGGTGCCGCCCTTGGCCAGCGACTGGTGCACGTGCATGCCGCTGCCGTTGTCACCGACGATCGGCTTGGGCATGAAGGTGGCGGTCTTGCCGTTGCGATGGGCAACGTTCTTGACCACGTACTTCAGCATCGTCAGCTCGTCGGCCTTCTTGACGAGGGTATTGAACTTCGCGCCGATCTCACACTGACCGGGGCCGGCCACCTCATGGTGGTGCACTTCGATCTCGATGCCGATCTGCTCCAGCAGGCGGCACATCTCGGCGCGGATGTCGTGCAGCGAATCCACCGGCGCCACCGGGAAGTAGCCGCCCTTGACGGTCGGACGGTGGCCGCTGTTGCCGCCTTCGTACTTGCGGTTGGTGTTCCAAGGCGCTTCTTCGGAGTCGACCTCGAAAGAGGCGCCGCTCATCTCGTTCTTGTAGCGGACGGAATCGAAGATGAAGAACTCGGGCTCGGGGCCGAAGAACGCGGTGTCGGCGATGCCGGTCGACTTCAGATAGGCCTCGGCGCGCTTGGCCACGCCGCGCGGGTCGCGGGTGTAGCCCTGCATGGTCTTGGGGTCGAGAATGTCGCAGATCAGCACCAGGGTCGGATCGGCGGTGAAGGGATCGATGAAGGCCGTGCTCGCGTCCGGCAGCAGCACCATGTCGGACTCGTTGATGCCGCGCCAGCCCGCGATGGAGCTTCCGTCGAACATCTTGCCGTCCTCGAACAGGCTGGGTTCGAGCACGCGGGCCGGGAAGGTGACGTGGTGCTGGACACCGCGGACGTCGGTGAATCGCAGATCGATCCACTCGATCTCGTTGTCCTGGGCCAGCTTCTGAACCTGTTCGAACGACATGAAACGCTCCGCGGGTGGTGGGGACTGCTGCAGTTGCAGCAATCATCGTGCCAGCTGCGACAGAGCTTCAAGGCACTGATTCGTCTGCATATTCCTGTCGCTCCGAACACCCGCCGCACAGAAATGGTGCAGCACTTGGCCATAGCGCACCACGCGGGTGCAGTCGTGCCCGCTGTGCTTTGGCTCAGGCGGAAACGCCCGCCGGGGCGCGGCGACGGATCCATGCGACCAGCGACAGCATCACGGGCACTTCGACGAGCACGCCGACGACCGTGGCCAGCGCCGCGCCCGAGCTCAGTCCGAACAGGCTGATCGCTACCGCCACCGCCAGCTCGAAGAAGTTGCTGGTGCCGATCAGCGCGGAAGGACCCGCCACACAGTGCGGCACCTTCAACCATTGGTTCAGTCCGAGCGCAATCGCGGCAATCAGATAGGCCTGGATGACGATCGGCACCGCCAGCAGCAGGATGATCAGGGGCTGGGCGAGGATCTGCGGCCCCTGGAATCCGAACAGGAGCACCAGGGTCAACAGCAGGGCGAGCATGGAAGCGGGCCCGAGCTTCGCGAGCACGCGCTCGAAGGCTTCGGCATCGCGCGCGAGCAGCCAGGCGCGCAAGGCTTGCGCGATGACGAGGGGCACCAGGATGTAGAGGCCGACCGACAGCAGCAGGGTCGCCCAGGGCACGCTGATCGCCGACACGCCCAGCAGCAGGGCAACGATGGGCGCGAAGGCGAACACCATCACCGCGTCGTTGAGCGCGACCTGGCTCAGTGTGAAGTTGGGCTCGCCGTCGACGAGGTTGGACCATACGAACACCATCGCGGTGCAAGGCGCGGCGCCCAGCAGGATCAACCCGGCGACGTAGCTGTCGTGTTGATCGGCAGGCAGCCAATCCGCGAACAGGCCGTAGATGAACAGAGCGCCGAGCGCCGCCATCGTGAAGGGCTTGATCAGCCAGTTCACCGCGAGCGTCACGCCGATCGCCCGCGCCTGCTGGCCGACCTCGCGCATACGCGCGAAATCGATCTTCATGAGCATCGGGATGATCATCAGCCAGATCAGCAGGGCCACCGGCAGGTTGACGTGCTCCACTTCCATCGCCGCCAGCGCCACGAACGCGGACGGGAACAGTTCGCCAAGACCGATGCCTGCGACGATGCACAGCGCCACCCACAGCGTGAGGTAGCGGCCAAACAGATCGAGTCCGGGCCGCTTCGATTCGAGTTCGCGCACGGCGGTACTCATGCGCGCACGCCCAGTGCGCTCAGCAGGCCCCGCACCCGCTTGGAGATGTCGTCGCGCACGGCGCGGTAGGCCTCTTCGTCCATGTGCTTGGGGTCAGGCAGCGCCCAATCCTCGCGACGTTTGGCCGGCACCCACGGGCAGGAGTCGCCGCAGCCCATCGTGATGACTGCATCGAAGTCGATGCCGGCGATCTCGTCCAGCGACTTCGAGCCGTGCGCCGTGAGGTCGTAGTCCAGTTCCGCCATGAAGCGCACTGCTTTCGGATTGATCACGCCTGAAGGCCGTGAGCCAGCGCTGTGCGCCTCAACCTGGGCACCTCCGTGGAGGCGGGCGAAGGCTTCGGCCATCTGGCTGCGGTTGGCGTTCTCGACGCAGACGAACAGGACGCGGACGAGTTCAGCAGTCATCGTGCGGGCTCCTCGATGGCGGGTGTGCAGACGGACGCGGGCGCGCAGGGGGCGCCGGCGCAGCAGTTCTCGGTGAGGTAGGCGAGCAGCGCGTTCATGCGCTGGAAGTCGGCGGCCAGCTGGATGTGTCGCCCGTCGCGGTGGTCCTTCACGAGACCGGCGGCGCGCAGCTGGTTGAGGTGCGAGCTCAGCGTGGGGCCGGGAATGTCGAGCGCTTGCCTCAGCTCACCCACGCAGAGCCCGGTCGGCCCGGCCTGCACCAGTGCGCGGAATGCGGCGAGGCGGTGTTCCTGGGCCAAGGCGCGCAGGCAGTCGAGTGCGATGGGGGTGTCCATATTTCTACGGTTCTGGAATCGTCGAAATGATTGCACAAGGAAAGGCCCGCTTGCGCGGGCCCCGGTCCCTTTGTGTCGTTGCATCGAGCGGGGCACCCAGCGAACCAAACGCCCATCGGCGCCCCCGCCCCGCGCGGTCCCTGCGCGGGTGGGCCCTCCATGGCCCCCGGGACCGACACCGTCCTGGCGTCGTTCTCCGGATTCCCGGCGGCGCTGCCGTCGGGCGGGCGAGGCCTCCGGCCCCGCCGACTCAGGTCTGTTGGAACGCGTCAGCGCACGCTGAACGAAGTGGCACGCAGGCCAGGCGCGTAGCGGCGCGCCTGGGCGTAGCCGCTGCTGCGGCCGTAGCCGACGCCGAAGTCGCGCTCGCGGTAGCGCTCGTGGCCGTCGTCCTGTGCGGGCAGCGGACGGGTCGGCAGGGGGGCCGTGACAGCCGGCGTGCGCGAGTTCATGCGGGGGTCCGGGCTGATCATGGTGGTGTCTCCGTGCTGTGGTGTGCTGGTATACTACAACACCAAAGCAAGAGCGCGATAGGCCACAAGTCATGAGCGCCGCCGTGAGGGGGATCGCAGTGGGGAAACGTTCAGAAATCAAGCCGCCAGGCAGCGCCCGGGCATCCGGAAAGGTCGCTGGCGGCTGTTGCCGGGCCGGGAGCGCCGCGGCCGGATTCAGCTCTCGGCGATGCGCCGCGCCAGCGCGCGCGCGCGGCGGGCTCGGCTGATCACACCGGTGACCAGATGCCGCGGCTGGATGGGCTTGGTGAAGAAGTCATCGCCACCCGCCGCGAGCACATCGAAACGCACGTCCTGCTCGTGGTCGCCGGAGAGGAACACGATCGAGAGCAGCTCGCTGCCTGGCAGGGCGCGAATGCGCGAGGCGATTTCGATACCGTCGATGCCCGGCATATAGAGGTCGAGCAACACCACCTCGGGCTGGAACTCGCGCACCGCATCGACGGCCAGCTCGGGGTCCATGCAGGCGCGGGTCTGCACGTTCTGGCTGCGCAGCACCGCCTCGCAGAACAGAATCTGGCTGCGGTCGTCGTCGACGATCAACACCCGGAAGGGCTTGGCCTGGCCGGGCTGCACGGCTTCCAGCACGCGCGTGGCCAGAGCCTCGACGCCGTCGGCGTGGCGGATGACTTCATCCGCACCGGCCCGCAGGGCGAACATGCGCTCCGCGGGGTCGGCGCTGCGGGTCAGCACCAGCAGGGCAAGCCGGCGGTCCTCGCTGCGGTAGGCATGGCTGAAGGCGCGCGCGCGGCGGGCGAATTCGGGAAGTTCGGTGGCGTCGATCAGCACGGCATCGAGCCCCGCCTCGATCGGCTGGGCGATCGCCGCTTCGACATCGGGACGGGCCTGCACATCGATACCCGTGTCACGCAGCCTGCGCGACAGCGCCTCACCGAGGGCAAGATCCTGGCTGACCAGCAGGAGCGTACGGGCAGGCTGCTGAGCGCTGGTCGCCACCACGGTCGGCAGCAAGTCCAGATGCACCTCAGGCGCGAGGTCCTCGCAGAGACGACGCAGACGCAGGCGCTGGTTCGCGTCCGGATGACGCGCCTCTTCCGCGAACGAGCAGAGATAGGCGGACAGCGCGATCGCGTGCTCCACCACATCGCCAGCTCCGGCCAGATCGGCCTCGTGCACCAACTCGTCCAACTGCTCATGCAGACCCAGCACTTCGCTGGGCTGCCACTGACCCATCAGCAGCTGACCGAAACGCTCGACCCAGGCGTGCGCATGCGCCTGGGCGGCGGAGGCCGCGGGGCTGACATGGGAGGCGGGAAGGGCCGAGGACATGGGCGGGGTCCGTAGGGTCGGGCGTGGCCCGGGACAGCGGTGCGGCCGATTCTAGCAATGCCGACGGGATCCACACCCCTACCCGCCACCGCTGCTGCGACTCATCAACCCCGCCGTCCCGCGCCGGCATTCTGTCGGGCGGTCAGGAGCGAACGCCGGGAGCCGTGCAAGGTTCTTGCCGCGGCGATACGTCGCGCATCGCCGTTCAGCTGCGGGGGAACAAAGCGTCGACGCGGGCAGTCATGCTTGGCGGCGCGCCGCTGCGCCCCCTCCCCACTCGTTCTGGAACGCCCCATGAGCCAACCGATCCGCGTGCTCGCCTGGATCCTCGGAGTCCTGATCCTGCTGGTCGCTGTCGCGGTCGCCTTGGCCACGCCGCTGGCGGCCGCCTTTGCCGCCACGCCGGTGTTCAACGGCGTCATCCTCGCCGTGTTCGCGGTCGGCCTCGCGGCTAACCTGACCCAGGTGCTGCGCCTGCAGCGTGAAGTCCGCTGGATCGAAGGCTTCCGCCGCGCGAACCCTGAGCACGCCCCGAGCGGCCAGCCGGTGCTGCTGGCGCCGATGGCCAAGATGCTCGGCAAGGGCGTCAAGCCGCAGAGCCTGTCCACGGCCTCCACCCGCACGATCCTCGACAGCGTCTATCTGCGGCTCGAAGAGCAGCGCGATCTGTCGCGCTATCTGATCGGCCTGCTGATCTTCCTCGGCCTGCTCGGCACCTTCTGGGGTCTCTTGATCACCATCGGCTCGGTCAGCGAGATCATCGCCGGCCTGTCGGCGGGCACCGATGCCGCGCAGATGTTCGAGCAGCTGAAGTCCCGGCTGCAGGAGCCGCTGGGCGGCATGGCCACCAGCTTCTCGACTTCGCTGTTCGGGCTTGCCGGCTCGCTGGTGCTGGGACTCACCGACCTGCTCACCGCCCGCGCCGCCAACCGCTTTTACAACGAGGTGGAGGAGTGGCTGTCCGGCATGACCCGGCTGTCGGCGGGCGGCATCGGCAGTGGCGACGGTGAAGCCAGCGTACCGGCCTACGTGCAGGCCCTGCTGGAGCAGACCGCGGATGGGCTGGAGCGAATGCAGCGGGCGATGGTCGAGGGCGAACGCGAGCGCCGCGGTGCCGCTGAGCAGATGGCCGAACTCTCGACCCAGCTGGCCCGGCTCGCCGAAACCCAGGTCGAACTGCGCGGGGCGCTCAAGGCCTTGGGCCAGGGCAACACGCTCAGCGAGGATCTGCGCTCGGAGTTCCGCCTGCTCGGCCGCACGATCGCGGCCGCCAGCGAGGCGCGCCGGAGCGCGCCGTGAGCACGCTCGCCGCGCGCCGCCGTCGCGGCGTCGACTTCTGGCCGGGCTTCGTCGATGCCCTGTCGTCCCTGCTGATGGTGCTGGTATTCCTGCTGCTGGTGTTCGCGATCGGCCAGTTCGCGCTGTCCGACGCCCTGTCCGGCCGCGACCGCGCGCTGGATGCGCTGAACCGGGAGCTTGCGGCCCTGGCCGAGACCCTGTCGATGGAGCGCAGCGCCAAGGAACAGGCCCTGACCCAGGTCGGTGACCTCACCGCCAGCCTGTCGACCAGCGAGCAAGCCCGCGCGCAGCTGCAGCTCGACCTCGACAGCACCCGCACCCAGCTCACCGACAGCGAGTCCGAGCGCGCGCGGCTGACGGCCGACGTCAACGCACTCGCGGAGTTGAAGCGCCAGCTTGAGGCGGAGCTTGCCTCGCGCTTGGCGGCGCTGGAGGAGAACCAGGAGAAGCTGGTCGTGCAGACCGATCTGTCGGCCAAAGCCGCCGCCCAGGCCGAGCTGCTGAATCGCCAGCTGCTGGCCCTGCGCGAGCAGCTGGCGCGAGTCGAAGCCGCGCTGGCTACGGCGGAGGGCGCAGGCCGGCAGAAGGATCTGCAGATCGAAGAGCTGGGCGCGCGCTTGAATCTGGCGCTGGCCGACCGTATCAACGAGCTCACCCGCTACCGCTCCGAGTTCTTCGGCAAGCTGCGCACCGCGCTGGGTAACCGTGCCGATATCCAGGTCGTGGGCGACCGCTTCGTAGTGCCCTCGGAGCTGCTGTTCCCGAGCGGCTCGGACGAACTCAATCCGGCCGGCATCCAGCAGCTGCAGCAGCTGGCCAGCACCCTCAAGGAGGTCAGCGCGCAGATCCCCGGCGACGTCGACTGGGTGCTGCGCATCGACGGCCATACGGATAAGCGCCCGATCAGCACCGGACGCTTTCCGTCCAACTGGGAGCTGTCCTCGGCGCGCGCCATCGCCATCGTCAAGTTCCTCACCCAGGCGGGCATCCCGCCGCAGCGGCTGGCGGCGAACGGATTCGGCGAGCACCACCCGCTCGACCCCGGCACCAGCGAAGAAGCCCTGGCCCGCAACCGCCGCATCGAGATCCAGCTGACCAACCGCTAGCAAGCAGGCCGGGCACGTCGAGGCGGCGCCGTTACGCCGCCGGCTGAACGCCATTGCATAGCGGTGGGCCTTGACGCCCCGGCGCCAAGGGGCGGATTTGGACCCGCCAGAGCCACACCCCTCGCCCGGAGCGCGGTTGAGGCGAGAGCAGGGCTTTGGTGGGTCAAGACCCACCCTATGGCTGAGGGCCAGATGTAGGTTGGGTTACGGCTGCGGGCCAGGTGCAGGGTGGGTCGTGACTGCGGGTCAGGTATAGGGTGGGTCTTGACCCACCGCAGCGATCAAGGGCCGCGATGCGTCGGCGCTGAGCGGCGCGGGGCCATGCGAGAGACTCAACCGATCTGCATACCCTTCCGTCCCAGGGGTGTGGCGTGTCTTGACTCGTGCGGAGATGCAGGGCGCCCTGCGCCCGGGGTCGCGGCTTTGGCTCACTTCCAAGGCCACGAGGAGTTGCGGCAAGGCCTGCGCTGCGGTCGCGCGCCACACGCCGTCCATCCGCGCACTCAGCGCCGAGGGCTGAGGATTGATCTCGTAGCGCGGGCAGATCGCGGGCGCGATGTCAGGCAGCCCGGCCGCGGGATGCACGAGGCCCGACGTACCGACCACCAGCACCAGATCGGCCGCCCGCGCCGCGCGTCCGGCGGCGGTGAATTCGTCCGCCGGCAGCGACTCGCCGAACCAGACCACGCCAGGTCGCAAGGGCCCGCCGCAGACGCTGCAGGATGGCGGTGCCGCGCGCAGCACGGGCGAATCCGCCCAGGCGGGATCAATGGCGATGGGCTGATCGGCATCGCAGTCGCGGCAGCGGGTGGCGGCAATGCGCCCGTGCAGGTGCAGCACCCCGGTGCTGCCGGCGCGCTCGTGCAGGTCATCGACGTTCTGCGTCGCCAGCACCAGGCCAGGCTTGAGCTGAGCGAGGGCGGCCAGCGCGCGGTGGCCGGCGTGCGGACGCGCCAGCGCGATCTTCGCCATCCGCCAGCGGTACCAGGCCCAGACCAGCGGCGGATCCGCATCGAAGGCTTCGGGCGTCGCCAGCCGCATCGGGTCGAAGCGCGGCCACAGGCTGTCCTCGTCGCCGCGAAAGGTGGCGATGCCGCTCTCCGCCGACATGCCGGCGCCGGTCAGCAGTAGCGGGCGCTGCGCGCCGCGCAAGGCGTCCTGCAGCCCCCCGGGCAGGGGTTCGGACGAAAGATCGATGTCACGCATGGCGGTATCGAGGGTCAGGCGCCGTCAGTCTGGCTGGCCCGGACAGCCTTGGACGCGGGCCGGGCGAATTGCAAGGCTTGCTACCATCCACGCTGTTTTCACTCGAAGGATTTCCGCCATGAAGCTGCGTATCGCCGTCCTGCCCGCCACCCTCGCCGCCCTGCTGCTCGCTGCCTGCGGCAAGGACGACGGCCCGCTGCCGCCGCTCGCCTACGTGCCCGCCGATACGCCCTATGTGATGGGCGCGATTGAGCCGATCCCGCAAGCGGTCGCTGACGAGTGGCTCCGCCTGAGCAACACCCTGCTGCCGATGTACCGCGACCTGCTCGATCAGGCCATCACCGAGCTCGAAGGCAAAGCGGCTGAGGAAGCCGAAGGCCTGCCGTTGCTGCGCGGCCTGCGCGCCGAGCTTGAGGGCAAAGCCGACCTGGCCCAGCTGGCTGATGCCTGGGGCCTCACGCTGACGCCGCTGAGCGCGTTCTACGGCATCGATCTGGTGCCGGTCATGCGCGTCGAACTCGCCGATGCCACGCGCTTCGCCGAGGGAATCGCCCGCATGGAGACCGCAGCGGGCGCCGCGCTCACCCGCGGCACCGTCGATGAGCTGTCGTACTGGAGCTTCCAGACGGACGAAGGGCCGCTGCGCCTCGTGTTCGCCACCCAGGGCAATCAGCTGGTCGCCACCCTCGCCCCCACCACCGCCGATGACGCTCTGCTGCGCCGGTTGCTCGGCCTCGAACTGCCCGAAGACAACCTGCTGGACGCCGGCACCCTCGCCGACTTGAACAAGCGCCTCGGCTACGTCGCCTATGGCTCCGGCTATCTCGACCATGCGCGCCTGTTCGAGCTGTTCGCCAAGCCGATGACCGGCAGCCAGGGGGCGTTTCTGAAGGCGCTCAAGATCACCCCGCCCGATGCGACCTCCGAGGCCTGCATGAGCGAGGGTCGTGCGCTGACCGCACAGTGGCCGCGCACCGCACTGGGCTATACCCGCTTCGACGCCAGTGGCTACAGCATGCGCGCCCTCATCGAAGCCCCCAAGCCGGTGATGGACGACCTGCGCACCGTGCTGGCGCCCACGCCGGGCCTGGCCGAAGCCGCCAGTGCGCTGATGAGCTTCTCTATGGCGCTGAAGGCCGACGCCCTGCCGCCGCTCGCCAGCAAGTGGGCCAACGCCGTGCGCAGCGCCCCCTGGACCTGCGAGGCCCTGCAGCCGCTCAACGAAAGCTTCTCCGAGCTGGGCGATGCGATGCAGAACCCGGCCGTGTACGCGGTCGGCCCCAGCGCCAACGCCTTCCATATGCTGCTCAGCAAGTTCGAGCTGCCGCCCGGCGGTTTTTCCTCGGGCGAGACACCGACCTTCGAGGGCAAGCTGCTGATCGGCTCGCCTAACCCGCAGGGCCTGGTGGCGATGGCGCGCAACTTCGTGCCGCAGCTCGCCGAGTTCCGCCTCGAAACCGACGCCGAGCCCGTGGCCCTGCCGACCCTGCCGGACTCCCCCGTCGAGCTGCAGCTGTTTGGGGCGGCCAGCAGCCAGGCGCTGGGCATCGCCATCGGCGAAGCGCAGCGCGACAGCCTGCGCGCCTCACTGGCTGTGGACTCCGCCGGCCCGCAGCCGCTGATCCAGTTCAGCTACCAGGGCAAGTTCTACGGTGGAGTCATGCGCAGCGTGATGGAGGAGGCCGCCAAAGCCGATCCGAACGCGCCCGACATGAGCGCGATGTTCAAGCTCTACGAGGACCTGATCGAGCGCGCCGACGGGCAGCTGCTGTTCACCGCCGACGGCATCGAGTTCACCGCCGAGTACGTGGTGCCGAAGCGCTGAGGTCGCCTGCAGATGGCGCGCAGCGGCCGCTCGGCCGCTGCGCGCTGGCAGGGTGGTTCAGAAGCCGTACTCGCTGAAACCGCCGTCCACCGCGATGCACTGGCCGGTGACGTAGCTCGCCGCCGGCAGGCACAGGAAGGCCACCGCCGCTGCGACCTCCTCCGGCTCGCCCACCCGCCGCATCGGCGTGCGCGCGATGACTTCATCGAGATAGTCCGGGTCCGCCAGCTTGGGCGAGGTGCGGCGCGTGCGGATGTACCAGGGCGCAACCGTGTTGACGCGAATGCCGTCCTCGGCCCACTCGCAGGCCAAGTTGCGCGAGAGTTGGTGCAGGCCGGCCTTGCTCATGCCGTAGGGCGCGCCGGTGCGCACATGGTTGAGGCCCGACACCGAGCCGATGTTGACGATGCTCGACTGCGCATGCTGCCGCAGCAGCGGATAGGCCAGCCGGCACAGCTCGAAGGGGGCGGCCAGGTTTAGCTCGACGATCGCCCGCCACTGCGCATCCTCGTAGTCCACCGCCGCGCGGCTGTCGTTGGTGCCGGCGTTGTTGACCAGGATCGACAGCGCCTCGCCGCGATCCTCGATCCAATCCAACAGGGCGATGCGCTCCTCGGGCTGGGCCAGATCGGCGGCGAAGGTCGAGCATTCGAGGCCGGCGATGTCGTCCTCCAGCTCAGCCTGCACGGCCGCCAGGCGCTCGCCCTCGCGCGCCACCAGCAGCAGGCGCGCGCCGAGCGCGCCCAGCTCGCGCGCGCAGGCCAGCCCGATGCCCCAGCTGGCGCCGGTAATCAAGGCCACCTGGCCATCCAAACGCCAGCGCGATGCAGTCATGCCACGACCTCGATACAGGGAATCCGGCCGGCATAATCGCAGGCCGCCACCGCCGCGAGAACCCGCATGCGCGCCCCTCCCCGCTGGATTGCCACCGGCCTGTTCGCACTCCTGCTCGGCGCCTGCGCCGACGCCCCCACGCCAGTCAGTGACTGCAGCCCGCAGGCGCAGTGGCGCGCCGGCCTCGAACGACGCTTGCCCGACACGGCCTGCAGCGAGGACGCCGCCAAGGAGGCCCACCTGCTCGGCACTGAGCTCGCGGGCCTGCGCGCCGAGTTCGATGAACTGGCCGAGCAACTGCAAACCACCACCGGCGAGTCCGCTGGCGCCCTGCAGCGGCGTCAGCGCCAGCTGCAGATCGACATCGAGGCGATCGAATCGGAAGCGCGCATCCAGGGCTGGATGCAGCACTGAAGCCCGCGCGCCGCCCGCAGCGCGAGCGCCCCGCCGGGCGGACTCAAGGCAAGCGACGCTGAACCACCGAAGACCGGAAACAACGCGGGCGCCCGAAGGCGCCCGACGTGCAGGTCGACGTGCGAGGTCTCAGTCTTCCAGCGGAATGACTTCCACTTCCTCGAAGTTGGACGGCCGCGTCTCGGCCTGGGGCCGAGTGGCCTGCGCCGCCGGCGGGGTGCCGCCAGCGCAGCGCCAGGTGCCGAAGGTCTGCTCGCCGTTGAGCGGTTCGGCCAGCGGCTTCAGCGTATCGCCCTGGCCACCGGCCGCCTGGTTGCGCGCCAGCGTCTCCAGCTCGTCGCGCACCTTGATCGCATTGCGGTCGACGAAGCCCACGCGGTCGCGCACGCTCACCGAGATCTCGCTCAGCATGCTGCCGCAGCGGCCCATGTCAGCATTGATGTCGACCACGCGGATCTCTTTGGCCCCGGCTTCGATCTTGACCCAGGTACAGGCCGGCAGCAGGGCGACAAGGCTGGTGACGAGTGCAACGCGAACGAAACGAGACATGGGTGGGCTCCGAAGTCGCTGAATGCCGCGGAGTCTAGCAAGGGCGGCAGCGAGCGCCGACGCGGCCTTGCGGAGAGCGTTCAGCCTGCCGGGCACGCGCCGGGTCAGGCGCAGGCCCGCCCCAGCCCCGAACGTCGATAGCCAGAACCAGCCATCAGTCGCCGCGCGCCGCCTCGGCCAAGGCCGGCGCGCGCTTTCGCACCATCGGGATGGTCAGCACCGTGCTGGTGACGGCCATCAGCAGCAGCGCAGTGAAGGCATCGGCCGAGATCACGCCCTTGTCGAGCAGGATGGTCGCGAAAATGATCTCGATGAGCGCTTTGGTTTGCAGCAGCCAACCGATCAGCTGCGCCTCGCCGGGCTTCCAGCCGAGCAGACGCCCGGCGATGCGCACGCCTGCCAGCTTGCCCGCCACCGAAGCGGCCAGCAGCGCGGCGGCGACGATGAACACTGTTGCGCCGCCGGCGTCCCACTCGGTGCGCAAGCCCGTGGACAGAAAGAACACCGGCATCATCAGCAGCAGCACGTGGTGGCGCACCAGGTCGTAGTGCTCCTCCTTGAACCACTCGCGGTCGATGATCACACCCGCCAGGAAGGCGCCGACCATGAAGTGCAGGCCCGCGACATCGGACGCCAGCGCGCAGGCCAGCAGCCAGACCAGGCCCAGCGCCCAGCGATCGACATCGCCGACCCGGCGCAGGCCGCGCCGCACCCAGGGCGCAAGCACCGCGAACGCCACCAGAAAGCCCAGCTGGTGCAGCAGCCGATCGGCATCGACCAGGATCAGAGCCAGCACCACCCAGATCGCGATGTCGTCCAGGCTGGCGTAGCGCAGCACGCGCTGACCGAGCGGCGTGCGCAGAATGCCGAGCTTCTCCATCAGCAGCATCAGAATCGGCAGCGCCGTCACGGCGCAGCCCATGCCGACGCCGGCGACGAACTGCCACTCCGACGCCTTGGGGCCAATCAGGCCCGGCTGCCAGAGCAGCAAGAAGTGCGCAGTCACAGCCCCCAACAGCAGCGGCAGGAGCAGCGCCAGCCCCGCCGTGACGGCGGTTTCGCGGCGGCCGACCCAGGCCTTCTTGAGGTCCAGCTCGATCCCAGCCAGCCACAGGAACACGATCACCGCCCAGAACGCGATGCCGTTGAGGTTGTCGATGACCGTGGGCGTGAACAGCGCATCGTGCGCTGCGGGGAACAGCGCGCCGGCAATGCCCGGCCCCAGCAGGATGCCCGCCACAATCTGCACGACCGGCAGAGGCGCAACGTCGTCCGTGCGGGCCAAGCGCCAGAACAGCCACGGCAGGGCGAAGATCAGCAGCAGGACGAGAAGATACGCAGTCTTGGGATTGATCGCTTCAGGCATGAGGCAACTCGACGGGGCAGGGCGCGCCGAGCCAGACCCGGCGGCGTGAAACACGCGCGGGACGTTGAGCTGGCGCGAGAGCGAGCGCGCGACTTGACCAGCGGACAAGGGCCCTGTCAAGGCGAGAGGACGCCTGTGGCATTGGACGTACCCGCCGTCTACGTCATGGCTGGCATATCTGGGCGCGGCGCAGAACGCGTGAGCCGGAGCCCGACTTCAACCGGCGCTTTCGCAGTGTCGGTTCCGACATGACCCCAACGCACGGTGGGCCATCGTGGCCGCAACGTCGGCGCAGGGATCCAAACGATCTGGCCGTCGTGGGAGCGCCCGAGCGGGCAGCCCAGGGCAAACGCGGAGCTTGGAGCGGGTCTTGGGCCTAGGCTCGCTTAGCGTGGCAACGCCCCCTCGCTGCCCTTTACGAATTCCTTGTCTCGCGCTCTCACGGCATCGCTCTGCTGAGCGCGAAACATCTCGCCCTGGCAGACATGCGCAAAAAACAAACGCCGCCGGATCTCTGCGGCGGCGTTTGCGTTTCAAGCACTCTGCGGAACAGCTCAGCCGCGAGCCGTCACTTCACGAGTTCCCCGTCCGCATCCAGCACCTGCACCGGCACCGACGCGCCAAACAGTTCGCGCACCGGCTGTTCGATCTTGCTCAAGTCGCCGACGATCACCCAGGTCAGGGCGTCCGGCTGGATCACGCCGGCGGCGCTGCGGACCTGGTCCAGGGTCATCGCTTCCTGCAGGGTCTGGTACTGCAGCGGCCAGTCGTCCGGGCGCTTGTAGCGCAGGATGCCGCTGACTTGGCCGAGCACCGCGCCCGCGCTCTCGAACGAGCCAGGCATCGCGCGCACGTTGCGGGCCTTGATCTTCTCGACTTCTTCGGCGCTGGCCGGTCGCGCGCCGGTGAACTCGCGCAGCTCGCGCTTGATCTCGGCGATCGAATCGACCGTGCGGTCGATCTGCACTGGGGCCGAGACGATCCAGGGGCGCTGCCCGAGTGCCGCCGGCACGAAGCTGTAGCTGCCGTAGGACCAGCTCTTGTCCTCGCGCAGATTCATGTTGAGGCGCGAGGAGAAGGTGCCGCCGAGCACGCCGTTGGCGACGTCGAACTCGATCGAGCGCGGATCCTGGGTGGGTGCCACCAGCTGGCCGGCGAGGATGTTGGCCTGGATCGCGCCGGGCTGATCGACCAGGAACACGCGCTGGCCCTGCGGCAATGCCACGGTGGCGAGCGTGGGCACCGCGGGTGCGGGGCCGTCGGCCTTCCACTCGGCGAAGTGCTTCTCCAGCAGCGGCATCAGCTCATCGAGCGTGATGGCGCCGACCGCGACGATGGTCGCCAGGCCCGGGTGGGTCTGATCTCGGTGGAACGCCAGCAGCTCCTCGCGGCTCAGTGCGGCGATCGAATCCTCGGTGCCGGTGCCGCTGAAGGGGATGGCATAGGGATGGCCTTCACCGAACAGCACCGGCGGCAGGATGCGCAGCGGGATGGAGTTGGGCCGCGCCTTCTCCTGGCGAATGGCGGCGATCCAGCTCTGCCGCACGCGCTCGATGTCAGCGGCGTCGAAGCGCGGACGCAGCAGGGTGTCCGCCAGCAGATCCAGCGAGGGATCAAGGTTCACGCGCAGCGCCGACAGCGAGACGCTGGCGCCGTCGAGACCGGCGCCGGCGCCGATGCTGGCGCCCAGCGATTCGGCGCGCGCGCCGAAGGCCAGCGCATCGAGATCGCCGGCGCCTTCGTCGAGCATGCCCATGGTGAAGCCGGCGGTGCCCAGGGTGCGGCCCTGGTCCAGGGTGTAGCCGCCGCGGAACTCGATGCTGAGCTGCACCACCGGCACGTCATGGCGCTGCGCCAGCACCACCTGCACGCCGTTGGACAGCGTCGCGCGCTCCAGCGCGGGAAAGCTCAGCTTGGGGAACTCGGTGGTCTGCGGCACCCCGGTCGAACGGTCGACGCCTGCATCGAGTGCGCCCAGGCCCGGGGCGGGCGTCGGCTCGACCAGGGCGACGGCTTCCTCGCCGGCCTCGATGCTGCGCACATCCGGCGGCGAGGGCGGGCGCTGGCCCGGCACCACCACCAGGGTGTGGTCGCCGCTGGACAGCCAGCGCTGGGCGGTGGCCTGCAGCTCGGACGGGGTGGCCGCCAGGATCGTGCGCATCTCGTCGCGGAAGCAGCCGGGGTTGCCGGTGTAGACGGTGCACTGGGCCAGCACGTCGGACTTGCCGCCAAAGCCGCCGACGCGCTCGATGCCGCGGATGAAGCTGGCCTCGAACACGGTGCGGGCCTGCGCCAGCTCCTCGTCGCTGATGCCTTCGTTCAGCAGCCGCGCGATCTCCTCGTCGAGCACGCGCTCCACGGTCTCCGGCTCAACGCCCTGCTTGACGTCGACGAACACGAGCAGGCGGCTGCCGAGCTGGCCGCCGAGCAGGAAGCTCGACGCGCTGTCGGCCAGCTTGTCGGTGTGGACCAGGCGACGGTCCAGGCGCGAGGTGCTGCTGCCGCCCAGCAGCTGCGAGACCAGCTGCAGGCGATCGGCGTCGGCGTCGGTGGCCTCGGCCACGTTCCAGGCGCGGTAGACGCGCACCTGGGGCACGCGATCGGGCAGCACTTCGCGGGTCGAGGCCTCGCGCTTGGCGACGTCGACCTTGGGCTGGGTGGTGACCGGGCCGGGCGGGATGTCGCCGAAGTAGCGCGTGACCTTCTCGCGCGCGGTCTCGACGTCGATGTCGCCGGCCAGCACCAGCACCGCGTTGTTCGGGCCGTACCAGGTGCGGAACCAGTTGCGCACGTCGTCCAGGGTGGCGGCATTGAGATCGGCCATCGAGCCGATCACGCTCCAGCTGTAGGGGTGGCCTTCGGGATACATGGCCTTGGACAGGCGCTCCCAGGCCTGGCCGTAGGGCTGGTTCTCGCCCTGGCGCTTCTCGTTCTGCACCACGCCGCGCTGCTCGTCGAGCAGCGCCTGGTCGATGGCGCCGAGGAAGTGGCCCATGCGGTCCGACTCCATCCACAGCGCCATGTCGAGCGCGGTAGTCGGCACGTTCTGGAAATAGTTGGTGCGGTCGGTGTTGGTGGTGCCGTTCTGGCCGGTGGCGCCGACCTGCTCGAAGGGCTCGAAGAACTCGCCCTTGTAGTTTTCCGAGCCCTGGAACATCAGGTGCTCGAACAGATGGGCGAAGCCGGTCTTGCCGGCCGGCTCGTCCTTGCTGCCGACGTGGTACCAGACGTTGACCGCGACGATCGGCGCCTTGCGGTCGGTGTGCACGACCACGCGCAGGCCGTTCGGCAGGGTGAAGGTCTCGTAGGGAATGTCGACCGGCAGCGCGATCTCGGTCTTCGCGGACGAAGCAGCGACATCGCCGCGCACGCGCTCGGCGGGCGTGCAGGCGACGAGCGATACGCCAAGCAGAGCGCTGAGAAGCGCCACCGCCAGCGGTTTGGTGGAAGGCAGACGCATGCGCCGCTCCGTATCCGTGGAAAGGGAGCACGATCATAGCCACGCGGCGTACGCCGACTGACCTGCCAGTTGGCACAGGGTGGCGGGCGCGATGGACCGCATCACCCCGGTGGACGCCGAGCGGCGGCCTCAGGGGAGACTGACGTGCGCTGTCTCGCGCGTGTCGCAAGCATCCTGTTGGGCCGCGCTGCGCTTGGCCCAACCTACACAGGCACCGCGAGCACTCGGGCCTGTCGCAAGCACCCCGTTGGGCCGCGCTGCGCTTGGCCCAACCTACACAGGCACCGCGAGCACTCGGGCCTGTCGCAGGCACCCCGTTGGGCCGCGCTGCGCTTGGCCCAACCTACACAGGCACCGCGAGCCCCCGGGTAGGTTGGGCCAAGCGCAGCGCGGCCCAACGTCGCGCGCAGGACGCAGCGACGCGCCCAAACACCGCCACCCTCTGCGGCACGCGCGGGCGCATGAACGGCGCCCGCGTACGCGGCGATCACAGCCGCGGAAACTGCGTCGGCGCCGGCGGTGCCTCGATGCGCTTCGGCGGGTTGGCTTCCAGCGCGCGCAGCAGCTCGTCGACCGCACGCTCCAGGCTCGGGTCACGGCCGGCAGCGATCGCCTCGGGGCGATCGATGACCTCGATGTCGGGCGCCACGCCCTCGTCCTCCACCGCCCAGCGGCCCTCGGTGTCCATGAAGCGGAAGGTCGCAGCGAGAATCGCACCGCCATCCGCCAGGCGCGGGTTGCCGCTGATGCCGATCAGGCCACCCCAGGTGCGGGTGCCGATGATCGGGCCCAGGCCCATCTTGCGGAAGTAGTAGGGCAAGGCGTCGCCGCCCGAGCTCGACAGCCCGTTGGCCAGCATCGCCTTGGGCCCCGCGTGGTGCAGCAGGGGGGTCGGGTTGGGCTGAAGCCCGCGCTGCTTCCAGAAGTTCAGGGGCTGGCGCGACAGCAGTTCGATCATGCGGTCGGGAATGAAGCCGCCGCCGTTGTAGCGGTCGTCGATGATCAGCGCGTCCATGTGCGCATAGGCCAGCATGCCGCGATGCAGCTCGCGGTTGCCCTCCACCGCCGTGTTCGGCAGGTGGATGTAGCCGACGCGACCGCCGGACAGCTCCGCGGCGAGGCGACGCCGCGCATCGACCCAGTCCTTGTAGCGCAGGGGCTGCTCGCGGGTCAGGGTCTGCACGCGCACGGTGCGCGCGCCGGCGTCCTCCGGCCGCGCATTGACGCGCAGGCTCACCACCGCGTCGCCCTTGCCTTCCAGCAGCTGGTAAACGTTGGCCACTTCGCGCGTGCTGACGTTGTCGATGGCGAGGATGAACTCACCCTCGCGTACGGTGGCATGCGCCTCGGTCAGCGGGCTGCGCAGGGCCGGATTCCAGTTCTCTCCGGCAAAAATCCGTCCGACCTGGAAGTAACCGCTTTCATGCGCGCGCAGCTCCGCGCCCAGCAGGCCCCCGGCGCGACGCGGCACCTGCGGCTCGTCGCCGCGCTCCACGTAGACGTGGCCGGCATTGGTCTCGCCGGCCAGTTCGCTCAGCAGATAGTCGAGGTCGGCGCGACTGGCCACATGCGGCAGCAGGGCCGCGTAGCGGTCGCGAATCGCCACCCAGTCCTGGCCGTGCATGCCGGGGTCGTAGAACCAGTCGCGCAGGATGCGCCACGCGTCGACGTAGTGCTGGGCCCACTCGCGCTTGGGATCGACGCGCAGCTGCAGGCCGTCGAGCTTGAGCGCGCCGGCCTCGAAGTCGACCTCGGGCTTGGCCTCGACGATGGCGAAGCGCTCGCCTCGACGCAGCAGCAGATGGCCACCGCCGCCCGCCAGCGCGTAGCCCGTGATCTGGCCGGCGACGGTCTTGGGCTGCTCGTCGTCGAGGCCGAGATAGCGCAGCTCGCCGGGGCCCTGGCCGCTGCTGGCGACGAAGAACACGCCTTGCGCGTTCGCGGCCAAGCCCTGGTAGCTGCCCGCCGGCGCCTTCAGCGCGACCACGCGCTGATTGAAGCCGGGCACGTCGATGCGCAGACGCTTGGGCTCGGCCTTGTCGCCGCCCTTGTCCGGCGCGCTTTCAGCCGCCGCGCGCGGCGCGACCTCATCGCTCTTCGGCGCGTACAGCACCGGGCCATCGGCGGCCAGCGGCGCGGCGTAGACGCGGGTGGCGTTCTGGTAGAGGTAGTTGAACTCGTAGGCTGAGAACGCGAGGTTGAAGTCGCGGTTCGACAGGAAGTACAGGTAGCGGCCTTCCGGGTCGAACACCGGCGCGAACTCGCTGGTCTCGTCCGGCGTCAACTGCTGCGTGGCGGAACTGTCCAGGCTGTACAGCCAGATCGAGCCGTTGCGGCTGCTGCCGGTCTTGACGTAGGCGATGAAGCGGCTGTCGGGCGCCCAGCTGTACTCGGTGATGTCCTCCTGCACCGAGCTGTCGATCTCGGTGGTCGCGCCGGTCTCGGCGTTGACGAGGCGCAGACGCTGGCGCTTGTCGCCATAGACGAAGTGGCGTCCATCGGGCGACCAGCTCGGCGCGAAGCGCCAGATGTCGCCGTCGGTGGTGACGCGCCGCGCCGGGCTGCTGCCGTCCTGGGCCTGCACGTACAGCTCGTACTCGCCCGAGGCATCGGACAGATAGGCGACGAAGCGGCCGTCCGGCGACCAGCTGACGCTGTGCTCGCGGGCATCGGGCGTGCGCGTGAGATTGCGCGCCTCGCCGTGCTTGGCCGGCACGCTGAAGACCTCGCCACGCGCGCCGAACAGGGCGCGCTTCCCGTCGTGACTCAAGTCGAAGCTCTCGATGTTCTTCGACGCATCGACAAAGCGCGGCTGGGTTTCGGGGAAATCCGCGCGCACCGTGATCGGAATCTGCCGGGTCTCGCCGGTGGCCGGCAGGAACTGCCAGAGCGCGCCGCCGTTCTCGAACACCAGGCTGTCCGGCCCGGCGCTGGGCCAGAGGATGTCGAAGTCGGTGAACTGCGTGAGCTGCCGCGGCTCGCCGCCGCTGGCCGGCATCGCGAACAGGTTGAGCGTGGTGTTGCGATCGGAGACGAAGTAGATCGTGTCGCCGATCCACATCGGCTGGTGGTCGGTGGCCGGGTGATTGGTCAGCTGCTGCGAAGTGTTGTTGACGAGGTCATAGCTCCAGACCTCCTGCGCGCGGCCGCCGCGGTAGCGCTTCCAGCTGCGGAAGTCGCGGTCGATCGGCGTGTAGACGAACTGCGTGCCGTCCGGGCTCAACATGCCGCCGCCGCTTTCGGGAATCGCCAGCGGCTGCTCCATGCCGCCGGCCACCGGCACGAGATACGGCCGGCCGCTGCGCTCATCAAAAGGCACGCGATTCATGCGCACCACGATGTGCTGACCGTCGGGCGTCCAGTCGAGCACGCGGTTGTCGGTGCCGCCACGCGGCGGCATCAAGCCGACATCGTTGTACCAGGTCAGCTGCCGCGGCTCGCCGCCGGCGGCCGGCATCACGAAGACCTGGCGGGTGCCGTTGTACTCGGCCGAGAACGCGATCTGCGTGCCGTCCGGGCTGAACTTCGGATACAGCTCGCGGCCGGCATGCGAGGTCAGTCGCTGGGCGAGTCCGCCTGCCGTCGAGGCGATGTAGATGTCGCCGGCGTAGACGAAGGCGACACGCTCGCCGTGCACGTCAGGAAAGCGCAGCAGCTTTGTCTCCGCGCTGGCCTGCGCAGCCGCGGCGAAGCCCGCGAGTACCAGCGAAGCGCGCAGCGCGCGGCTCAAGATCGAGGGGGCCATGAAGCGTCCTTTGCCGATGGGGTGGCGCGGAGTATGGCCGTGGGGTGGCGAGGGGGTGAGGGTCGTTGGTTGGGGGGGCGTTCCTCGCCGCGTTACCCTGCGCGCGAGGCGGGCGCCCGCCCGATCTCTGCAGCCATTGGCGGGATCCGAGCAGTTGAGCCAGCCAGGCGTCGGCGTTCTTCAGGAGTGACGTTTATGAAAGATGGGCCCTGCGGCTTCGTACTTCCTGCTTTCACTCTTGGCCGATGGATTCAGTTCCTGCTGATGATCGCAGGCACCACCGCGTCGGCATTTGCTTCGGCGGAAGAACGCGGCGAAACCCTCCGCCTGTCGTACGGGACCCACAAAGTGCGCGGCGCCGCGACTGAACTCGGCCTGCGCACGACCTTGCTGCGCCGTGAGAACTTCAATGCGCACGGTTTCGATGTCCTGTTCGTGCACAGCGCAAGCTCATCGGAGTCCGCAGAGAAGCAGCAGCTCGTTCCGTTCTTTATGCAGGACGGTGAATCCGCCTCGCTAAGAACAAACGAGGGTGCGGACTGCGTGCTGCGTGATTTCCGTCTGACGGTCGCCCCGGAGTCAGGGCCAGTGGTCGTAGTCGCGGAGCGGGAGCTGCATGAGTCCTATTTCGAGGAGCTCCCAGTGCGATTCCGTGAGTTCACGCTGCACCGCAATGCGGAGGGCGTTCCAGGGAGGCCTTCGCTCTACTTCGAGGAGTCACGCAGCTGGCACAGCAAGAGCAGCTACTGCGATGTGGGTGATGCGCTTCAGCGGGAGCTGGGCCTGGCGGATCGACGCACGCCGGGCTAGCTGGCGCAGGCTCACACGCCGATCTGTTTCGGCGGATGCAAAGCGTGACATTCGTCGATCGCAGAACCGAGGCGAGTGCAGGACTACGGTGGGTCAAGACCCACCCTATGCATCGCGCGATGCAAGCCAATGCCCGGCGGCGGGCATCGCGCAGCGCCACGCATCGCGCGACGCGGGCTACCAGGGCAAGGCGTCCAGATCCACATTGCCGCCCGACAGGATCACCCCGACCTCGCGTTCGGCGAACAGCGCGGGATTCTTCAGGATCACCGCCAGCGGCACCGCGCAGCTCGGCTCGATGACGATCTTCAGCCGCTCCCAGATCAGGCGCATGGCGGCGATGATCTCGGCCTCGGAGGCCAGCAGGATGTCGTCGAGGCGCTCGCGCAGGATGCCGAAGGTGAGTGGGCCGAGTTCCGCGCGCAGGCCGTCGCAGATCGTGTCGGCGATGCGGCCGGTGATGCGCTGGCCGGACTTCAGCGAGTCGTGCGCGTCGCAGGCCTGTTCGGGTTCGGCACCGAACACGCGGATGCCGGGCTTGAGCGACTGCGCGGCGATGGCCGTGCCCGAGAGCAGGCCGCCGCCGCTGACCGGCGCCAGCACGGTGTCCAGGCTCGGCACGCTGTGCAGCAGCTCCAGCGTGGCGGTGCCCTGCCCCGCGATCACCCGCGCATCGTTGTAGGGGTGCACGACCTCGGCGCCGGTCTGCGCCAGCACCTCGGCCATGGCGGCGTCGCGCGCAGCCTGATGGGTGTCGCAGGGAATGATCTCGGCGCCGAAGTCGCGGATCGCGGCGAGCTTGATCTTCGGCGCCGAGCGCGGCACCACGACGCGGGCGGGGATGCCGCGCAAGCGGCAGGCCAGCGCGATCGCCGCGCCATGGTTGCCGCTGCTCTGGGTCAGCACGCCGCGGGCCGCCTGCGCCTCGCTGAGCCCGAACACCGCGTTCGCCGCGCCGCGGAACTTGAAGGCGCCGATGCGCTGGAAGTTCTCGCACTTGAAGTGCAGGCGGCAGCCGGCGATGCGGTCCAGCGAGCCGGAGCGCAGCACCGGGGTGACCTGCGCATGCGGGGCGATGCGCGCGGCGGCGGCGCGGATGTCGTCAAGGATGGGAACGGTGGTGGCGGGGTTCATGGTCACAGTGAATTGAGTGGGGCAGCGTGCGCTAAGCGTGCAGCGATGGTGGCGCAATTGGAGCCTCGATGCGCAAGTCCGAGGCACGCGACGCCTTTGAGGGCTCTTGCTCGAAGGACGGCCCTTGTGGCCCGCCGTGCGCCGATTCAGTGCTTTGCTCCCCTCTCCCCTGCAGGGAGAGGGGCCGGGGGAGAGGGGGCGATCTTGCCGCGAGTGTGCCCCCTCTCCCCAACCCCTCTCCCTCGGGGGGAGAGGGGCTCAACAGCAGCCAACGCTCTGCACGCAGCCTGCGGCCTGCACCCAGCTTGCGGGTCGCGCGCTCACCTATACACCGCCGAGGAGGCTTGACTTGAAAGAGAGTGTCCACAAAGAGCAGGGACAGTGCCTCGCGGTAGCCGCGGCCCCTCTGCGAATCCCGAATCCCGAATCCCCAATACCCAATCCCCGCTCTCAAGCCTTCGCCGGAAAATTGCGCGCCATCACCGCGTCGAGCGGCGGCAGCGCATCGATGGCCGCGGCGATGGCGTGAAGCTTCGGGGCATGCTGGGCGAACCAGGGTCGGCGCGGTTCCCAGCGGCTCATCACGGCGATGTAGAGGTCGATCGCGCTCATCCGCTCGCCGAGGAACCAGGGCCCGCTGGCTTCGTTCTCCATCATGGCCCAGCCGCGGTTGCGCCAGTCCTCGATGCAGGCAAGGAAGCCCGGCTGCGCCTCGGTCATCGGCACGAAGCGCGCGGGGATGTCGGCGTAGGTGAAGGTGGGGTAGAGCGTCGACACGCAGAAGGTCAGCCAGCGCAGAAAGCGGCCGCGGCAGCGCTCGCGCGGCAGCGGCACCCAATCCTCGCTGTCGTTGGTCTCGGCCAACCAGAGCGTGATCGCCAGGCTCTCCGCCAGCACCTCGCCACCGGCGGTGACCAGCGTCGGCACCTGGGCCAGCGGATTGAGCCTGGCCAGCGCCTCGCGCGCGGCGGCATCGGCCAGCAGGTCGCCCACGCGCTCGAACCGGTACGGCAGGCCGTACCACGCCAGCTGCGCCTCGATCAGGGCCGAGCCCCAGCCCTCGCGTCCGTGCAGCTGATACATGCGCACCCTCCTTCGACTTTGGTCGTAGCAGCGCCGGCATGCGCCCACACGGGCGCCCGACATGACCTTCGCAGCTCGCCGGAGCGCGTCGGTGGCGGCATGCTACGCCATCAATTCCACTCTCCCTTCGCCATGTCCGAGTCTCCGCTCATCCACCGCCACGACTACCGCCCGCCGGCCTGGCGCATTCCGCGCATCGGCCTGGTCTTCGAGCTCGATGCCGAGCGCACCCTCGTCGAGAGCGAGCTGTTTCTGGAGCCCGAGCGCAGCCGCCGCGGCGAGCCGCTGGAGCTGGACGGCGAAGGTCTTGAACTCGAATGGCTGGAGCTGGACGGCCGTCGGCTTGAGTCCGGCGACTACCACTACGACGGCCATCGCCTGCGTATCGAGGGACTGCGTCAGCCCTGCGTGCTGCGCAGCCGGGTAGCCATCGCACCGTCCGCCAACACCGCGCTCGAAGGCCTGTACACCAGCGGCGCGCTGCTGCTGACCCAGTGCGAGGCCGAAGGCTTTCGTCGCATCACGTTCTTCATCGATCGGCCCGATGTGCTCAGCGTGTATGCGGTCGAGCTGCGCGCCGAGCGCGCGCGCTATCCGGTGCTGCTGGCCAACGGCAATCCCGCCGGCAGCGGTGAACTCGACCGCGGCCGCCACTACACGCGCTGGCAGGACCCGCATCCCAAGCCCTGCTACCTGTTCGCGATTGCTGCCGGCCGCATGGAGCGCGTCTCCGCGCCCTACATCACCAGCGAGGGCCGCCACGTCGAGGTCAATGTCTGGGCCGAGCCCGGCTTCGCCCCGCGCTGCGAGTACGCGCTGGGCGCCACCCTGCGGGCGATGCGCTGGGACGAGCAGCGCTTCGGCCGCTGCTATGACCTCGACGTGTTCAACATCGTCGCCGCCCAGGATTTCACCATGGGCGCGATGGAGAACAAGGGTCTCAACATCTTCAACGCGCGCTACATCCTGGCTGACATCGACAGCGCCACCGACGCCGATTTCGAGGCGGTGGAATCGGTGATCGGACACGAGTACTTCCACAACTGGAGCGGCAACCGCGTCACCGTGCGCGACTGGTTCCAGCTGTCGCTGAAGGAAGGTTTCACCGTGTTCCGCGACCAGGAGTTCACCGCCGACCTGCGCTCGCGCGCGGTCAAGCGCATCGAGGACGTGCGCATGCTGCGCATGCGCCAGTTCCCCGAGGACGCAGGCGCGCTGGCGCATCCGGTGCGGCCCGACAGCTACCGCGAGATCAACAACTTCTACACCGCCACCGTCTACGAGAAGGGCGCCGAGGTGGTGCGCATGCTGCACACCCTGCTCGGCGAGGAGACCTTCCGCCGCGGCTGCGATCTGTATTTCGCGCGCTGGGACGGCAAGGCCGCCAGCGTCGATGCCTTTCTGGAGGCGATGCGCGAAGCCAGCGGCCGCGATCTCGTGCAGTTCGAGCGCTGGTACGCACAGAGCGGCACGCCGGAAGTGCAGATCGAAGCGCGCTTCGATGCACGCACGCGGCGCTGCACGCTGCAGATACGCCAGCACACCGCGCCAACGCCGGACCAGGCCGACAAGCAGCCGCTGCACATTCCTCTGGCCTACGCCCTGTACGGCGCCGACGACGCGCCGATCGAAGCGCTGCCCGGCGGTGACGCCATCGCACGCCCGGGCCTGATCGAGCTCAGCGCCGAGCAGCACACGGTGGTCTTCGAAGACCTCGACGCGCCGCCGCTGCTGAGCTTTCTGCAGGGCCTGTCGGCGCCGGTGCGTCTGCGCTTCGACTACAGCCCCGCCGAGCTGGCCCGGCTGGCGCGCATCGAGCGCGACCCGCTGTGCCGTTGGGACGCTCTGCAGCAGCTGGCGCAGACCGCCCTGCTCGACGCGTCCGCTGCGCATGCGCAGGCGCTCAGCGAAGCGCTGGGCGCACTGCTGGCCGATGAAAGCGTCGACCCGAGTTTCGTCGCCCTGTGCTGGCAGCTGCCCGAGTTCGAGGTGCTGGTGAACGCGCGCCCGCAGGTCGATATCGACGGCCTGCTCGGCACCCGCCGCGCCCTGCGGCTCAAGCTCGCCCACGACCATGCGGCCCTGCTGGCGCAGCGCTACACGGCGCTCAGCGTGCAGTTGCCGGATGCGCTGGAGGCCAGCTCCGCCGCCGCGCGGCGCTTGAAGAACACCTGCCTGCACTACCTTGGCCTGGTCGAGGCCGACGGCCAGCGTGCATTCACGCAGTTTGAAGGCGCCGGCACCCTGACCGATCGGCTCGCGGCGCTGACTGCGCTGATCCACGTCGTTGCGGCGCAGGCGGACTCGGCGCTTGACGCCTTCCAGCAGCGCGTGGGTGAGGATCTGCTGCTCAACGACAAGTGGATCGCCGCGGTCGCCACGCGGCCGCAGCCGGCCGCGCTCGACGATGTGCTGGACCTGCTCTCCAGCCCGCATTGGAACCCGCGCAATCCCAACCGCGTGCGGGCCCTGCTCGGCAGCTTCGCGCGCAGCAACCCGGCCGCGTTCCACCGCGCGGATGGCGCCGGCTATGCCCTGCTGTTCGCCCAGCTGCCGAAGATCGACGCGCTCAATCCGCAGGTCGCGGCGCGCCTGCTGGGATCGCTGGAAGCCTGGCAGCGCTTCGACGCCGGCCGTCGCGAACTGATCGGAGCGGGCCTGCGCGGGCTCGCCGCACAGAGCCTGTCGCGCGACTGCGGCGAGATGCTGGAGCGGCTGTTGGCCTAGGCCGAGGCGAGGCCCATTGGGTGGGTCAAGACCCACCCTATGAAATCGCGGGTTCGATTCGCGCCTTGGCGCGTGCCCGGCACTCGCGTCGCGTCCAAATCGGCGAAGCACCGCCATAGGGTGGGTCTTGACCCACCGGCCCTCGACCCTCGCCCCGGTGTTCGCCTGGTTGGTGTGTGGCGCGAAGCGGCGCATCGACGGTTGGCGCTTGGCGCATGGCGCATCGGAACAAGGCCAGCGTCGAGCCCATGGTGGGTCAAGACCCACCCTATGAAATCGCGGGTTCGATTCGCGCCTCGGCGCGTGCCCGGCACTCGCGTCGCGTCCAAAGCGGCGAAGCACCGCCATAGGGTGGGTCTTGACCCACCGAACCACGACCCTGGCCCCGGTGTTTGCTTGGTTGGCGCATGGCACATGGCGCGAGGCGTGAAGCGGCGCATCGGCGCAAGGCGCTTGGCGAGCGTCGAGCCCATGGTGGGTCAAGACCCACCCTATGGAATGACAAAGCCCGCGCAGGGCGCGGGCTTTGGCGGGATCACGCGGGCGGCGGAGCGTGCCGCGCGGTGCTGTTTCGACGGTGACGCGGCATGGGCACGGGCCTCACGCCCGCGCGCGGCACATCACCACACCACTTCGGCCATCGAACAGTTGAGGCCGGAGCCGATGCCGAGCAGGGCGATGCGCTGGCCCTTGCGCAGGCGGCCCATCTCCTTGAGCTTGGACAGCACGATCGGCACCGAGGCCGGGCCGATGTTGCCGTGCTCTTGGAAGATGGTGTGCACCTTCTTCGGGTCGATGCCGAAGGTCTTCAGCAGGGCCTCGGTGTGCACCCGGCTGACCTGATGGATGACGAATTCGTCGAGCTCATCGATCACCCAGCCCAGCGCCTGACGCGCGGCACCGAAGGTGACCTGGGCCAGCTTCATGCCCTCGATCAGCAGGGACTTGGTGTCGGTGACCATGCGGTCGAGGTTGCCGCGGCACAGGTGGCTCCACTGCGTGGCCGCGCGGGTGACGCCGCCGCGGTAGCGCGGCGCATCGGGCGCCAGCTCGCGACGCGCCAGCACCATCGCCGCCGCACCGCAGCCCAGGGTCAGCGACGCGAGCTCGCTGCGGAACTCCTCGTCGGTGATGGTCGGGCTCAGCATGCGCTCCAGGGTGCGCTTGTAGACGAGGTTCGCGGTCTCGCCGTCGACGATCAGGGCGTAGTCGATCTCGCCGCGCTCGATCATCCGGCTGGCGATGTCCATGCCGTTCAGAAAGGCCAGGCAGGCATTCGCCACGTCGAAGTTCTGGCAGGTCTCGGGCAGGCCGAGGTTGCCGGAGACGATGCTGGCGGTCGACGGCTCCAGAAAATCGCGGCTGACCGAGGTGTTCACCAGCAGGCCAATGCGGCCGCGTTCGACGCCGGCTTCGGCCAGCGCTTTTTCAGCGGCCAGGGTGGCGGCGTCCGAGGCCAGCACGTCGTCGTCCCACATGCGCCGCGAGCGAATTCCGGCGATGTCCTGGAGGACGTCGGCGCGGATGTTCAGGCGATCGAGCGTGGGCTTCAGCTGGAGGTTGATGTCCGCCGAGCTCAGCGGATGCGGCGCGTCGATGTGCGCCACGCTGGCGATGGAGACGTGCTGGAACAGCATGGGGAATCCGGTGTGGGGGACGGCAAAGCCTGCGAACGCTACCGGGCTTTGTCCGGTGCTGCAAGCTGGAAGGGGCCGGATCAGCGCGGATCGGGCAAGGAAGTCAGCGCGATCGGCGGCGATCTGTGAAGGCCGGCACCGATTCACTCCCGTCAGCGCAAGCGTGGCTGGCGCCAGCGTCGTGCTGACCAAACGGACGGGGCCGGCCCCGAAAGGCCGGCCCCGCCCGCTCTGCGCTCGCTGCTGCGCTTACTCGGCGCTGCAGAGGCAGTGCGCCAGCACCCGCGCGGGCAGGCCGCGCACCGGCGGCGCCATCAGTTCGAGCTCTTCACGCAGCTGACGCACCAGCGGCTGCTCGGCCAGGCCGGGCGGCAGGCCGAGGCTGCCGGCCACCGCGCGCGCCGTGGCGTTCTTGCCGAGGTCAGCGAGGAATTTCTCGAACGGCGAGGGCTCCTTCTCGACGTAGCTGACCTGGAAGCTGTCCTTGGCCAGTTCGGCGAAGCCGGCTGCCGCATCGATGGCGTCACGCAGGCCGCCCAGCTTGTCGACCAGGCCCAGCTCCAGCGCCTGGGCGCCGCTCCAGACGCGGCCGCGACCCACTTTGTCGGCGTCCTCGTAGCTCTTGCCGCGCGCCTCGGCGACGCGATTGATGAAATCGCGGTAGCCGTCTTCGATCACGGTCTGCAGGATGGTGCCGACCATCGGATCCAGCGGGCGGGTGGGGTCGAAGGCGCCGGCAATCCTGGTGGTGCCCACGCCATCGCTGCGCACGCCGACGCGGGCCAGGGTGTCCTCGGCGGTGAAGAACAGGCCGAAGATGCCGATCGAACCGGTGATCGTGCTGGGGTCGGCGTAGATCTCCTGGGCGTTCATCGAGATCCAGTAGCCGCCCGACGCCGCCACGTTGGCCATCGACACCACCACCGGCTTGCCAGCGGCGCGGGTCAGCTCGACCTCGCGGCGGATCTGCTCGGAGGGGAACACGCCGCCGCCGGGCGAGTCGACGCGCAGCACCAGCGCCTTCACGTCCTCATCCTCACGCGCCCGGCGGATCAGGCTGGACGTGGACACGCCGCCGACCTGACCCTGCGGCAGTTCGCCGTCGGCGATGCCGCCCTGGGCAACCACGACCGCGACCTTCGGACGGCTGTCGATCGGCAGCTTCTCGCGGTCGAGGAAACCGAGGTAGGCCTCGAGGTTGACCTGGCGGAAGGTGTGGTTCTCCTCGTCCTTCTCGCCGCGCTCGATCATCAGCGCGCGGAACTCGTCGGCGGTCTTCAGCTCATCGACCAGGCCCATGCGCAGGGCCAGCTGGGCCAGGTCGCCCTGCACCGCAGCGACTTCGACGTCGAGGCCATCGATCTGCGCCTGCAGGGTCTCGGGCTTCAGCTCGCGCAGCTCGGCCACCTCGCTGAGGTAGCGCTGCCAGATGTCGGTCATCCAGTAGAGGTCGGCCTCATTGGCTTCGGGCGAAGCGTTGTCGCGGATGTAGGGCTCGGCGAAGCTCTTGAACTCACCGACGCGGAACAGGTGCACCTTCACGCCCAGTTTGTCCTGCAGGGCTTCGCGGTAGTACGCGCGGTAGCGGCCGATGCCTTCCAGCAGCACCGCGCCCGAGGGGTGCAGGTAGACCTCGTCGGCGTGCGCGGCCAGGTAGTAGCCGGCCTGGTCCATGTTGTCGGCGTAGGCGACGATCTGCTTGCCGCTCTCCTTGAAGCGCTTCAGCGCGGCGCCGACCTCGCGCAGGGCGGCGAAGCCCGCGCCCGCCATCTGGTCGGTGCGGATCACCATGCGCTCGATGCGCTTGTCGGTGGCGGCCGAGTCGATCGCCCGCAGCAGGTCGCGCAGCTGCACCTCGGCGACGCTGTCGCCGGTGAGCTCACCGAGCGCGCGCGAGGCGGCATCGGCGGTGAACTGTTCGACGATGCGGCCCTTGGGCGCGAGCACGAAGGCGTTGCGCTCCTCCAGGGTCGGGCCGCCCTTGAGCACGGCGTACAGGAGGAAGCCAAGCACCAGCAGGAGCAGCCCGTTCAGCAGTAAGCGACGGCTGAAGTTCAGCGCATCCCAGAAAAAGATCACGAAGTTGACGAAGGCGCCGCGGCTGGGCTGGTTCATGGACGGTCTCGTGGTTCAGAGGTTCGCCGCCGGCACCCGATGCCCGGCGGTCGAGGTGGCCGGCAGGATGCGCCGGCATTCGCGCATGTGACGCGAACGGGGCCAGAGAGTAGTGACTTCTTCGGCCGCGGTCATCGGCGGACAGTCATGCCTGGGCAAGGGCCTGACGGCGCAGGCGACGGGCCAGGATCACAAAGCGCGTGGTCAGCATCAGCGCCGCCGCCGACAGCCCGAGGATCAGCCCGAACCACATGCCGTGCGCACCCTGGCCCTGCACGATGCCCAGCCAGTAGCCCAGCGGCATGCCGAGGCCCCAGTAGCTCAGCACGGTGATGATCGCCGGCAGACGGGTGTCCTTGAGGCCGCGCAGGGCCCCGGCCGAGGCCGCCTGGATGCCGTCGGAGAACTGGAAGGCCGCCGCCAGCACCATCAGCTGGGCGGCCAGCGCGGCGACGGCGGGGTCCTTGGTCCACACCGAGGCGATCGCGCCGGCGCCAAACAGCAGCACCAGCGCCGAGACCAGCTGGGTCCCGCAGGTGATCGCGTAGCCGGCGCCGCCGGCCCAGGCGACGCCGCGCGGATCGCCGCGACCGACCGCGTTGCCGACCCGCACGGTGGTGGCCATGGCCACGCCCAGCGGGATCATGAAGGTCACCGAGGCCAGATTGATCGCCACCTGGTGCGCTGCGGTCTGCAGGGTGCCCAGGCTGCCGATGATCAGCGCGGTGGCGACGAACAGGCTGCCCTCCATGAAGATCGAGAAGCCCATCGGCAGGCCGATCTTCAGCAGATCGGCAATCGGCGCCCAGCGCGGCCACTCGAAGCCGGCGAACAGGTTGAGGTCGGCGTAGCCACGGCCGTAGCGCAGGGTGAGCCCGTAGGCGATGGCCTGCGCCCACAGGGTGGCGGCGGTGGCGATGCCGAGGCCCCGCGCGCCCAGCTCGGGCGCGCCGAAGCTGCCGAACATCAGGGCATAGCCGAGCGGCAGCAGCAGCAGCAGGCCGCTGAGTCCGATCACCATGGTCGGCTTGGTCAGCGACACGCCTTCGCTGACATAGCGGAAGCAGAAGAACAGAGCCAAGGCCGGCGCGCCGGCCGCCACGCCGCGCAGAAAGGCCAGCGCCTGCGGCCGGACCTCCTCGGCGACATTGGCGAACTGCAGCAGCCAGCCGGCGTTGGCGACAAAGACGGCAAGCCCAAGGCCCAGCAGCAGCGCCAGCCACACGGCCTGCCGCAACACTGCGCCGATCTCGCCGCGGCGGCCCGCGCCGTCGAGCTGGGCCACGGTCGGCGGGATCGCCATGAGCACGCCGATCACGATCAGGATCGCCACCGACCACACCGCGGTGCCGATCGCCACGGCCGCCTGGGTGAGCGCCGAGTGGCGTCCGGCCAGCACGGTGTCGATGACGTTCATCATCATCGAGGACAGCTGGCCCATCACCAGCGGCAGCGCCAGCACGGTGGTGGCGATGACCTCCGCGCCGAGTCGGCGGAAGAACGGAGGCGTGGGCGAAGGCATGCGTGGCGCACCGTGAAGCGGGGGCGCTATGGTAGCCGCTGCCTTCACCGACGAACCGCGCCATGGACAGCCGACCCGCCGAAACTTCCGCACCGCCGCCGCTTCCCACGCCTTCCTCTACCGCTCCGGCATCCGCACGCGAATGCGAGAACTGCGGCGCCGAGCTGCGCGGAGAGCATTGCTATGCCTGTGGACAGCCCACCAAGGGTCTGGTCCGGCACTTCAGCAGCATCGTCGGCGACTTCGTCGACACCGTGTTCAACATCGACGGCCGCATCTTCCGCACGCTGGGTCCGCTGCTGTTCAAGCCGGGCTTCCTGAGCCTCGAATACTTCGCCGGCCACCGCGTGCGCTACGTCAGCCCAGTGCGCCTGTTCGTGTTCACCTGTCTGCTCGCCTTCCTCGCCTCGCGTCTCAGCGTCGATACCGGCGAGGCGGGCGAGGCCGGCAACGCTCCCGCGGAACGGCCGGCGATCGAGGTCGCCTCGCGCTCGATGCTGGATGCGAAAACCGTGGCCGAGGTGGAGGCCGCGCGCGATGCCGCGCTGGCCGAGTTCGACAAGGCGCTCAAGGAATCTCCGAACGTGCCCGGGCTGGCCATCGGCCTGCAGGCCGCGCGCCAGGGCATCGAGGCCGAGGCGCAGCGCCGCATTCGCGACCTGCAGAAGGCGCAGGCCGACGGTGTCGCGAACACTCCCGAGAGCGCATCCGCCGCGAGCGCAGCGGACAGCACGGAGGACAGCGCCGTGGCAGCGGAGTCCACTCCGGCGGCTGCCGCCGACACAAGCCCGGAAGAGGGCCCCAGCGAAGCCCAGGCCGCCGGCAATCGCGCGGTGCGCAACTCGTTCAACTTCGGCAGCGGCGTCTGGGACCCGCAGACCAACCCGGTCAAGATCAGCTGGCTGCCGGAGCTGGCGAACGCACGTCTGAACATCTGGATCGGCCGCGCGCTGGAGAACAGCGAGCGGGTCAACAGCAATCCTCGCCTGCTGGCCGGCGCCTTCCTCGACCTGCTGCCGCAAACCCTGTTCGTGCTGCTGCCGATCTTCGCGCTGATGCTGAAGCTGGCCTTTGTGTTCAAGCGCCGGCTGTACATGGAGCACCTGATCGTCGCCCTGCACAGCCACGCCTTCCTGAGCACGGCGGTGCTGCTGCTGGCGCTGGCGACGCTGGCCCGCAGCGCGCTCGGCGACGGCCTGCTGCACGCCGCGCTGGGCTGGATCGAGCTGGCGCTGGTGCTGTGGATGCCGCTGTACCTGCTGATCATGCAGAAGCGCGTCTACCGGCAGGGCTGGATTCTGACCACGCTGAAGTACAGCCTGCTCGGCACGGCGTACAGCGTGCTGATCAGCGTGGGCATCACGGTGACCCTGCTGATCAGCCTGGTGGCGATGTAGCGGCGGTGCAGGCCGGGCGACGCACGAGATGAACGCACTGCCCGCTTCCTCAGGCGCCGAGCCCGAGGCCGAGCTCAGCCCGGCGCGTCGCTGCGGCAACTGCGGCGCGGCGCTGCAGGGCCTCCACTGCCACGCCTGCGGACAGCCGGCGCGCAGTCTGGTGCGGCACTTCCGCGGCGTGCTCGGCGACTTTGTCGACACCGTGTTCAACCTCGACGGCCGGCTGCTGCGCACCCTCGGCCCGCTGCTGCTGCGTCCGGGCTTTCTGAGCCTGGAGTATCTCGCCGGGCGGCGGGTGCGCTACGTCAGCCCGGTGCGCCTGTTCGTGTTCATCAGCCTGCTGGCCTTCGTGGCCGGGCGCCCGAACATCGAACCGGAGGCCGCCGCCACCGCCGTCGACCCGCCTGCGGCCAGCGCGGATTTCTCCCAGGCCGCCTCGGTGGATGCGGTGCTCGCCCAGCGCGAGCGCGCCCTGCGCGAGTTCGACGCGCGGCGCTTCGCGCTGGACGCACCCGGCGTGGCGGTCGGCCTCGCCGGCGCGCGTTCGGCCATCGAGCAGGCCGCGCAGGCGCGGATCGACGCGCTGCGCACAGCAGGCAGCGCCGATCTCGCCGGCGCAACCGACACACACGGGGTCGCGACGGCCGCGCCTGTCGCGGGCCGCCATCGCGACACGCCGCTGCAGATCCGCCTTGGCCAGGGCGTCTGGCATCCGCAGGACAACCCCGTGCAGCTCGCCTGGCTGCCGGCGGCCGCGAACGCACAGCTCAACCTCTGGCTGCAGCGCGGCGTCGACAACCTGCTGGAGCTGCGCGGCGACCGCAGCGCGCGCCAGCGTCTGGGCGAGTACGTGCTGGAGCTGCTGCCGCAGACCCTGTTCGTGCTGCTGCCGGTGTTCGCCCTGCTGCTCAAGCTGGCCTACGCCTTCCGCCGACGGCTGTACATGGAGCACCTGATCGTCGCCCTGCACAGTCACGCGTTTCTGAGCCTCGCGGTGTTGCTGCTGGCCCTGCTCGGGCTGCTGCACGCGGCGCTGGCGCCAGGCTTGGCGCGCGATGGCACCAGCGCGCTGTCGATCGCCCTCGCCGTGTGGATGCCGCTCTACCTGCTGCTGATGCAGAAGCGCGTGTATCGGGAAGGCTGGGGCTCGACCCTGCTCAAGTACGCGCTGCTGGGCACGGCCTACACGGCGCTGATCGGCGCGGGCGTGGTCGTGACCCTGCTGATCGGCCTGGTGGCGATGTAGCGACAGATCACCCGGCGTTGGCGCGGTAGCACGCCGGCAGCGCCCGCACGTTCGACGGAATCAGTCGGCGCGCACGCCCACCGCCGCGGCGCGCTCGCGCACCAGCGCCGCACGCGCGGCCGGCTCGGCGGCGATCAGCTCGGCGCGCAGCGCTTCGCGCGCCGCCGGATCGAGCCGGCGCGCCATGCGCCGCAGCAGGCCGTGCTCGGGTTCACCCAGACCGCGCAGCAGTTCGATCGTGTTCTCGCGCTCGTCCTCCGGCACGAAGGCGAAAGCCTCACGCGCCAGCTCGGCCAGCTCAGGCGTCTTGCCGGCCAGCAGGCCGCGGCGCACGGCCTCGGGCAGCGCATCGAACTCAGCGCGCAGCGCGGCCTGCGCATCGGGCGTGGCCGCCGATACCCCGGCCTCCAGCGCGCGCAGGGTGGATTGCGTGGCGGCGTCAAAGCCCGCCCAGCGCGCATGCCGCTCGCGCAGGTCGGCGCGCTGCAGCGGCGGCAGCGTGCGGTAGGCCGCAGCGCGCTGCTCGAAACGCAGCCGCTCGGCCTCGCCCAGGGCCTCCCAGCGGCGCGCGCGGGCCAGCAGCTCGGCGCGCTGCTCGGGCTGCAGCCGCGGCCACGACTCGGCCCAGGGTTTCAGCGCACTCAAGGTCTCGGGGGGTACCGCGGGGTTCTCCGGCGACACGGCAGGGGCGGCGGCCGCGACCACCTCGCCGCCGCCCGCCTGCAGCCGCCACAGCAGAAAGTCGAGGCCCTCCAGGGTCGCGAACTCGACCGCATCGGCCCACAGCTCGAACTCCGGCGCCGACAGCGGCACCTGTTCGACCACCGGCGGCGGCGCGGCCGGCGGCGCCTGCAGGCGCTGCTGCGCCGGATCCAGCAGCAAGGCGTAGTGCAGCTGCGGCGCCATGGCCGCGCCGGCAAAGCAGGCCAGGGCCGCCAGCAACAGGACGACGCGCAGGCCCGTGCGGCGCGGCGCGGCCACCGGCAGCAGGGCCAGAAAGGCCGCGCGCAGGGCCGCCGGCCAGGCGGCGTCTTTGGCGGCCAGGCGCCGCCCCAGCAGCAGCCATTCGCGTTCGACCCGGCCGAGCGGCCGGGCCTGCAGCTCGGCGACGCGCTCCAGCGACAGCCCGCCCAGCACGCGCAGGGCCAGCAGATCGCGGGCGCCGGCCGGCAGCCCGGCCCACAGGCGCAGCCACGCGCCCCCGCCCTCGATCTGCGGGTGCCCGCGCGTGCCGGGCTGCGACTGCAGCAGGGTCAGGCCCTGGGCGAAGTCGCGGACGCGCGGCGCGGCAGCGGGCACCAGCCCCTCCGCCAGAAGCCAGGCCCGCAGCAAGGCGGAAGTGCGGGCGGCGGCGGAATCGGGCATCAGACGGGTCGGCGAAGCGAGGCTGGGCCGCGAGTGTAGCGGCAGCCGCGGCCGCTACCGATCTGACGGAAGTGCAGGGTGGGCTCGGCGCAGCCGCTGCTGTGCGGCTTGACTTTCGGGCGGCCGGCGCTCTCCCGCCCCACGATTGGGCCGCCGGGGGGCTTGACTTGTGCACAGGCCGGTGGGCGCGGGCTGGCGCCAGCATTCGAACCCGAATGGTCCCTGACGGCTGTCACATTTGCCGAACTGGGCGATTGCAAGTCATTGATTCAATTGGGCCCAAGGGCTTGGTCAAATTTTCGCCATAATCCACGCAAGCCCGGCGCCAGCGGCCCGGCGAGGGCCTCATCGGGCTTTCATCCACCGACTTATCCACAGGCTGTGTGGATAAGCCGGAAACTCCAAGCCCACCGGCGACTTAGGGGGTTTTCGTCAGAATCGGGTGAGGAATGCCCGCCAAGTGCCCCCGGTCGGCGCCAAGCGGCTGGCTACACTGGCCGGATGTTCGAATTCACCGCCCTGCGCGTCGCCCTGCCCCTGCCCCTGCCGCAGCTCTTCGACTACGCCCCGCCTGCGCGGGCGAGGGTCGACGCCGGCTGGATCGGCTGCCGCGTGCGCGTGCCCTTCGGCCGCGGCCATGCAATCGGCGTGGTCGCCGAGGTCGGCCCGCCGGAGATCGACCCGGGCAAGCTCAAACCCGCAATCGAACGCCTCGACACCGAGCCGCTGATCGCCGGCGAGCTGCTGGCCAGCCTGCGCTGGGCCGCCGGCTACTACCAGAGGCCGCTGGGCGAAGTGCTGGCTGCGGCCCTGCCTGTCGATATGCGCCAGGGCAAACCCTTGCCCGATACCGCCCCGCTGGCCTGGCGACTCACACCTATTGGCGCGGCCAATCTGCGCCAGCTGCGCTCAGGCGGGCGCCCGCGCCAGCTCGCCGACTGGCTGGCCGAGGCCGGCGCGCTGGATGCCGCCGCCCTCAACCAGCGCCTGCCCGACTGGCGCCCGGCCCTGCGCAGCCTGATGGGCCGCGGCTTTGTCGAGGAATGCCTGGGCGCGAATGCTCAGAGATCGCCCGAACGCGCCCCGCCCGCGCTCAACCCCGAACAGGCCGCCGCCGCCGAACGCATCCGGCAAGCGCTGGGCCAGTTCGACCCGATCCTGATCGAAGGCGTCACCGGCTCGGGCAAGACCGAGGTGTATCTGGACGCCATCGAAGCCGCGCTGGCCCGCGGCGAGCAGGCCCTGATCCTGGTGCCTGAAATCGGACTCACCCCGCAGACCCTGCGGCGCTTCCAGCAGCGATTGCCGGTGGAGGTGCACAGCTTCCATTCCGGCATGGCCGAGGGCGCGCGCGCGCGGGCCTGGACGGGGATGCGCCGCGGCGAGGCCCGCGTGTTGGTCGGCACCCGCTCGGCGGTGTTCGCGCCGCTGCCGCAGCCGGGCCTGATCATCATCGACGAGGAGCACGACAGCAGCTACAAGCAGCAGGACGGCTTCCGCTACCACGCCCGCGACTTCGCCCTGGTGCGCGGCAAGGCGCTCAACATCCCGGTGGTGCTGGGCAGCGCCACGCCGGCATTGGAAACCCTGCAGCTGGCCCGCAGCGGCCGCCTCGCCCACGTGCAGCTGAAGAAGCGCGCCGCCGCCGCACGCGCCCCGCACGTGCGCGTGCTGGACGCCCGTCGCCAGCGCCTGACCCACGGCCTCAGCGAGCCGGCCTTCCAGGCGATTGCCGAATGCCTGCAGCGCGGCGAACAGGCCCTGGTGTTCCGCAACCGCCGCGGCTACGCGCCCGCCCTGCTCTGCCACGACTGCGGCTACCGCGCCAACTGCAGCCGCTGCGATGCCGCACTCACCCTGCACGGCCGCGACCGCCTGATCTGCCACCACTGCGGCCACCGCGAACGCGCGCCGACCGCCTGCCCCGACTGCGGCAGCTTGGCGCTCATGCCGCAGGGTGCCGGCACCGAGCGCGTCGAAGTGGCGCTGGCCGAACGCTTCCCCGACGTGCCTTTGGTGCGCATCGACAGCGAGACCACCCGCGACCACGGCGACCTGGCCCGCCACTTCGACACGCTGGGGCAAGGCGCCGGCCTGATCGTCGGCACCCAGATGCTGGCCAAGGGCCACGACCTCGCCAAGCTCTCGCTGGTGGTGGTCGTCACCATCGACGAAGGCCTGTTCAGCGCCGACTTCCGCGCGGCCGAAAAGCTGGCCCAGCTCCTCATCCAGGTCAGCGGCCGCGCCGGCCGCGCGCAGGCCCCGGGCGAAGTGCTGCTGCAGACCCACCACCCGGAGCATCCGCTACTGGCGACGCTATTGGCGGGCGGCTATCCGGCGTTTGCGAAGCTCGAACTGGCGGAGCGCGAGGCTGCGGGGTTTCCGCCGTTTGCGCATCTGGCGCTGCTGCGCGTGGACAGCCATCGCGAGGACGCGCTGCAACTGTTCATGCGGGAGGCGCATGCGGCGGCGCGGGCGATCGTTGCTGCGGATCCGAGCTTGAGCGTCGAGGTACACGCGCCGATGCCGGCACCGATGGCGCGACGGGCGGGACGGATGCGGGCGCAGATGCTCTTGTCGGCGAAGCTGAGGCCGGGGCTGCAGGCGGTGTTGCGGGCTTGGAATGCGGCGCTGTTTGAGTTGAAGAGTGGGCGGGGGGTGCGGTGGAGCTTGGATGTGGATCCGGGGGATCTGTATTGAGTTCGCTCGACAGATTAATCAGCCAATCAAAAAACGCGGGTGAAAGCAGTGATATTGAATGCGGTAACGCTTAGGCACTTCGGCGGATTCTACACCTCCACTCGGATTGACCTCGATCCAAAGGTCACCATCTTTACGGGGGCAAATGATACGGGAAAATCATGCGCACTTAAGGCAATTCGGATCCTTTGCGCGCGACAAAGACTCTCCGAGTCTGATGTTCACAAAGATCGATTCGGTAGGCACCCAGGGACATGGGATACAGATCCTGACTTGTCACTAAACGCCGAGCTAGAGATCACGGAAGCGTCTATTCGCGAAAAACTTGTGGGAGGAAGTCCTCGCGCAGGTGACATAGTTTCGGTCCGCTACCAGGGCAACATTAAGGGCCGTGACTACAATGTCTATGAAGTTCGGCGGCCAAAGTCGCAGATTTCGCCCGATAACGTTCGAGTAGCAAAGCTGCCACAAGTGGCAATCTTTGATCCCGCGAGCTCCATCAGGGACATCATTGATCTTGCAGATCCGACGCCGTCGGAGCTCCAATTTCTGAGACTAGCGTTTGGTGCTCAGTTTGAGCCAAAGGCCCTTCTCGAAAACACACCACTGGCGCGCGCTCAACATCTCGACCGGGCAATCCATGGACTAAATAACAAGTTAGACAAATTTTTCCCTAAAGCCCTCCATTATCAATTCAAAATCTTCGAGATCGGCGGCAGCGCAAAGACACTGGGCGTCAGCCTTGTCGATGCGGTGCAAGGCTACGCTGAACTAGGCCTGAGGGGCGCGGGCGTGCGACGCCTAGTTTCGCTTATGGTGTTCTTGCTCTCAGAGGTCAATCCAGAAAAGCACAGCATTGTGTTGCTGGATGAACCCGAAAACTCACTCCATGCGGACGCGCAGCATCAGGTGCGCCGGACGCTTGAGCAAATATCCGAGAATCCTAAGGTTCAAGTGATCTACGCAACCCACTCACCGGCCATGGTCAATCCAGCCCATCCCGAGAGAGTGAGAGTCTTTTCCCGTAAATGGAACGGTGATGTTGGCACTAGCCAAGTCGAAAGGCTTTCGCACTCGGAGAATTTCCAAGCGGCGAGGATTAGTCTTGGGATTACACCCTGCGACTCACTCCTCTACGGATTAGTCACCATTATCGTTGAAGGGGAAACAGAAGCTCGGTGCCTTGCACCTCTGCTGAGGAGACTGGATAGAGAAGGTGTTTCTGGTTTTGAGAACCTGTCATCCCTGCTCGATTCGTGCCATTTCGTCTGTGGGTGGGGTGACAGCATTTTTTACTACTGCAAGCTTGCTCGCGATCAAAATGGGCGTCCAATAGCTTTTCTCGACGGCGACAAAAAGCGAGAGGCGGCAAAGCTGGTAGAGGCAGGAGTACCAACGATCGAACTCCCCAAGCAAACTGAGTTTGAAGAGATAGTGCCACTCGACCGATACATCGCCGCCCTTGCCGAAGAGTGCATAGCACTCGATATCTCAAGCGAAAGTATCACAGCTGAAGGCTTCCGCGCTTGGTCGACCAGCAACGCTAGTCCGGCCCAATCCATGTTCTCAAAGCGTGTGGACTCGTGGCTGCAACAAACAATAGGACGTCAGCTAAAAAAGCATTCAGTTATGGAAAGAGCAATTAGACTGACCCGTGCCAATGAATTCAACGTAGAGAGTCTAGCAAAACTAGCTGAGGCCATTCGCAATCAGATGTAATGGGCGCAAGCAGAGGCGCGCATGAGAAGCGCGCGAGCCAGATCTTGTCTTGACACATCCCCATGCTCTGCCCCGCCAAGGCGCCACCAGCTCCACGCCTGTCTAGCGAAAGTCCGCCACGTTCCTCGTCGCCAAACAATGGGGTTGAGCTCATGAACTGTGACGGGAAAATCAACCTGACTCCCTTCCCAGAATCAGCGTATCGGGGCACCCGCATCACAGCGGGCGGCAACTAGACACTCGAATTGCTCCCAACCAGTTCACGAGGATCAGCCACCCTGTTATTTCATTGAAGAGGCCTGATTGGATCGCAATTCGAATGATTGCCACTCTCGCGCTCGCGACGCACTGCCTGCTTTACGTCACGAAGTGACTGAGGCATTTTGAAGTAGCGGTTGACCGAGAATTTCCCCTTTCGCAAGAGCCCGGGAAAGAGTTGGGGATCGGCGATTGAACGCTCACGAATCGATGAGACAAAGCGATCCCAAAATCCACCATCGCTGAATAGAATCGCATCGATCGCCTCGTCAGTTGGCTCCAAGCAACGATCAGACAGTTCCACACACGCGAATATCATCGCGTAATGAGAGCGCTCGAATCGCATTCCCGACCCAAGCACCGACCGAATTCGAGCATAGGTTCGGAAGCCCTGCGCCCATCTGTCAAAGGAAGCAGGGTCCTGAAGGATCTTTTCCTTGAAGTTGTTCTTCTGGAACAACCTCTTCTGAGCCGCCTGATCGATGTCTCCATTGGCTGCGTAATAGACGCGCCAGAAGCTGTTTCTCTCAATGACTACGCGGAGGGTGATATACCCGTCCCTCACGCCGTCTGCAAACTCACCTCGCTTGCGCTCATAAAGCACCCCGTAGCGATCGAATATCATCTTCTGCACGCGCAAGTGGAAACTGTCGTTTGCGAATCGATCCGCGCCGATTACTGGAGTTTGTCGATTTGTTGCAGTTGAGATTTCGTCGATGAGGCGCCCCTTGTTGTCGGGAGAGCAATCGAAAACCGTTATTACCTTTAGCATGATCTCCTTGTTCCCGAAAACCTTCTCAGCGTCGATTTCGGGGTCACTGTAGATCCGACTTAGGGTAAAGGAGGTTTGACCACCATTAATGATTTGTGGATTCCTAACGTACAGCTGAGCTGACGCCCGCCTGCCGACTCTTTCGTTTATGTTGGTCTCCTCAGATAACATGGTTATGCCGTTGTTGTAGAGCGCTAGCTCGTTCGCATCGGAGTCCATTACCGTCTGTCGAATCGCGTTATTTACGGACTGGCCCTCGTGCTCCAGGTAACTTCTTGGGTTATATTTCAGTATCGCGTTCTTGTATAGGTGCATTATCCGAGCAATCTCGATTGCCGGAACAAACAAGACAGTGATCTCGCAATCTGCGTATTTTGTCCTTACCTCATAGCTGATTTTGCTGCCTGCATTTTTGCTCGATAGATCAATTGGGATGACGAGATCCGAGGCCGTAAAGTACGTTCCACTTAGCACCGGAAAGACCAGCTCGCTGTAGGTTCTTTCAGCCGGGAAAACGTCAATCAAGTGCCGCCCGAATAGCCTGCTCAATCGATCTCTTTGGGAACTCGCAAGATTCGCGAGGAGAACCACAACATAGTCGTAGCGGCCTATATCAGCTATTTCGCTTATCTCGCGCTGCAGCTGCTTTATTTTTCCAGAGTACTCGTTTCCGAGCTCATCCTGTTCGAACCCGCCGGTGATTCGGTCGACGTCCATCGCGATTAGCTCATCGCTTGTAATTTCCTTGGACTCGAAATTCGCTTCGGTTGTCCTAAACTTGCTCTGAAGCAAATAGATCTTCCGCGTTTGGCGGCAGATGTGGTAAGCATCAACGCCACCATCGTATCCACCATCCGTGACGGTCCGCTCTCGATCCTCAAAAGCAGTCAGACCGAATCTGACCTTTAGGAACAGATGGATCAGCGCTCGGGACCGAGCCTGGTTTAACTGATCAGCGTTTGCTGGGGGTTGGGGATACTTCTTCCCGTACCGCGCTGGAGCTTCTCTGATGATTCCGTCAAGGACATTTATAAAAAACTGGTAGCGCATTGCAGACCTCCAAGCTCTTATACGGAAGCGCGAGAGTTATGTCCTATTGACACACCTCCGCCCTCAATTCAAGCAAGGATTCGCCAGCGTCACCTCCGTCTCCCGAAAGTCGGCGACGTTCCGGGTCGCCAGCGGCGCCGAGTGGACTCAGGTGATCGACGGCGCGAGGGTCAGGTCTAGCTTCGTAGCATCCTTGATCCCAATCACAGATCCAGCGCTTGCCGCAGAGACTGATTACGCGGGGCACACCCCACCACCTCACACCCCCGCATGCTTCGCCCAGAAGTCCGCAGGCGTGATGATCGGGTGCCTGTGCGCAAGCGCGAGCAGGTCTTTGTCGCCGGTGATCAGGTAGTCGGCAGCGCTCGTTTCCAGGGCGGCGAGCAGGGTGCCGAGCACGTCCTGGTCGTTCGGGTCGCGCAGGTCGAGATCGCTTCCGGGCGCGGGTTCGATCAGTTCGGCCTGGATCGACAGCGCATCGACCAAGTCATCGATCTCACTCGCGCTCAGCCCATGCCGATGCGCCAGCCTGGGCAGCACGCGGCGCAGTTCGCCGAGGATGTAGTCGGACAGCAGCACCTCGACGGAACCATGCCGCCACGCGGCGAGGATCTTGCCCGGCACGCTGGCCGGGTAGGCGATGCCTGACAGCAGCACATTAGTGTCCAGCACCACTCGCAGCGTTGCCACGCGGCTTAGCCTTGGGCGCTGGTGGCGCGGGCATCGCGAACGGCGGCCTCGATCTCGGCCATGCCGTCGGCCTCCGGTAGCGGCGCAAAGCCCGCCTCGATACGCGCCGACAGCGCGTCGAAGCGCGCCTGCAGGCGGCGGATGCGGGCGAACAGCCGCGCGTCGACCAAGGCGGCGACGGGCTTGCCATCCTTGTTGATGACGATGCTGTCGTGACGGTACTGCACCTGGTTCAGCATCTCGCCGAGGTTCTGGCGAAACGCGACCGCGCTGGTTTCGGTGATCATGGTTGGCTCTCCGCAAGTCGATATGACCAGTATGGTCGATATGCCTCGAAGGTCAAACGGTGCGGCAGGACCACCTGAGGGCGAGGCTCACGGGCGCGAGGGTCACAGGGCGCGAGGATCAGGCTTGTTTTGCCACCTACCCGCGCTCAACCCTCCCAAGGATTCACCAGCCTCACCTCCGCCTCCCGGAAGTCCGCCACGTTCCGCGTCGCCAGCGGCGCTGAGTGGATGCGGGCGATGGCGGCAATCATGCCGTCCGGCGCGCTCATCGGGCGGCCGCATCGCGCGGCTTCGCCCATCAGCTCGCCATAGATCAGCGCGGCTTCTTCGGTAAACGCGAAGATGCGCCCGGCGAAGCGGCTGCGCCAAGCATCCAGACCATCGGCGAGCCGCTGTGCGCGCTCATCAGGCCGGATCTTGGCGATGCCGAAGGCCAGCTCGGCGATCACCACGGTGCTCAGCGCCAGCTCGGCGTCGTACTTCTCCAGCCAGCGCAGCACGGTCGGCTCCGGTGTGCACTTGAGCGTCTCGGAGACAACCTTGGTGTCGAGGAAGATCACAACTCGATGCCGCGGTGGGCAGGGCGGCGCTGCTCGCGCAGCACGGCTTCAAGATCGATATCGGTCCCGTAGCTCTGGCTGAGTCGCGCGTAAAAGCTGGCGGCCGGCTCACGGCCTGCTTGGGCGGCCTCGTAGGCCTACAGCGCGCCCTCCACCACTTCGGCCACCGTGCGCTGCTCGCGCCGCGCCAGCCGGTGCGCCAGATCGCGGGCCCGGGCGCTGCGTACGGAGAGTTGGGGCTCGCCCATGGGGCTGTCCTCGTGCCTTGAGGCCCTGGAGGCTAGGCCGCACGCGACCTGCCATCGAGATGACTGGGCGGTGGTTTTCTGGTTCGGGAGATTCAGGTAGCGCCAGCGGCGCCCCTTTCATCGTTCACTGCCGACACCTTGATCCTCGGCGCCTGGATCGATCGCGGTACTCGCCCTCGCCTCTCTCACTGCTGCCTGAGCGTGCTCGCCTGAGCTCCACCTTCCGCACCCGTACATGGCAGACACATCACCTCAAGGCATGGCTTGCGCGTCGGTCAATCGCATGTCGCGCCTCCGCCGTGCCAACGACGGTGATGTAGGCTCGCGCGCTTCTCCAGACGCGAGTCGTGCATGAGCTCTCTCTTGTTGGTGGTTTTAGTCCTGTTGGTGGTCCTTGTGCTGCTGCGGGCGGCATGGAGGGCCTATCGGGTTCGCGGGGCTTCTGCAGGCCTGCCCTCGCTGATTGATCTGGTGCCGGCCAACGTCGCCGGCATCGAGTCGATTCAGCTCAATGGGCGCTGGTGGTATTTCGGTTTCGCCGATGACTTCGTGATGAGCCCGCTGACGGACGACATCGACGCAATGGCTTCCTATGCGGCCAGGCATCTGCGTCAGGTGCATGGCCCCGTCGATGCATCGGCCTGGCGTGTGATCGCCGAGCATTCACGCGCGGACTCCCATCTGGCGTCGCTGGAGGAGCGAATGATCGATCTCGCCGGCCTGCGTGCGGCGCTGGCCAGGCTGCGCGTCGCACCCGGTCCGGTGCCTGAGCTTGTCCGGGCGAGTCATCTGCACTACCTGCTGATGTCGAACACGGGCGACCAGGACTTTCCGGATCCACCGCCTCACGTGCGCGATGCCCTTGGCCGGCTCGGCTTTGAGTTGGACGATCCGAGCGGGTCGCTCGAATTCGGCCAGGAGATTCTCGACGGCGCTCGCGCATTGCCTGAGGGCGCGAGCCTGCAGGATGCAGCCCGCTGTGTGCTGTGGCTTTGGGATGCGCTCGTCGACCTGCAGCAGTGGGATTGGGCGATCGCGCTCGGCCTGCGGACGGCGAGGTAGCGTGATACGCGAGACTCACATCCTGCTTGAAGGGCACGAGGGTCAGGTCCTGCTTCGCAGTGCCTTCCACGCAGATCACAGAACGCGCGCAGAGAGCAGGTCGAGTGAACCTGCGATCCCCTCAACGGAGCGCGAGGGTCAGGCCTCGTCTTGACGCATCCCCGCGCTCAGCCCCGCCAAGAATCCCCCAGCACCACTTCCGTCTCGCGAAAATCCCCCGCGTTCCGCATCGCCAGCGGCGCCCAGTGAATGCGGGCGATAACTCGATCTCGTCGGATGCGCCCATCGGGCGATCGGCGCGCAATGAAATCGGGTCACCGTTGGGCACTGCAGGGCGCGCGTGGCGAGCGCTTGAACGCGCAGCCGCCGTGCCCACATCAACGAGGCCCTCACACCCGAGAAGTCGACATGCTGATCCATGCCACACGCGGGTCCGCCCTGCTGCTCCTGGCCGCGTTGGCCCTGCCGCTGCGCGCGGCCGAACCCATCGACGCCGCAGCTGTGGTCATTCTGGAGCGTCACGCCGAAGCGCCTTTGCTGGTGCTGGGCGAACTGCACGGAACCGTCGAAGCGCCAGCGGTGGTCGGGACGTTGGCGGCGCGTCTGCTCGACTCCGGGGCGCTCACCGTGGCGCTGGAGATTCCCGCGCAGGAGCAGGCGCGGCTCGACGCCTATCTGGCCTCCGACGGATCGAGGCAGGCTCAGCGCGAACTGCTCGACGGCGAGTTCTGGAGGCGCGAACCGGAACGCAGCGACGGTCGACGCAGCCGGGCGATGTTCGCGCTGATCGAGCAGCTGCGACTGCTGCGCAGCACCTACCCGGAACTGCGCCTGCTGGCCTTCGATGACACCGGCTTCTTCAGTCAGACGGGCAGCCGTGACGCGCTGATGTCCGACGCTCTGCGCGCAGCGCACGCAGCCCACCCGGAGGCGAAGCTGCTGGTGCTGACTGGCAACTACCATGCGCGCCTCGATCAGCCGAGGCGCGTACTCTCCGGCGACAAGTGGCTCCAGCCGCCGCTGCCAATGGCTGCACAGCTGCAGGATCTCGGCGCGGTCAGCATCCACCTGAGCGCGGTCGAAGGTGAGCACTGGGCCTGCCGCAAGCCCAACCCTTGTGGCGTCATTCCCCTGCCCAGGCCAACATTTCCGCCCAGCAGTTCCGGCCTTGCGGCGCCGAACGCGGCCACGGCAGCTGTGCCCGTGCGTGTGTCGTCCGGTGGCTCCAGTTTCCATCTGAAGATCGAGCTGCCGCGCCTGAGCGCCTCCGAGCCGATGGCGCTGGACGACCACTCGCCCGCGGGCTGAGGTTGGTCCCGGGCGACGCGCTCTGCAGAGTCGCGGCCAAGTCTAGCTTCGTGGCATCCGCGACCCGGTTCGCACATCGCTCACTTGGCACGACGCGAGCATCGGTCTTGTTTGGCACATCCCCGGACTGACGCCGGTCGGCCAGGGATCCACCACACCACGACTCTCGCCTGCCGACCTCCCTTCCTCGACCGGGGATGCGCCACCGCGGTGTTGCGGACTGCGTCTGCTAGCGCGGTTGCCCGACCGGTGGCCGCTGCGTCTCGTGCGCAATGAACCGCTGTCGACTCCGAGCAATCTTTGACCTTGCGGGTGGGCGTCCTAAACTGCGGGCTCTGAACTGTAAATCAATGAGAACTCGGATGCGCCTCTCTTCTTCTCTTCTGCATTTTTTCGTACTGCTTGTTGCAGCCGATGTCGTCTTCGCCCAAGAGGCCCAACTTGACCTGTTGAAGAAGGATGTCTCCGCTTACGAGCCGGCAACGACCCGGAGCGTTCCGGTGGCTGATTTTGACGGCGACGGATTGCGGGACGTGGTCGTGCCCAAGCACAACTTCAACGAATCCGTCGTCAGCATTGTTGGAACGGGCTCCCAGCTGGGATGGCGCACGAAGCAGAGCCTCGTTGCGCATGAACCCGGCAACGCGAACTGGCCGATCGGTGTCGCGGCGGGCAGGGATAGGACCGGGGCTTATCTCATCCTCACCAAGGACAGCAGAATTTTCATCTACGGCGGCTGGCCCCTGCGCATGCTGCGCATCCTGGATGTGCAGGCATGGCGACCTCAAGCGGTCGCAGTCGCCGACATCGACACCGACGGCGACCTCGAAATCGTGAGTGCGACCGCCAGCAGCCCGGCGACGCTCGCAGTGCACGACCTGCATTCCGGGGCGCTGGAGTGGCGGACGACCATTCCAGGCTTTGCGCCGTCGGTCATCACCGCACAACTCGATAGCGATGCAGCGCTCGAGATTCTGGGTGGCGGGTTCGTGTTCGACGGTGCCACCAAAGCCACTCAGTGGCACTACAAGGACGGCTTCGGCTTGGCCATGGCAACGGGGCGCTTTGGCAGCGGCCTTCCCCGGTTCGTGACGGGGGACCATCGGATCGTCATGTTCCAGGCTGCGCCGTGGTCGCCACTTTGGGACGTGGGTGACAAGAACATCGAGTCGATCGCGGTAGTTGATGTGGACGGTGATGGCATTGACGAGCTCGTGCACGCTGGCACGTTCGGTCGCCGCGCCGAAGTCTTCGACGTCCAGCTTCGTCAGGCTCGCAGGCACTACCAACCCGGCAACGTGTATCGCGTCGCGGCCGGTGATTTCGATGGCGACGGGTCTCCCGAGGTCGCGCTGCTCTTGGACCCCCGAGCCCACGGTGCTGGGCCCGCGCACCTGCAGATCGTCGATGCCGCCACCGGTGCACTCGAGCATTCCATTGCGGCGGTGCGGGCGGGGCCCTACGCCGCTGCCCTTTTCAAGGCCGGCGATGAAGTGCGGATGGCGCAAGCTTCTCGTAGTGGGAGCTTCCCGGCAGGCTTGCCCGGACTCGTGCGAGCGGCGGCGGTGTCATCGTCCGAAGGCGCGTGGTCGTTACCAGCGTTCGCTTCACCTGACTTAATGAGCGCCATTGAGGTTCAGGACCTTCATGCGACACGCCTCGACGGCCAGGCAGGCCCGATCCTGATCGCAACCGGTCGTAGTGCCGGCCAGCGGGTGATGGCGGCGTTTCGCGGCGAAAATGGCTCCCGACTGTGGACGCGTACGCACGGAAGCGCTGCGGGCTCCCAGTACTTCGAGCGGAGTCTGCCGTTCGACAGGAACGGGGACGGCACGGCCGATTCGATGTTTGTTTGCACCAACCAGCAGCGCATCCAAGAGTATCGCCTCGCTGACGGCGCCCTGCTCTGGGAATCTGTCGAAATGCCCTTGACCTCCTGCAACAGCCTGTTCCTGACCGAGATCAACGGGAGCCGCAACATTGTCGGAGTGTTCTGGCTGGGAGTGCGGGCCTTCGATGTCGACACCCGTCTACTCACGTGGTCACTACCAGGCTTCGGCAACGCGGGCGGTTCATTGATCGAGAACGGCGTCGCGGGTGCTGAAATGGCGATCTTCGACTCCAGATCCATCGAGTTCTACGATGTGGCGAGCCGCGACCTATTGCGAACGGTCGATTTGAATTGGCAGTTGGTTGGAGTTCACCAACCGCAGGGGGCTTCCGTTCACTTCTTGGTGGTTCTCGTGGATTCGCGCCTGAAGGTGATTGACGGGGTCTCGGGCCAAGTCCGCGCGGCAAGCGATCCAATGGGTCTTCTTTCCGCCAACGATACCCTGACGAGCCTCAGGATCTCCGACCATAGGCACATGGTGTCTGTGGGTGCTGGCGTCGGGGCCTTCGCCTATCAGCTGAAGATCGCCCCGGACGGAGTTTTCAGCGACAGCTTCGACCGATGGATTACGCCTCAGCCCATCCCCGCCCGCTGATGTTTATGGGTGAGCGATGAAAATCCGGGGCCACCATGGCGCCGTCCGAACATGGAGCGGGGTCAGGTCCAGCTTCGCAGCATCCTTGTCGCGGTTCACGGATCTCGCACCCGCCAGCGATCCCGAGCCGGTCCGGTGTCAGCCTCCGCCTCACAGCCCCGCATGTTTCGCCCAGAAGTCCGCGGGCGACAGACTAGGGTGCCGTTCGCCCAGCGCGAGGAGGGTGCCGAGAACGTTGTGGTCCTTCGGGTAGCGCAGGTCCGGCGCGCTGACGGTTGCGGGTTCGATCACTTCCGCCTGGATCGACAGCACCCTATGCATTGCCAAGACCGAGGCGAGTGTCGAGCTCATGGTGGGTCAAGACCCACCCTATGGACGCCGCGAGGCGAGCGCATTCACCGCCCGACAATGACTTCGTCCGCCGGCCGCGCGGCGAACAGTCCGCAGCAGACCACGCCGACGATCTGGTTGATCTCGCGCTCCAGGCCGACCGGGTCGGTGATGCGCAGGTTGTGCACGTCGAGGATCCAGTTGCCGTTGTCGGTGATGACACCGTCGCGCCAGACCGGCTGGCCGCCGAGCGCCACCAGCTTGCGGCCAACGTGGCTGCGCGCCATCGGGATCACCTCGACCGGCAGCGGGAAGCGGCCGAGCACGTCGACCTGCTTGCTGGAGTCGATGACGCAGACGAACTTCGCGCTGGCCGCGGCGATGATCTTCTCGCGGGTCAGCGCCGCACCACCGCCCTTGATCAGTCGTCGGTGCGGGTCGCACTCGTCGGCGCCGTCGACATACAGCGCGAGCGGGCCCACCGCGTTCAGATCCATCACTTCGATGCCCTGCGCGCGCAGCAGAGCGCTGCTCTGCTCGGAGCTCGACACCGCGCCGCGGATGCGCGACTTCATGCGGCCCAGGCCTTCGATGAAATAGCGCACGGTGGAGCCGGTGCCGACGCCGACGACGCTGTCGTCCTCGACGTGTTCGAGGGCTTGTTCAGCGGCTTTGCGTTTCTGCTCTTCGAGGGACATGGCTGGGAGTCCGGGATTGGGGATTCGGGATTGGGGATTCGCAGGAGCGGGTTGTCGCGAGACTCAAGACCTGCAGGGCCGCAGATGCGCAAGCGGGCGGCTAGCTTTCCCCGGCGAGCTGCAGGATATGCGCCCACTGGGCGTCGGTGACCGGCAGGATCGACAGCCGGTTGCCGCGGCGGAGCAGGGCGAAGTCGCCCAGCGCTTCGGCTTCGCCGCGCAGCTGGTCGAGCGAGACCACGCGCTTGAACTTGCGCTCGAAGGCGACGTGGCGCAGCCACCAGCGCGGGTTGTCGGGCGCGCTGCGGGGGTCGTGGTAGTCGCTGTCGGGCTGGAACTGGGTCGGGTCCGGCGCGGGCTCGCCGACCACACGGGCGAGACCGGCCACGCCGGGCACGGGGCAGTTGGAGTGGTAGAACAGCACGCCGTCGCCAGGCTGCATGTCCTTCCACATGAAGTTGCGCGCCTGGTAATTGCGTACGCCGGTCCAAGGTTCGCGCTCGACCTTCTTCAGATCGTCGATCGAAAACTCCTCGGGCTCGGACTTCATCAGCCAGTAGGCCATGCGCTGCACTCTCCGTCGAAAGATTCAGGCCGCGGCGCGGCAGTCGATCAGCTCGCGCTCGGTGACCACGTAGTCGAGCGCCACGTCCCAGGGCTCGGCCGCGAAGGCGTCGAGCTGCTGGAAGCCGTAGGCAACGCCGACCAGCTGCGGCGCTGGCGGGCGCGGGCGGGTGTTGAGAAAGGCGAAGCTGCGGTCGTAGTAGCCGCCGCCCGCGCCGAGCCGGCCGCCACGGCGGTCGAAGCCGACCAGCGGCAGCAGCACGCAGTGCATCTGCTCGGGTTCGAGCTGCGAGCTCGGCGCGAGATCCGGCTCGGGAATGCCGTAGCGGTTGCTGCGCAGCGGATCGCCGGTGCGCCAGGGCGCGAAGCCGAGCGAGCCGTCCTCACGCAGGCAGGGCAGGCAGTAGACGAAAGGCGGCTGGCCCATCAGCAGGGCATGCAGCGAGACTTCACCGTCCATCGCCCAGTAGCCGGCGACATAGCCGGGCTGGGACAGCGCCGGCAGCGCACGCAGGCGCTGAGGCAAGGCCAAGGCGGCGGCGATGCGCTCAGCGGCAGGCAGCTGGCGACGGCGCAGGCGCAGCTCGCGGCGAAGGTCGGCGCGCGGATCGGTAGCGTTCATGGTCGGCAGCGTGATTGCCCGGCGTCGGGCCTGGGGAAAGATCCCCTACCGTGCAGTTGCTGACCAAACGACCTTGATCCCAGGGATCAGGTGGGATTGCTCACGGGCTCTTGGGCTTTCCGCTGCGGGGCGGACTTGCACGCCGGGCCCGGGTATCGCGCTCCCGGGGTCGTTAGTTAGGGTCAAGGCAAAAAGTAAGGTCCGCGAGCCTGCACGGCAGAGGACGCCCGCAGTGTAGCGTGCAGCGAAGGGCGCGGCGACGGCGCAATTGCGCGGAAAACGTGAAAGCGTGCACGAAGCTCGCAGGGTTCTGCGAGCGCGCCCGAGCCCGCAAAACTACAGCGGCAGTTTGGGCGCTTGGCCGGGGGCGCCGCTCGGCATCAGCGCGTCGAGCCTGCGGTTGAGATCGCCGATGCTGCGCTCAAGTCGCGCGTCGCGCTCGGTCTGCGCTTGCCGCAGAGCGTTCAGCTCATGGGTGAGGTTCAAGGCCATCAGCACCGCCAGACGATCGACGGTGGCGCTGGGATGGCTGCGTCGCAACTCTCGCAGCTGACGGTCGACCTGCTCGGCGGAGGCCACGAGGCCGGCGCGCTCTTCCGGCTTGCAGGCCACCAGGAACTCGCGGTCGAGCACGCGCAGGTTGACGGGATCACTCATCGGGCGATGGCCTAGGCGCTCTGTTCCAGGGACTTCAGGCGCTGGATCATCGCCTCCACCCGCGTCCGCGCCTGCTCGTTCTTCGACAGCAGACTGGCGCGCTCACCCAACAGCTGCTGCTGCGCCTGACGCAGGCTCACGTTCTCGCCGGACAGCTGCTGCACCAGCGCGGCCAGGCGCTCGACGCGCTCGACCAGGGCCGCGAGCTGTTCGACGGGATCGGGGGTGCTCATGACGGCCGACGATAGGCGCCCGCGGGCTCAGCGGTCAATAGACAGGCGCAGGCCGGCGGTGGCCAGCAGCAGGGCCGGATCGTGGTGGTCGAGGAAGTTCACGCAGTCGCTTTCCTCCAGCGGGCGCGCCAGCCAGTAGCCCTGGATCTCGTCGCAGCCCTGCTCGTGCAGGTACTGCAGCTGCTCCACCGTCTCCACGCCCTCGGCGACCACGTTCAGGCCCAGCGAGTGCGCCATGGTGATGATCGTGGCGGTGATCGCTTCGTCGTCGGGGTCGGTGGTGAGGTCGCCAACGAACTCCTTGTCGATCTTGAGCGTGTCGATCGGCAGACGCTTGAGATAGACCAGCGAGGAGTAGCCGGTGCCGAAGTCGTCGATGGCCAGCAGCACGCCCAGCTTCTTCAATTCGTGCAGCACCGCGGTGGTCTGCTCGGCGTTGGCCATGACCATGCTTTCGGTGACTTCCAGCTCGATCGAGGCCGGCGGCATCGGATACTCGCGCAGCAGCTCGCGGATCAGCTCGACGACGTTGCCGCGCAGCAGCTGCAGCACCGAGACATTGATCGACATCGCCAGACCCGCGCGGCCGTCGGCATGCCAGCCGGAGAGCACGCTGAAGGCTTCGCGCAGCACCCACTCACCGATCGGCAGGATCAGGCCGGTCTCCTCGGCGACCGGGATGAACTCGCCCGGGCTCATCGGGCCCAGCTCCTCGCTGCGCCAGCGCAGCAGGGCCTCGAAGCCAGCCACGCGACCCGAGGCCAGGTCGAGCCGCGGCTGGAACACCAGGTAGAACTCGCGGCGGTCCAGCGCGCGCCGCAGCGCCGCCACCAGCGAAGCGCGGCGACGCGCCTCGGCGTCCATGGCCTCGTTGTAGAAGCTGTAGGTGTTGCGGCCGCGATCCTTGGCCGCGTACATCGCGGTGTCGGCGAACTTGAGCAGGTCGGTCGGCACCAGCGCGTGGTCGGGGTAGAGGCTGATGCCGATCGAGGGCGTGATGATCATTTCGCTGCGGCCCTCGACCTCGAGCGGCGCGATGAAGGCGCGGATGACCCGCTGCGCCACGTCTTCGGCAGCGGCCCGGTCTTCGACGTCTTCAAGGATCACGGTGAATTCGTCGCCGCCGAGACGGGCCACCGTGTCCTGCGGACGCACGGTGGCCAGCAGGCGCGCCGCCGCCGATTTCAGGATGCGGTCGCCGGCAGCGTGCCCCATGGAGTCGTTGATGTCCTTGAAGCGATCAAGATCGAGGAACAGCACTGCCACCCGCGTGCCCTGACGACGCGCCCGGACCACCGCGCGTGCCAAGCGCTCCGACAGCAGGCTGCGGTTGGGCAGACCCGTGAGGGTGTCGTAGTTGGCGAGATAGCGCAGCTCCTGCTCGGCGCGCTTGCGGTCGGTGATGTCGCTGACCACCCAGACGTAGTGGCTGCGCTCGCCGTGGGCGTCGGTGACCGCGTTCACCTGGACGGCAGCGAGGTACTCCTCGCCGTCGCGCCGGCGCTGCCACATCTCGCCGCTCCACTGGCCCGCGGTCGAGACGGTCTCGTTGACCTGACGGTAGAAGGCAGGGTCATGCTGGCTGCTGTGCAGCAGATCCACCGACTGGCCGATGACCTCGTCGGCGCCATAGCCGGTGATCCGGCAGAACGCCGGGTTGACGCTGACAAAGCGCAGCAGAAGATCGCAGACCGCCACCGCTTCGCCCATGCTTCGCAGCACTTCGGAGGCGATGCGGCGCTCGTATTCGGCAGCACGGCTCTCGGTGATGTCGCGGGCGGTGCCGGCCATGCGCACCGGCGTACCGGCGGCGTCACGCTCGACCACCTTGCCGCGCGATCGCACCCACACCCAATCACCGTCGCCGCGCCGCACGCGGTGCTCGGATTCGAAAAACTCGGTGCGGCCGGCGATATGCGCCTGCATGATCTGCTGTAGCCGGCGGATGTCCTCCGGATGCACCGCGCGCGAGCGGAAATCCTCGGTATCGAGCTCGCTGTCAGCGCCCGGCCCGAGCAGCTGCTCGGCGCCGACGCGGTAGAGACGGTTGCTGCGGATGTCCCAGTCCCAGAACTCGTCACCCGAACCCCAGAGCGATAGCTTGAGGCGCTCTTCGCGTTGGCTGAGTTCGCTCAGCAGCTGGCGCTGGCTCGCGCGCTCGCGGCGTTGGCGGCGCAGCCACAGCACGAGCAGAACTAGGGCCAGCGCGGCATAGGCGATGCGAGCCGGCAGGCTGTCCCAGAGCGGCGGCACCACCTCGATCTGCAGCACCGCTTCTTCGCGGCTGATCCGACCGTCGCGATTGCTGCCCTGCACGCGGAGGGTGTAGCTGCCGGCGGCGAGATTGGTGTACGTGGCCGAGTTGCGCGTGCCGGCGTCGGTCCAGTCCTCGTCGAAGCCCTCCAGCCGATAGCGGAAGCGATTGCGCTCGGGGAAGCCGAAGTCCAGGGCGGCGAACTCGATCCGCAGCACCTGTTCGGCCTGCGCGAAGCGCAATGCGGCCGGCATGTCGAGACCCGCGACCGGCTGCAGACGCCGGCCGACGCCGATCGAGGTCAGGCGCACCGGCGGTTCGTAGCGGCTGGGCGAAGCGCGCCGCGGGTCCAGCAGGTTCACGCCACGCACGCCACCAAACGCCAGCCGCCCGTCGCGCAGCGCCAGCGCCGAGGCGCCGTTGAACTCAAGGTCCTGCAGACCGTCCTGCAGCTCGTAGCGGAGCACCTCGCCGGAGTCGGGATCCAGCCGCGCCAGACCGCTGTTGCCGCTCAACCAGACCTTGCCCTTCGCATCCATCAGCGCCGCGTACACCGTCGGCGTCGCCAAGCCATGCGCGGTGCCGTAGCGCGTCACCTGCAGGCCGCCCTCGGCGCGCTGGCGCAGGCGGTTCAAGCCGCTGTGCGTAGACACCCAGAGCTGGCCTTCGGGATCCTGGAACAGATGCCGGACCAGGTTGCCGCTCAAGGTCTCGGGATCGGCCGGGTCGTGCAGCAGGCGCTGCACGCGCTCGCTGTCGGGATCGATGCGGTTCAGACCCTCCAGGGTTCCCGCCCACACGGTGCCCTCGCGGTCCTCCAGCACGAAGGTGACGAGCGGATGGCTCAGCGTCGAAAGATCCTCCGGGTCATGGCGATACCAGCGGTGTTCGCCGCTGGCGGTATCCCAGACCAGAAGGCCATCGCTGAACGTGGTGATCCACAGCCGGCCATCGCGCGCGCGCAGCAGATGACGGAGATCGCTCACCGGCTGGTCTTCGCCGGGCGCCAGCGGCAGCTCGCGAAGACGGGCGCGGCGCTGCGCGGGGTCGTACTCGAACAGCCCCTGATCGCTGGACACCCACAGCCGCCCGTCGCCGGCGTCGGCGATGCCGAATACGCGGATCGGCGGATCCTCGCCGCCGCGCGGCAAGGCCGCACGCAGCGGCGCGTAGTGGCTTTCGAAGGCCATCTGCGGCCCCACCAGCCGGACCAGGCCGCGGCCCTCGGTGCCGAGCCAAAGCTGGCCCTCGACGTCCTCATGGACGGTGCGGATGTTGTTCACCAGCACCGGATCCAGTTCGCTGCGGGTCTCGCTGATCCGCGAGAACAGCGCGCCCTCGGGGCGGGCGGTGGCGACGCCGCGCGCCTCGCCACCGACCCAGAGCAAGCCCGAGCGCGAGATCATCAGGCGCGCCAGGCGGTCCTCGTGCAGGCTCTGCTCCTGATCGGGGTCGTGGCGCAGGCGCAAGCTGGCGCCGGTCGTCGGGTCCAGACGCACCAGGCCACTGTTGTGCAGGGCCAGCCACAGCTGCTGCTGCGGATCGAGCGCGATGGCGCGCACCGGCTGACCGCGCCCCTCCTTTGGCCACACCCGCTGCGGCTCGCGCTCTCCGCGGCGCCAGCGGTACAGACCATCGTCAGCGCCGATCCACGCCTGGTCGTCCTGCAGGGCCAGCGCGTGCAGGCGCTGCCTCGGCCCCAGCCGGCGCGGCAGGGTGGCGCCGGGCGCGAACAGAAACAGCCCCTCGTGAGTGGCGACCAGCACGCTGCCGTCGGACTGCAGGGCCAGCCCGGCCAAGCGCAAGCTGCCTTCGATGTCGCCCTCGAAGCTCAGGCGACGCTCGCGCAGGCCGGTCTCTGGATGGAACAGTTCGACGCCCTGGCCGGTGCTGACCCAGAGGCCCACGCCGGGCTGGTGGAGCAAGCCGGTGACGCGATCGCGGTGCCCCTTGCCGCCTTCCGAGCGCGCCAGCAGGTGCCGCTCGACCCTGCCGCTGGCAAGGTCGATGGAGGCGAGGAAGCGCGTGTTGGTGCCGACCCAGAGCCGCCCGGCGTCGTCTTCGGCGAGCGCGGTGATGAAGCTCTCCGGCAGGCTGGTCGGATCGTCCGGATCGTGCAGGAACAGGCGCAGGCCGTAGCCGTCGTAGCGGTGCAGGCCGCCCTCGGTGCCGATCCAGACGAAACCTCGGCTGTCATGCAGCAAGGCGTTGATCGTGTTCTGCGCCAGTCCGCTGCGGCTGTCGATGACGCGGAAGTGGTAGTCCTGGCGCGCGCCCTGCGCAAGCACGGGCAGCAGCAGGCATAACAGGGCAAGCAGCAGGGCGACTGCACCGCCTGACTCCCGCTTCGCGCTGTGTTCGCCCGGCGCCATGCCTGTCCTGTGCTTGCTTGCCGCACCCTTCGTCCCGCCCGGCGCGACGCCCCGGCCGCGGCGGCGACCGGACCCGAGCGCCGGAGTGTAGGCAGTGCCCGCACGCCCAACAAGCAAACGTGACGGCTCGCGCACTCCGCGACACGCTCTCCACTCTTGCATGCAGGGCCAATGCCAGCCGATGCGCGGCCGCCGCGAGGGCTCGCGTTACACTGCGCAGCCGTCAGCACTGGTGCTTCGTCCTGTGTCCGAGCCGTCCCTGCCCTCCCTTCCTGAAGTCGAGCGCGCGCTGTCAGAGGCCGCCATCGGGATCGACGCCGCCGAGCTGCACGGGTCGATCTGCGGTCTGCTCTCGGCCGGTGGCCGCTTGGCCGGCGCGGATTGGCTGGACGCTCTCGCCGTGGAGGGTCCGCGGCAAGCGCCCGGCGGCACGCTGGACCGTCTTCGCGCGAGCACCCTCGCGCAGCTGGCCGACAGCGAATACGGCTTCGAGCTGCTGCTGCCCGACGAGGATTCCGCACTTGGCGACCGCGTCGAAGCGCTGGGCGCCTGGTGCCGCGGTTTCCTGGGCGGCTTCGGCCTCGGCACAGCCTCGGCCTCGCGGCTGTCGGACGAAGCCCGCGAAGCGCTCGAAGACCTCGCCCGCATCGCCCAGGCCGAGCTCAGCTTCGAGGACGACGAGGACGACGCCAGCGCGCTGGAAGAGATCATCGAATTCGTCCGCGTCGCCGTGCTGCTGCTGCACAGCGAGAACGGCGCCGACTCCGCCCAGTCCACCCTGCACTGAGCCAGCACGGATTCGCCATGCCTCCCCTGCGCGCCCCGGCACCGATACGCACCGCCGAGTTCGTCCGCCGTCGCCGCCAGCTGATGCGGCTGGCCGGCGATGACGCCATCCTGATCCTACCGGCCGCCGCCGAGCGCATCCGCAATCGCGACAGCACCTATCCGTACCGCCAGGACAGCGACTTCTGGTACCTGAGCGGCTTCAATGAGCCGGAGGCGGTACTGGTGCTGATCCCGGGCCGCAGCCACGGCGAGGCCCTGCTGTTCTGCCGCGAGCGCGACGCCGACCGCGAGGCCTGGGACGGCCCGCGCGCGGGCCCCGAAGGCGCGGTCGAGAACTACGGCTTCGACGATGCCTATCCGATCGGCGACATCGACGACATCCTGCCCGGCCTGATCGAGGGCCGCTCGCGGGTGTTCTACCACTTCGGCCGCGAGGTCGAGTTCGATCTCAAGCTGATCGGCTGGGTCAACCGCGTGCGCGCGCAGATCCGCCACGGCGCGGAGTCGCCGCACGAGTTCATGGAGTTGGGACACCTGCTGCACGAGCAGCGCCTGTTCAAGAGCGCGGCCGAGCTGAAGCTGATGCGGCACAGCGCAGCGATCGCCGCCGAAGCGCACGTGCGCGCCATCCAGGCAACGCGGCCGGGGCTGCACGAGTATTCGATCGAGGCCGAACTGCTGCACGGGTTCCGCCGCCACGGCGCGGTGCCCAGCTACGAGCCCATCGTCGGCGGTGGCGCCAACGCCTGTGTGCTGCACTACCGCGCCAACAGTGCCGCGCTCAAACCCGGCGAGCTGCTGCTGATCGACGCCGGCGCAGAGTACGAGGGCTACGCCTCGGACATCACCCGCACCTTCCCGATCTCGGACACCTACAGCCGCGAGCAGCGTGCGCTGTACGAGATCGTGCTGGCCGCGCAAGCGGCCGCGATCGCCGCGGTGAAGCCGGGCAAGCGCTGGATCGATCCGCATGAGGCTGCCGTCGAGGTGCTGACCGAGGGCCTGCTTTCGCTGGGCCTGCTGCGCGGCACCGTGAAGCAGTGCATCGCCGACGAAAGCTACCGGCGCTTCTACATGCACAAGACCGGCCACTGGCTGGGCCTCGACGTGCACGACGTCGGCGACTACCGCATCGGCGGCGAGTACCGCCTGCTTGAACCCGGCATGGTGCTGACCATCGAGCCGGGGCTGTACATCGCGCCGGGTTCGAAAGGCGTGGCGGCAAAGTGGCAGGGCATCGGCATCCGCATCGAGGACGACGTGCTGGTCAGCGCAGACGGCCACGAGCTGCTGACCGGCGGCGTGCCCAAGGAGATCGACGCGATCGAAGCGCTCAAGGCCCGCGCGGCCTGAGCGCGGCGAGGTGTCCGGTCGCTGGCGGCGGCCTGGCTCCAGCGCGGATCCGGCGTGCTGAGGTCTTGAAGCAAAGCGTCGGGGCGAGTGTCGAGTTCCGGTGGGTCAAGACCCACCTCGCGCGGTTCTGGTGGGTCAAGACCCACCCTATGCGGGCCGTAGAGCCGCTGCCGTTGTGTGGCGATGAGGGCTTCTGCGCTTTGGTGGGTCAAGACCCACCCTATGCGACGCGCGGCGCGGTTCAGGCCACCGCGAGGGGTTCGGCCTCTCGACGCGGGGCGCGGCTGGGAAACGCGTGGCGCAGGATGCGCCACAGCACCTGGGCGAACTGCCGCGGCATCGAGCCGGTGTTGTAGTGCTGACCGTAGCGGGCACACAGCGCGCGCACTTCGACCGCGATCTGCGCATAGCGGTTGGCCGGCAGCTCAGGGAACAGGTGGTGCTCGATCTGATGGCTCAGGTTGCCGGTCATGAGATCCATCAGACGGCCGCCGCGCAGGTTGGAGCTGCCGTGCAGCTGGCGCAGGTACCACTGGCCGCGCGATTCGTCGCGCAGCACGTCCTTGGGAAAGGTGATGGCATCGGCGGTGAAGTGGCCGCAGAAGATCACCACCCAGGTCCAGACATTGCGGATCAGGTTGGCCGCGATCGAACCCAGCAACACGGGCAGGAAAAAGGGCCCGGCCAGCAGCGGCAGCACCAGGTAGTCGCGCACGATCTGCCGACGCATCTTCTTCGCCGCCGGCTTCCAGGCCGCGCGCAGCTCGGCCTTGCTCATGCGGCCCTTGAAGTAGCGGCCGAGGTGCAGGTTCTGCACCGCGATGCCCCACTCGAACAGCAGAGCGAACACCACCGCGATCACGGGCTGGAACAGATAGAAGGGCTTCCAGCGCTGCTCGGGAAACAGGCGCAGCAGACCGTAGCCCAGGTCCTCGTCCATGCCTCGCACATTGGTGTAAGTGTGATGGCGATAGTTGTGGGTGTCGCGCCAGTTGTCCGAGGTGCCGGCGATGTCCCACTCGTAGCGGCGGCCGTCCAGCACCGGATCGCGCAGCCAGTCGTACTGGCCGTGCATCACGTTGTGGGCGAGTTCCATGTTCTCGAGGATCTTCGACAGCGCCAGCAGCAGCACGCCGAGGCCACACAGCGGCCACAGCAGGGCCGGCAGCCAGAGGCCACTGACGATCGCGGCGATCACCAGCAGGGCGCGACCCGCGAAGCCGGTGTAGCGCACGGCCGCGTACACGCGTCGGATATGGCGCGCATCGGCTTCGCCCAGCTGGGCGCGCATGCGCTCGCGCAGGGCGTCGAGCTCGGCGGCGAAGGCTTCGGTCTGCGCGGCGTCGAGCGCGCGGCTGTGCGGTGAGTACTGCATTACAGGTCCAGGACAAGGCCAGCGGCGGCGGCATGCACGCATAGGCGGATGGGGGTGGAGGGTTCGTCGCGCAGCGCGCCGTTCTGCAGGTCGCGCGAGGCGCCTGCCACGCGATCACAGCTGCAGGTGTTGCAGATGCCGCGGCGGCAGCCGAAGGCGGGCGTCTGCCCGGCTTCTTCCAGCGCCTGCAGCAGCGGGCGGTCGGTGGGCAGGTCGAGTGCCAGCCCGCTGCGTTTCAGCTCCACGCGCACCGGGCCTGCCCCCGCGTCACCTGCGGAGGGCGCGGTGAAGCCCTCGGCCTGGAAGCCGCGCGCGGACGCGCAGAGTTCGCGAGCGCTGGCGATGAAACCGTCCGGGCCGCAGGCCAGTACGTCGCAGCGGGAAAGATCCGGCGCGAGCGTCTGCAGCTGCCCGGCGCTGATGCGCGCGACCGGCGCTGCGGGATCGCGGGTCAGGAGGAATTCGACGCGCAGGTTCGAATGCTGCTGCGCGAGCTGCAGCAGCTCCTCGCGGAAGCACAGCTCCTCGCGGGTCTGCGCCCAGTACAGCAGGGTGATCGCGCGCGCCTCGCCCTTCGCCAGCGCATCGAGCAGCAGCGCGCGCAGCGGGGTGATGCCGCTGCCGGCGGCGAGCAGCAGCGCGGGCGCCGGGACGATGGAATCCTGCGAGCGTGAGCCCCTCTCCCCTGGTGGGAGAGGGGGTGGGGAGAGGGGGAACGGACGCGCCTCGCGGATCGGCGCCAGCGCCCCTCGGCACGACAGCACGAGCCCGCCGTAAGGCGCGGACAGCTCCAGCACATCGCCGATCCGCGTCGCGCGCGCCAGCACCGGGCTGACCCGGCCGCCTTCGACGTCGGCGACGGTGATCTCGATGCAGCCGTCCGCGCGCGGCGGCGCCGACAGGCTGTAGCTGCGGCGGTGGCGCACGCCCTGGAGTTCGACGATCACGTCCAGATGCTGGCCGGCGATAGCGCCTGGCCAGCGGCGGTTGGGCTTCAGCACCAGCGTGGTGGCGCGCGAAGACGCCGCGCGGCGCTCGATAACGCGGGCGAGGATGCGCTCGGCTGACCAGGTGCGATTGAAGTGCCGCGCCCAGAAGTCGAAGACCGCGGGCTGCAGCCAGCGGCGGGGGTTCAGGCGCGACCGCCGGTTCTGACCGGCGATGTCGCGATCGTTGCGCGCCGCGAGTGGTGCTGCGATGGCGCTTGCTTGACCGAGGCCGGCGTCGAGCGACGGTGGGTCGAGACCCACCCTATCGAAGGCGCCTGTGTCGAGCGGGCGGGCGGTGGGTGATGGGATGGGCATGCGCCGCACTATACGCATATATGCACGCATGTGCAGATATCTGTGCGGAAACACTGCCGGCTAAGATGGCGCCCCGCCCCCAGCCGGAGTGCGCCTTGCCTCCTTCCGCGTCACGCCCGGCCGACCACACGCCGGGGCGCAAGCCCAGCATCGCCCGCGAGGATCTGATCGCCGCCGCGCTGCGCCTGATCGGCCCACATCGCAGCGTGTCGACGCTGAGCCTGCGCGAGGTCGCGCGCGAGGCCGATATCGCGCCCAACAGCTTCTACCGCCATTTCCGCGACATCGACGAACTCGCAGTGGCGCTGATCGAACTCAGCGGCGAAGCCCTGCGGCGCATCGTCGGCAATGCGCGCAAACGCGCCGGCGATGCCAGCGGCATCGTGCGCAGCTCGATCGAGGTCTTCATCGAGCAGGTGCGCGCCGACGACCGCCTGCTGCACGTGCTGCTGCGCGAAGGCACGGCCGGCACCGATGCCTTCAAGGCCGCGGTCGACCGTGAGCTCGGCTTCTTCGAGGACGAGCTGCATTCGGACCTGGTGCGCATCAACGCAGCCCAGGGCAAACGCCTGCAGCAGCCGCGCACGGTGGCGCGCGCCATCACCCGGCTGGTGTTCGCGATGGGCGCCACGGCGATCGATGCCCCGCCCGATCGCGACCCCGAGCTGATCGAGGAACTGAGCCTGATGGTGCGGATGATCCTGGCCGGCGCGCGCGCGCTGGCCGAGCGAGAAGCTGGCGACTGACCCCGGGCGGGCCGACCGCCAGCGTGCGCTGCGGGGACATTGCCCGAGCGCGAGGCCCGGGCATCGAACTGGTATTCAAAGTGGCCTTGTGTTCACCGCGCGTGCATCGCGGCGGCGACGAAGGCATGCAGGGCGTTTCCGTACGCCGAAGTACGCATTTTCCGCAGTGCAGCAGAGGCCCAAGGCAAGTGGCCTTCGGTTACCATGCGGCGGTTTCGTCCGCGTCCGCGCGGCGAGGTCGGGCGGCGCCGCAGAGCACGCCAGACCACCGGAATACCAATCGCACACCACCGCGCACAGCCGCAGCCTTCGGAGGGCCGCCATGAACGTTCTGCAGGATCTGATCGACACCGACCTCGACCCCACCGAGACCCAGGAATGGGTCGAAGCGCTGTCGGCGGTGATCGCGGCCGATGGCGGCGAGCGCGCGCACTACCTGCTCGAACGCATGGTCGAGCAGACCCGCCGCGCCGGCGCCCACCTGCCCTTCAACCCGACCACCGAGTACGTCAACACCATCCCGGCGCCTCTGGAGCCGAAAAGCCCCGGCGACGCCGCGATGGAGTGGCGGATCCGTTCGATCGTGCGCTGGAACGCGCTGGCCACGGTGGTGCGCGCCAACCGCAAGCCCGGCGAACTGGGCGGACACATTGCCAGCTTCGCCTCGGCCGCCACCCTCTACGACGTCGGCTTCAACCATTTCTGGCGGGCGCCGAGTGCGGATCACCCCGGTGATCTGATCGGCGTGCAGGGCCACTCCTCGCCGGGCGTGTATGCCCGCGCCTTTCTGGAGGGCCGAATCAGCGAGAGCCAGCTCGACCACTTCCGCATGGAGGTCGACGGCAAGGGCATCAGCTCCTACCCGCACCCTTGGCTGATGCCCGACTTCTGGCAGCTGCCGACCGTGTCGATGGGGCTCGGCCCGATCAGCGCGATCTACCAGGCGCGCTTCTGGAAGTACCTCGAAGGCCGCGGCCTGATGCCGAAGACCGACCGCAAGGTGTGGTGCTTCCTCGGCGACGGCGAGTGCGATGAGCCCGAGAGCCTCGGCGCGATCGCGCTGGCCGGCCGCGAGGGCCTCGACAATCTGATCTTCGTCATCAACTGCAATCTGCAGCGCCTCGACGGCCCGGTGCGCGGCAACGGCAAGATCATCCAGGAGCTGGAAGGCGTGTTCCGCGGCGCCAGCTGGAACGTGATCAAGCTGGTCTGGGGCAGCTACTGGGATCCGCTGCTGGCCCGCGACACCACCGGCAAACTGCGCCAGCTGATGATGGAAACGGTCGACGGCGAGTACCAGAACTGCAAGGCCTTCGGCGGCAAGTACACGCGCGACAACTTCTTCGGCAAGTACCCGGAAACCGCGGCTCTCGTTGCCAACCTGAGCGACGAGGACATCTGGCGCCTGAATCGCGGCGGCCATGACCCGCACAAGGTCTATGCCGCCTACGACGCCGCGATGAAGACCCAGGGCATGCCCACGGTCATCCTGGCCAAGACGGTCAAGGGCTACGGCATGGGCAAGGCCGGCGAGTCGCTCAACCCGACCCATCAGACCAAGAAGCTCGACGACGAGGCGGTGCGCGCCTTCCGCGATCGTTTCAAGATCCCGGTGCCCGACGACAAGCTCGCCGAGGTGCCCTTCTACCACCCCGGCCCCGACTCGCCGGAAGTGCAGTACCTGAAGGCGCGTCGCGCCGCGCTGGGCGGCCCGCTGCCGCAGCGCCGGCAAAAGGCCAGCGAATCGCTGAAGGTTCCGGAGCTGAACGCCTTCGACCGCCTGCTGAAGGCCAGCGGCGACCGCGAGATCAGCACCACCATGGCCTTCGTGCAGGCCTTCAACATCATCCTGCGCGACAAGCAGGTCGGCCCGCGCTGCGTGCCGATCGTCGCCGACGAGGCGCGCACCTTCGGCATGGAGGGTCTGTTCCGGCAAATCGGCATCTATGCGCCGCACGGCCAGAAGTACAAGCCGGTCGACGCCGACCAGCTGATGTACTACCGCGAAGACGCCGCCGGTCAGGTGCTGGAGGAAGGCATCACCGAGGCCGGTGCGTTCTCCAGCTGGATGGCCGCGGCCACCAGCTACAGCACCAACAACCTGCAGATGCTGCCGTTCTACATCTACTACTCGATGTTCGGCTTCCAGCGCATCGGCGACTCCGCCTGGCAGGCCGCCGACATGCGCTCGCGCGGCTTCCTGCTTGGCGCCACCGCCGGCCGCACCACGCTGAACGGCGAAGGCCTGCAGCACGAAGACGGCCACAGCCATCTGCTGGCGGGTGCCATCCCGAACTGCCGCCCGTATGACCCGACCTTCGGCTTCGAGGTCGCGGTGATCCTGCAGCACGGCATGCGCCGGATGATCGAGGAGCAGGTCGACGAGTACTACTACCTGACCCTGATGAACGAGAACTACGCCCACCCGGAAATGCCGGCCGGCGCCGAGGACGGGATCATCCGCGGCATGTATCTGCTGCGGGAATCGGGCAACGGCAACGGCGAGTCGGGGAAGAGCAAGAGCAAGAGCAAGAAGCCGCACGTGCAGCTGCTGGGCTCGGGCACGATCCTGCGCGAAGTGATGGCGGCCGCTGAGCTGCTGGAGAAGGAGTTCGGCGTCAGCGCCGACATCTGGAGCTGCCCGAGCTTCACCGAGCTGCGTCGCGACGGCTTCGACGCCGAGCGCCACAACCGCCTGAATCCGGAGAAGCCGCAGCGCAAGGCCTACGTGACTGAACTGCTCGAAGGCCGCGCGGGTCCGGCGATCGCCGCCACCGACTACGTGCGCGGCTTCGCCGACCAGATCCGCGCCTTCGTGCCGATGCGCTACACCGTGCTCGGCACCGACGGCTTCGGCCGCTCGGACACCCGCGCCAACCTGCGCCGCTTCTTCGAGGTCGACCGCTTCCACATCGCGCACGCGGCGATCTGCGCGCTGGCCGACGAGGGCGTGATGAACGCCAAAGACGTGGCGCGGGCGATCAAGGAGTTCGGCATCCAGGCCGACAAGCCGAACCCCAGCCACGTCTGATCGACTGAGCGATCCTGATGTTCATGACGAAGGGCGCCGCAAGGCGCCCTTCTCATTCCACGTTCTCGAATCCATCCGCGAAGATCGCCGACCCCTGCCCGGTCAAGGACTCCATGCGCAGCTCGGCGGTGCTGCCGACCGTGAGCGCGTGGTTGTGCGAACGCACGGCGCCACCGGCCTGCAGTCGCGTCACGGTCTCCACGCCGAGCGTCGCTGCGGCCGTATGCCGCAGCCGCAGCGTCAGCGCCGCCGGCGCGCCGCTGCTGTTGGCCCAGAGCAGGCGCGGGCTAGCGTCGTCGGGGCTGTCGACGCCAAGGCCGCCGACTTCCAGCGAGCCGCTGCGCACACGCAGCGGCACGCGCACGAAGTCGCTGATGCCCGGCAGGCTCAGCGCGCCGCTGTCGATGCTCGCCCCCGGCGCGACGCCTTCGAAGCGCAGGTCCGGGGGTAGCGTCGGCAGGAGGTCCAGAGCAGGAACGCTGTCGAGCGTCAGCACCCAGCGGTTCGAGAACTGCCCGCTGATCGCGGTGACACCGCTGCCGAAGCTCAGCACGCGCCCGCTGTCCGGCAGGTAGGCCACGGCCGACAAGCTGTGGTCGCGCGCGCTCGAGGGGAAGCGCCCGATGAAGCTGCCGCTGAAGCCAAGGCCCTGCGGGTACACCGCCAGCAGGGCGCCGGTGACGCTGGCGTCGGTGTAGCTGCCCACGGCGACGGCGCCGGCATTCGGCAGCAGCTGCACGTCGCGAACGGTGTGGAAATCATCGAGCTCCGCGGAGGCCGAGGCCATCAGCTGGCCGCTCGCATTGAACTGCCAGAGGTAAGGCGCATTGCTGTTGCCTGCCGTGCTGAAGCCACCGACCAGGATCACGCCCTCGGGCGAGACATCGGCGGCGCTGCCCTCGGTGCGAAAGCCTAGATTGCTGCCGCGCTGATGCGCGTACAGACGTGGCTGGCCGCTGTTGAATTCGGGATCGCGACTGCCATCCGGCTGCAGCCGCATCAGCAGGATCTCGCTGCGGCTGCGGGTGGAGTTGCTGGCCGTGCCGACCAGCTGGATGCGGCCGTCGGCGAGCAGGTTGATGGACCGGAAGTCCGGATCTGACAGCAGGGTCTGCAGCTGATTGGGACTCAGCATGCCCATCTGGTTGAAGTAGCCGCTGTCGCCGAAGCTGGCGTCCAGGCTGCCGTTGGGGAGCAGGCGAAGGGCCACGGCCTGGCGCTGGCCGCTGCTGCCCGGCACCGGCCAGCTGCCTGCCATCAGGATGCGGCCATCGGCCTGCAGCGCCAGCGTATTCACCTCGTCGTAGCCCAGGCTCGGGTCGAACGTGAACTGGCTGAACCCAGCGCTGGGCACGCCGCTGGCATTGAGCTTGACGATCCGGGTGTAGCCGTCACCGGGCGAGTTAGGGTTGGCGAGGGTATAGGCCAGCAGCAGGCCGCCGTCGGGCAAGGCCAGCAGGCTGCGCGGCGACAGGCGGATGTCCGCCGAATGCTCCAGGCTGAAGTCGAAGGACGTATCGAGAGTGCCGTTGGCGCGGTAGCGGCGCAGCAGCAGCCGCACCGGCGTCGCCGCCCCTCTGGGGTAGCCGGTGCCCGCGACGGTGAAGCTGCCATCGGCGTGCACCGCCAGCGCGCTGCCGAGCGCATTGTTGGCCTCGCCCATCGGGCTCAGGTACTGCACGCCCTGGGCGTCGAACTGGGCCTCGGCAGGTGCCGCGGCCAGGCTGGCAAGGACGAGGGTCAACAGCAGGCGACACGGGGAGGGCGCTGAGATCAAGCGGTGCATGGCGGGCTCATGAGGGCGTCAGTCGAGGCGATACGGGGCGCCACCCCGCTTCCGGACACAGCCCCGTGCTGCTCGCCTCCTGCGACGCCCCACTCGCCGCTCGGGCGGATGGCTTGCCGGCAGTCCCCAGCGGGATCCGCTGCGGTTCGCCACCTGCGACTCCGGCGCTTGCGACGCCTGGCACCGGCAACGTCTGGCACCGGCGACATCACGCCCCTGCGACATCCGGTCGCATCGACCATTCACGCGGGCGGCGCTAGTCTCGCGCGCCCGTCCCCTGGAAGCTGATCATGCTGCTTCGTGCTCTTGCTTGTTCCCTGCTGCTCGCGGGCCTGCTGCCCGCAGCGGCTGCTGTTGCTGCCGATGCGTCCACCCTGCACGTGAGCGGCGCCTGGGTGCGGCCGATGCCGCCGGGCGCGCGCGTCGGCGGCGGCTATGTCGAGATCCACAACGCGGGCGAGACGACGCGCCGCCTGCTCGGCGCGGAGAGCCCGCGGGCGTCGAGCATGGAAATCCACACCATGACCGAGGTCGATGGCGTGATGCGCATGCGCCGTCTACCGGACGGCATCGAGATTCCTGCCGGCGCGAAGATCAGCCTGAAGCCCGGCGCCGAGCATCTGATGTTCTTCAACCCCGATCCCGCCTTCGCGGAAGGCGAGACGATTCCGGTCACCCTGCGCTTCGACGGCGACGCGTCGATCCAGGTCGAGTTCGCAGTGGCAGACCGCAGCGGCAAGCCGGCCGACCCGCACGCGCACCACTGACCGCAGGTGAGGCTCCGCCCGCGGCCGCGGGCGGAGGCGTCTCAATGCACAGGGTTGGAACCGCCCGCGGCGCGCGCCTCTCAGCGGAAGCCGTAAACGAGACCGATGAAAGCGCGCCGCTCGCTGCCGCGATCGACCAGCGGGCTGTCGGTGATGGCCGCGGGCAGATCGTCGTAGGACAAGCGCGCGAACAGGCTCCACTGCCCGCCCAGCGGGGCCAGCGCATTCACCGCCACGCGCGGCACCAGCGCCGAACCTGCGCGATAGGCCGGCCGCAGGGTCGTGGCTTCGTCCGCACGCACGCCGAAGTAGTAGTCGACCAGGTCTTCGCTCTGCCAGCGCAGGCCGGCCTCGGGCTGCACGCGGAAGGGCCCGCGGCCGAAGTCGCCGCGCCACATCAGGTCCAGCTCCTGGCCGCCGCTGCGGTCGAGCGCATCGGTGAAGGCCGCGAACTCGATGCGCCCCGGGCCGAGCGCACGGCTGGCCGAGGCGCCCAACTCAAGTGAGCGCTCGCGCTCGGCCATGCCGGCAAAGACCGGGGAATCCTTGGCCTCGAAGCCGTCGAGACGGGCGCGGGCGATCAGCTCGACCTGGATGTCGGCGGTGGGGTCGAGCTTCCAGCCGAGGTTCAGGCCGCGAAAGTACACGCGCTCACCCTCGTAGCCGACGAAGGGCACCACGATGTTGTCGCTGTCGGCCTCGCGATAGGGCGTATCGCGAACGATGCCCATCACCCCGGCACTCCAGGTCGGCGGCCCGCGCCGATCGTTCTGCGCTCGCGCATCAAGCGCCGGCACGGCGAGCGTGGCGAGCAGGCCCAGCGAAGACAGCGAACGGACGAAGGACATAGGTGCGACCTGCACTGTGAAGGTGGCGCGGAGCCTGCGCGGGCAGACGGCAAGGCCGCGTCAAGCCCCGCGGCAGAGCCTGCGCGCAGGGGCCTACGCAAGGCCGGAACTCCAGCGCCTGAGAGCGTCTCAGCGCCGCGCCGCGAAGCAGGTGTTCTCGAAGAAACTCGGTTCGGTCCGCTCGCGCTTTTGGTAGGAGCCTGCTTGCAGGCGACTGCAGTCTGCATGCTGGCCCCACCCTGCAGGTCGCGAGCACGCTCGCTCCTGCAAACAGCCGGGCGTCGCGGTACGACCAGCGGGTCGCAAGCGTTCTGTTTCCTGAGAGACCCCCACACGCGGGGCATTCGCACGCGGCTCTTCAGGCGCGGTCACGCCTTCAGCCCACCCGCTCGCGCAGATGCAGGACATTGCCCTCGGGGTCGCAGACGTTGCGCACGCGCAGCCCGGGGCCCGGCCAGATCGGCCCGTGGATCAGGCCACCACAGGCGTCGACCTCGCGTTCGGCCTCGGCCAGGCTGGGCACGGTGAAGAAGGGCTTGATGGCCTGGGTCTCGCGCGGCTCGGGCGGCGATGCGATCTGCACCTGCGCGGCCACGTGCGGCGGCAGGGCGTGCAGCAGCAGCTGGGTCTCGCCAGCGCTAAGCACCCGGTGCATCGCATCGGCATGCACTTCGCGCAGGCCCAGCACGCGCTGGTAGAAGATCGACATGCGTTCGAGCTGCTTGGCGTAGATCAGCACGCCGCTGTGCGCGGGTTGGCTCATGGGAAGCGCTCCGGTTTGGGCGAAGCGCAATCGACGCTGTGGTCGACGCTGCGCGACGCCTTCGGGGGTGAATCGGTGGAGGGTGAAGCGAGTCTGCGTGTCGCGAGTCAGCCGGTCGCCTGCTCCAAGCGCGCCAGCCAGGCCAGAGCCTCGGCCGCATCCGCGCCGCACATCGCGGGCTCGGGCTTCAGCGCCGAGCACACGGCCGGCCGCTCCGGCCGACCGAAGATCCGGCAGCGGTTCAAGTCATCGAGCTGCACGCAGCGCACGCCGGCGGGCTTGCCCTGCGGCATGCCGGGGATGGGGCTGCTGATGCTGGGCGCGATGCAGCAGGCGCCGCAGCCCGTCCGGCACTGCATCAGTCGGCCGTCTGCAGTTCGTTCTGGCGCACACGCAGGGCGGCATAGACCTCGTCGGTCTGCGGGCGCACGCCGTGCCAGCGCAGGAAGCTCTCGGCAGCCTGTTCGATCAGCATGCCGAGGCCGTCGACCGCGTGCTCGCAGCCGCCGGCGCGGGCCCAGGACAGAAAGCCGATCGCCGCCTCGCCGTAGCTCAGATCGACGCACAGCGCGCGCGGCGCCAGCAGAGCGAAGGGCAGATCGAGCGCACCGCCCAGGCGACCCGCCGAGGTCGCGTTGATGATCAGCTCGAAGCTGCCCTGCTCGCCCAGATCCTGCCAGTAGCGCGTCTTGACGCGGTCCGGCTCACCGAGGATGTCGGCGAGCTTGTCGGCGCGCTCCGGGCTGCGGTTGACGATCATCAGCTCGGCCACGCCGGCTTCGATCAGCGCCGGTGCGACACCGCGCGCGGCGCCGCCGGCACCGATCATCAGGCAGCGCCGGCCGCGCAAGTCGAGACGCTCGCGCTCGGTGAGGTCGCGGATCAGGCCCGCGCCGTCGGTGTTGTCGCCCAGCCAGCCGTCACCCTGACGGATCAGGGTGTTCACCGCACCCGCATGGAAGGCGTACTCGCTCACTTCCTTGCAGAGGGCGTAGGCGGCCTCCTTGTGCGGCAGGGTGATGTTGGCGCCGCGACCGCCGGCCGCACCGAACGACGCGATCGCAGTGGCGAAGTCCTCCGGGCTGGCCTCGATCGCGCGGTAGTCGAGATCGATCCCGCACTGCTTGCCGAATTCGTGGTGGATCCAGGGCGACAGCGAGTGGTGGATCGGCTGGCCGAAGACGGCGAAGTGCTGGGTCATGGCGGGCTCCTCGAAGGCAGGGAATGCAGGGCGCCCGACTCTAGCAGCTTGCTGCAGCGCGTCCGCGGGGACTGGATCGGGCGCCCGCGATGGAACATGCCGGGCAGACCAGCGAGAAGGGACACTGCGCGGCGCGCTAGCACCGCGATACGTCGAAAGCGCCGCGCGCCGTCTGGCGCCGCTGCGCTATGGCATCCTCGCCGAGTTCGCATGTCGGGGGGCACTGCATGCCGCTGAGCTGGAACGAGATCAAGGACCGCGCCCTGCGCTTCTCACGCGACTGGGCGCAGGAGTCGTCGGAAGACGCCGAGGCCAAGAGCTTCTGGGACGGCTTCTTCCACCTCTTCGACCGCGCCATCGATGCCGCCTACACCGCGGTCGAGAAAGCCGCCGGTCTGAAGGCCCCGACACTCGGCGCCGACGCCGCACGCGTCGCCTTCCTACTCGAACGCCACCAGGCCCTGACCGGCCTGCTGCCGATCGAGAAGGCGAAGCGCGGGCGCGGCAAGGCCAGCGCCGCCAAGTTGAATGGCGTGGCGTGAGCGAGAGCGCACTCAACCCGTGGCGCGACTTGTCAGTCGCCGCGCCGTTTGTGCCTGCCTGCGATGCGCCGTGGCTGCCACTGCTGCGGTCGCCTATGGCGGAAGACGACGAGGAGCGCGCGCGGCTCTGAACCTCGATCTGCAGCCCGAGCCTTTCTTCGGTCCGCACGAGGCGCCGGTGGTGGTGCTGCTCTTGAACCCGGGTGTGGGGGAGGACGATGCCCGCCACCATCAGCGTGAAGACTTCACCCGTGCACTGCGGGCGCATGTCCAGAGCGACAGCGGGGCACCGCACTTCCACCTTCTGGACCCGAGCCAAGGCCCCGGCCATCGCTGGTGGCTGCGTCAGGTCGGGCCCGTGCTCAAGGCGGCCGGCTGCAGCGTTGAACAGCTCGCCGCGCGCCTGCTGTGCATCGAGTTCTTTCCGTACCACTCGCGATCCTTCGCCCACGCCCATCTGCGCCTGCCCTCGCAGCGCTTCAGCTTCGAACTGCTGCAGCGGGCGATGCGGCGCGATGCGCTGGTGCTGTGCATGCGCGGCTATCGCAACTGGTGCGGCGCGGTGCCCGAGCTCGCGAGCTATGCGGGCCTGCTGCGGCCGAAGAACGCGCGCTCCGCGTCGCTGAGCGCGGGCAATCTGGGAGCGGAGGGCTTCGCGCGGGCGCTTAGCGCGCTCGACGTCTGCCTTGCTGCCACGCAAGCGCGGGGTGTCTGAACGGAGCGCTTCGAGAACGTGTTCGCGCGGATGTCTCAGGCAGTCTCTGCCATCCGTGCGCCCGGAGTTGGGCCGCGCTGCGCTTGGCACCAACCTACGAAGGCTGAGCCGCAGCGCATTATTCGCGTAGGTTGGGACAAGCGGCGCGTAGGTTGGGACAGGCCGCAGGCGCGTCCCAACATCGCAGACTCACAGCTCGCCGCGATCACCGTTGGGCCGCGCTGCGCTTGGCGCCAACCTACCAAGCCTGGGCCACGCCGCGGAGTTCGGGTAGGTTGGGACAAGCGGCGCGTAGGTTGGGACAAGCCGCAGGCGCGTCCCAACATCGCAGACTCACAGCTCGCCGCGATCACCGTTGGGCCGCGCTGCGCTTGGCGCCAACCTACCAAGCCTGGGCCACGCCGCGGAGTTCGGGTAGGTTGGGACAAGCGGCGCGTAGGTTGGGACAAGCCGCAGGCGCGTCCCAACATCGCAGACTCACAGCTCGCCGCGATCACCGTTGGGCCGCGCTGCGCTTGGCGCCAACCTACCAAGCCTGGGCCACGCCGCGGAGTTCGGGTAGGTTGGGACAAGCGGCGCGTAGGTTGGGGCAAGCCGCAGGCGCGTCCCAACATCGCAGGCGTGCAGGGCGCCTTGGTCATCGCTCGCCGAGACATTGTTCTGGGCAACGTTGGTGAACTGTTGGACAGTCCAAGGACACCGCCCCATGGGAATCGCCGCCGAGTTCGCCCGCTTCAACGCCAAGCTCGCCAACGTGCAGTGGGCCGTCTCCGCACGCTCGGCTGAGGGCGTAGTGATGAGCCTCTGGCAGCACAGGCTGCGGACCGAGAACGGCGTCTGGGTGTATCGCGACCGCCTGAGCCGCTGGCAGGGTCCGGGCAATCGGCTATTTGCCGAGCATCTGCGCGAAGCGCTGGCGCACGGCCTGCCGCTGCGCATGGTCAAGGCGATTGCCGCGGATCCCGCTGTGGTGGATCGCGGTGAGGATGCCTCGGCTACGCGCAAGACCTTCCATGCCGTGCTGGATCGGGTCGGACGTGTTCTGAGCTTTGATGGCGATGCGTTTGAACTGGCGTTCGAGCGCATCGGCGAAGCACCCGGTGCGAGGGTGGAATGAGCGCGCCCGCTGCAACGCGGTTCTGGCTACAGTCGCCACAGCCCCTGACCCTGGCCGATGCGGCCCACCAACTCGCCAGCGCGCTCGGCGGGGTCCGCTTGAAGTGGATCGAGCGCCCACTGGCGAATCAGAGCCATGACTTCTTCTTCCGTTTGCGGGGCTCGGGGATAGATGTCGAGCTTCGTTGTGCTGGCTGGCAGCCGGAGCTTGCGCAACGGGAGTTCCAGGTGTCCGGGCGCTCCGCAGAGGACGTGATTCGACGCGCTCTGGCGGGCAGTTGGGGATGGACGGTTGGCTCGGGCGAACGCATGCACAGCGCACGAGGAGTGCTTGAAGCTGCAGCGCCCGAGTAGTGCCGGGCGACCGATGGAGGCGCATCGCCCTCACGCCTCGCGGGAAGCGGAGGAGAGTGCTGGTCGGCTGCCCTTGGCGGCCGACACGCTCCGCGGCCTGAGCGAAGCGACGGCAGGTTTGGGAGAGGGGGACGACCCTCGCGGCAGGCTTCACCCCTCTCCCCCGACCCCTTGACCTTCGCTTCGCTCGGGCTCACCGAGTCATGGCCCCCACCGAGGGGCCATTAGCGACTCGGTTAGCTCCACACGGGGAGAGGGGCTCAATGCAGCGCTTTCGTCAGGTCAGCGAAGGCGCGCCGTCGCTGCATCCGGCGCCAAGCTTCGAGAAGAACCACTCGTTCGAGCAGTGCGCAGCTCACGGTGGGCCAGGGCCCACCCTATGCGCTCAGCCCTCGCGCAACCAGCGTGCGGCGTCCAGCGCGTAGTAGGTCAGGATGGCGTCGGCGCCCGCGCGCTTGATCGACAGCAGGGACTCCAGCGCCACCGCGCGCTCGTCGAGCCAGCCGTTTTGTGCGGCGGCCTTGAGCATCGCGTACTCGCCGCTGACCTGGTAGACGAAGGTCGGCGCGCCGAAGCGGTCCTTCACCCGCCGCACGATGTCGAGATAGGGCAGGCCCGGTTTGACCATCACCATATCGGCGCCTTCGTCGAGATCCAGGCCAACCTCGCGCAGGGCTTCGTCGGAGTTGGCCGGGTCCATCTGGTAGGTGTACTTGTTGCCCTTGCCCAGGTTACCGGCCGAGCCCACAGCGTCGCGGAAGGGCCCGTAGAAGCTGCTGGCGTACTTGGCCGAATACGCAAGGATGCGGGTGTGGCTGTGGCCCGCCGCTTCCAGCGCAGAACGAATCGCGCCGATGCGGCCGTCCATCATGTCCGAGGGCGCGACCACGTCGGCTCCGGCCTCGGCGTGGCTCAGCGCCTGCTTGACCAGGGCTTCGACGGTCTCGTCGTTGACCACGTAGCCGCTGGCGTCGATCAGGCCATCCTGGCCGTGGGTGGTGAAGGGGTCCAGGGCGACATCGGTGATCACGCCGAGACCCGGATGCCGCCCCTTCAAGGCGCGCACCGCGCGCTGGGCCAGGCCCTGCGGGTTCCAGGCCTCGGCGGCGTCCCGCGACTTCGCTTCCGGCGGCGTCACCGGAAACAGGGCCAGCGCCGGAATGCCGAGTTCGACCGCTTCATCGGCGAGCTTCAGCAGCAGATCGATCGACAGCCGCTCAACGCCCGGCATCGAGCCGATCGACTCGCGCAGGTTCTCGCCCTCGCGTACGAACACCGGCAGGATCAGGTCGTCCGCGCTCAGGCGATGCTCGCGCATCAGCCGGCGCGAGAAGTCGTCGCGACGCATGCGGCGCGGGCGGGTGTGCGGGTAGGCCATGGCGGGCTCCGGTCGATTCGGGAAAGGCGCGCAGTGTAAGGCTGAGCCTGTCTGCGCTCGTTGATCGCGATCGCCTGGCCGTATCCTGCGCGGCCATGACTGTCGAAGCCCTGCCCTTGCCCGCCCAACGCTACGCCCTGGCCTCGGCGCCCGTGCGGCGCCTGCTGTGGCTGCTCGGCGCGCTGGCCGTACTCGCCTTCGTAGGCCCGCTGATCACCGGCAGCGAGGCGGCCTGGAAGCCCGACTGGGAGGCCCTCTCCGAGCCGCCCTCATGGCAGCACTGGCTGGGCACCGATGCGATCGGCCGCGACGTGCTGGCGCGCAGCCTGATGGGCCTGCGCATGTCGCTGCTGATCGGGGTCAGCGCAACGCTGGTCGCCCTGCTGATCGGGCTGGCCTACGGCGCCTGGGCGGGGCTGGTCGGTGGCCGCAGCGAGCGCCTGATGATGCGCGCGCTGGACGTGCTCTCCGCCCTGCCCTTCCTGCTGCTGGTGATCCTGCTGCTGGCCCTGTTCGAGCGCTCGCTGTGGCTGCTGCTCGGCGCCATCGCCGGGCAGGCCTGGATCGACCTGGCGCGGGTCATGCGCGCCGAGGCCGCGCGCCTGCGCGACAGCGGCTTCGTGCTGGCCGCGCGCGCCGCCGGCGCCGGGCGTGTCGATCTGCTGCGCCGGCATGTGATTCCCAACCTGCTGCCGCTGGCCCTCGTCTATGCCGGCCTGATCGCTGCCAACGTGGTGCTGGTCGAGAGCTTTCTCGGCTTTCTGGGGCTGGGCCTCAGCGAGCCGTGGGCGGGGCTGGGCGCGCTGCTGGGCGAAGGCGCGCAGGAACTCGACACCGCGCCCTGGGTGCTGATCGGCCCCGCCCTGCTGCTGTGCGCGCTGCTGCTGACCTTCCAGCGCCTCGGGGAAGCGCTGCGCGATGCGCTGGATCCGCGGCTGGTGGACGCTGCCCCGCAGGCGTCCGCTTCGGGCGAGGCCCGCATCGAGCCCAGCGCCGATGCGAGGCCGCACGCGACCGACGCAGACACCGCGATCGCCGTCGAGGATCTCACCATCACCCTGCCCGACGGCCGCGCCATCGGCCCGCTGTCCTTCGCGCTGGCGCGCGGCGCCTGCCTCGGCCTGATCGGCGGCTCGGGCTCGGGCAAGAGCCTGTCGGCGCTGGCGCTGACGGGGCTGTTGCCGCGCGGGCTGCGCGCGCAGGGCCGGCTGCGTCTAGGCGATCGCTGCATCGATCTCGCCAAGCCCCTGCCCGCCGGGCTGCGCGGGCGCGCGCTCGGCCTGGTTTTCCAGGACCCGCTGGCCAGCCTGCATCCCCTGCGCAGCGTGGGCAGCCAGCTGCGCGAGAGCCTGCGCCAGCTGCGCGGCCTGCGCGGCGATGCGCTGGAGTCGGCCGCGCGCGCGGCGCTGATCGAAGTCGGGCTGGGCGAAGTCGAAGTCGAGGTCGAGGTCGAGGTCGGGCATACAGCCGCGGCTGGCACGGCGGCGCAGGCCGCCCACGCATCGACCGCAAGCGAGGGGTACCCGCGGCAAACGCAGGCGCTGTCGGTCGAGCGCTTCCTGCGCGCCCGCCCGGGCCAGCTGAGCGGCGGCCAGCGCCAGCGGGTGATGATCGCGCTCGCCCTGTGCGGGCAGCCGCAGTTGCTGATCTGCGACGAGGCCACCAGCGCGCTCGATCTGCTGAGCCAGCACGAGGTGCTGGAACTGCTCGAACGCCTGCGCCGCGAGCGCGGTCTCGCCCTGCTGTTCATCGGCCACGATCTCGACGTGGTCGCGCGTCTGGCGGATCAGCTCTGCGTGCTGGAACGCGGGCGCGTGGTCGAGCAGGGGCCGACCGACGCGGTGCTGGCGAATCCGCAGGCGGGCTACACACAGCGGCTGCTGGCGGCGCGCGACGCCGGAACAGCGACGGACCGTCACATCGCAGCGCAAGACACCCGCACTGCGGCCCACTCCGGCGGCAACGCGCGCACGCCGGCCGCTGCACCCGGGTCATCGCTGCAGACCCCAGCGGCCGAAGCGACCGCGCCTCTGCTGCGCCTGCGCGGCTTCGGCCTGCGCTATCCGCAGACCGCGCGCGCCGCTGTGCAGGGCGTCGAGCTTGAAGTCGGTGCCGGCGAATGCCTGGCCGTGCTCGGCGCCTCGGGCAGCGGCAAAAGCTCGCTGGTGCGCGGCCTGCTGCGGCTCACCAACGCAGGCCTCGAAGGCGAGGCCTGGCTGCACCACGCGCCGCTGCATGCGCTGTCGGGCAGGGCGCTGCGGCAGCTGCGCCCGCGCGCGCAGATCGTCTTCCAGGACCCCTACAGCTCGCTCGATCCGCGCCAGCGTATCGGGGCCCTGCTGTCCGAACCGCTGGCCCTGCACGGTCAGCGCTGCGAGCGCGCACGACTGGTGCAGGCCCTGAACGAAGTCGGCTTGGAATCCGACGCGCTGGGACGCTATCCGCACGCCTTCTCCGGCGGCCAACGCCAGCGCATCGCCATCGCCCGCGCGCTGATGCTCGAACCTGAACTGCTGGTCTGCGATGAGGCGGTGAGCGCGCTCGATGCCATCAGCCGCCGCCAGGTGCTGGACCTGCTGCGTCAGCTGCAGCGAACGCGGCGCCTGAGCCTGCTGTTCATCACCCATGACCCGGGCGCGGCGGCCGCACTGGCCCAGCGCTGTGCGGTGATGTTCGAAGGCCGCGTGGTCGAAGTGGGGCCGACCGACCGTCTGCTGTCGGCGCCCCAGCATCTGCATGCGCGGGCGCTGGTCGGCGCCTGGCGCAGCCTGCAGGCCTCCGGCGGGCGCGGCGCGGCCGCTACACTGGCGCCATGAGTTCCAAGCCTTCTTCCCTGTGGGCGCCGCGCCACTGGCCCGCCCAGCTCGGCGTCGCCGCGCTCAAGCTGGCGGCGCGCATTCCGTGGTCGTGGCAGCTGCGCCTTGGTCCAGTGTTGGGCCGCCTGCTGCTGTGGGTCGCGCGCGGCCGCCGCCGCGTGGCCGCGCGCAATCTCGAACTGGTGTTTCCCGCACTCGCACCCGCCGATCGTGAGCGCCTCCTGCGCGAGCACTTCGCCGCGCTGGGCACCGGCGCTTTCGAGTTCGCCCGCGCCTGGTTCGGCAGCGAGAGGCCCTGGCGGCGCGGGCTCGAAATCGAAGGCATCGAGCACCTGCAAGCGCTGGCCCGCGAGGGCCGCGGCGTGCTGCTGGTGTCCGGCCACTTCACCACGCTGGAAGCCTGTGGACGCCTGCTGACCGCACATGTCCCGGTGGCCGGCATGTACCGCGCCCACGACGAGCCGGTGATGGAGGCCGCGGTGCTGGCCGGGCGACTGCGCTACGCCTGCGCGATGTTCAAGCGCGAGGAGCTGCGCGCGGCGATCCGCCATCTCAAGGGCGGCGGCATCCTGTGGTACGCGCCGGACCAGGACATGCTGGGCAAGGACACCCTGTTCGTGCCCTTCTTCGGCATTCCCGCCGCCAGCATCACGGCGACGCATCAACTGGCGCGGCTGTCCGGCGCAGCAGTGGTGCCCTTTTTCCATCGCCGCGAGGGCGCTCGCTACGTGCTGCGCATCGGCCAGCCCTTGGCCGATTTCCCGAGCGCCGATGCTGCGGCCGATACCACGCGGGTCAACACCGCGGTCGAGGCCATGGTGCGCGAAGCGCCGGCGCAGTACCTGTGGGTGCACAAGCGCTACAAGCGCCGACCGCCGGGCGAGCCGCCGGTGTATTGAGCACGGCTTGAAGGCCGCCAGCCTCGGCGAGTTCACAGGCCGCGCAGTGCCGCGGCTTGGATCGCACGCAGCGCGACCCTGGCGGAGGCGTTGGATCTCCACATCGGGGCGAGCCTGAGGCTCACGGCGAAAGCGCTCAGCCCCGATCGCCTGCCGCCAGCGCCGCCCGCACCTTGTCCAGCTCGGCCTGCACGTCGGCGATGCCGGGATGTTCGGGCGGCAGGCGCGCCTGCCGCAGCTGCAGGGCGCGCTCCAATTCGACCAGCGCCTCGGCCCACTGGCCCAGCGCTGCATAGGCCTTGCCGGCGCCGAGGTGGGTTTCCTCGATCGACGGATGCTCGGCCGCAAACACGCCCTTCGACAGTTCGCGCGCACGCAGGTGGCTCTGCAGCGAGCCCTGCGCATCGCCGGCGCTCAACTGGTAGTTGCCGAGGTTGGCCAGGGTCTGGATCGCGCGCGGATGGGTCTCGCCGAAGGCGGCCACGAAGCCGTCGTAGGCGCGCTGGTAGTAGGGGCCGGACTCTTCGACCTTGCCCTGCTGGCGCAGCGCGCCGGCGAGGTTGCTGATCGGGTTGAGGGTGGCGATGTGGGAGGCGCCATAGACCTGCTCGCTGGCAGCGAGGTTCTGGCGCAGCACGGGTTCGGCTTCCGCGAAGCGTCTTTGCTGCAGCAAGAGCACCCCCAGACTGTTGCCGAGCCGCAAGGTGCGCGCGTGCGCTTCACCGAAGGTCGCGATGTGGGCCTGCAGCAGCGGCCGCAGGATGCGCTCGGCCTCTTCGGCGCGGCCCAGATCGCTCAGCACCACCTGCTCGACATAGCCGGCCGTCAGGGGGTCCGGATCGCCGTCGGGCGTCGGCAGCGCCGCCAGTTCGGCACGCGCGGCGCGGGCTTCCGCCAGCGCCTCTTCAAGGCGGCCCTGATCGCGCAGCGCCCAGGCGAGGCTCAGGCGCAGATCAGGCTGTGCCAGCGGATAGCGCGGATCGATTGCACCCACCGCCGCCAGCGCGGGACGCAGCAGGGCCTCGGCCTCCTTGGCTTCACCGGTGATGGCGAGGGCATCGGCGAGTCTGCTCACCAGCCGCAGGCGCACGGGATGTGAATCGGCTAGGCGCGAGGCCGCCAGCGCATGGGCCTGCCGCAGCAGCGGAAGCCCGCGCGCATGGTCGCCGAGGTTGGCGTAGGTGCTGCCCACCACGCCCAGCACTTCGGCCAACGCTTCCGGCCGCGTCTCGAGCTGGCGCCCGGCGCGCTCGGCGGCGTCGTCAAGAATGCGGTTCAACAGGGTGCGATCGAGGCGATCGGCATACTGTGGATCGACACCGGTAAGCACATCGGTCATGAAGCCGCTCATCAGGCGCGCACGCTCGGCTTCGCTGCGCGCCTCGCGCAGGCCGTAGAGCGCGAAGCTGAGACCCGCCGCCAGCGCCAGCACAATGCCCGCGAGCGCCGTGGTGGCCAGCGCATTGCGGCGCAGGAACAGGCCGAGGCGATAGCGCCGGCTCTCGCCCATCACCGCCAGCGGGCGACGCTGCAGGTAGCGGTCAAGATCGATCGCCAAGGCCTCGGCCGAGCCGTAGCGCTCCACCTGCTGCGGCGCTAGCGCGCAGCGCAGCAGCTGCAGCAGCGGACGCGGCAGGGCCGACAACAGCGGCTCGCTGCGGCCGCGGCCGGTGGCCAGCGCGGCGTCGAAGCGGGCACGCAGGCGCTGCGCATCGCCGCTGTCATCGCCGAGGGCACTCAAGCGCGCCCCGGGCAGCAGCAGGCACAGCAGGATCATCCCCAGCGCATAGACATCGGCGCGCGGATCGATGGCCTCGGCGGCGCCCGCGCGCTGCTCGGGACTCATGAAGGCGCCGCTGCCGGCGGCCTCGTAGCTGTGCGTCGCAAGCGACGCGGTCGGGCCGGCGTCAAGGCCCAGCGCAATGCCGAAATCGATCAGCTTGGGCTGCGCCTGGCCGTCGACCTGCACCACCAGCACGTTGCCGGGCTTGAGATCGCGATGCAGCACGCCGCGCGCATGCGCGTGCTGCACGCCGCGGGCGAGCGCGGCCAAGAGGCGCAGTCGGCTCGGCAGGTCGGGCTGGCGCTCGCGGCACCAGTCGAGCAGCGGCTCACCGTCGATCCACTCCATCACCAGCCACGGATGACCTTCGGGCGTGCGGCCGGCGTCGAAGACCTTGGCGATGGCCGGGTGATCCATGCGCGCCAGCGCCTGCCGCTCGACCTCGAAGTAGGCTTCGGACAGGGGGTTCAGCAGCTGCCGCTGCATCAGCTTGAGCGCGACCGGACGGCGCACCGGCTGCAGCTGCTCGGCCAGCCAGACTTCGCCCATGCCGCCAGCCCCCAGCGCCCGCGTCAGCGCATAAGCGCCGATGCGCAGGCCGGGCTGTGCGCCAGTTCCGGGCGCAACGGGCCCGACCGACTTCAGGGCAAGGGTGGGCGTGTCATCGTGATCGCTGGCTGGACCCGGCATTCGGCTGACCTCCGGCGCGCGAAGTATGCGCTGCATCACGCTTGCGCCCAAGGCGCCACGGGTCGCACGGCTGCCTCGCCCAGGGTCGGTGCTAACGTTCAGCACCCGCACCGCTTGCTGAGCCCATCGACCATGCGCTGTCCGCTCTTCCCGCTGCTGTTCGGCCTGGCCCTGGGCTTTGGCCCGGCTCTCCCGCAGGCCTCGGCCTTCGAGCTGCGCGGGGTCAACCTTGCTGGCGCCGAGTTCGACAGCGGCACCTTCTGGCCGACGCCGGCGGAGATGAGCTACTTCCGCGGCAAGGGCATGAACCACATCCGCCTGCCCTTCAAGTGGGAGCGTCTGCAGCCGAGCCTGGGCCAGCCGTTCAACGCCGCCTACCTCGCCAGCCTGCGCAGCGTGGTGGCCTCGGCCAATGCGGCGGGCCTCAAGGTCGTGCTCGACCCGCACAACTACGCGCGTTTCAACGGCGCGGTGGTGGGCTCGCCGAATCTGTCCAATGCGCAGTTCGCCGATCTGTGGACGCGGCTGGCCAGCGAGTTCCGGAACAACCCGCAGGTGATCTTCGGCCTGATGAACGAGCCGCATTCGATGTCGACCGAGGCCTGGCTGTCGGCCGCGAACGCGGCCATCGCCGCGATCCGCGCCACCGGCGCGCAGCAGCTGATCCTGGTGCCCGGCAACGCCTGGACCGGCGCCCACAGCTGGGGCCAGAAGTGGTACGGCACGCCGAACGCGCAGGTGATGGGCGGCATCGTCGACAGCGGCGCGAACTTCGCCTACGAGCTGCACCAGTACTTCGACGGCGATTTTTCGGGCCAGTCGGCGCAGTGCAGCGCCGGCCACGGCGCGGCGCAGTTCGAGACCGTCACCGCCTGGCTGCGCGCGCGCGGCGTGCGCGGCTATCTGGGCGAGTTCGCGGGCGGCAACAGTGCGGCCTGCCGGACTTCGGTGACCAGCGCGCTGGACTACCTGCAGGCCAACCAGGACGTCTGGCTGGGCTGGGCCTGGTGGGCCGCCGGCCCGCAGTGGGGCGAGTACATCTTCACCCTGGAGCCGACCGGCAACCCGCCGCAGGACCGCCCGCAGATGGCCTGGTTGCTGCCCTATCTCAGCGCGGCGCCAGCGCCTGCCACGGTGTTCGCGAACGGATTCGAGGGCTGAAAGCCCCGCGACAATCAGGCCCACTCAGCCCCCGCCCTTGCCGCCGATCGGGCCGCAGCCCAAGCGGTCGCTGACGCACGCCTGCGAGCGCCGCCATCCGCCTTCGCACGCCCCGGCACCGGCTCAGGTCCATCCACGGATCCCTGCGCGAGCCGCGAGCGCGCCCTCCACGGCGCCCATGAGCGTGTAGACTCCCGCCGCCGCGCGCCCGCCCCATGCGCAAGCGACCGCCGTCCACGCGCTTCGTCAGCGCATCCGGCCGGCCGTGCCTGCCGGGGTGCCGACGCGAAGTCCCAGGCCCCGAGTCCGCACGCGGGCCCAGGTCTAGCAAGCCGCAGCCGCTCACCGGCTCGCGTCTGGCAGCGACGCATTCGAAGCGACCCTCCCTCTCTCGTGCAGGCCTGCCGCGCGCTCCGGTGCCGGTAGGGCGCACGGTTTTTCCCGTCAGCAACGGAGTTTCAGCATGCAGCGCAGCGCACTTTTTCTGGCCATCGCCGTGGCCGCTCTCGGCACGGCCAGCAGCGACGCCTGGGCCAAACAGCCCAAGACCGGCCACGCGTTCAAGGGCAGCGTCGAGGTCCAGTACCGCACCAACAACAACATCTCGGTGGCGCCTTCTTCGGGCGAGCGCTTCGACTACGCGGAACTCTCCGAATTCGGCATCGAAGACGAAGAAGATCCGGCGGCGGACGACTCCGAAGAGGAGGACGAGGGGGATGAGGGCGATGACTTCGATGACCTCATCGATGTCGACCCGTCCGAAGACGAGATCGAAGAGGACGATGCCTTCGACGAAGACGGCGACGGCATCGACGACCTGCTCGACCCGGATGAAGGCGGCGTTGTCGACTCCGAGAGCCGCTACACCACCAAGGTCGGCCTGGGCCACAAGTACACCTACGCCGGCGGCACCACTGCGTGGAACAACGGCATTCGCTTCGCCAGCGATACCCACAACCAGCGCGATGATCTCGACAAGTTCAACTGGGCGGTCACCAGCGGCTTCGATATCTCGCCGGCCGGAAGCAAGCACGGCTTCAAGCCTTCGCTGTCCTACGTCGCGCTGGAAACCGACAACAACAAGTTCGCCACCACCTTCGTCGCCTCGCTGGCCTATACCTACGAAGTCAGCAAGCGCCTCGGGCTCAGCGCCACCTACAACTACCAGGACAAGGACATCGCCAAGCCGACCGCGCCCGACTCGCGCGTCGACACCCTGGCCTTCGGCGCCGACTTCAAGGCCACCAATGACGACATCTTCAAGCTGAAGTACGCCCCGAAGGTGGAAGACTCGACCCAGGTCACGCGCAACACCGATGCCTGGGGCTGGGAGCTGACCTACACGCGCAAGCTGCCCTGGGACATGACGGCCGGCGTTGGCTACAAGTTCGATTCGGTCGATCACAAGAACCTGGTGCCACGCCGCGAGGACGACAACACCACCTGGGGCCTGCAGCTGACCAAGGACTTCGGCAAGTGGCTCTCGCTGGAGCTCGGCTACGAAACGCGCGACCGCGAGTCGAGCATCGAAAGCAAGAACGCCAGCAACGACAGCGCCTACCTCGGCGCGACCTGGAAGTTCTAATGGCCTTTGCCGCGGGACGGCGCCCTGCCGTCCCGCGGTGCTGCGGCCAGTCGACACTGTCGATCGAGTTTTCGACGGCGCGCCGCAGGCGCCGCCCAAGCGCCGGTGCGAAGCCCGCGGGCGCGGGCGAGGCTTCGCGAGGGCCCGGCACACGCGATCGGTTTGGGCCAAAGCCCGCGGCTCAGGACGACTCGAAGCCGTTGCTGAAGATCTCCGCCGGATCGCCGACGCAGCTGCCCAGCTCCGAGGTGTCGAGGGTGACGAGGTCGGTGGCTGTGGCGCTGACAAAGCCGGGCAGGCGGAAGGGCAGCAGCAGCTCGCCGCTGGCGCGGCCGTCGGCGCCGGTCTGCACGTTCTGCACCAGCGCGCGCAGCCCCTGGCCGCTACCGCCCGGCGCGCAGGCCGCCGCGTAGCCGTAGAGCTCGATGCGATAGCTGCGGTTCGGCGCGGAGTCGAGCTGATAGCTCACGCGGGTCGAGCTGGCGTCGCGGATCAGCGCGCCGAGCTGCGGGAAGTTCTGCAGGCGATTGGGGCCGGTATCGGTGTCGCCGGTATCGTTTGCGGTCGCGCCGTCGCCGCCGAGGTCGATCGCCGGGCCTTCGTTGAACAGCAGGCCATTGCCCCACAGCGCATTGCCGTCGCCGCCGCTGACCACGATGCCGGCGCCATCGTTGTCGCGAATCTGGTTGGCCTCGCCTGCGCTCTCGCCGCCGATCTGGTTGAACGACGCGCCATCGCTGATGCGCACGCCCTCGACCACGCCGTTGCGCACGGTGTTGCCCAGCACCTCGTTGTCGCGGGTGAGCATGCCGAGGTTGCGGATCCAAACGCCGGGCCCAAGGCTCCAGGCGATCAGGTTGGCGCGGATCTCGTTGAACTGCGCGCCCTCCTGGATCAACACGCCCGGCCCCTGCACGCCGGCCGGCGCGCCCCCCAGCAGCTCGCCGATCCAGTTGTTCTCGACCCGGTTGGCATTTGTTCCCGCGTTGAACAGGCCGATGCCGTAGAAGCTGCCGGCGGTGATGTAGTTGCGGTCGGCGGCCTCGCTGCCGCCGATCACGTTGCCGGCCGAGCCGGCATAGACGCGGATGCCGCGCGGGTTCGGAAACACGCCGCCGGCGCCGACCGCGCCAACGAAGTTCGCGGCGAGCGTGTTCGCATCGGCGTTGTTGAGGTCGACGCCGGCGACGCCGTTGGCCAGCAGCAGGTTGCCGCGCAGCAGGTTCTGGCTGCTGCCGCCGCCGATGAAGACCCCCGAGCCCTGATTGCCGAAGGCCCGCACGCCGCTGCCGCCGATGGAGTTGCCGCGCACCTGTGTGCGCAGGGTGGCGGCGCCCTCGATGTACACGCCGCTGCCGCCGCTGCCGCCGATCCAGTTGGCCGCCGTGCTGCCGATCAGGGTGTCGGTGGGGCCGCTGAGCAGGGCGACGCCCGACGCCGCGTTGCCCAGCACGGCATCGCGATCGGCGTTCAGACCGATGCCGTTGCCCTGGATCTGTGCGCCCGCCACCGCGCCCTCCAGCTTGATGCCGTCGTTGCCGTTGGCGGAGATCAGATTGCGCTCGATCACGATGCCGTCGGCGTCCTGCACGTAGAGGCCGTTGCGGCTGTTGCCGAGCGCGCCTACGCCGACGATCTCGGTGCCGAGGTAGTTGTTGCGGATGCGCACGCCGTCGCTGGTCTCACCCAGCACCTCGATGCCGTCGCGGGCGTTGCCGCTGATCCAGTTGCGGCGACTGCTGTCGGCGGGGCTGCCGTCGCCCTCGCCGATCACGGTGTCGCGGGCGCCGCCGCGGATCAGCACGCCGCTGCCGGCGTTCGGTCGGCTGAGGCTGCCGCCGTCGACAGCGAAGCCGATGCGGTTGTGTTCCAGCTGCGTCGCCGCGGTGCCTGCGCCTTCGATCAGCACACCCGGGCCCTCGTTGCTGCCGATCGTATTGCCCAGCACCGCACCGCCGACGCGGGTGCTTTCGCTGCCGTCCAGCACGGCGAGGCCGCCGCGGCGGTTGCCGGCGGCTGTCGTGCCGAGCAGGCCGATGCTGTTCTGCTGCACGCGGTTGAAGCGGCTGATCGGCCCCTCGATGCGGACACCCCAGCCGGCATCCGCGGCGAGCGCGGTCGGATAGCCCGAGCGCACGAGCGTGTTGCCGCGGATCAGCACGTTGCTGACCCCGTTCTGCAGGCGGATGCCATCGCCGCCGTTGCCCAGGGCCGTGCTGCCGGCGGCACCGATGGCGTTGTCGAGGATCTGGTGATCGGAGCTGTCCGGCCCGATCAGCTGGATGCCGTGGCCGCGATTGCCGAGGATGCGGTTGGCCAGCGCGCCGCTGCCGCCAATCAGCGCCGCATCGGCGCCGCCCAGAATCAGCACGCCGTGCGTGTTGCCGTTCAAGCCGCTGCTCACGCCGATCAGGTTGCCGGCGATGCGGTTGTCGTCGGCGTTCTCGCCTTCGATGAACACCCCGGCGAGACCGGCGGCGCTCTGGATCTCGTTGCCGAGGCCGGCATCGCCGATCAGGTTGCCGCGCGAATGGAACACCGCGATGCCCGAGGCGCCGCTGCCGCTGATGAAGTTGGCGAAGAACTTGTTGTTGTGGCTGAAGCTGCTTTCGGTGGCGACCGCCTCCAGCAGCACGCCATCGCCGCCGTTGCCGACGATGAAATTGCCGCGGCCCGGATCGGTGCTGCCCACCGTGATGTCGCGCGGCGAGAACGGCGCGGGCCCGCCCTGCTTGGGCAGCAGGCGGATGCCGGCGCCGGCGTTGTTGCGGACAAAGCTGGCCTCGATACGGCTGCCGTTGCCGGTCACGGCGATGCCAACGCTGGGGCTGGCATAGACCTCGACCTGTTCGATGAGCGCATTGGTGCCGGCGATCTGCAGCAGGGCCGGGACGCTGGCGGGCAGCTGGCTGCCGTCGATCGGCAGGCGCTGGCCGTCGGGGCGCTGGCCGAGCAGGCGGTCATCGCTGCGCAGAAAGATCGGCGCCGTGGGCTGCGCGGGGCCGATGTTGGCGTCGATGCGCAGGGTGTCGGCGTGATCCAGCCCGAGGCCATACGACGGCACACTGGCCAGCACCCACAGGCAGGTCGCGCTGTTGGTCGCGCAGCTCGGGGGCTGGATGCAGTGCTCGCTGTTGGCCGGGTTCGCCAGCTGCCAGTTGCCGCCGCTGCTGCGGTCCTTTTCGCCGCTGCGCCAGCAGCGCTTCTCGAACTCGTTGAGCGGCCACTGCGCCAGCAGCAGGGCCTCGCGCAGGCTGAGATTGTCGTCCAGCGCGAGATCCCAGCCCGCCGAATTCACCCGCAGTTCGCCGGCCTGTGTCGCCCCGGCCAGGCACAGGCCCAAGGCCAGGGCCGCGCCGCCGTGCCATCCCTTCCATGCCGCCATGACCCGCTCCGCATCGCCGAGGCATCAGTGCCCCTGCCTGCACCCACGGAATGCGCCGACGAATCCCGCCAGACCGGGCAGCGGGCGCTCAGCGCCCGCCGCCGCTGCGCCAGATCGACCAGATCAGCCAAGCCCCGCAGGCGCCCGCGCCGAGAAAGCCGAGCAGGCCGAACAGCGGCAGGCCCAGCAGGGTCGGCCCGCCGGAGACGGTCATCACGATCGAGGAGCCGATGATCAGCGCGGCGGTGACCACGCCGATGCTGAGCCGGTTGGCCGAGTGCTCGACCTGTTCGCCGAAGCGCTTCAGGCGCTCGACGTCGATGTGCACGTTGAAGCGCCCGCGCCGCGCGGTCTGCAGCAGCTGGCGCAGCTCGCGCGGCATCGCCTGCAGCAGGGCCAGCGCATCGCCGGCCGCACGCCAGCCGCGCCGCGCCATCGCCTTGGGGTGGTAGCGCTTCAGCAGCGAGCGCTTCAGGAAGGGTGCCGCTTCCGCGGCCATGTCGAAGCCGGGGTCGAGCATCCGGCCCATGCCCTCAAGCGTCACGAACACCTTGATGACCAGCGCGAGGTCGGCCGGCAGCACCAGATGGTGATCGCGCAGCAAAGCCATCACCTCGCCCAGCAGGCGGCCGAACTGCAGCTCGCCCAGGGGGACACCGTAGTAACTGTCGATCAACGCGTCGATGTCCTCGGCCAGAACCTCTTCGTCCAGCTCGCCCTGTTCGGTCCAGGCCAGCAGCACCTCGACCACGGCGCCGGTGTCGCGCGCGACCAGGCCCTGCATCAAGGCCACCAGCTGGTGGCGGCGCGCCTCCGAGAGGCGGCCGACCATGCCGAAGTCGATCAGGGCGAGGCGATCGCCCGGCAGCCAGAACACGTTGCCGGCATGCGGATCGGCGTGGAAGAAGCCGTCCTCGAACATCATCTTCAGCACCGCCTGCGCGCCCAGCTGGGCCACCGCATGGCGATCGGCACCGGCGGCCTGCAGCGCGCTCGTGTCGGACAGGGCGATGCCGTCGATGAAGTCCTGCACGTTCACCCGCGTGCCGGTCAGCGGCCAGTGCACGCGCGGCACCACGATCCTGGGTTCGTCGGCGAAGCTCAGCGCGATGCGCTCGGCGTGTCGGCCCTCGGCGGCCAGATCGAGTTCGCGCCGCAGCGAGGACTTCAGCTGCCGCACCAGGGCCAGCGGCTGGTAGCGCCGCCACTCCGGCCACTCCGACTCGACCAGACGCGCCGCGCGCTCCAGCAGGCGGGTGTCGGCGGCGACCGTCGCCTCGATGTCGGGGCGGCGGATCTTGACCACCACCGCGCGGCCGTCCTGCAAGCGGGCGCGATGCACCTGGGCGATCGAGGCCGCGGCCAGCGGCGCGGTGTCGAACTCGGCGAACACGGTCTCGACGCTGCCGCCGATGTCCTGCTCCAGCTGCGGACGCAGCAGGGCGAAGTCGACCGCCGGCACCTGGTTCTGCAGCTTGCCGAACTCGGCGATCCAGTCCGGCCCGAACAGGTCCACGCGCGTCGCCAACACCTGGCCGAGCTTGACGAAGCAGGGCCCGAGTTCTTCCAGCACGCAGCGCAGGCGCTGCTCGGGCTTCAAGGCGACCAGCGCCTCCAGATTCTGCGTCGGCAGCACGCGGCCGACGCGCTCCAGCGCGCCCAGCATGCCCAGCCTTCGCGCGACATCGCCAAAGCCGTGCCGCACCAGCACGCCCGCCACGTCATGCAGGCGGCCGAGATCGCGGGCGGCGGTGAGGGTTTCCCAGAGCATGGGGGGAGTGTAGTGGAGTGGGGGCTGGGGCTTGCGCGCGCCCCTCCCGAGTACGCGGCGTGAGGCTTTCGAGAGACCGCGCGAACATCGAAGCACGGTGGGTCAAGACCCACCCTATGGAACGACGGGGTGCGATGGATCGCGGCCCACCCGATGACTGCGATCCCATAGGGTGGGTCTTGACCCACCATGGCCTTGACCCTGCGGCACGCCATGGGCTCGCGGTGTGTCTCGCGGCACGCCCTGGGCCCGCGCGGGCAAAACTCCTACACGTGCTAGCGGTGTCCTGCGGTCGCTTGTGTCGAGGCGGTGCGCCGATCCTGCGCGCATGCCGAACTATCGCCGCCTCCGCCTTTCTGCCGCGACCTGCTTCTTCACCGTGAATCTATGGAATCGCGAGCAGCGTCTGCTGGTCGATCACATCGACGCCCTGCGTCTGGCCTTTCGCGCCACCCGCCGGCAGCGCCCGTTCGATCTGCTGGCGGCGGTGGTTCTGCCGGATCACCTGCACTGCCTCTGGACCCTGCCCGACGGCGATGACGACAACGCCACGCGCTGGCGCCAGATCAAGACCCTGTTCACCCTGAGCCTGCCGGCAGGGGAGCCGTTGAGCGCAAGCCGCGCCGACAAGGGCGAGCGCGGCATCTGGCAGCGACGCTACTTCGAGCGCTTGATCCTCGATGAGCGCGACCTGCGCGCGCACATCGACTACATCCACTACAACCCGGTCAAGCACGGCCACGTCGAACGTGCCATCGACTGGCCGCATTCGAGCGTTCATCGCTACGTGTGCGAGGGGCTGCTCGCGCCTGACTGGGGCACTTCCCTGCATCGCTTCGTGCCCAGCGCGACGCCAGTGGCGGGGTGATCAACACGCCAACGGTGCGGTCGTGCGAGGCGCGGGGTGGCTTGGCAGCGCTTGGGCGTGCGGCGCATGCGGATTGGGGCGAGTTTGATGTGAGGCGAGAACAGCGTGAGGCGAGTTCAACGTGAGGCGAGTGTCGAGCTCCGGTGGGTCAAGACCCACCCTATGGACCTTGCAACACATAGGGTGGGTCTTGACCCACCGCTGCGCGACATCCGCAATTGCCGCGTGCGTACGATTCGGGATTCGCCATGCGGGTTGGGCGTGGCGCCGTGCGCGTCAATGGCACGAGGTGGCATGCAGCGCGGGCCTATGGCGTGCCGCGGGACTTAGCGCGAGCCCATGGCGTGCCGCGGTGCCGAGGCCATGGTGGGTCAAGACCCACCCTATGAACCTTGCGACATATAGGGTGGGTCTTGACCCATCCCGGCCTCCCGACACATAGGGTGGGTCTTGACCCACCGCTGCGCGGCATCCGCAATTGCCGCGTGCGTACGATTCGGGATTCGCCATGCGGGTTGGGCGTGGCGCCGTGCGCGTCGATGGCACGAGGTGGCATGCAGCGCGGGCCAATGGCGTGCCGCGGGACTTAGCGCGAGCCCACGGCGTGCCGCGGTGCCGAGGCCATGGTGGGTCAAGACCCACCCTATGGGTGTTCGATCGCTTCGCGCAGGGCGTCCAGCTCGCGGCGCAGCGGGGCGTTGGTGTGACCGCTGCGGGCGGCGCGGGATTCGGCTTCGCTGAGCGCGCGGCGGGCTTCGTCGTGGCGGCCGAGCTGGACCAGCAGGCGCGCCGGCTTGATCGCGCGGCTGCCGTCGTCGGGCGGCAGGGCGGTGGTGCGTTCGCGTTCGACCTGCGCCATGCGTGCATAGGCGGCCAGGGCGTCGTCGCTGCGACCGAGCGCGGCATAGGCATCGCCGAGCGCGCCCAGGGTGTTGGGGCTGCCGAGGTCGTCGTCGGGGTCCGCGGCGGCGTACAGCGCGGCCGCCCGCTCCAGCGCCTCGGTCGCTTCGGCAGCGCGCTCGGCGGCCAGCAGGCCGGCGCCCTTCCAGGTCAGCAGCAGGGCCACGCGCGGATGCGCCTCGCCCCACAGCCTGCGTGCGGTGGCCAGCAGTTCGTCGAGCACGGCGATCTGCTCGGCGTAGCGGCCGTGGTTGTAGAGGGCGCTGGCGTAGCCATTGCCGGCCTGCACGCTGCGCGGATGCGCCTCGCCCAGCGCCGCCTTGAGCGTGCGCCAGGCCTGCGCGCTGGCGGCCAGCCCGCCCTCGATGTCGCCCTGCGCATTCAGGCTCATCGCCAGCAGCACGCGGCCCATGCCGGATTCGACGCTGTCTTCGCCCAGCCGGGCATCGGACTCCGCCAGATGCCCGCGCAGCGCCGCAGCCGCGTCTTCGTAGCGGCCGATGCCGTACAGCAGGCTCGCGCGCAGGCGCTGCAGGCGCAGGCGTCGCGGCTGTTCGTCCGGCAGCGCGGACAGCCGAGCGATGGCGCCGTCGAACAGCGGCAGGGCGCGGGCCGAGTCGCTGTAGTCGAGGCTGTAGGCGAGTTCGCCCTCGGCCTCGGACAGCAGCACCGGGTCCTCATCGGCGGCGCGCAGCAGCGGCACCGCGGCTTCGAGCAGGGCGCGGGCCTGGCCGAACTCGCTGCGCTCGATGCGGATGCTGCCGAGCCGCGCCAGCAGGGCGCCGCGCAGCGCGGGCGGCATCGCACTGTCCTCGCTTAGGCGCTCGGCGCCAGCCTGCAGCGCATCCTCCACGGTCGGAATGCGGCCGCGATGCTCGCCCGGCTGCGCCTTGCCGAGCAGCTCGCCGAGAAAGCCGAGCGCGGCCGCGCTGCGTTCGGACTCGCGACGCGCCTGCAGGGCCTCGCGCTCGGCGCGCGCGGCCGCGGCCAGCGCCGCCTCGCGCTGCTGCTGCAGGCCAAGGCCGAGGGCGACCAGCGCGAGGCCGCCAGCGAGGCCCAGTGCGCCCGCCAGCGGATGCCGGCGCAGGCGCTTGCGCAGGCGATAGAAGGCCGATGCCGGCACCGCCGACACCGGCCGATGCGCCAGCCAGGCGCGCAGATCGTCGGCGAAGGCATCGACGCTGGGGTAGCGCTGCTCCGGGCGCGGCGCGCAGGCGCGCAGGGCGATGGCGCGCAGCTCCGGATCCTTGAGCGTCTCCGGCGGCACAGCGTCGGCCGTCAGCGGCGCGGCGAGCACGGTCTCGGGCAGCGCCGTCGAGGACAGGTCGGTCTGCGCCGGCAGCTGGGACAGGCAGGCCAGCAGCAGGCCCAGCTGATAGACGTCGCTGGCCGTACCCAGCGCTTCGCCGCGCCTCTGCTCCGGGCTCGCCCAGCCCGGCGTCAGCGCCGCGGCGAGGCCATCGCTGTCGGATTTCAGCAGGCGCGCGATGCCGAAGTCGAGCAGCTTGGGCTGGCCCTCGCGGTCGACCATGACATTGGCGGGCTTGAGGTCCCCATGCACCACCAGCCGCCGGTGGGCGAAGGCCAGCGCGGCGCACAGCGGCAGCAGCAGGCGCAGGCGCGCGCGCAGGTCGAGGCGATGTTCACGCGCATGCGCATCGAGGCGCAGGCCGTCGACGTACTCCATCGCGAACCAGGTCAGGCCCGCCTCGCTGCGGCCGCCGTCGATCAGGCGCGCGATGTGCGGATGATCGAGCCCGGCCAGCAGCCCACGCTCGCGCGCGAGCAGGGCATCGGCATCGCCAAACAGGCCGCCCTGCAGCCACTTCAGCGCGACCTGCTGCTCGAAGGCGCCGTCGGCGCGCCGCGCCAGCCAGACCTCGCCCATGCCGCCGCGGCCCAGCGCGCGGACCAGGGCAAACGGCCCGAAGCGTTGGCCGGGCTTCGGGCGGGGCGGCCCGAGTCGCTCCAGCAGGCGTTGCCCCAGTGCGCCCGCCAGCGCGCCGCCGGGGGCGAGAAAGCCCTCCTCATCGTCTGGCCTGACCGTGGTGCTCACGCCAACTGCTCGCGCAGCCAGGCGCGGGCCTGCTGCCAGTCGCGCTGCACGCTGCGCTCGCCGATGCCCAGCGCCTCGGCGGTCTCCGGCTCGGTGAGGCCGGCGAAGTAGCGGCACTCCACCACCTGCGCCTGCCGCGGCTCGCGCTCGGCCAGCCGGCGCAGGGCCTCGTCGACCGCGAGCAGGTGCTCGGCCTCGCGCGCCTCGGCGACATCGATGCCCTCGAGCGGCAGGCCGCGCTCACCGCTGCCGCGCTTTTCGCTGAGCCGCTCGCGGGCGAAGTCGACCACCACCTGCCGCATCACCCGCGCCGCCAGCGCGAAGAAATGGCCGCGATCGCGCACCTCGCCGGCGTGGCCGTGCAAGCGCAGGAAGGCTTCGTGCACGAGGCCGGTGGTGTTGAGGGTGCGCTCGGGCTGCCCCGCCAGCTGCCGATGCGCCAGCCGCCGCAGTTCGCCATAGACGCCCGCAAACGCCTGCCGCAGGGCATCACCGTCGCCCTCGCGGGCGCGGGCCAGCCACTGCGTGAGTGCGGGTTCCGGGGGCGCGGTCATGCGCCGATTCTGCCTTGGTGCGGTCGCGCCTGCAGGCCGATGTCGGGGGTGCTAGGCCGGCACGGTAGCGCGACGGTCAAGCACCGGGTGTCTGCCCATTTGACAGCGCAGGGTGGGTCAAGACCCACCCTATGAAATCGGATGGCACATAGGGTGGGTCTTGACCCACCGAATCCGGAGTCCCCAATCCCCGCTCTCCAATCCCCAATCCCGAATCCCCAATCCCCGCCCCTACGGATACGCAAACCGCTTCACCAGCACCGTCTCGCCGGCCTCGCGCATGGGAATGCGGAACGTCTCCTGCTTCTCGTCCGGCGTGCCCTCGTTGCTGAGGATGCTGAGGCTGGCGATGGTCAGGCCCTCCTCGCTGCTGGCGCGGCCGCCGTAGAAGTTGACGTAGACCAGCCACAGACCCGGCGGCGGGCTGGGGTTGGCGTAGATCTCGGGGCCGTAGCCGGTGGTGACGTCGGTGTCGATGCCACCGCCGTTCGGCAGGCTGCGCTCGCCGTACCAGGCGTGCTGGCCGTCGGGGCTGATCACATGCAGGTCGAGGTCGGTCTGGTCGGTGTCCCAGGCCAGCATCACCCGCAGGCGCGGGCTGATGGCCCCGGCCGGCTGCGCGTAGAACTGCCGGCGCAGGCGCGCCGCGCCATCGCTGCTGCGCACTTCAATGCTGTTGCTGCCGCTGGGAAAGGCATAGGGCCGGGCGAAGCTGCCGTCGTCCTCGATGCGCTGCGGCATCGCCACGCCGTTGACGATCAGCCGCGCCGGGCCCTTGGCGGCGCCCAGCACGCGCCCGCGGATCAGCCTGCCGATCGCGGCATCGCCCGTATTGACGCTGTTGGCGGGATAGTTCACCGCCTGCATGAAGCTGGCGCTTTCGGGCGTGTGCAGCCGCCAGCCCGAGCGCGGACCCTCAAGCTCGACTTTCGGGGCCTGCTGCGCCTGCGCGCACACGCCGATCAGGCTGCTCGCACAGGCCCATGCCCACGCCGCGCGCCTACTGCCCAAGCACCAGCCGGCGCGCCCAAGCCTCGATGAAGTCTTCGTCCTGTCCATGGGGGTGTGCCTCGAAGGCGAGATGCAGGTATTCGTGGGTGAGGTCGAGCTGGTCCTGCTGGCTGCGCAGGCCGCGGATGTGCACGCGCTGGCGCGCGCGATCGGCAAAGGGGCGGCCGGAGCGCAGGCGGCAGACCTGCACCTCGGGGCGCTCCTCGTGACCGAACTCGGCAGCGAGCAAAGGCCGCCAGCGCGGCCGCTGCGTGGCCAGCCAGGCCTGCGCCTCGGGCAGCGCTTCGCACTGGGTCTGCGCCCTGCCCCAGGCGACCAGCTCCGCCTGCGGCCAGGTCTGCCGCAGCAGCGCCTGCACAGAGGCGCCGCTCTCGGCATCGCGCAGCAGCTGCGCCCAGGACAGCTGGCCCGGCGCGGCCTCGTCGGCGTGGTACTGGACGGGCATGCCGGTCAGCACCAGGCCCTCGCTGAAAGCCGCCGCCTCGCGCGCTTCGGCGGAGGCAGGACGCGGCGACACGCGCTGGCGGCGGCTGCTGTCATCGATGCGCAGACAGCTGCTGCCGGTTTCGGCCTGCTGGGCCAGATAGCTGCGGATGGCGATCGCCAGCACGCGGGCGGCGGTGCGGTTGTCGGTATGGCCTTCGCGCTGCAGCACGCGGGCGACGTAGTCCTCGCGCGACAGTCGCGCCAGGATCTGCGGCACCCCGGCTTCGTTCTGCACAAGCAGCTCACCGCGGGATTCGATGCTGAGGGTGTTGCCGCGGGCGAAGTGCAGACGGTAGCGGCCCTCAAGGGCGCCGCGCGGAGCTGGGCTGCCGTCCAAGGCCTCGATGCGCGCCAGCGGATAGCGCGCAAACATCCGCACCTCCACGCACTCACCCGCCTGCAGCGTCCGCGCTGGCGGCAGCAGGCGCGCGATCGCCGCGGCATGCCGCTGCAGCACGCTGCGGCTGGTGCCCTGGCCTTCCGCCCACAGCGCGCGCCCATCGCTGCGCCAGCCGGCGAACCCACCAATGCGCCGATCCTCGCTGCCGCGGTGCCAGCTCCAGGTCTTGATGCGCAGCTGCGCGCCCAGCGCATCGAAGACCGGCTCGGGCTGCTGCAGAAGGGCGGCGGCGAGCTGGGTCTGGATCGCCTCGCGCGCCGGCAGACGCTCCAGCTCGCGCAACAGTTCACTGACGGGCACTTCGCTGTCGGGCCGCATCGCCGCCAGCTGCTGCAGCCACTCCGGCGCACCGCGCTGCTGCCAGTAGCGCTGCCAGTCGAGCGCGGCGATGCCGAGCCGTTCCGGTTCGTAGTAGAGACCGCAGGAGTTCAACAGCGCCTGCTCGCGCTCGATGCGCTGGCCGGGCTCGCAGCAATAGACCTCGTCACGCTGCTGGCCGCGGCACTCGTACGCCGGCTCCTGCGCTGCATGCGCCTGCAGCCAGGCGTGCACGAACAGTTTCCACAGGCTGCCCAGCGGCGCACGCAGCGCGGCCGCTTCGGCCGCCGGTCGCGGTTCCGCCTCGCCCTGCACCGGCAAATGCCAGAGCCGGGTCTGGCCCTCCTCGCGCAGCGCCAGCTGCAGCACGGGCGCGGCCTTGGCTGCGCTGCCGCCGACCAGCAGCAGCGCAGCCAGCAGGGCCGCGAGCGCAGGCGTGGAGGGGCTCAATCGACGCGTACCCGCGACAGCAGGGGCGCCTCTTCCCAGGCCTGATCGGCCGGCTGGTACATGCGCTGATAGCGCGCCGGCGGCAGCTGGAACTCACCGCGCTGCGAGAAGCGGATCAGGTGGTTGAACTGCAGCCTGCCCTGCAGCAGCTCGACGGGCAGCGCATAGCTCTGCTCGCCGGGTTCGTGGCGGGCGCGCTCAAGCTGCGGAGCGGCCACCCCGCCGGGGCCGGCGACCAGCTCCAAACCCCAGGTGGTGCGCTCGACATCCGCGCCCGGCGGCAGCGGCACTTCGAGCAGGCCATGGCGCAGGGTTTCGCCGCTGTAGTCGAGCTCGATCTGGTCGAGATAGAGCGCGCTGGCCGACAGCGGCTCGTCGGCCGCGACCGCGCTCAGGCTGAACTGGAAGGCGTTCTCGCCGGGCACCAGCTTCCACAGGCGTCGGCTCAGCGTGAGACCCAGCGCGTCGCCCCGAGCGCTCTCACTGCGATAGCTGAGCTGGGCGCTGAGTGCAGCATCGAGCTCGCCGTTCAATTCCAGCGATGCGGGCGGCGCGGCCTCGGTCCAGCGCCAGCGCGGAGTCAGCCCGCCGTCGAGGCGCTGCCAGCCCGGGCCCGGGCTGGGCAGTTTCGCTGCTGCGCTCTGCAGCGGCAGGGCGGCATGCAGCCAGGCCAGCGCGATGGCGCGCTCGAAGGTCGCGGTCTCGCGGCCAAGGCTGCGCAGCAGCGCGGCCTGTTCCGCACCCGAGGCAGCGCCCAGACGCACGCGCAGGGCGCGCAGCAGGGGCAGCTCGGAGGCCTGCAGGCGCTCGCGTGCGGGCTCGGCCCGTTGGCCCAGGCCAGCGGGCACCTCGGCGCCGAGTTCGCGGGCGAGCTGCAGCCCGAGCAGCAGGGCCGCGTCATCGCTGGTGGCCGAGGCCTCCACGAAGGGCAGGCTGTCGGCGGCATCCAGGGCGCGCGTGGTCTTTGCTTCGGTGGCGTCGACCGCCGCCGGCAGATCGGCGAGCGCGCCCTCCAGCAGCGTCCGCACCGGCGCGCCCATGCCGTGCAGGAACTCCAGCACCAGCATGCGCTGCAGCGCCGGCAGCTGGCGCGCCTGCTCGCTGTAGAGCTGCAGGGCGCGCTCGGCGTGATCCGGCGGCAGGCGGATGCCGAGCGCGCGAGCGGCGTGCAGGTCGGCGTAGTAGGCATAGGCGGTGAGGAAGGCATCGGGCGTGGCCTCGCTGCCCCACCAGCCGAACTGCGCCTGCGGGCCAGCCAGATGCATCAGGCGCAGGCGAGCGTTCTGCATCGACAGGCGCAGGCGATCCGCCTGGGCCGGGCTGATCTGCTGCAGGCTGGACCAGGCCAGCGCCATCGGCAGGAGCCGACTCGCAGTCTGCTCGACGCAGCCCCAGGGATAGTCGATCAGGCCATCGAGTACGCCGCGGAACAGGCTGTCGCGGTCGCCGGCCAGAACGAGCTCGATGCCGTTGGCGTCGGCAGGCAGCTGCAGCGGCGTCAATGCTGCAGTGGGCGTGAGGCTGAGGCTGGCCTGGGCCTGCCAGTTCACCGATGCAGCTTCGAGCTGCAGCGCGATGGCATCGCCGCGCTCGCCGGCGGCGTTGGCCAAGCCGAGCTTGAGCTCGCCGCCTGCGCCAAGCTCAAAGTCTTCCAGCGGCAGATAGTTCGCACCGCGCTGCAGCTCATGGCGGCTGCGCTGCTCGCGGCCCTGCCACTGGCGCACCAGCTCGACCGCTTGCGCTTCGCTGCCCTGGTTGAAGGCCAGTACGCCCAGCTGCGGCGCGTCGCCTTGCCGGAACCGGGTCGGCCCACTCCACTTCAGGTACAGCGGCTGCTCGGAGCGGATGAAGCCGCGGCGCTGACCGACCTGGCCTTCGCCGTCGATCGCACGCGCGGTGATGCGCCAGCGCGCCAGCGAATCGGGCATGCGGAAACGCAGCTGGGCGCGGCCCTGCGCATCGGTGACCAGATCCGGCGCCCAGGCGGCGGTATCGACCTCTTCGCGACGCGGGCGCTCCAGCACCTTGACCCCGCGCTCGCTGCGGTTGGCCGCAGGCGGCGTGCCCGGCCGTCCTGGCAGCGCCACGTCGTAGCTGATGAAGGCGAGGCTGGCGCTGGTACGCACGTTGTTGCGGCGCGGGTGGTAGAAGAAGTCGCCGATGGCCGGTGCGATCTCGGGCTGCAGCACATAGATCATCTCGTCGACCACGGACACGCTGAGGCGCGCGCGCACCGGGCGGCCCTCGCGCTGCGCAGTGAAGTTCAGCACTACCTCCTCCCCCGGGCGGTACAGCTCGCGCTCGGGCGTGATCGACAGCTCGACCGCCGGCATGCTCACCACGATGCCGGCGTTCTGGAAGCTGTACTCGCCGCCGCGCGTGTACAGGGCAGAGAGGGTCAGGTTGGGCGCGAACTGCGCCAGCACCGGAATGCGCACGCGGTACTGGGTCTCGTTGAGGCGCTCGGCGCTGAGCCAGCTGCCGCCCTCGCTGAGCAGGGCGGTGGCCTCGACGCGATCGCGTTCCAGGGTGAGCAGGGCCTCGTCGACCGGCTCGGGGAAGGTGATCAGGGCCTCGGCGGTGGCACCGGTCTGGTACTCGCGCTGGTCGAGCACGATCTCGATGCTGCCGGCACTGGCGCGCTGGCCGGCACCGCTGACCGCGTGCGAGGTTGCGCCCAGGATCTGCCCTGCCGCATCGCGCAGGTGCAGGGTGTAGTTGCCGGGCCGCGGCAGACGCAGGTCGAAGTGCCGGCTGCCGGCCGGCAGCTCGGCGCGGCCGGTGCTGCGGTCTTCAAGACGCAGCCAGGTGTAGTGCTGCGGCGTCTGCAGCGGGGTGTCGCCGGCGGCCTCGCGCGCGAAGCGCACGCGCACGCTGTCGCCGACGCTGCTGAACTGGCGCGCGGCCTGCAGCCGATAGCGGTCGGCGCCGCGCTCGATCAGGATCTCGCGGCTGCTGCGCACGCGATAGGCCGCACCGTCGCTGGCGAACAGGCTGAGCAGGTAGCGGCTGGGTTCGCTGGCCGGCGGCAGCTCGATCAGGGCCTGGCCCTTGGCGTCGGTGCGCAGTTCAGTGGCGCTGAGCTGCACCGGGAACTGGCCGAGGTACTGCAGCTCGTTGTCGATCATGCTGAGCTGCTGCGAGCGCAGGCTGAGCTGCACGTGCGCATCGACCACCGGCGAGCCATCCGGGTACAGCAGGGACAGGCGCCCGCGCACCGGCTCGCCGGTGCCGTGTTCGGCCTTGTCCAGATCGAGAACGATCTCGAAGTGCGGCTTGATGTACTCGGCGACGCGGAAGGCCGCGCTGTAGAGCTGCTCGCGGTAGGCGAAGCGCAGCTCGTAGCCGCCAGCCACCGCGCCCTCGGGCAGCTGGAAGCGTGCCTGCGCACCGCCTTCGCCGCGGAAGTCGAGCGCCAGGCTCTGCAGCTGGCTGCCGAGCGCATCGATCACCGCGAGCTCGATCGGTGCATCGACAGCGGGCTGCGAATCCCGCGCCGCGGTGAAGTGGCGGCCGAGGATCTTGACCTCGACCCAGTCACCCGGCCGGTACAGCGGGCGATCGGTGAAGGCATAGAGCTTGGTGTCGTAGATCTCGCTGTCGTAGTAGAAATTCTCCGAAACGAAGACGCCGCCGGCCGGGTCCTGGCCGAGCACGTAGGAGCGCTCGGGGCTCAGGTGCTGCAGTCGCAGCAGACCCTGCGCATCGCTGCGGCCCTGGCTCAGAACGCCGAGGCCGTCGGTCCACAGCAGTTCGCTGCCGGCCACGGCCGTGCCCGCGCGCTTGTGCGCCGTCCAAACCAGCAGCTCGTTGCCGGCGATTTTGGTGATCGCCACGGTGTCGGCGACAAACAGCACCGTGGTCGCGCGGTAGCTGCCGATCAGCGCTTCGACGACGTACAGACCGGGCGCGAGCTTGCCGACCGGGATCTCGACATTGCCGGGTTTGGGCTCGATGAACTGGCTGGACGAGCCGCTCAGCTGGGTCTCGGCCGGCGGCTGGATCGGCTCGGCCTCCCACAGCGGATAGCGGAACTGGCTGACCAGCGGCAGGCCGGGAATCGGGTCGTACTGCGGCTGCGGCTGGAAGTTCGTCGGCCGGCGGATGCTGTCGCCCAGCTTCAGCTCGGGCAGCTCGGCGGTGACCTCGCGCCGGGCCTCGTAGGCGAAGCTGCGCTGCATGGCGCGGCGCGAGCTGCGGTACCAGTGATCCCACAGATAGGCCAGCGCATTCGACAGGCCTTCGCCGCGGAAAGCGCTGTCGACGCGGATGCGGTGCAGGTTCTTCTGGCGGCGCAGAAACTCCAGGGGCTTGTCGACCCGATAGACCCGGATATCGACGCCGCCATAGGGCTCCATCACATAGCGGCGGTAGTCGCGCCCCGGCGCTTCAAGCCGCACGCGCGCGGTCTCGTCGCTGCCGAAGCTGCTGTCGGCGAGCAGGAAGAACTGCTCGCCCGGCTCCGGCGTATAGCTGCCGGACTGACCGATGTCCTGCGGCTGCGCCTGCACGGCGAGTGCGCCAAGCAGCAGCAGGCCCCGCAGGAATGCGTCGACGAGTCGGCCGCTCATGCGCGCAGCCAGCGCAGCCGATAGACCCCGGCGAAGTTGGGGTTGTGGGCGTCCGGTATCCACCGTGTGTCCTTCCATTGCATGAGTTCGGCCAGGCTGAGCCGGCGCAGACCGTTGTCCTGCGCGCTGCTGCTGCCGGTGTGGTAAGCGATGTAGCGGCCCATCCAGATCATCAGGTGCTGGGCATCGCCCTGATCGAAGAACAGCAGGTCAGCGGGCGCGGCCTGCTGCACATCGCGCGCGACCGCGATGCTGTTGTGCTGGACCAGACCGATCGCGCTGACGTACGCGCCGGTCTGGCCGCCGCCCTGCTGCCAGGTCTGCGCCAGCCGCCGCTGCTCGGGCGAAAGATCCAGCTCGGGCGGAAGGTCGGCGTGGCTGATGCCCATGCTGCGCAGCCAGGCGCCATCGTGGCGTTTCAGCGCCTCGTTGGCGGCGAAACGCACCAGGCCGGCGCAGTCCTGCTGCTGCCAGCGCGGGCTCGGGCCCTGGCGCAGCTGTTCGTTGACGATGCGCACGAACCAGGCGCGAAAGACGCGGCTCTGGGCGGGATCGAGGAAGACCTCGCCCGCTTCCGCCGCGCCCGCGCGGCCCGGCAGCAGGGCACAGGCGCCCGCGCCCAGCAGATGGGCCAGCAGCAGGCGTCGGTTCACAGCGACTCCCAGCGCACCGGCTGCCAGCTCCAGGCCGACTCGGCGCGGTCTTCGTCCAGACGCAGGGCCAGCGGCGCGTGGCCTGCGGCGGCCTTCAGTTTGGGCAGGAGATGCGCCTGGGCGGCGTTGTGGAAGATCGGCTGCAGCTCCATGGGCAGGCCGATCAGCGCCTCCTGCTCGGCCAGCTGGGCCAGCGGCGCCGGCGCCAGGTACAGCGGCACCGGGCCGCCCGGCAAGTGCTCTGAAAGCGGCGGATAGCGCCGATCGAGAGTCGCCTGGGCCTGCTCGACCAGGCGCGCGTCCAGCGAGAACAGCAGGTGCTCGCCGTGGCGGGCCAGCGCCACGCGCAGGAAGGCCGGCGAGTCCTTGGGCTCGCCTTCGCCGGCCTCCTCGCGCGGCACGAGGCCGAAGTTCGAAGCCACCGCGCGCTGCCAGCGCGGCCCCGTGGCCTCGCGTGTCTCACGCACCGGCCAGCGCGCGTCGCCGGCCTCGCGCTCGGGGTTGCCGATGTAGGTCGCAAAGGCCTGGGCGAGCGCTGCGTCCAGCGCCGCAGGATCGCTGGCGCTGCCCTCCGCGGCGGGCTGCAGGCGGCTGATCAGCAGCGGACTCAGCAGGCGCGAGTTCGCATACCAGCACACCGCGGCGGGCCCGCCGAGGCGGCTGACCAAGGCCTCCGGCAGGGCCTCACGACGCTCGAAGGCGCGCAGCAGGCTCTGCAGGGCTTCGGCAGAGACCGGCACCGCCGCGCAGGCGGCGGCCCCCATCGGGGCGGCCTGCCAGAGCGCATCGAAATCCAGCTCGCTGGCGCTCACTTCGTTCAGGGCGACAAAGCTCTGCCACTGGCCGCCGCGCAGCTCGAAGCGAAGGCCCGCCAGCTGCGGCAGCAGACGGCCGTAACCCAGTGCGAGGTAGTCGGCGCTCAGCACCAGTCGATGGCGGGCGCTGCTCGGGTTGAGCGCGAAGCGCGCCGGCAGGGCCAGCTCATCCTGCGCCAGCGCCGCACTGAGGATCGCGTAGGCCGCGTCGAGTTCGCCGTGGGCGCTGACCAGACTCGGCGAAACCAGCACGCGCAGGCGCTCGCCGTGGCCGGCGAACAGCAGGGCGCGCTGCCAGCCGAAGCGCAGCCGGTAGACCGGCACGCGCTGGCCGTCGATTTCGAGATTGGTGACCTGGCTCAGCTGGGCATCGTTCTGCGCAACCGGCGCCAGCAGCTCCAGCGCGCTGGACAAGGCGCCGCGACGCAGGCTGAGCAGGGCGTGGTCGAGGCGGCCGTCCTGGCTGCGCCACAGCGCCAGCTGCGCGGGCTGGTCGAGCAGTTCGGCGACCACGTGATCGCCGAGTTCGAGCGTGTGCTCATAGGCGATGCGGCGCAGCGCGCCGACCACGCCGAGCCGCTCGGCGTTGCTCTCGTAGTAGAAAACGAAGTCCTCGCTGAGCAGATCACGCAGCAGGGGCACGCGCAGCAGATCGCGCGGCAGGGCCGCCAGCGATTCCGACTCGATCAGCGCATCCGGGCGCTGCGGGTCGAAAGCCAGCGGCGTCTCGCCGCGCCAGACCTCGCGCTGGGCGACCTGCCAGTGGTGCCAGCCGACCCAGCCGAGCGCGGCGATCGGCAGCAGCCACAGGAAGGGCAGCACGGCCTGACGCAGGCGCGCGGGCCAGCCCGATGGGCGCTTGGGTTCGACGCGGAGGGTCGCGGGGTCGGACATGGTCTTGAAGCCGGATGAAGGGAGCACGAGCTCCGAAGAAAGGCGTGCCGCGGCAGCGCGGAGTTCACTTGCTCAGTATTCGAACGTCTTGATCAGCTGCAGATCGCCGATCGCGCGCAGCGGCACCACGAAGGTTTCGCGGCGCTCGTTCACCGTGTTCTCGTTGTACACGAGGCTGATGCGGGTGGTGATGAGGTCGCGCTCGTTGCTGCCTTCGACGAAGTTGTAGCCACTGGCGCCGTAGTTGCCCCAGTAGTTGACGTAGACCGAGTAGCGCCCGCGCAGCGGGGCGGTCATGGTGAACACCTCCGGCCCGGGGCCGTCGACGCTGTCGGTATCGAGCCCGCCGCCGCTGTCCAGCACCGGTGCGGCCCAGTAGGCATGGCCGCCGTCAGGCGTCAGCACGTGCATGTCGATCTCGGCACCCGGATCGTCCCAGCCGACCACGATGCGGATGCGCGCGGGCGTCTTCAGCGTGTTGGCCTCGTAGAACTGCACGCGCTTCAGCACCTCGCCCTCGGCGGTGTGGAGGGCGATGCTGTTCGAGCCGGCGCCGAAGGCATAGGGCCGGCTGAAACGGCCTTCTGCATCGGCGTAGAGCGGCAGCGGATTGCCGTTGACCGCCAGCGTCTGCGCGCGGCGGGTGGCATCGATGCCGCGCAGGCGGCCCTCGATCAGGCTGCGTCCGCGCTGGCCGCCGCGATCGATGGGCGGCGTCGGGTAGGCGACGCGCGCCTCACTGTTGTTCTCCAGCAAGCCATGCACCCGCCAGCCGGCGGACGGCCCCTGCCAGTCGACGCCGGGCGCTTCGGCCGCCGCGGCCGCGTCCTTGCTCGGCGGAGCCGGAGCGGTCTGGGCGCTGGCGGAGCCCGCGAGCAGCAGAAGCAGACTCAGGGCGTGAGCATTCATCGGGACACCGGATAGGGGTGGAGTAGGCGAACCCGCGGCCGCCAGGCTGAGCCGCATGTTCCTGCAATCACGTGGCTGCGCATAGTGCGAGGGCAGAGCGGAGTGGCGAGGACGCAATGTGGCGGAACGCGGGCAGGCAGGACGGCCGGACATCGCAGGTGGCGATAGCGCGCCTGGCGCGCACGCAGGACGGCAAGGGCGTTGGCGACGCTACAGCAGGCGCAGCGCTTGGAGCGGCACAAGAGCGTTTCGGGGCACGGCTCGGCAGGGATCAAGACCTGTCCAGTGCGCCTCCAGCCTGGCTTGATAGGGTGGGTCTTGACCCACCGATCCGGTGCATCGGGAATCGCCGCGGGCGATCGGGAATGCGCGGAAGGGGTCGACCCGAAAGCGAACGGCGGATCGCAGGTCTGCCTGGCTCCATAGGGTGGGTCTTGACCCACCGAAGCCCCAAAGCAGCCATGGGTGGGTCTCGACCCACCGGAATCCCCGAAGCCCGTCCCGGATTTCGGCTTCCTCGCACTCTGGTCCACGCTTCTTTCCAACGCGGGCGCAAAGCCGGCGCTAAGATGCGTCCCATGCTGCGCCGCCTGCTCACCCTGCTGCTGATGCTCTGCCTCGCCACTGGCGCGGCGGCGAGCGGCTGCCCGATGGCGGCGGCGCTCGACGCAGCGACGGCAAACACCGACGCCGCGCACGCCGGCATGGCCGATTGCCCGCATGCAAAGGCCGCGCGCGCCGCCGCGGTGGCTATCGACGACGCGAGCCCGGCAACGCCCGATGCCGCGAACGCCGGCTGTGAGCACTGCAAGCAGTGCCGCCTGCAGGTGCCGCCGGTCGAACTTCTCAACCTGCAGCCCCCGCTGCTGCCGGTCCACGCCCCGCGCGTGCAGCGCAGCCTGCAGCCTGCGCCCTTCAGCGCGCCGAACCTGCGACCTCCGATCTCCAGCAGCCCAGCGCATCACGCCTGAGCCGCCGGGCCGCGCCCGGCCCCTGTTGCTGGAGATCTGTCATGTCCGCCGTTTCCGTCCGGTCGCAGCGTCGCTGCGCCCTGCTGTTGTCCCTGCCGCTGGCTCTGTCCGCCCTGACCCTGCCAGCCCTGCCGATCGCGGCGCAGGAATCCCCGCCCACGTCGGAACACACACACGATGAGCACTCGGCGCACGCGGAGCACGCCGGCCAAGGCGAGCACGAGCACGCCGACCAGGCTGACCCGGCGCCCGCGCCGGGAGCAGGCTCGGCTCTGCCCGCTGCGGCCGGCGCCGAGACCCTGCCCGGCACCGCTCCGCCAGCGCCCTCGCTCTACGTCTGCCCCATGCATCCGCAGATCACCAGCGAGACGCCCGGCAGCTGCCCGATCTGCGGCATGGACCTGGTCGCGCGCAGCCGCAGCAGCGCGCAGGCCGCACCCGTGATCGAGGTGGATGCCGGCCTGCGCCAGGCGCTGGGCATCCGCACGGCTGAAGTCGACCGCCGCGTGCTGTCGCCGCGGGTGCGCGCGCCGGCCGAGGTGGTGGCCGACCAGCACCGCATCCGCCATGTGCACACGCGCGTCCCCGGCTGGGTCGAGGACCTGCGCGTGCACGCCCTCGGCGAACGCGTGCGCGCGGGTCAGGTGCTGATGGAGATCTACGCGCCGGATCTGGTCGCCGCCCAGGAGGACTACCTGATCGCCCTGCGCTCGGGCGGCGTCGGCTCGCGCGCCCAGCGCGCGGCGGGCGAGCGCCTGCGCCGGCTGGGCGTGGACGAGGACTTCATCGATGCACTGAGCGAGCGCGGACGATCGCTGCAGCGGGTGCCGGTGCGTGCGCCGGCCGACGGCGTGGTCACCCTGCTCGACGTGCGCCATGGCATGTACGTCGAGCCCTCGACGATCGCGCTGGAGATCACCGATCTCAGCGAGGTCTGGGTCAGCGTGTCGGTGTTCCCCGAGGAGCTGGAGCGTCTGGGCGGCGGCACGATCTACGCCGCGCTGAACCTGCCGAACCAGCCGGATCGCCTGTGGCGCGGCGAAGTCAGCTACGTGTATCCGAGCCAGGACGCGATGACCCGCACCGTGCAGCTGCGCGTGCCGGTGCCCAACCGCCGCGGCCTGCTGCGCGTGGGTCAGTACATGGAGGCGCGGCTGCGCGGCGAAGAAGGCGATCCGGTGCTGAGCGTGCCCAGCGAGGCGGTGATCCGCACCGCCGACGGCGAGCGCGTGGTGGTGGATGCCGGCGAGGGCCGCTTCCGCGTGGCCCAGGTGCACGCCGGCCTGCGCGTCGACGGCCGCACCCAGATCCTGCACGGGCTCAAGGAAGGCGAGCGCGTCCTGGTGTCGGCGCAGTTCCTGCTCGATTCCGAAGCCGCGCTGCGCGCCGGGCTGCAGCGACTGGAGGCGGGTCATGCGCATTGAGGCAGCGAACGGTCGTTGCTCCATCGGCCTTGGTGCCCCTGCTGTTTGTAGGAGCGAGCTTGCTCGCGACCCGCAGGGTGAGAGAAAGGCGAAAGCTGCGGTCGCCTGCAAGCAGGCTCCTACCAAGAGCAGGCACACGGCCTGGCAGTCGCCGCGGCGCGCTCTGCGAATCCCGAATCCCCAATCCCCAATCCCGGCTTCTTGTAGGAGCGAGCTTGCTCGCGACCCGCAGGGTGAGAGCGAGGCGAAAGCTGCGGTCGCCTGCGAGCAGGCTCCTACCAAGAGCAGGCACACGGCCTGGCAGTGGCCGCGGCGCGCTCTGCGAATCCCGAATCCCAACTCCCGAATCCCGGCTGTTTGTAGGAGCGAGCTTGCTCGCGACCCGCAGGGTGGGTGCAGGGCGCAGGCTGCGGTCGCCTGCAAGCAGGCTCCTACGAAAAGCAGGGACAGCGCGTGGCAGTCGCCCTGGCGCGCTCTACGAATCCCGAATCCCAAATCCCGAATCCCGGCTTCTTGTAGGAGCGAGCTTGCTCGCGACCCGCAGGGTGAGAGCGAGGCGAAAGCTGCGGTCGCCTGCGAGCAGGCTCCTACAAAGAGCAGGCACACGGCCCGGCAGTCGCCGTGCGGCGCTCTACCAATCCCGAATCCCAACTCCCGAATCCCGGCTGCACGAATCCCCAATCCCAAATCCCGAATCCCGGCTCTCGGGGCCCAGCCATGATCGCCGCCCTGATCCGCTATTCGCTGGACAACCGCGGGCTGGTGCTGCTGCTCTCGATGCTGCTGACCCTGGCCGCCATCCAGGCCACGCGCACCCTGCCGGTCGATGCGATTCCCGATCTGTCCGACGTGCAGGTGACCGTGCGCACCGAGTGGCCGGGGCAGTCGCCGCAGCTGGTCGAGGACCAGATCACCTATCCGCTGGCCTCGCGCCTTTTGGCCGTACCGGGTGCGCGTCACGTGCGCGGCTTCTCGATGACCGGCGACTCCTTCGTCTACGTGCTGTTCGAGGACGGAACCGACCCCTATTGGGCGCGCTCGCGGGTGCTGGAGTACCTGAGCCAGGCGCGTGCGGAGCTGCCCGACAGCGTCGAGCCCGCGCTCGGGCCCGATGCCAGCGGCGTCGGCTGGGTCTATCAGTACGCGCTCGTCGACCGCAGCGGCGGCCATGACCTGTCCGAGCTGCGCGCGCTGCAGGACTGGTTCCTGAGGCTTGAACTGCAAGCCCTGCCGGGCGTCTCCGAGGTCGCCACGGTCGGCGGCATGGAGCGGCAGTACCAGGCCATCATCGATCCCTTGCGCCTGCGCCAGTACGGGCTGCAGATCAACGACGTGGCGGCGCGCGTCCGCGCGGCAGGCGCCGAGCGCGGCGGCTCGCTGATCGAGGTCGGCGAGGGCGAGATCAGCCTGCGCGGCGTGGGCTTTCTGCGGAAGTTGGAAGACCTCGCGCAGGTGCCGCTGGGCCCGCTGATGGACGGCGTGCCGGTGCTGCTCGGCGACGTCGCCGAGATCCGCTTCGGCGCCGGCCCGCGCCAGGGCATCGCCGAACTCGACGGCGAGGGCGAGGTGGTCGGCGGCATCGTGGTGATGCGCGACGGCGGCAATGCGCGCGAGGTCATCGAGGCGGTCGAGGCGCGGCTTGCAGCGCTGGACTCCAGCCTGCCCGCGGGCGTGGAGATCGTCACCACCTACGACCGCTCGGCCCTGATCGAGCGCGCGGTGGACCACCTCTCGACCAAGCTGGTCGAGGAGATCCTGGTGGTCGGTCTGGTCTGCCTGCTCTTCCTCGGCCACTTCCGCTCGGCCCTGGTGCCGGCCCTGCTGCTGCCGCTGGGTGTTCTCGCAGCGCTGGCGATCATGCGGCTGCAGGGCATCAACGCCAACATCATGTCGCTGGGCGGCATCGCCATCGCCATCGGCGCCATGGTCGATGCGGCGATCGTGCTGGTCGAGAACGCGCACAAGCGCATCGAGCACTTCAAGGACGACCACGCCCGCGAGCCGGACGAGCCCGAGCGCCTGAAGCTCGTGGCCGAGGCCTGCATCGAAGTGGGCCCGGCGGTGTTCATGTCGCTGCTGATCATCGCGCTCAGCTTCCTGCCGGTGTTCCTGCTCGAAGCCCAGGAAGGCCGCATGTTCGCGCCGCTGGCCTGGACCAAGACGTGGGCCATGCTGGCCGCCGCCGTGCTGGCGGTAACGCTCGGGCCGGTGCTGATGGCGCTGTGCGTGCGCGGACGCATCCGCGGTGAGCACGAGCAGATCCTCTCGCGCACCCTGATCGCGCTGTACCGGCCGGTGCTGCGCGGCGTGCTGCGTGCGCCCTGGCTGACCGTGGTGCTGAGCCTCGTGATCGCGGCCAGCGCGCTGTATCCGCTGCGCCAGCTGGGCAGCGAGTTCATGCCGCAGCTGGAGGAAGGCGACCTGATGTACATGCCCACCACCCTGCCCGAGCTTTCGCCCGGCAAGGCGCAGGAGCTGCTGCAGCAGACCAGCCGGCTGATCCGGCAGACGCCCGAGGTCGAGACCGTGTTCGGCAAGATCGGCCGCGCCGACAGCGCGACGGATCCGGCACCGATCTCGATGATCGAGACCACGATCCGCCTGAAGCCCGAGTCCGAGTGGCGCGAGGGATTCACCATCGAGGACCTGATCGCCGAACTCGACGCCCGCCTGCGCATCCCCGGCGTCACCAATGCCTGGGTGCAGCCGATCCGCACCCGCATCGACATGCAGTCGACCGGCCTGCGCACGCCGCTGGGCGTGCGTCTTGCCGGCGACGATCTGCAGCAGCTGACCGCACTGGCCACCGAAGTGGAAGCTGCGCTGGCGGGCGTGCCGGGCATCCGCTCGGCCTTCGCCGATCGCGGTGCTACCGCGCGCAGCCTGGAGATCCGCCCACGCCGCGAAGACCTCGCCCGCTACGGCGTCGAGATGGAGGCCTTCATGGCCTGGCTGGGCGAAGCGGTGGGCGGCGCGCCGATCGCCACCGCCTACGAGGGCCGTCGGCGCTTTCCGGTGGCGATGCGGCTGCCGCAGGACGTACGCGACACGCCGGAGGCGCTGGCCGAACTCGGCGTGGTGACGCCGTCCGGCGCGCAGGTACCGCTGGGCCGGCTGGCCGACATCGAACTGGTCGAAGCGCCGGCGATGATCCGCAGCGAAAACGCGCGCCTGACTGCGTGGGTGTTCGTCGACACCGACACCCGTGATCTGCTGGGCACCATGCGCGCGGCCGATGCGGCCCTGGCCGAACGCGTGCAGCTGCCGGCGGGTGTGAGCCTTGGGTGGACCGGCCAGTACGAAAGCCTGCTGCGCGCCAGCGAGCGCCTGAGCCTCGCCATTCCAGCGGCACTCGGGATCATTCTGGTGCTGCTGTATCTGATCTTCCGCCGCTGGCCCGATGCGCTGATCGTGCTGCTCACCGCACCGCTGTCGGTGGTCGGCGGGCTGTGGCTGCTGTGGGGCCTGGACTACGCGATGTCAGTGGCGGTAGTGGTCGGATTCCTCGCCCTGTTCGGCGTGGCCGCGGAGTTCGGCGTGGTGATGCTGCTGTATCTGGCACAGGCGGTGGAGCGCGCGCGCACCACCGGCCGCCTGAACACCCTGCGCGAACTCGATGCCGCGCTGGAGGAGGGCGCGGTGCAACGCGTGCGGCCCAAGGCCATGACCGTGCTGACCCTGCTGGTGGGCCTCACGCCGATCCTGCTCAGCGACGGCGCCGGTGCCGCGACCATGCAGCGCATCGCCGCCCCCATGCTCGGCGGCATGCTGAGCGCGCCGCTGCTGTCGATGCTGCTGATTCCGGCGATCTATCGGATTTGGCTGGGCTGGAGGCTGCGCGGCTGAAGAGCGGGGATTGGGGATTGGGGAGCCGCGCGACCTTGCCGCGCGGCTCCCGCGAAACCCCGAACCTGCATAGGGTGGGTCTTGACCCACCGGAGCCCGACGCACGCCATAGGGCGGGTCTCAACCCACCGAAGCGCGACGCTCGCCTCACGCTCATGCAAGCAATGCCGCCCCGCAACACATCCGCGAGGCCCCGTTGCCCGCATAGGGTGGGTCTTGACCCACCGGAGCCCGACGCCCGCCTCACGCTCATGCGAGGCATGCCGCGCCACAACCTCGCCCCGCTGTCAGGTCATCGCCCGACGCGAACCGCGGGACACCACTGCGGTGAGGGCGCTCCCGGTGGGTCAAGACCCACCCTATGCCTTGAAGAGCGGGGATTCGCCGCGACTCGCCGCAACACACCCGCGAAACCCCGAACCTGCATAGGGTGGGTCTTGACCCACCGGAGCTCGACGCCCGCCGTAGGCTGGGTCAAGACCCACCCTATGCGCGGCGTGGGCTCGGGGGCGGGTGCTCAGGGCGTGCTCAAGCGGCCGGCCAGGCGATTTCCACGCGCAGGCCGCGGCCCTCGCGGCCGGCGCCCAGGCTCAACTGTCCGCCGGACAGCTCGACGACGCGGGCAACGATCGACAGGCCGAGGCCGCTGCCATCGGCGCGTGTGCCCGGCGGGCGGTAGAAGGGGTCGAGCACGCGCGCGCGCTCGTCGGGCGGCAAGCCGGGGCCGGCATCTTCGACCACGAGGCGCACCTCGTTTGCGCTTCGCGCCAGCTCGATCCGCAGCTGCGCCGGCCGGCCGCCGTGGCGCAGCGCGTTGTCGATGAGATTGCGCAGCAGCAGCTGCAGCTGTTCCGGGTCGATCTCGATCGCGCAGCCGGCGGCAGCGACGAGCTCCAGCTCGTCATCATTGGCCAGGCCTGCGTCGATCCATTCGGCCAGCCACTCGGGCAGGCGGACACAGAGGTCCACGCGCTCGCTGCGCGGTGCCGGTGCACCGGGCCCGAGTCGGCTGAGCGCGAGCAGCTGGGCGACGCCGCGCTCAAGCCGCGCCTGCCCGCGCTGGATCTGGGCCAGCGCGCGGGCGCGCGCGGCCTCATCCTCGGCCTCGATGAAATTGGACAGATGCAGGCGCATCCCGGCCACCGGCGTGCGCAGCTCGTGTGCGGCTTCGTCGATGAAACGGCGCTCGCGGCGCAGGGTTTCATCGACGCGGCCGAGCAGATCGTTGATCGCATCGACCAGGCCGTGGATCTCGACCGGCACGCGGGTGCGCTCGATCGGCTGCAGGTGATCACCGGCCTGCGTCGACACCGCACGCGCAATGCGCCGCAGCGAGCGGCTGCCCGCGCGCACCGCGGCCCAGATCAACAGGCCCAGCAGCGGCAGCTCCAGCAGCAGCGGCCAGGCCATGCCGCGGGCGATCTCGGCGCTGATGTGCCCGCGCACGCGCAGCGGCTCCAGGCCGAGCACGCGCAGGCCCTCAGGGCCGTCGAGTCGAAAGCTGCGCCACACCCGATCGCCCTCGCGGACCTCGCCGAAGCCCTCCAGGGCGGCATCGAAGGCCAGTTCAGGCGCTTCCTGCGAGCGCAGCAGCAGGCGCTCGCCGCGCCACAGGTAGTAGCGACGCAGGCGCTCATACGCGTGGCCGCGCTCGCCGGTGGCGGCCGCACCCAGCTGCGCCATCGCGCCCTGCCAGGCCGGCAGCACGCGCGGCGCGTCGCGGTCGGCCTCGTCCTGCAGCAGGCCCTGCGCAAGCACGGCCAGGCCGCGCACCGACTGCGCCAGCTCGGCGTCGAGCAGCTCGTCGACTTCGATGCGGGCGGCGCGCCAGCTGACCCAGGTGCTGAGCGCGCCGGCCACGCTGGTGGCCAGCAGCAGTCCGAACAGCAGCGGCTTCCACAGCGTCCTCATGCCGGCGCCAGCAGGCGGTAGCCGATGCCGCGCACGGTGCCGATGCGCTCGGCGCCGAGCTTGCGCCGCAGGTGGTGGATCAGCACCTCCAGGGTGTTGCTGCTGACGTCCTCGTCCCAGCCGTACAGGCGCTGCTGCAGCAGCTCGCGCGAGACCACCCGGCCGTTGGCTTCGACCAGCGAGTGCAGCAGCGCGAACTCGCGCCGCGGCAGATCGAGCAGCTGGCCCGCCAGCCGCGCCTCGAAGCGCACCGGATCCAGCTCGATGCCGGCGAAGGCCAGCTGCATGCGCGGTGCGGCCTCGCGCCGGCGCAGCAGCGCGCGCAGGCGCGCCAGCAGTTCGGCCGGGTCGAAGGGCTTGGCAAGAAAGTCATCGGCGCCGCCGTCGAGGGCTTCGACGCGATGGGCCACCGCATCGCGCGCGGTCAGCACCAGCACCGGCAGCGTGGCACCGGCGGCGCGCGCCTGGCGGATCACCCGCTGGCCGTCGAGCCGCGGCAGGCCGAGATCCAGCACCGCGATATCGAAGCCGCCGTCGCGCAGGGCGTCCAGCGCGTGCTGGCCGTCCTGCAGCCAGTCAACGGTATAGCCGGCGCGCCGCAGCGCTTCCTGCAGGCCCTCGCCGAGCAGGGTGTCGTCTTCGATCAGCAAGAGGCGCATGGGGGCTCCGTGGCACGTGCGATCGACACTGTAATCGCGTCACACCGATAGGGTTGCCCTTGGCCCACCGGGGCGTGGAGGCCCGCCCCGGTGCGTTGATGCATCGCTTCGAAGGAGCTTGCCCGTGCGGCTTGCGACGGAAATGCGCGCTTCGAGGGTGGAGCCCGTCGTGGGCCAGGGCCACGCTATGCGGGTTTCGCGAGCCCATTCGAACCGCAACGCTGCTTCGAATCCCGAATCCCCAATCCCCGCTCTCACCCCCGCAGCTCTTCCTGCGCCTTCGCCAGCCCGGCTTCGATCTCGGCGCGGCGGCCGGCGTCGGCGCTTTCGCGGCCCGGGCGCGGCGGGGCGGCCAGGGCTTTCTGGAAGGCCTGCACAGCGCCGGCGTAGTCCTCCTGATCGAGCAGGAAGTCGCCCCAGAAGTAGTTGGCGTCGATGCCGTCGGGCGCGATCGACAGGCCCTGCTGCAGCAGCTCGCGCGCGGTGTCCTCATCGCCGAAACCGAGCGGCCAGCCGGGCACCTGGTAGTAGAGGCTGCCAAGGCTGGTATAGGCCGAGCCGTCGAGCACCTGGCCGTCCTTGGCGATCACCGCCTCGAACTCGGTGCGCGCCTGCTTGCACAGGCTGAGCGCGCCCAGGCCGCCCTGCGCGCCGGCCTCGCTGGCGAGCACGATGCCTTTCCACACCTTGAGGCGCAGGTCGTCCGGGGCGCGCAGCTGGGCGCGGCCGATTTCGTTCACCAGCGCATCGAAGGCCTTGACGCGCTCGTCCTCCGGCAGCTGATAGTGGATCTCGGCCCAGCGCGCCTGGATGCCGGGCAGCGGGTCTGCGTCGATGTCATTCGCAGTCGCGGCCACTGCCGTCGAATCCGCCTGCACGGACGCGACCGGCGCAGCGCTGACCTCGGCGGCGTGCGCGCAGTTGAAGGCGGACAGACCGCCCAGCACGCCGACGACCAGCGCCATCGCGAGTGCGCTGCGCGCGCCGGCGGTACGCGGACGCGGGCTGCGTCCGCTGCGCGGTGTGTCGGAAGCGCTGACGGCCAGATCGAGGTGTGCAGCAGGCGGGGTATGCGAGTTCATGGCGTGACTCCTTGGAGCGGTGACAGAGAGGGAAAGAAGGGTGCGGCGAGTGCGCCGCGGGTGCATCGGCAGCGCCGTCGGCGATCGAGCAGAGCAAGCGCGCGCGTCGGCGGGGCAGGTCGTCGTGGGAGGCCTCACGGCATGCGTAGCGAGGCCGCCGTTCGCGGCTTCACCGTGGCGTCAGGGCCAGGGCTTGGAGGCCGTTCGCGCCCGTCCAAAACGGCGGCCAACTGCGCCTGTTCGGACGCCGCGATCGGCGGCCTTGGGAAAGCCAGGGCTTCGCGCTGCCCCACTGCGTGCGCCCTCACCACCGGCAGCGCCGCGCGCAGGCCGCGATCGACCAGCGCGGGAAACGCGCCGTTGAGCCAGGCGAAGAGCTTCTCCGGCCAGCCCAGCTGGCGTCGGCGGGTGCCAGCGCGCAGGGCCTGCACGATCTGCGACGCGACCTCGTCGACGGCGTCGACGTGGGTCTTGAGCGCCTTGTTCAGGGCCACGACGTTCGGCGGGTTGAAGGCGGTGTCGGTGGCGCGCGGGGCGATCCACTGCGCGACGAGGCTTGAGTCCGCGTGCTCGCGTCCCAGCGCCTCGATGAAGCCGCGCAGAGCGAACTTCGAGGCGCTGTAGGCAGCGAAGCCCGGATGCGCGAGGCTGCCGAAGGTCGAGCCCACCGCCAGCACGCGCGCCTCGGGGCGCTTCAGCAGGGCCGGCAGCAGGGCCTGGGTCAAGGCCATCGGTGCCAGCACATTGGTCTGGAACAGGGCCTCGCGCTCGCTGGCCTCGCTGTCGGCGAACAGGCCGAAGCTGCCCAGCGCGGCGGCGTGAATCAGTGCATCGGGCGCGCGCGCCACCTCGACGACGCGCGCGCGGTCGCGTTCGCAGTTGATGTTGGCGACCAGCGGCTGCAGCCGACCGGGACGTCCGGCCGCGCGCTGGCGCAGGGTCTCCAGCGCGGCCGGCCGCCGGCCGATGGCGATGACGTGGGCGCCTTCGGCGCACAGCTCCAGCGCCAGTGCGCTGCCGATGCCGCCGGTGGCGCCGGTCAGAACGACGGTCTTGCCGCGCAGGTCCATCACGCGGCCTCCGCCAGCGCGGGGCCGGCCTCGATACTGCGGAAGATGTCGCCGTACAGTCGATAGAAGCGACGCGCGGCGTGAACGATCACGGCCTGCTCGGCGGGGTCTTCGATGCGGTCCATCAGACGCTCGTAGAAGCCGGTGTGTTCGATGTCGAGATCGCCGTGCGAGCGCAGGTAGGTAAACGCCGTGCGCGGCAGGCCGAGGCTGTGTTCGATCGCCTCGGCCGCGCGCGTCGCCAGCGCCACGCTGGTGCCTTCCAACACCAGCACCATGCCGAAGAAGGACAGCGGCGAGACCCGCGCGATGCCGTCGTGCGCATAGGCCACCATCATCTCGGTGGCGTGCAGCGGCGTGCTGGCCGCCCAGCGCGCGCGGTCCTCGCCCAGGGCTTCGAGGTCGTCGAGGATCCACTCCTCGTGACCGATCTCCTCTTCGATGTATTCGGCCACGGCGCGACGCAGCCATTCGTGGCTGGCCGGCAGGCGCGCGCCGCAGGCCATCAGCAGGGACACGGTGTGGCGCACGTGGTGATAGGCCTGGCCGAGGAAGGCGGCGTATTCCTCGCGGCGGATGCGGCCAGCGAGCGCGCGCTGCACGATCGGCAGGCTCTGCAGTTCGGCGCGCTCGCGGGCCGTCTCGGCAAGCAGTCGGGTGTGGAAACTCATGCGGGGATCTCCTGGGGGCGAGAGGTGGAGTGCGTCGATGCAGTGGCGGCGATCAGGGCCGCATCCGGGCCCAGCGCGCGGCGCGCGGCGATGGCCTCGGCGTAGTGGGCGAGCACGGCTTCGCGGCGCGGGCGGCCGTTGGCGGTGAGCAGGCCGGCCGCGATCGACAGCGGCGCGGGCAGGCGCAGGACGCCACCGATGCGCGCGTAGTCAGGCAGGCCGGCATTGACGCGCTGGATCACGCGCGCGAGTTCGGCCTCGCTGAGCGCCGGATCGCGCGGCCAGATCAGGGCGAGGTTCCAGGGCTCGGCCTCGCCGCTCACCACGGCCTGGGCGATCGCCGGCTCGGCCAGCAGCTCGCCCTCGATCCAGGCCGGCGCGACGTTGCGGCCGTAGCTGGTGATGAACATTTCGCGCAGGCGGCCTTCGATGTGCACGCGGCCGGCCTCATCGATGGCACCGAGATCGCCGGTGTGCAGCGGGCCCGGCGGCGGTGCCGGCTCACCGAGGTAGCCGAGGAAGCGCGGACCGTCCACGCACAGCTCGCCGTTGGCAGCGACGCTCAGCTGCAGGTGCGGCAGCGGTCGGCCGACGCTGCCGGGCGCGACTTCGCCCGGGCGGTTCAGACACACCACCGAACCCGCTTCGCTCAGGCCATAGCCCTCGAACACCGTCAGCTCGGCTGCGGCGGCGCGCTGCAGCAGTCGCGGCGCGACGCGGGCGCCGCCGACGGCGATGAGTCGCGGCGGCTGCGGCAGCGGGCCCGCCGCGTCGATCGCCAGCAGCAGCCCATCCAGCAGCTGCGGCACCAGGATCAGGCTGTGCGGCTGCAGCTCGGCCAGCACGGCGCGCAGACGCAGCGGATCAAGCCCGGCCGCACCGGTGTAGCCCAGCTCGGCCAGCCCGCGCAGCTCGACGCGCGCGCCGACGAACAGGGCCGCGTAGGCGCCGACCGTTTCCAGCAGGGTCGACAGCGGCAGCGCGCAGAGGTGATGGCGCGGCGCCAGCACGTCGAAGGCATCCCCCAGCGAAGCGGCGACCGTGGCCAGATGTTCTGCGGACAGACACACGCCCTTGGGCGCGCCGGTGCTGCCGCTGGTGTAGGTGATGCACGCCGTGCCCGGCGGCAGGGCGATGGCCGGCGCCGGCGCCGCGCGACGCCAGAGCGACAGCCCCGGCCAGGGCGCGGAGGCCTCGCAGCGCCAGCGGGCGTCGGGTGCCGGGGCGCCCTGCGGCAGCAGCAGCATCCGCGCACCGCTCTGGTCCAGCGCATGCTGGCACTGTGCGGCAGTGAAGTACGGCGGCAACGCGAGTGCGGCGACATCGGCCGCCTGCGCGGCGAGCTCGACCAGCAGGGCCGGCACGCCGTTGTCGAGCCGGCTGGCCAGCACCGGGCCCTCGATGCGCAGGGCATACAGCAGGCCGGTCAGCACATCGGCGAGCTCACCGAAGCGCAGGGCCCAGTGGCCGTCCTTCAGCGCCAGCGCCTGCGGCTGCCGACGCGTCGCCGCGAGCAGGCGAGCGTAGAGCGCGTTGTGGATCTGCGCGCCACTCATGCCGGCGCTCCGCAGCCGAGTGCGTCACGGCTGGACAGCGCGGCTTCGCGCGCAGCCACGTTCGCCGCGCGCTCCGGCGCGTCGACGTGTGCGCCGTCGAGGTCGCCAAACAGCACCTCGGGGTCGGTCTCGTAGTAGCGGCCCCAGGCCTCACCTTCGGCGCCCAGCGCTGCGGCCTGCGCCCGGCACAGGAAGCGCGGGTCGAGGCCGAGGCGGGCGAAGGCGTTGCGCAGCTGACGGGTGGCGGCGAACAGGGTCCAGCGCAGACCAGCACCGCGCAGCAGCGGGATCAGCGCGAGGATCAGCGACCGCGCCGCGCCCGCCGAGGCTGCGGCGAAGTTGCCGATCTCGACCACCTCGGCGCGCGTCGGCGCGGTGCCGAGCCGCTCGGCCAGCACGCGCTCGACCGGCGCGCCCAGGTAGCGCTCGACGAACAGCGGGCCTTCGATGGCGCAGCGCAGGCCGACCGCGGCGATGAGACTGCCGTCGGCATCGCGGAAAGCCAGCAGATGCGGCATCAAGGCCGGCGGCCGCGCATCGAAGCGGGCGGCGTAGATGCGCTGGATGAAGGCCTCGACTTCGGCGCGCTGCGGATGCGCGCGGTCGATGCAGTCGGCGTGGCGGAAGGCGCGAGGCCCGTGGCGGGAGGTGTCCATGGCGCACAGGCTGCGCGCCGAAGCTTGGGCCAAGCTTGTCGGCGCGTTAAGCGCGTCTTTGGAGCGGGTTAAGGAATTGCTGCGCGAGGGGCGTGGGGGCGTGGAGCTTTCGGTGGGTCTGGCCCCAGGCCCATAGGGTGGGTCTTGACCCACCGTCGCATGGATTCTTTCCCCGCGTGTCGCCCACCGATCCATGAAGACGCGGGCTTCGCTACGGCGCAGAACCCATGACCTGCAGCGAGCGTGGCGCTTAGGCTGGGTCGAGACCCACCGCATATCTGCTTTATGGTGGGTCGAGACCCACCCTATGCATGCCTTGGGATGGGCCGCGCCCCACACGCCCATCGTGTGGGTCCTGACCCACCGACGCGGTGCACTCGCACGTGCTTCGCTGGAGGCCAACGCTCGGAGGCTGCGCATGCAAAGCCCGCACGACCTGCTCGATCGACTGTCCACCCTGCCAGGCGGCGAAGGCGGTCTCACGGCGAGAGACGTCGAAGCCCTGCGCGCCCGCTACGGCGACAACCGCATCGTCGAACCCCCACGGCATCGCTTCTGGCATGCGCTGCGCGACGCTGCGTCCGATCCGATGCTGTGGTTCCTGCTGGTGGTGAGCGCGCTGTTCTTCGCCACCGGCGAGACGCTTGAAGCCAGCGTACTGCTGCTGGCGATGCTGCCCCTGCTCGGCATGGACGCCTTCCTGCACCGGCGCACGCAGCTGTCGACCTCAGCCTTGGCCAGCCGTCTGGCCAGCGAAGCGATGGCGCTGCGCGATGGCACATGGCAGCGAATCCTGGCCTCCGCCCTGGTGCCGGGCGATCGCGTGCGCGTGGCCAGCGGCGAGGCGATCCCGGCCGACGGCCTGTGGCGCGCGGCCGAGGCGCTGCAGGTTGACGAATCCAGCCTGAGCGGCGAGTCGGTGCCGGTGCGGAAGCAGATCACCGAGGACGCGAAGCTCACCTCCGAACACTGGGGCTTCGCCGGCACCCGCGTGCTGGCCGGCCGCGGCGAGCTGCAGGTGCTCGGCACCGGCGGCGACAGCCGCTACGGCGAGCTGGTCCGGCTGGCGGTGACCACCACGCAGCCGCGCACCCCTCTGCAGCAGGCGGTGACGCGGCTGGTGATGACCCTGGTGTGGATCGCGCTGGTTCTGTGCATTCTGCTGGCCGCGGTGCGGCTGTGGCAGGGCCAGGGCTGGCTGGACGCGCTGCTCAGCGGGCTGACGCTGGCGATTGCCGCCTTGCCCGAGGAGTTTCCGGTGGTGCTGAGCCTGTTCCTCGGCGTCGGCGTGTTCCGGCTGGCGCGACGCAATGCGCTGGTGCGGCGTGCGGTGGCGGTCGAGGACATCGGCCGGGTCAGCGTGCTTTGCACCGACAAGACCGGCACGCTTACCGAAGGCCGACTGCGCCTGCGCGAGCTGCGGCCTGTGGCCGCGCTTTCGATCGAGGAACTCGCCCAGCGCGCCGCGCAGTCGGTGGCCGCCGACAGTACCGACCCGCTGGATGTCTGCCTGCGCGAGGCCGCGCCTTCGGCACCCGTGCCAGCAGTGCAACAGCGCTTTCCGTTCACCGAGGACCGCCGTCGCGAAACCGTGCTGCTCATTGAGGGTGAGACGCGGATCGCCCGCATGAAAGGCGCACCGGAAACCGTGCTGCGGGCCTGCGCTCTGGCGCCGCCCGAGCTCGAGCACTGGCAGGCCGAGGCGCAGTCGCTGGCGACGCGCGGGCTGAAGGTGCTGGCGCTGGCCGAGCGCCTGATCGACAACGCGGCCGAGCTCACGATCGAACCCGATCAGGGCTATCGCCTGCTCGGCCTGCTCGGCTTCGGCGACTCCCTGCGCGCCAGCGTGCCGGCGGCGCTGGCGCGCTGCCGCGCGCAGGGTCTGCGGGTGGTGATGCTCACCGGCGACCACCCGGCCACCGCCGCGGCGATCGCCGTCGAAGCGGGGCTGTGCGCGGGCGCGCCGCGGGTGGTGAGCCTCGACGACGAGGTCAGCCCGGAAGCGCTGGCGCAGGCCGATGTGGTTGCGCGCGCGCAGCCGAAGCAGAAGCTGGCCCTGGTGCAGGCCCTGCAGGCGACGGGCGTGGCGGTGGCGGTCACCGGCGACGGCGTCAACGACGTGCCCGCGCTGAAGGCCGCCGATGTCGGCATCGCCATGGGCGAACGCGGCACCCAGGCGGCGCGCGAGGCGGCCGCGATTGTTCTTCTGGACGACGACTTCGCCACGCTTGCCGGCGCCATCGCCGAAGGCCGCGCGCTGTACCGCAACCTGCGTGCGAGCTTCGCGTACCTGCTGCTGGTGCACCTGCCCTTCGTCCTCAGCGCCGCGCTGGTGCCGGCGTTCGGCGGGCCGCTGCTGTTCCTGCCGATCCACATCGTCTGGCTGGAACTGATCATCCATCCGAGCGCGATGCTGGGCTTCCAGCGCGAGGCGGGCGGCGTCGACGGCGATGCGCCGACGCGTGCCGGCCAGCTGTTCGATGCGCGCGCCTGGCGGCGTCTGCTGCTCGGCGGCAGCCTGGGCTGCGCCGCAGTGCTGCTGGCCCAGGCGCTGCCGACGTGGTTCGACGGCGCGGACTCCGACGCGCTGCCTCGCACGCTCGCGCTGGCGGCGCTGGTGGCCTTCAGCGCGACCGTGCTGATCGGCCTCGGTCGAAGCCGCAGCGCCCGCCTCATCGCCGCGCTCGCGCTGACCAGCCTCGCGCTGACCCTGTGGCCCGCGGCCTCGGGCGTGCTCGGCACCGCGGTGCCGCAGCTCACACCCCTGCTGACCGCGCTCGCGCTGGGCGCCGCGGCGGCGGTCGGCGCGCTGGCGCTGAATCCGCTGGCGCGGGCGAGGGTTGTGTGAGGCGGGAAGCGAGGAACGAGAAGTGAGAAGTGAGAAGTGAGGAACGGCTCGCGGCCATGAGCGCTCGGCGCAAGCTCACGAGGGCATCGGGTGGGGCTTGGCCCACCACGAGCTTCACTCTCGCCCGATCATCGGCTTCGCGACACATCCGAGCACACGGCGGTTCGCGTGGCGACGCACCGGGGAGAACATCAACGCCACGGTGGGTCAAGACCCACCCTATGAAGGCTTCGGCTTCTCTCGCCCGATCATCGCTTCGCAACACATCCGAGCAGACGGCGGTTCGCGTGGCGACGCACCGGGGCGAACATCAACGCCACGGTGGGTCAAGACCCGCCCTATGAATGCTTCGGCTTCTCTCGCCCGATCATCGCTTCGCAACACATCCGAGCACACGGCGGTTCGCGTGGCGACGCACCGGCGCGAACATCAACGCCACGCTGGGTCACGACCCACCCGATGAATGCTTCGGCTTCCCTCGCCCGATCACCGGCTTCGCGACACATCCGAGCACACGGCGGTTCGCGTGTCGACGCACCGGGGCGCACATCAACGCCACGCTGGGTCACGACCCACCCGATGAATGCTTCGGCTTCCCTCGCCCGATCACCGGCTTCGCGACACATCCGAGCACACGGCGGTTCGCGTGTCGACGCACCGGGGCGCACATCAACGCCACGCTGGGTCACGACCCACCCGATGAATGCTTCGGCTTCCCTCGCCCGATCACCGGCTTCGCGACACATCCGAGCACACGGCGGTTCGCGTGTCGACGCACCGGGGCGCACATCAACGCCACGGTGGGTCAAGACCCACCCTATGAATGCTTCGGCTCTCGCTTCGCTCTTGCGGGGAGGAGCCCGCGCTCTGCCCGGGGCCCCTGGGGAGCGGCGGGAGGCGGTCGATCCGCCCGCAGGGTTGGCCGCAGGGATGCGGCCAAGGTTTTCGACAGGCCAGGGAGGGCCTGTCCGAAAACCCCGACCGACTCACGCGTACCCTCTGCGCACGGATGCGCAGAGGGCGCGTACGAGGGGTGGCCTTTCTTTGGCCTACCTTTCTTTGGCCATTCAAAGAAAGGTAGGTCGGGCCGGCCGCACGCGGGAATGGCCATGGATGGCCATGCTTTGGGAGCGCGGAAGGACGGACCGAAAGCTCTTGATCTTCGCTTCAAGCGACGAAACAGGACCGAGGCGAGCGTGGAGCTCTTGGTGGGTCAAGACCCACCCAATGAGATCGGAACACCGAGGCCGAAGCGAAGCGCGTGGTGGGTCAAGACCCACCCTATGGGTTCGCATCGCTGCGCTGGAGGACGCCGGCCGGGATCAACCCACCGCCCCGAACAGCGCACCCGCGGCCCAAGTGCAGGCCATCGCCAGCCCGCCCCAGAACAGCACGCGCAGCGCGCCGCGCAGGAGCGGTGCTCCACCGGCCCAGGCGGCGAGTGTCCCCAGCACGCAGAGCAGGACGAGGCTGCCCACCAGCACCACGATCGCCATGGCCGCCGGCGACGCCAGCAGCACCATGAGCAGCGGCAGCCCGGCCCCGGCGGCGAACGCGGCGGCTGAGGCCAGCGCCGCCTGCACCGGCCGTGCGCGCTGCTGATCGGTGATGCCCAGCTCGTCGCGCGCATGCGCACTGAGGGCGTCATGCGCGGTCAGGGCGATGGCGACTTCGCGGGCCAGCGCAGGCGGCAGCCCGCGCGCCTGCTGCAGGGCCACAAGTTCCTCCAGCTCCGCATCCGGCGTCTCGACGAGCTCGCGCCGTTCGCGGGCGAGGTCGGCGCGCTCGATGTCGGCCTGGGTGCTGACCGAGATGTACTCGCCGGCCGCCATCGACAGCGCGCCGGCGATCAGGCCCGCGGTGCCAGCAATCAGCACCGCCGAAATCTCACCGCCGGACGCGGCCACGCCCAGCACCAGACTGGCGGTCGAGATCAGCCCGTCATTGGCGCCGAGCACGGCGGCGCGCAGCCAGCCGCCGCGCTGCACGCCATGGCGCTCGACGTGCCAGCGGCGCATCACGCGCGCGGGCCCGGCAACATGCGCCGCAGGGTGTCATCGCGACGCAGGTAGTGGTGGTACAGCCCGGCCAGCGCATGCAGCCCGATCAGCGCGTAGCCGACCGTGGCGCCGATTTCGTGGAACTCTTCCAGCGTGTGGGCAAGATCGCTGTTCTCGCCGACCAGGGCCGGCAGCGGAATGCCCCACAGGCTGATCGCGGTACCCTCGGCCGAGAGGATCAGCCAGCCGACGATGGGCATGCCGAGCATGAACCCGTACAGGGCCAGGTGACCGGCGCTCGCGGCCAGCTTCTGCAGGGCCGGCAGCGGTGGGCTGACCGGCGGGATCGGGCCGCGCAGACGCAGTGCGATGCGCGCGATCACGAACAGCAGCACGGTCAGGCCGCCGGAGAAATGGATCGCCTTCATCAGCTCGCGCGGCTCGCTGCCGCGCGGGAAGTAGCCGCGGAATTCCATGCAGGCGTAGACCACCGCGATCAGCAGCAGGGTCAACCAGTGCAGCGCGATCAGCGGGCGGGGATAGCGGGCTTGGCTCATGGCACGACCTCGTGAGGTGGGAGCAGGAATGCGGCGCGGTGCAGCCGTGGTACGCCGGGGCGGCAGCGATCCGTCGCAGGCGCGGGCGTGGGGGCTTCCTCCCGCGAGACCGCGCCGGCCTGCACCGGGTGGCGCCGCCACCGTGCGCAGGCGGACAGCGGGCATCGATCGCTGTGCTGCGCCGCGCGACCGGGCCGTTGCGTGCGCCATAGCGGGCGCCCAGGCCGTTGCGCGCGCCATGGAGGGCGCGCCCGCGGAGCGAGCGCGCACGTGCTTGATCCAGCGCAAGCGAGTCCGGACATGTGCCGGACTCGCGACCACGGATCAAGGCCACGAGGGACTTGATCCGTGTTGCCCAAGCCCAGCGTGGACTCGATCCGTGCCGCCTTAGCCCGGACGCGAGGTCGGAGCGGGCTTTGCTGGCGACGCTGGCACTTCATCCTTGGCCCCTTCGGCGGCGCGCAGCGCGGCGACTTCATCGTCGAAGTCCTCGCCGTGGCGGTCAGGCGCGCGCTGCTTGCGGATCAGCGCCAGATTGCGCAGGTAGACGATCAGGCCAAAGCTCTGGCCGAGAATGATCACCGCATCGCCGGTGTGCAGCGCATAGGCCAACAGCAGCAGGCTGCCGGACAGCGACAGATACCAGAACTGCACCGGATTCACCGAGGCCTGGGCGCGCTCGGAGGCATAGAGCTGGACCACGAAGCGGCCGGTGAAGAGCGCCTGGCCGAGAAAGCCCAGCGCGAACCACAGCGGCTCCGCGCGTTCAACCGCCGCGCTCGCCACGGGCGCCTCGTGGCTCAGCAGACCAGCGCCAAGCGCCACACCGGCAAGCCCCAGCCACGGCCAGGCGAAGCCGATCGCGCGCCCGCGCGCGGCGCGCTGCACCAGCTCGATGTTGCGCAGGTAGATTGCCAGCCCAACGATCTGGCCAAGCGCGATCACCGCGTCGCGCTGGTGCGCGGCATAGGCCAGCAGCAGCACCGAGCCGATCACACTGAAGAACCAGAAGTGCACCGGCAGCAGCGAACGGCGAGCGCGCTCGGACAGCACCCACTGCACCAGGAAGCGGGCCGAGAACGCGACCTGCGCGAGCAGGCCCACGCCCAGCCAGATCGGATCGGCGAAGTTCACGAGGCCCGCCGCTGGTGGGGCGCGGCGCGCTCGATGCGCTGCTCGTTCACCGTCGTCACCCGCGTCCGCCGGCCCAGCCAGGCCACGCCGAACAGGTCGACGATGCCGACCCACAGGCGGTTCCAGGTGCCGTAGTGCGATTGCCCGGCGCCGCGCGGGCGGTGGTTGACCGGCAGGCTGTCGACGGTCCAGCCGCCCTGACGGATCAGGGCCGGGATGAAGCGGTGCATGTGGTTGAAGGCCGGCACGTTGAGCAGGGCCGCGCGCTCGACCACGCGGATGCCGCAGCCGCTGTCGGGCGTCGAGTCGCGCAGCAGGCCGCCGCGCACGGCGTTGGCGATCTTCGAGGACATCCGCTTGATGCCCGAATCGCGGCGGCTGACCCGCCAGCCCTGGATCAGCTTGAGCGCGGGGTCGGCCCGGCGCTCGATCTCGGCCAAGAGGCGCGGCAGGTCGGCGGGGTCGTTCTGCGCATCGCCGTCGAGGGTGCCGATCCACAGGCCGCGCGCATGCCGCACGCCATTGATCAGCGCGGTGCTCTGGCCGGCATTGCGCACATGCCGCAGCACCCGCAGCTGCGGCAGGCGCTGCTGCAGCTCTGCCAGTACCGCCGGGCTGGCGTCGCTGCTGGCGTCATCCACCACCACGATCTCGTAGTCACGGCGACCCGCGAAGGCGGCCACGACTTCGTCGATCAAACCCGGCAGGTTGCCGGCTTCGTTATGGGCGGGAATGACGACCGAGATCGTCAGGCGGTCGGAGGTGTCCACAGGTTCAGTCATCCTGATCGAGGTGCAGCGGAGAAGTCTGTTCGGCAGCCGGCGGAACGCAGTTCGCGCGCAGGCCGGCGGCGTTGACGAGGAACCAGTGTCGGCGGTTGGAGATGCCGACCTCAATGGCCCGGGCCGGGTCGATGCAGTCGTCCTTGTAGGTGCGCTGGATCAGCATCCAGTGGCGATCGGACGCGCGCAGCCAGGCGTCCGCCAGTTCGCGCTGGTGCTCGATCGTGGTCTTGAAACCGAAAGCGCGGACTTCGCCCACGCCCTGCAGCAGGAACTGCTCCGGCCCGCCGACGATGCCGATCGCGGCGCCCTCCGGCAGCAGCGCGTGCGCGCGCTCCATCAGCGCGCTCCCCGAGCGCGCGCCGTTCATGTCGGGGTAGCCGAGCAGGCCGTAGCCGCTCCACACCATCGTCATCACCGCGGCGAAGGCGATCGCACCGCGCCGCCACAGCGCGATGCAGGCCAGCACGCCCAGCGTGCCAACCGCCAGCAGCCAGTCCCAGGGCGCCACGCCGTTCTGCTCCAGTACGCGCTGAGCGAAGCGCGGCTCGCCCAGCAGCGCCCAAGCGGCGGCGACCGCGAGCAGGCCGGCGAGGGCGAAGCCCAGCGCCCACAGCGCGCGCTGCACGCCGGCCCGGCGCAGCAGGCCCGGCAGCAGCGGCGCCAGCGCCATCGCCAGCGCCGGCACCGCCGGCAGCAGGTAGACACCGCGCTTGCCCGGCGAGAGCGAGAAGAACAGCAGCACCAGCGCGACCCAGCCGATCAGCAGCAGCGGCCGCGCATCGCCACGACGCATCCGCCGCCACCAAGCGGGCAGCGCCCAGGGCAGCAGCAGCGCGAGCGGCAGCCACAGCACCGGCACCACCTCGATCAGGTAGTACCACCAGGGCTTCAGGTGCATCCACGCATTGGCGTAGCGGGTAACGGTCTGCTTGAACAGCAGGTCGTCGCGGTAGGCGGCCAGCTCGGCGTTGCCCGGCTGGGCGGCGAAGTACAGCAGCGGCAGCGCCCAGGCCAGGATCGGCAGCAGCATCGCCAGCGGCCCCCAAGCCCAGCGCCAGCCGCCCTCAAAGCGGGCGAGCCCGTACATGCCGCGCAGACGCGCCACGACATAGGGGATCAGCAGCAGCCAGGGCAGAAAGCCGGTGCCCTTGGTGATGACGCCAAGGCCGGTGGCGACGCCGGCAAGCACGTACCAGCCCCAGGCCGGCCCCAGCAGCAGATGGCGCAGGATTCCGTAGAGGCCCAGCGTGGTGAACAGCACCAGCACCATGTCGATCTGCGCGGTGCGGCCCTGCAGGGTGAACTGCACGCAGAACAGCAGGCCGAGCGCACCCCAGAAGGCGACGCGGCGGTTGTAGACACGACGCAGCAGATCCCAGGTCAGCGCCAGCGTGCCGAAGGCCGCCAGCAGCGAGGGCAACAGGAAGGCCAGTCGGGTCTGCCCGGTCAGCGCGTAGGCGGCGGCCTGCAGCCACAGGAACACCGGCGGCTTCTCGGCGTACAGCTCAGGCCCGCGGTGCGGCACCCACCAGCGCGCGGTCTCGACCATGTCGCGGCCCATCAGCGCGAAGCGCGGCTCATCCGCCGGCCACGGATCGCGCAGGCCGTAGCCGACGCCAAGCAGCCACAGAGCGAGCGCGGCCAGCAGCCAGAGGTCGAGGGGCGGGCGCAGGCGCAGCGCGGCAGGGAAGAAGGAAGCCATGGGCAACAAGAATGCGCGTTCGAGTTTGCAGAAAGCTTGGCAGGGAGTGAGTGATTCGTTAAGCCCGAGTGCTCTGTCCGCAGGCGGCGGAGCGCCGCTGGGGTCCTGCCAGAGCAACACCGATCAAGCGCGGCATGCACATGATCGGTGCTGCCTTAACAGCCCTTGGTCCAGGCTGTGGCCACCCGTCGCTGCGAACCGAGCGTCCGCCGTGTCCACACGTGAGTCCGATCGCCTCGCCGCTTCCGACCGTCTTCGCGCGCTCCTGCGGGAGCCTGGGTTGCGTTTGCTGCTGCTCGCAATCGCCGCCCTTGGCCTTGCCTCGCTGTGGCTGCGGCCAACGCTGCCGGTGGACGAAACCCGCTATCTAGCCGTGGCCTGGGAGATGTGGTGGCGCGACGATTTCGTGCTGCCTTGGCTCAATGGCGAGCCCTACCACCACAAACCGCCGCTGCTGTTCTGGCTGATCCACGCCGGCTGGTCGGTGTTCGGCGTCAACGACGTCTGGCCGCGACTACTGAGCCCCCTGGCCGCCGTTGCCGCGGTCTTCGGCCTGCGCGGGCTCGCGCGCGCGCTGTGGCCCGAGCGCCCGGCGGCGGCAGCGCTGGCGCCGATCCTGGCCTTCGGCAGCCTGTATCTGTTCGCCTACACCTCGCTGCTGATGTTCGACACCCTGCTGCTGGCCCTGCTGCTGGCCGCGTGGCTGCAGCTGCACCGGCTGCTGTCGGCACCCACTCCGGCCGCGGCCGCGCTGTTCCTGCTGTGGGCGGCGCTGGCCCTGCTGTGCAAGGGGCCGGTGGCGCTGGTGCATCTGTTGGCGCCGATCCTGACCTGGCCGTGGTGGCGCCCGCCCGGGCAGCCGGCGCTCAAGCGCCTGTGGCTGCCCCTGCTGCTGACCGTACTGGCCACGCTGCCGGTGCTGCTCTGGGCCTTGGCCGCCAGCGAACGCGGCGGCGAGGCCTTCCGCCAGGCCCTGCTGTTCGGCCAGACCTTGGATCGCGTGCAGGGCGCGATGGGCCACCCGCGACCGCTCGGGTTCTATCTGCCCTTCCTGCTGCTGCTGCCCCTGCCCTGGAGCCTGTGGCCGCCGGCCTGGCGCGCACTGGGGCGGCTGCGCGCGCTGGCCCGGGACAGCGGCGCCCGCTTCGCGATGGCGACGCTCGCTGTGGCGTCGCTGATCCACCTCGGCATCGCGGGCAAGCAGGTCCACTACCTGATCCCGATGCTCGCCCTCGGCTACCTGCTGCTGGCGCGCCTGCTTGCAGAGTGCGGCGAGCACGAGCGCCCCGCGCGGCGGATCGCCCTCGCCGGAAGCGCCGCGCTGCTGCTCCTGCTGGCGCTGGCGTCGGGTCCGCTGTCGACGCACTACCCGCTGCCCGCGATCGGCGCGTCCCTGGCGACCGCCCAGGCACAGGGCCGGCCCCTTGCCTACATCGGCATCTACCAGGGTGAGTTCCATTTCGCAGGCCGACTGCGCCAGCCGATCGCGGCGATTGCACCGGCCGCGGCGCAGGCGTGGGCACAGGCCCATCCGCAGGGCCTGCTGCTCGCTCGCGACAAGCGCGTGCGCGGCGCGCTTGCGGCGCGCAGCGAGGGCCGCTTCGACTACAAGCGCAGCCCCCTGTGGCTACTGCCGGCGCAGGCCTTCCTCGACGGTGCGGTGCAGGCCAGCGAGCCGGGCAGCGCGGACGACGAAGCGAGTACCGACGAAGCCGCAGTTCCGGCCACGCCTCGCCAGGCGCTGGCCAGCCGATAGCCGATGCCCGCGGCGCTGCGGATCAGCGCACGGCCGAAAGGTCGATCCCGCGCTGCGCGCATCAGGCTGTGCAGGGCGACGACGCCGGACACGTCCTCACCCGAGACCTGCTTGGCGAGCCGCGCACAGCGGTCGTCGGCACGCAGCCGCGCTGCCGCCTGCGCAGGGCGTGCGGAACGGCCTCCAGCACAAGCAGACCGAAGGGCTTGGGCATGTCGTCGTAAGCACCACGATCGCAGCCGGCGCGGCAGACATCGAGCGCGTCGCCCGCGCTCGGCATCCGCGCCGGCAGCGAATGGCCCCAGGCACGCAGCGGTGCGCAGAGTCCGAGGCCCTTGAGGCGCAGCGGATCGAGATCGCACATCAGCGTATCGAAGTCGCCAACAGCGGCCATGCACAGACCCAGCAGGCATCCACTGGCGCGGTCGACGCGGTGGCCGCGCTGCCGCAGAACCTCCAGCAGAGGGGCAGCGAGGCCGAGCACGCGATGCTCGATCCATCCTAAGCGCGTCCGGATTTGCGTCGAAGTCGCGACCACGGATCAAGCTCAGGATTGACTGGATCCGTGTTGCCCCAACGGGATCAGCGGTCGCGACGACGCGACCGCGCCTGCCCGCGACTCAGCGCGGATCGTCGCCGCAGCGGAAGCCAGTCATATCCAGGTCGCTGGCCGTGCCGTTGCTCACGCGCACCGTCACGCTGACCGGCTGGATGCCGGGGCAGGGGAAGCTGATCGTGGGGTTGCTGCTGATCGGATAGTGGGTGGTGCTCCAGCCGACGCGCACCGTCCACGTGTACTGAAGCCGGTCCTCATCGCCGGGGTTCACCGCATACACGCGCGGCCAGGCTTCACAGGTGGCACTGTGCGGACCCGTCATGCATTCGAGGATGGCGTAGATCGGCTCATTGACCGCAATCGACTTCGGGCAGACGACGTCCGGGGCAGCGACCACATAGAACGAGCCCTCTGACCCGGTCTTGGGGATGGGGCAAAGCACGGGCGATTTCCGCGGCGCCGGTGACGCTGGGGCCGAATCAGGGGGTGCGAGCGGTGCAGGCTCACGCGCAGTGATGGGCTGAGCAGCGGCGGCGCCGCCGAACGCAAGCAGCAGCGACAACAGCGCAAGCTGGGGCACAGTCATGGTGAATCCTCAATGGAAGCAGACGCAGGCGCTGCGCCGGGCGGGTCAGGGTCGGTGCGTTCGCTGCTGCGCGGCGCACGCGCGGCTTCACACTGCAGGAAGCTGGCGCGCGCGCCGCGCGGCGCTTCGTCCTGCAGCGAGGCGCCGGTGGCGGCGCACTCGGGTGCGCCGTACAGCTGCGCCAGCAGATCGAGAAAGTCGGCGCGGTTGCCCGCCTCGAAACCCTCGAGCTGCGGCACGCCGCGCGCCGGCAACAGGGTCTCGCGGGCTTGGGCCAACTGGCCGCGCTGCATCAGCTGACGGGCGAACACCGCGCGGAAGAACATCGGCAGCGGCGACAGCGGCGGTCGCGCGCGTGAGGCGCTGTCGATCGCCGCCGCAAAGTCGGCGTCGGCGGCGTCGGTGCCGGGCTGCAGATGCACGCGCAGCTGGGCGGCGTTGAAGCGGGCACGCGCGGCGTTCAGATGATGGTCGCCCAGGCTGCCGGCGTACTCGATCGCCGCCGCACTGTAGGCGTCGGCGGCCTCGGCAAATCGCTGCTGGGCCATGCGCAGGCTGGCACGGCTCGCATGCAGATGTGCGAGCACCGCCGAGCGCTGGCCGAAGCGCTCGGGAAGCGCTCGGGATAGCGGCTCCAGCTCGGCTTCCGCCTCATCGAACCGGCCCAGCTCCACCAGCACGTCCAGCCGGTGCAAGCGCGTCATCAGCGCGCCGCCTTCGCTGGCCTCCTGCTGGCTCTCCAGCAACGCCGCCAGCACGCTCAGCGCCTCCTCACCGCGACCCGCAAGGCGCAATGACCGCGCCTGCAGCCAGAGCAGCTCGCGTCGCAGACTCGGCTCCAGCGGCTGGGCTTGCTCCAGCAGCGGCTGCAGCGCAGTGAGCGCCGGGCCCGCCTCCTGCTGCTGCAGCCAGCGCTGGGCGTCGATGAGAGCGACCCGCGGATCAAGAGGCGCAGCCGCACGCAGCTGTTGGATGCGCTGCGCCGCGAGATCGAGTTTCTGCGCCAACACGGCTTCGCGCGCGGCCGCCAGCTGCAGTCGATGCAGCAGCTCGGAGTCCACCTGCAGGCGTTCGGCGTTCACCAGGGCCTGCTCAAGTACGCCGTCATCGACAATCAGGCCGAGGGCGCTGCGAATCTCGCTGATCTGCGCGCTCAGCTCGGCCGCCAGTGCGGGCTGCGTGGACTGCAGTGAACGCAAGCGCTCAGCGGCGGCATGCAACACCTCGCGCACGCGGGTCTCGCCGGCTTCCGAGCGGGTGGGATCGGCCGCGAGGAAAGCGTCGTTAAGAATGCCAAGGGCAGCCACCGCGCGATCTCGCTCATGCGCCGCCAGACGCCCCTGCTGCCACACCTGCGCCGCCGCGAGGGACAGCACCAGCGCGCTCAAGCCGGTCAAGGCCGCGGCCAGCGCGTTGCGCTGCAGGAATCGCTGGAAGCGGTACGCAAGCCGCCCGTGCCGGGCGTGCACCGGGCGCCGCTGCAGCCAGTTCTGCAGGTCCTCGTCGAAGGCTTCAGCGCTCGTATAGCGCTGCCCGGGCGACTTGCGCAGGGCCTTTTGCACCACCGCCTCCAGGTCGCCCTGAAGCGCGCGCGCCCACGCCAACCGATCCTCTCGCCCCAGCCGGGCCTGCGCACGCTCGCGCCCCAGACAGCTCTGCGCCAGCGTGGGCGGAGTCGCTTCCAGTATGAGTTGCTCGGCGGCGCCCGCCGAGCAGTCCGCCAGCTCGAAGGGCGGCGTGCCTGCAAGCAGCTCGTAGAGCAGCGCACCGAGCGCATAGACATCGGTGGCGATAGTGATGCGCTCGCCGCGCAGCTGCTCAGGCGCGGCATAGGCCGGCGTGAGGAAGCGCGCGGCCGTCTGCGTCCGCTCCTGCGGCTCGGCGTCGATGAAGCGGGCCAGGCCGAAGTCGAGCAGACGCACCCGGCCGTGCTCGTCCACCATCACGTTCGAGGGCTTCAGATCGCGATGCACGAGCAGGGCGCGATGCGCGTGCGCCACCGCAGCCAGCACGCCGCGGAACAGCTCGATGCGCTCGCGCAGACCCAGCCGCCGCAGCGCACACCAGGCCATCAGCGGCTCGCCTCGCACGCGCTCCATGGCGATGAAGGCGATGCCTTCGGCGCTGCGGCCGGCCTCCAGCAGGCGCGCGATGCCCGGGTGATCGAGGCTCGCGAGGGCGCGCGCCTCTTCGCGCAGTCGCCCTTCGGCAAGCGGGTCCCAACGATCGCTGCGCAGGATCTTGATCGCCGCATGCTGCTCCACGTTGTCGCGGGTGCAGACACCGTGCAGGACGCGGCCCATGCCGCCGCGGCCGAGCTCACCGGCAATCGCAAAGCGTCCGATGCGTGCAGGCAAGGGCTCGGCCGCTTCGGCACACCAGGCCTGCAGTGCCGCCTCCGGGCGCTGTGTGGGTTGTGCCACGATCGCCTGGTCATGCTGAAGCAGGCGCTGCAGCGCTTCGCGAAGCCTGGCGTCGTCGCCCGCAAGCCCCGCAAGCCACGCCTCGCGCGCCGCCGGCGTCAGCAGGATCGCCTCGTCGAACAGCGCGCGCAGCCGGCGAAAGCGCTGGGCCTCGCTGGCGGCGATCTCAGTCTTCACCGTCCAGTTCCATCTGTTCGGCCAGCCAGCTGCGGGCAAAGCGCCACTGGCGCACCACCGTCGGCACCGATACCTCCGTCAGTGCGGCGACCGCTTCGATGGTCAGGCCTGCAAACACGCGCAGTTCGATGACTCGCGCGCAGTCCGGGTCGAACAGGGCCAGACGGTTCAAAGCCTGATCCAAAGCCAGCCAATCGGTGTGGTCGCCCTGCTGCGGCAGATCGATCTCGCGGGCATCCTGCAGCGCCAGCACGACCGCGCCGGCGCCGCGCTTTTCCGCACTGCGCGCGCGCAGATAGTCGACCACTACCCGCCGCAGCAGCGAGGCGGCGATCGCGAAGAAGTGATCGCGGTTCTGCCAATCCAGAACGCGCTGCGCGTGCAGACGAATGAAGGCCTCGTTGGCCAACGCCGTCGCCGACAGAGTCGGAGTGCCGTCGACATCGCGCAGCTGGCTGCTGGCGAGCCTTCTCAGGAGGGGATACAGCTGTTCGACGATGCGCGCTTCGGCGCTGCGGTCGCCCGAACGCCAGCGCTCCAGCAGCTCGGTGATGTCGCCGGAGGGTTCGTTCACGCCGCGATCCCGCAACAGGGCAAGCGCGCGAGTGTAGGTGGCGGCGGCGCGCGCCGCCAATCCGGCGACGTCACCGTCGGGCGCGGGCATCGGTCTCAAGGGGACAGGCTCACGGCGTGTGCTGCGGTTCGCGCTGCAGCACCGACTGCAGCTGCTCGGGCACGTAGCCATTGACGCGATGGGTGGCGGTGAACAGCACCGGCACGCTGTCGATGCCGAGCTCACGGGCGAGCCGCGCGGCCTCGCTGTCGGTGTCGACGCTGAGCTCGTGGTAGGCGATCGCATGCTCACCCATCCAGCGCCGCAGCTGGGCACAGGCGGGGCAGGTGCTGAGTGTGAACACCACCGGCTGCGGCAGCTGCGCCAGGGCCGCGACCGGCGCGCGCAGCGCTTCGACGGCGGGTGGCTCGGGCGTCGTGAACCACCAGCGGGTGAGCAGGCTGCCGCCGAGGGTGCCGGCGAGCACCACGACAAGCATCAGCAGAACGGATTTCAGCGTCTGCATGGGAATCCTCGGGACAATGCCGCAGCCCGGCGCGAGGCCGGGCCGCAGCAGGGGCGCGACGTGCGCGCGTTCAGGCACAGCCAGGCATCAGGGAATGATGCAGCGGCGGCTCAGCATGCAGCGCTCGTAGAGGCCTACGCAGCGCGGATGGTCTTCGCCGTAGGACCAGTTGCAGTCGTCCTGCAGCTGCGAGCAGCAGATGTACATGCCGTAGTTGATCGACTCCGCCTGCACGCCAGCGCCGACCGCCGAGCCAATGGCCAACAGAGCGCCCAGCATCAGTTTGCTGATCTTCATGGTGTTCTCCCTCATTCGATTGGATGGAAGGATCCCGCCTGCAATCCCGTGTGCCGCGTCCCTGGCACGGTCGCCGGCGTCCTTCCTGGGCACTACGCGCAGTGGGGCAGCCGATCTGATCACCTCCCCTGAAACCCAGTCAGCGGCAGTGCCTTGGCCGCTGAGCCGCATCCACGAAAGCGGCGCGGCAAATTCCAGCGTTGCCGCGCCCCTTGGGAGGCGCGCCCGCGGATCCAGCGCCCACGTGCTCGATCTGGGTGACCGGGCGCAGCGAAGGCGTCGCCGCGGTGCGGCCGAACGAGTCCCGACCCGCGCCGGACTCGCGACCACTGATCAAGGCCAGGAGGGACTTGATCAGTGTTGTCCTAGACTGCGCTGCCGCGCCCGCAGGCGCGCCCGTTCAAGCCTAAGGGAGCCCCGCGTGACCTCGATCGGATTCCGTCTGTCCGCCCTCCTAGATGAACGCCGCGCCCGCCTGCAGGCGCTGGACGGCAGCGCTTTCGAGGCCCTGCAGTCGGGGCCGATCGGCCCGTCTCTGGATCGCCTGCTGGCGGCCTCGGACTACGCCTTCGAGCAGCTGTGCAAGCGCCCGGGACGGATGGCGCAGCTGCTGGAGCCCGCGGCGGAGCCCACGCTCGACGGTCTCGACGAGGCCGCCGCGATGGCCGCGATAAGGCGCTACCGCCACGCCGAATCGCTGCGCCAGATCGCCCGCGATGTCGCCGGCATCGACGCCGTGCAGGACACCGTCCGGGCCAGCGCGGTGCTGGCCGACCGCTGCTGCCAGCTGGCGCTCGACTATGCGATGGCGGTGCTGGTCGCGCGTCACGGCCTGCCGCGCTCGCGCGAGGGCGCGCTGCAGCAGCTGGTGGTGTTCGGGCTGGGCAAGCAGGGCGGCAGCGAACTCAACTTCAGCTCCGACATCGACCTGGTCTTCGCCTATCCCGAGGGCGGCGAAACCGACGGCGCGCGTGCGCTCGACAACGAGAGCTTCTTCGTCCGCCTGGGCCAGCTGCTGATCCGCCTGCTCGGCGAGGTCACCGTCGACGGCTTCGTCTACCGCGTCGACATGCGCCTGCGGCCGTTCGGCAATTCCGGCCGGCTGGCGCTGTCGTTCGCGGCGATGGAGCACTACTTCCAGCGCGAAGGCCGCGACTGGGAGCGCTACGCCTGGATCAAGGCGCGTCCGATCGCCGGCGACATCGAGGCCGGCGAGGCCTTTCTGCGCAGCCTGCGGCCCTTCATCTACAGGCGCTATTTCGACTACACCGCCTACGAGGGCCTGCGCGAGATGAAGGCCATGATCGAGGCCGAGGTGCAGCGCCGCGAGCTGGCCGAGCACCTCAAGCTGGGCCCCGGCGGCATCCGCGAGATCGAGTTCATGGTCCAGCTGCAGCAGCTGATCCGCGGCGGCCGCGAGCCGGCGCTGCGCGCGCGCGGGCTGGAGCCGGCGCTGGCCGCGCTGCGCGAGGGCGGCCACGTCGATGAAGCGCGCGCCGACGCCCTGCTTGCCGCCTACCGTCTGCTGCGCCACGTCGAGAACCGCCTGCAGATGCTGCGCGAGCAGCAGGCCCACGAGCTGCCCGAGGATGCGTTCGAACAGCTGCGCCTGGCCCGCGGCTTGGGCCATGCCGACTACGCAGCGCTGCTGGACGCCTTGAACCTGCAGCGCGCGCTGGTGCGTGCGGCCTTCGAGGAGGTCTTCGAAGGCGGCCGCGGCGAGACCGCCAGCCCGCGCGCGGGGCTGATGCAGGACTACTGGCGGCAGATCGACCGCGAGCCGCCGATCGACCTGCTGCGGCAGGCCGGATTTCCGCAGCCCGAGGAAGCGCAGCAGCGGCTGCGCCAGTTCGCCGCCAGCCCCGTGCGGGCGCAGCTGTCGGCACGCGCCCGGGCGCGGCTCGACCGGCTGGTGCCGGCCCTGCTCGAGGCCCTGCCCGCGCGGCCGCAGCCGCAGAAGCTGCTGGAGCGCGTGCTGCATTTTCTGCACGCGGTGCTGCGTCGCTCCAGCTACCTCGCCCTGCTCGACGAGAGCGCACCGGCGCGCGAGCGCCTGCTCGACACCTTCGTCGCCAGCACCTGGATGGCCGAGCGCCTGTCGGCGCATCCGCTGCTGCTCGACGACCTGCTCGACACCCGCAGCCAGGGCGCTCCGGAGTCGCTGCAGGCGATCGCCGACGAGCTTGATCAGGCGCTGATCGAAGTACCGCCGGACGACATCGAGCGCCTGCTGCCGGCGCTGAACGAGTTCCGCCAGAGCGTGGCCTTCCGCATCGCCCGCGCCACCCTGTTCGGCGGCCAGGCCGCCGGCGACAGCGCCCGCCAGCTGGCTTGGCTGGCCGAAGTAATCGTGGCGCGGCTGCTCGATCGTGCTGAGGCCGAAGTGATCGCGACCCACGGCCGCCTGCCCGACAGCGGGCTGGCCCTGCTCGGCTTCGGCAGCTTCGGCGCGCTGGAGCTCGGCTTCAATTCCGACCTCGATCTGGTGTTTCTGTATCGCGCCCGTGAGGGCGCCGAGAGCGACGGCGCGCGGCCGCTGGATGCCGCGCGCTACTACCAGCGGGTGGTGCAGAAGCTGATCTCCTGGCTGGGCATGACCACCACCGGCGGCCGCCTGTACGAAGCCGACCTGCGCCTGCGCCCGGACGGCAGCAAGGGCCTGTTGATCTCGACCCTGGCCAGCTTCGAGGCCTACCAGCGCGATCGGGCCTGGCTGTGGGAGAAGCAGGCCCTGGTGCGCGCGCGCTACGTCTGCGGCGACGCGCAGATCGGCACCGGCTTCGAGCGCGCGCGCGCGCAGGTGCTGACCGCGCCGCGATCCCTCGACGAGGTGCTGCGCGAAGTCGCGGGCATGCGGCGGCGCATGCGCGAAGCGCTGGATCGCAGCCGGCCGGGCGAGTTCGATCTTAAGCAGGGCGAGGGTGGCCTGGTCGATCTCGAATTCCTGCTGCAGGCCGGCGTGCTGGCCTTGGGCGCTGAGCATCCCGCGCTGGTCGAATCACGCGAGAGCGCGACGCTGATCCAGCGCTGTGCCGCCGCCGGCTGGTTCAAGGCCGACACCGCCAGCGCACTCGCCCAGGCCCACGCCGAGCTGCTGGCGCTGGGCCTCGCCTGCACCCTCGACGGCCGCCCGCGCCTGGTGGCAGAGGCCAAAGCCCCCGAGGCCGCGCGCCAGCGGATTGCTCAGGCCTGGAATGAACGCGGTCTGGCCGAGGCCTAGCCCGTCAGGCCAAAGCCAAAGCGCACATAGGGTGGGTCTTGACCCACCAAAGCCGAAGCCGAAGCCGAAGCCGAAGCCGAAGCCGAAGCCGAAGCCGAAGCCGAAGCCGAAGCCGAAGCCGAAGCAAGCATAGGGTGGGTCTTGACCCACCGGAGCCGAACGCTTGCCTCAACCGATCAACGGCAGCCGTACGCATCGCTCGGTCGGCCGCAAGGCGCCCCTTCGTGCATCCACCCGTGATCCATCGCGTCCCGTCGGAAGGTCGCTCCGCGTTCTTTAGTGCAGTGCAGCGTGCAAGGCCGCCTGAACAGTGTCTAAAGTCGCTCTCGCGGCTGCGGCGCTAAGACGTCCGCCGCGAACCCTGGGGAGGGAGAGGCCCGCTTCGTGAAGACGAAGCGGGCTTCGTTCGTTTTGGGGCGCCGATCGCCCTGGGATGGCTGATCGCCGCTCGATCGCCAGGTAGGCAAGCCCGGGGTGCGGCGGGCGTTGGGACCGGGGCGGGCGTCGAGCTCATGGTGGGTCAAGACCCACCCTACGGGATCAGGGCGTTCGCGCTCTAGCGAATCCCGGCCTCGGCCCCCGCTCTACAACACCATCCGCGCGCGCAGCTGCTGGGCCGCTCTGCGGCTGACTTCGATCTCGACGCCGCTGGCCGTGCGTGCGATGAGCCCCTGGCCGACATCGGGTTCGAGGCTGCGGATGGCATCCAGCCGCAGGATGCAGCTGCGGTTGACGCGGAAGAAGTGCGCCGGATCGAGCCGCTGTTCGATGCGATTGAGCGAGCTCAGCACGAAGCTCTGGCCGTGCGCGCTGTACACCGCGGCGTGGTTGCCGACGGATTCGAAGCGCTCAATGTCGCGCAGGCGAACGATGCGCGCGCTCTCGCCGAACTTCAGCAGCAGGCCGTGCTCCATCGGCAGGGTCGCCACCGCGGTGGACGGCGCCTCGGGCGGGCGCAGGCGGGCGATCGTTCTCGCGAGGCGTTCGGGCTCGACCGGCTTGACCAGATAGTCGAGCGCGTTCAGGCCGAAGGCGTCGATTGCGAAACTGTCAAAAGCGGTGCAGAACACGAACTGGCAGCGGTCCTCGATGTGTTCGGCCAGCTGCAGGCCGCTCATGCCGGGCATCTGGATGTCGAGAAAGGCGAGGTCCGGCTGCAGCTGCTCCATCGCCAGCAGCGCTTCCTGCGCGTGCGTGGCCTCGCCGACGATCTCGATCTGCGGATGCACCGCCAGCAGGCGCCGCAGCTCGGCGCGGGCGAGGCGCTCATCGTCGACCAGCAGGGTGCGGATACGGGCATTCATGCGGGCTCCCGCCCGACGCGCGTGCGCGCGGTAGCAGTCGTGGGCCCTGGCCCACCGCCGCCCACATCCGTCCTCACGAGCGCCAGCGGCGTGGCCGCAGCACCGATCGACGTCTTCATGCGCTTTCCCCACTTGCACAGGAATAGGGTGGGCCCTGACCCACCCTGGCGCGCAAGCGTCCACACGGAGGCTGACGACGTGACCGAGACGCAGGCGTGTCGCTTCATGCGCCCTCCCCGCTCGAACGCCAGGGCAGGCAGATGCGTGCCCGGAACTGGGTGCTCAGCGCCTGCAGCTCCAGTCGCGCGGCGTCGCCGTAGCCGAGCTGCAGTCGCTCGCGCAGGTTGGCGAGCCCGGTGCGGGTGCCGTCGGCATGCGCGTCGGAGGACAGCGGGTTCACGACCTCCAGCCACCAGTGATCGGCCTGCGGGCGCGCGCGGATCAGCAGCTCGCCGCCTTCCGGCCGCGGCGCGATGCCGTGCTTGATGGCGTTCTCGACCAAGAGCAGCAGGGCCAGCGACGGCAGGCTGCGGCTCATGCAGATCGGGTCGAGATCGAGGTTCACCCGCAGACGCTGTTCCAAGCGCGCCTGTTCGATGGCGAGGTAGCGCTGCGCCAGCCGCCATTCCTCTTCCAGCGTCTGCGTGCTGCGCTCGGCCTGCGAGAGATGGAAGCGGAACAGCTCCGACAGCTGGGTCACCAGATCCGCCGCCCGCTGCGGGTCCTCGAAGATGGTGCCGCGAATGGTGTTGAAGGCATTGAACAGGAAATGCGGATTGAGCTGACGGGTTAGCTGGTCGAGCCGCGCCTGGCGCACCTGCTGCTGCAGGCGACGGCGCTGGCGGAAGGCATGCCAGCCGAGATAGAGCGCCGTCCACACGCACAGCGTGGAGGCGAGGTTGGCGACCGCCAGCACGTAGAACTGCGGGCCCTCGATGCTCACGCCGAACTCGGCGCCCTCGGAATCGAAGCGCACCGAGGTGATGGTCCCGGCCTGCATCAGCTTCAGCGAGTCGATGGCAAGTGTCGCACCGAGCGAGAGCAGAGAGAGGACGAGGATCCATGCGAGCAGGCCCAACCACGCCGGCCAGCGTGGCACCTGACCGAAGAAGAACAGTCGCAGCGCGGGCCGCAGGCCCGCATGGGTGACCAGGAAGAACACCCAGGCCTCCAGCGCCATGCGCGCGATCCAGGCCTGGCTGCTGGCGCCGCCGGACCCCACGATTTTCTGCAGCAGGACGGCGCTGACCAGAATCGAGCCGACGAACACGACCGCCTGCAGCGCCCAGTACGCCGGCGAGGCGCGGAACAGCGTGCGCCGCCAGCCCTGCATCAGGGTCCTCAGCGTAGATGGCGGCGTGGCCTCGGCGTGCATGGGCTCTCAGTGATCTTCAGGCCCGCGCATCATCGCGCAGGCCGCAAACAAGATGCCGCCCGCGCGCGTCCCTGCGCGCGGCGCGACGGGACGCGCGAACGCGCCCCAACCGAAGCGCATCCCGCGCTTCGCAACCACCGCATCGCGAACGAGGCGGCGGAGTTCGATCGAGCGAGCGACACCCGGTCTCCGATACCGGAAGAGAGCGACACATCGAGCCCCTCTACCACGAGGGGAAAGGGGAGCTCGGGAATCGCTCCGCGCCGATCGGATCTTGGCGTTCGAGGCCGAGACTCGGGTATCGGAAGGACGCCTGACTTCGAGCCCCTCTCCCTCCAGGGGAGAGGGGAGCTCGGGCATCGCTCCGCGCCGATCGGATCTTGGCGTTCGAGGGCGAGACTCCGGTATCGGAAAGACGCCTGACTTCGAGCCCCTTTCCCCATGAGGGAGAGGGGTTGGGGAGAGGGGGAGAAACCTCGCCGCGAGCGTGCGCCCCTTCCCCCCAGCCCACCTTCGCTTCGCTCGGGCTCCAGAGAGCGTCGGCTGCCACCGGCAGCCGACAAGCGCTCTCCTCCGCTTCCCGCGAGGGGAGAGGGGAGCCAAGGCACCGACCTGCATGGATCGGCCGCCATGGCGCCTCACCTGCCGGCCCACAGACCAATCCCGACCCCCCAATCCCAAATCCGGGCTTCTCACTCATACCTCAGCGCCTCGATCGGGTTCAGTCGCGCCGCTTTCACCGCGGGCGCCAGCCCGAAAATCACGCCAATCGCCGTGGTGAAGCCCAGCGACAGCAGCACCGCCCAGCCCGGCACGGAGGCACCGCTCAGAGCCGGCACTACCGCGCTCAGCAGGAATGCGAAACCCCAGCCCAGGGCCAGCCCGATCAAGCCGCCGAACAGGCTGAGCACCAGCGCCTCGACCAGGAACTGCAGCAGGATGAAGCGCGGCGTGGCGCCCAGCGCCTTGACGATGCCGATCTCCCGCGTGCGCTCGGTGACCGAGACCAGCATGATGTTCATCACCCCAATCCCGCCGACCAGGAGGCTGATGCCGACCACGGCGCCGGCCACCAGGGTCACGCCGCTGACGATGCTGTCGAAGCTCTCGCGGGTGCGCTCGGCGGTCTGGAACTGCACCGGGTCGGGCGCGTCCTTGGCCAGCCCGCGGCGCGCGCGGATCACCTGCTTGACCTGCGCTTCCAGCTGCTTGACGTCGCCACCGGCCTTGGGTCGGAAGTAGATCTGCACGTCCTCGGGCGCGCCGGGTGCCGACAGCGAACGCAGGGTCGAGAAGGGCGCGAACACGTAGTTGTCCTGATCGAACCCGAACAGCGTGCCGCGCTCCTCGCCAACGCCGATCACGCGGAACCACTCGCCGCCGATCTGCACGAACTGTCCGACCGGGTTGTCGCCGAGTTCGAGGTCCTTCACTACGGTCGTGCCCAGCACGACCACGCGACGGCGGCGCGCATCGTCGCTGTCGGAGATGAAGCGGCCTTGATCGGTATACACCCGCACCACGTGCTGGTAGTTGGCGACGGTGCCGAGGATCTGCGCGCTGGTGGTCGAAGTGGCGCTGCGGATCTGTCCGCCGAGGCCGATCGGCTGGGTCACCGCGGTCATGTCCTCGACCTCAAGCACGCGCTCGCGCACGGCCAGGAAGTCCTCGCTCGACAGGGTGTTGCGCAGGCCCAGCATGGCCTGCTGGCGCGGCGTGTAGGCGCTGACGATGACCATGTCCGAGGCGAGGTCGTCGAGCTGCTTGGTCACCGAGCTGGACAGGCCCTGCATCACCGCCACCACGGCAATGACCGCGGCCACGCCGATGATGATGCCGAGCGCGGTCAGCGCGCTGCGCAGGGCATTCGCGCGAATCGCCGCGATCGCCGCGAAGCTGCCTTCGAGCACCGCATGCATGAGGCCCGACTCGATCACCGCGGGCACGCCGCGCCTGCTGTCAGTGCTGGCCATGGGCGACCCCCGCGCGTCCGCGCTGGCGGCGGTCTTCGACGATGCGGCCGTCGACCAGACGCAGGCTGCGCCGGCAGTGGTCGGCGATGTCCTGCTCGTGAGTCACCAGCAGGATGGTGTGGCCTTCGGCATGCAGCGCATCGAACAGGGCCATGATCTCCACCGTGGTGCGGCTGTCGAGGTTGCCGGTGGGCTCATCGCCCAACAGGATGGTCGGCTCAGTGACGAGGGCGCGCGCGATTGCGACGCGCTGGCGCTGGCCGCCGGAGAGCTGGTTGGGCAGATGGTTCACCCGCTGCGCGAGCCCCACCCGTTCCAGCGCGTGCAGCGCACGCTCGCGGCGCTCGCTGCGCGACATCACCCGGTAGACCAGCGGCTGCATGACGTTGGCCAGGGCCGAGGCCCGCGGCAGCAGGTTGAAGCTCTGGAAGATGAAGCCCACCGAGCGGTTGCGCTCGTGCGCGAGGTCGGTCTCGTCCATCTTCGCCACGTCGCGCCCGCGCAGCAGGTAGCGGCCCTCGCTGGGCACGTCGAGGCAGCCGAGGATGTTCATCAGGGTCGATTTGCCCGAGCCCGAGGGTCCGACGATCGCCACGTACTCGTTGGCCTCGATGGCGACATCGATGCCGTCCAGCGCCATGAACTCGCTGTCGCCCATGCGGTAGCGCTTGCGCACGCCTTCGAGGCGGATCACCTCGCTGGCATTTGGCAGCGGCTGCGCGCTCATTCGTCCTCGCCCTCGGTTTCGCTCTCGGTGGCATCGGCAGCCTCGGCGCTGGCGCCCTCGCGCAGACGCAGGGCCTGGCCAGCGCTGAGCGAGGCCAGCACCCGACCCGGGCCGGTGACCACGCGATCGCCTTCCTTGAGTTCGCCACGCACTTCCTGCGAGAAGTCGTTGGCCATGCCGACCTCGACCTCGACGCGCTCTGCGGTCTGCTCCGCACTGAGGCGCCAGACGTAGTGCTGCTCGCCCTCTTTGCGCACCGCCGCCACCGGCACGTTCAGGCCGGGCTCGCCCTGCGCGGTTTCGATCTCGGCGCGGCAGCTCATGCCCGGGTGCAGGCTCAGCGCGCTCGGCTCCAGCTGCACTCGCACCTTGAAGCTCAGGCTGCTGCTCGCACCCTGCAGGGCGGTGGCGGCGCGCGCCGAGGTGCCGATCTGCACGACCTTGCCCAGCAGCGGCGTGTTCGGATGCGCGGCGGCGAACACCTCGACCTTCTGGCCGAGCTGCACGCGCGCGATGTCGGCCTCGTCCACGCGCAGCTCGGCCAGCAGCACCGACGGATCGGCCAGCACCATCAGGTCCGAGCCGACGATATTGGTGGTGCCGGCAATAACCGTTTCGCCCGGCTTGACGTCGACCGAGACCATCAGACCGTCGATCGGCGCGGTGAACAGCGTGCGCTGCAGGCGATCGCGCGACAGCTCGCGCTGCGCCTGCGCCTGCGCCAGGGTCTGCTCGCCGGCTTCCACCGCGATGCGGGCGATCTCGTGCTGGCTCTGCAGCTGCTCGAAGCCGTCCTGGCCGACCAGCCCGCGCTCACGCAGCGTGCGCTGGCGCTCCAGCTGGCGCGAGAGATCGGCGAGCCGCGCGCGCCGCGAACGAATCTCGATTTCGGCGGCGCGCACGCCGGCATCGGCGGAGTCCAGATCGGCCTGGAAGGCTTCCTGGTCGAGCCGCATCAGCAGGTCGCCGCGCTGCACGCGCTGGCCTTCCTCGACCAGCACCTCGGCGACGCGGCCGGTGACTTCCGAACGCAGCTGGATCTGGGTCTCGTAGACCAGGTTGCCGGAGGCCAGCGCGGTGTCGTTGAGCGCGCCGCGCTCCACTTCGGCCACGTCGACTTGCGGCGTCTGCTGGCCACCGCGCGAACCGGCCCAGAGCACGAGGCCGAGGCCGGCGACGATGGCGAGGGCGATGAGGGGTTTACGCATGGGGATCAGCCTTTCAGCAGGGTCAGGGTGAGCCAGGGGCCGTAGATCAGCAGGCTCGGCAGGGCCGCCAGCAGCACGGCTTTGCCCCAGCCGAGACCGCTCCAGACGCGCGCGGCCACCGCCACCAGGAACAGGCTCCAGAACGAGAACAGGTTGACGCTGCTGGCCAGGGTGTAGCCCTTGCCGTCGGCCGGGATACCGAAGATGAGCGCGTTGAGGCTGGCGTAGTTGCCGAGGTCCATCGGCAGATTGCCGCCGCCGCGCACCAGCACCAGCGCGATCAGGCCGAGCGCGCTGATCACCATCGGCAGCATCGAAAAGCACGAGGCCGCGAACCAGCGGCCGAAGCTGTTGCGCTCGCGGCTCAGCAGGCGCTCGCCGGCGAAGTAGACCAGGGCGAACAGCAGGGCGAAGATCGGCAGCGCGACCACGCTGCCACCCGCCGCGAAGTGCGCGGTCACCGGCGCGATCTGCTGCATCTGCGCGCGCATCGCGGCCTCCTGGTCGGCCGGCATGTCAGGCTGCGCGGCCATCTGCTGCTCGACGATCCACTCCGGCGTCATGCCGCCGAACAAGGTGTAGGTGGAGGCGACCGTGGCCAGCGCCACCAGCAGCAGCGCCGCCCAGGCCCAGGCGGGACGCTCGCGCAGGGCAGCGAAAGCCTGGCTGGGTGCGAGATAGGTGTCGATCAGAGCGGAAGGCAGATTGCGCGAAGCGGTCATGGTGGTCTCCCCGGATACGTGTGCACAGTGAGCGTGCCCGGGGCCAGACGCGGCTGCCGGAAAAATGTGATCAGCGGTTTCACGGCGTGGGGAACGGTCGGCGACGCGGCCCATGCATCAGCCACCCGTGCGCCGCACACGGTAGGTCTTGACCCACCGAGGCGCGTCGCTGCGCTCGACCCGACTTCGTCGCGAGACTCATAGGGTGGGTCTTGACCCACCGGAGCCCGACGCTGGCCTCGGCATCACTGCATTGCGATGGCAATGCGCAAATCCCGCTAACCCGGCGCCAGAGGCAAACGCCGCGCACGGTGGGTCAAGACCCACCCTATCCGACTCATGGGGTGGGTCTCGACCCGCCATGAGCTCCGCTTAGGCCTCGGCCCTTCAAGCCCATGGGGTGGGTCTCGACCCACCGTGAGCTCCGCTTAGGCCTCGGTCCTCCAAGCCCATAGGGTGGGTCTTGACCCACCATGAGCTCCACGCTCGCCCCGGTTCCGCTTGCTCGCGGTGCTGACCGAAGCGAAAGGCTTTGGGTGCGTTCTTCGCCCCACCCGAAGGGCTGAGCGAAAGCGCTTGCGATCTGCTGGAGCGAGACGCGACAAGCAGCAAGCGAGGCGAGAGCCGAGTCGACATGCTCGGCGAGATCCGGAGCGCGCGCCTCGCCCAGCCCTCACCCCAATCCCTCTCCCGACGGGAGAGGAGCCCGAACGCGCAAAGGGTAAAGCCCTGCAGGGCAGGCCTGCTTTCATGCGCTTCGCCGGGCGATGTCTGCGCCTCAGGCCAAGCCACTGAGGCAACGCGGCATCCGTGCGCGTCACACCTCGTTCGAGCGCAATTCCAGAGTGATTCGATCCACGCCAGTCCAGACACCGGAGTCCGCCATGGCACGCCGCTTCCAACCCGCACTTCGGCTCGGTCTGGCCCTGGGGCTCGGCCTCAGTGTGGTGCTTCTCCTGCTGCAGGGCGGCGGGAACGCCCCTGGAGATCAGCTCAGGCAAGCGCGCGACGACGCAATGGCCTTGCGTCCGGATGCCCTGATGCCAAGGCCTCAGGAGCGCGCGCTGCGCGATCCGGTGTTCCCACCATCGGGGAGCCGCGCGGGTCTGCAACCCGCGGAGTTCCTGCGCGCCTTACCCCCGGACGGTACGCCGGTCGACCAGGTCATCGCTGCGCTGGATGCGCGCGCACGTGCCGGTGACGCGCGTGCCGCCTGCCGGATCGGCAGCGAGCTGCAGCGCTGCCAACGCATGGAACACTGGGAGGCATACGCCACACACTTGCCGGCAGGCGAATTGCCTGCCGAGCGACGCCAGGCAATCCTCGCGGAAGGGCGACGGCTCATCGAGGACTGTGCACGTGTCGCCCCCAGCGTTCAGAAAGACCTGCCCCGCTACCATCTGGTGGCGGCGCTGCAGGGCAATCCGCACTCGGCCGCCCAGTTCGCAGGGGCGGCGGTCAATGCGGGCGATCTGGTGCGCGATCCGCAGCTGTATGCGCTGTACCGCGCGCATGCCTGGCGCCTGTTCGAGCTGGCCTTCGAAGCGGGGCACCCTGACGCCCTGGAAACCTGGTCCGCCGCCGTCGTTTACAGCAATTCGAGCGCGCGCTTGATGCCCCTCTGGGGCGTCATGCCGGACGCATGGCGCCGGCCCGAGCTGGCGGGTGCGCTGATGATGCGCGTGCACCGACCGGGTTCAGTTCCGATTGACCCAGGCCAGTCGGCCGGGGCCCGTGCGCTGCAGCAGGAGGCCGAACAGATCTACCAGACGCGCTTCGCCAACGCGCGCTGGCAGGGCCAGCACTCGACCGGCGTTGGCCTTGCCGGCGCAGAGCGGGAGCTGCACGTGCTGCAGGACGCGCATCGTCCACGACCCTGCGAAACCGCCGGCCTGTCGGAGGGCTAGCAGGCTGTTGAAGAGCGGCCTGCAAGTCCGGCCAGGGATGGCCGGGACGACGAAGCAAGCGCGTATGCGATTGATGTGTCGTGAGGCGGTACGGACCTGCACCGGACCGCCGACTTGAAAGACTCCCCGGATGGGAGCTTTTCAACAAGCTGCTAGCCGCTCGCGCGTTCTCGGGCAGAGCGCCGGCGCCTCCGGCGCAGGTCTCTCCCAGGGCACTGCGGTCCGGTCTCGTCAGAAGAAGAACCCAGCCCACGTATCGCCGAGCTGCCAGTCCTTTGGCGTCGCGTGGCATGTCATGGCATTGAAGCGCTCGGCGCGGCATAGTCCGACGCGTAACCTTCTGCCGTCCATGCTGTCCGCATGGGCGGATTCCGTCCTTCGTTCTGCAGGTCCTTCATGTCCCCTTCCCTGCTTCGCGCAGCGCTTGCTGCACTGCTCGTCTGCACACTCCTCGTGCTTTGGCACGTCTGGCCGGCCAAGCCGGCACATGAGCCTTCCGCGGACACCCTCGAGACAAGGGAAGCCTCCGTGCCGCAAGAACCGGAGATCGAAACCGCGAATGCGGCCACGGTCTTCGACTCGGCCACGCGCAGTCCTGCGCCGCACCCAGCGCGGCTGGCACCGGCCCAAGAGGCGCCGCTTCCGCCGGACGATGTGGCGGTGGACCAGGTCATCGCGGCGCTGGATGCACGTGCGCGGGCGGGCGAGGCGCGAGCGGCCTGCCGGGTCGGCAGCGAGCTGCAGCGTTGCCTGAAGATGCAGTACTGGGACGAGTCGCGCTGGCTCAGTCAGGCGGCTCAGACCGAGCTGGGCCCGGACACCGGCGAGGCCATGTTCGCCGAGCTGGATCGATTGCTGGCGCGTGGCGCCCAGCTGCGTGACGCGTGCGCGCGCGTCGCGCCCCAGGTCCGCCGTGAGCTGCCGCGCTACCACCTGGTAGCAGCGCTCGGCGGCAACATCCACTCGGCAGCCCAGTTCGCTACGGGCATCGCCATCGACCCTGGCGATCTGGTGCGTGATCCCCAGCTGTACGCGCTGTATCGCGCCCACGCCTGGCCGCTGTTTCTGCAGGCCTTCGAAGCCGGTCACCCCGACGTGCTTCTTGCTTGGGCGCAGGCAAGTCGCGGCAACCATATGCTCGGGGGTGTCCTGCCCGAGGAATGGCGCAAGCCGGAAGTGGCCCAGACCCTGGCCCAACGCGTTGTATTTCGAGACCCTCGGTCGCCGGCGATACAGCCCCAGCAGCTGAGCCCGGAGCAGGCCGCAGAGGTGGAAGACCTGTATCGCCAGCGGTTTGAACAGGGCCGCTGGGAGCCACAGTACGTACCGCCGCAGACGCAGCCCTGGGACCCGCAGCGCTACCTGCTCGATCAGGTGGAGGAACAGATTCGCCTGAAACCCTGCGAGTCGAGCAGCGGATGAATCCTGATGCGCATAGGCATGAGGATCGCCGCAAGCGGACAGGGCCGCCCGATGCCCTTAGCGTGCACCCTGGCCCAGCGTGAGCGCGGTATTCGCCTGGGCCTGGCTTCGTTGCTGCGTTGTTCGAAGAGGTGAGCGATCGCTGTCGATCAGCCTTTCCATGCGCCCGATGACTGGCCATCCATCGCTATAAGCGCCTGCGCTCCGCTTGACCGCTTCCCTGATGTCCCATGGAACAACGCCGCTCACCGGCCACGCGAGCACGCCCACGGAACTCCACAGCAACTGCGCAGTCTGTTCGGTCTCCGCACCTTTGGGTGCTTGCCTGTCTGCCTTGCATGACCCTCCACTCTCGCGTCCTTCTTGGGACAGCGCTGGTCATTGCCGCGCTCGCGGCCGGTTGGCATCTCGACGCCTCCCGCACAGACCTTTCCAGCCACGCAGGGCCTACGGCGACGCCAAGCGCAGCGGAGACTGCGCAGGTGCGCGCGCCGGATCGCGCTGATCCCAGCGCCGCCTTCAGCAGCGCGCCGACCCGCACGGACACGAAGCAGAGCGTGGCCACCGCCAGCGCCGCTGCCCTGCTGCCCGACGACACCCCGGTGGACCGGGTCATCGCGCAGCTTGATGCAGCCGCTCGCGCGGGCGAGGCCATGGCGGCCTGCCGCATCGGCAACGAGCTTGTGCGCTGCGAGAAGCTGGGTTTCTGGGGCGCGCGAAACTGGTCGGAGCTGCTTGCGCTGCGCGCGGCTGAGCACCAAGACGTGAGCGCTCTGCTGCCGGAGCTGACTCGCCAGCTGGAGCGCGGCAGGCGTCTGGTCGAAGGCTGCGCGCGCGTCGCTCCCGAGGTGAAGCACGAATTGCCCCGCTACCACCTGACCGCTGCCCTGCAGGGAAACGTGCAGTCGGCCGCTCAGTTCGTTTCCATCGCGGCGCAGCCGGGCGATCTGGTGCGCGATCCGCAGCTCTACGCGATGTACCGACTGCATGCATGGCAACTGTTCCGGCTCGCCTTCGACGCAGGCCATCCCGACGTGCTCCTCGCTTGGGTCGGCGCCCATTCCGGCGCGGATGCCCTTGCCGGCGTGATGCCGGAGGACTGGCGCAAGCCCGAGGTCGCCTCCGCCCTGTTTCGGCGTGCCTATCTGGGCGGCGACGACTGGCGCGAGGTGCATGGCAGGCCGCTCAGCCCAGACCAGGTCGACGAAGTGGAGTCACTTTATCGTCAGCACTTCGAGCAGAGCCCATGGGAGCCGCAGTTTCCGCAGCTGGCGGGCAGGCCTGACGGCTTTGGCGAACGTCTGCTGCAGGAGATCACGGAGCCGCTTCGGCTCAAGCCCTGCGAGGCATCCACTGCGCCGCATTCGCCCTTGATCAGACGGAATCCGTCCGTCGCGCGCTCCGTGCATGCCCGCGGCATGGGCGGCGCGGAGAGACGTTCTGGGCGAAGGGCGGATCGAATGCTCTGCGCTTCGTCCAAGACGACACACGGGCGGAAAGACGAGAGGCGATGCTCCGCGACGTTTGAAGTGATCGCTTCGCCCAGCCCTCACCCCAAGCCCTCGGCCTTCGCTTCGCTCGAGCTCTCGGCGTCAGCGGTTGCCACTGGCAGCCGCTGAGCGGCGCCGAACCGCTCCGGGGGAGAGGGGCTCGAACGCAGCGACGACGCCGCGACTGCATTCAGTGATCTAGCATGGCCTGACGAATCCGCCGGAGCTTCCCCATGCCCCACCCCACCCTGTCCTACGCCGCTCCCTCCGCCAAGGCCGCACTCGCACCCTTCAAGCTCGACCGTCGCGAAGTCGGGCCGACCGACGTGCTGATCGAGATCGCCTACTGCGGGGTCTGCCATTCCGATCTGCACCAGGCGCGCGAGGACTGGGGGCCGGCGCTGTTCCCGATGGTGCCGGGGCACGAGATCGTCGGCCATGTCAGCGCGGTTGGCGCCAAGGTCGACGCCTACAAGGTCGGTGACCGCGTTGGCGTTGGCTGCATGGTCGATTCCTGTCGGACCTGCGAGCAGTGCGCGGCCGGCGAGGAGCAGTTCTGCGACAAGGGCGCGTCGATGACCTACAACGGCTTCGAGCAGGACGGCAAAACGATGACCTTCGGCGGCTACAGCCAGCGCATCACGGTCGATCAGGCCTTCGTGGTGCGCGTGCCCGAGGCCCTGCCGCTGGACCGCGCCGCGCCGCTGCTGTGCGCCGGCATCACCACCTATTCGCCGCTGAAGCGCTTCGGCTGCGGGCCGGGCAGGAAGGTCGCGGTGATGGGCCTGGGTGGGCTGGGCCATGTCGGCGTGCGCATCGCCCGCGCCATGGGGGCCGAGGTGACCGTGATCTCGACCTCCGAGCGCAAGCGCGCGGATGCCGCCGAGCTGGGTGCGCACGATTTTCTGGTCAGCACCGACGCCAAGGCGATGAAGGCCGCCGCCGGGCGCTTCGACCTGATCCTCGACACCGTGTCGGCGGTGCACGATCTGAACAGCGCGCTGAATCTGCTGCGCACCGACGGCACCCTGGTACTGGTCGGCGTGCCGGAGGAAGCCCTGCCGGTGCATCCCTTCGCCATCATTGGCCGCCGTCGTCGCCTGGCCGGCTCGCTGATCGGCGGCATCGCCGAGACCCAGGAGATGCTGGATTTCTGCGCCCAGCACGGCGTGCTGGCCGACATCGAGACGGTCGCCATGGCCGACATCAACCAGGCCTGGGAGCGCCTGCTGAAGAACGACGTGCGCTACCGCTTCGTCATCGATATGTCGACCCTGCAGGCGGCGTAAGGCGATCGGGCCGCGTGCGCGCCTTGACGCGCTGCGCACGCGGTCTGCACGCCGGCTTACGTCGGCCTGCTCAAGCATGCGGATATGCCCAGCCTCAGCCCTCCTCCGCTCCGTCTGTTGCCCCGTGCCCTGCTCGCGCTGGGCCTGGGCGCATCGCTCACTGTCGCCGACGCCGCCGTGCCGGAGCCCGGCGAGGGCGCGCGCCTGCTCCGCTACGCCGGCGAAGCCCGCGCGCCCGACAGCGGCGCGCTGATCTATGTCGAAGAACACCTGCTGCGCGAGCAGGCCGGGCAGCCGGTCGAGCGACTGGTGCTGTACCGCTGCGCCGACGGCACGCCGTTCGCGCGCAAGCAGGTCGAGTACGGCGCACAGCCCTTCGCGCCCGCCTTCGAGCTGGTCGATGCGCGGCTCGACTACCGCGAGGGCCTGCGCCGTGAGGGTGAGGCCTGGATCGTGTTCGGTGGGGCCGGCGAGCGCGCCCACCAGACGCCGCTGGAGGACATCGAGTCGATCGTCGCCGACGCCGGCTTCGAGCCCTTCGTGCGTCAGCATTGGGCGCAGCTGCAGGCCGGCGAAAGCGTGCCCATCGATTTCCTGGTGCCCTCGCGAGCGCGCAGCTACGGCTTCCGGCTGAGCAAGGTCGAGGCGCTGCAGATCCAAGGCGAGGCCGCCAGCCGCATGCGGCTGTCGCTGAGCGGCGTGTTCGGGCTGTTCGCGCCGGCCATCGATGTGATCTACCGCGACGCCGATCAGTGGCTGCTGCGCTTCGAGGGCATGACCAACATCCGCGAGAGCGCGCGCGAGAACGTGGTGGCGCACATCGCGTTTCCGCAGACGCCGCAGCCGGTGGCCGCCGACGCGTGGGCGCAGGCGAGCGGCGAATCGCTGCAGAGCTGCGCGCTGCCGACAGCGGGTTAGGCGCTGCGGGCATTCCGCGCAAGCTGGGTGCAAGCGGATCTGCATGCAGGCCACATCGCCGCGCGCTGCAAGGCCCCTCATCCAGCGCTGCGCGCCACCTTCTCCCGCGGGGAGAAGGGAAGCTGGAAGCTCACTCCCCGTAGCCCGTCAGCTCCAGATAGCCCTCGGCCCGCACCTCGCGCCCGCCCAAGGTGCCGCGCGCATCGATCGCGCCCTCCCAGTAGCGCACCGTGGTGTCGAGCTCCTGCGCGTCCTGCACGCTGTCGACCTGCAGATCGAAGTCGAAGCGCGTTGAGCGCAGGCGCCAGCCCAGCGGATAGCGCACGCCGGTCCTGGGGCTGAGCCACTGGCGTTGCGCGCTGGCTTCCACCATGCCATCGGCGAAAGGCTCGACCCGGCCGTCGGCGTGGATGAAGCTGCCGCGGCTGGACACCACGGCGCCCGCCTGGTCGCGGATGTGGAACAGCATCAAGGCCTCACCCGAATCGAAGCGCAGCGAGAACCAGTCCCAGCCGACCTGGTCGTCGCCGAGCAGGCTGGACGTCCATTCGTGGTCGTACCAGGCGCCGCCCTGCACCGCATGCGTCTCGCCATCGATCTCGATCTCGCCGCGCGCGTCGAGAAACGGATACGCGTAGTAGTACGAGGCGGCGCCGGGCAGCTCCGACTTCGCGCTGTAGCCACCCTCGCCGTGCAGCACGCGCGGGCCGGCTTCCGACAGTTGCAGCCGGTAACGGAAATCCTCGCCACCGCAGTCGAGCGTGAGCGGCAGCAGCTGCTGCGCGTCGGAAGACGCACCCACGCAGTCGCCCAGCCAGCCGCGCCAGGGCGAGGTCTGCACACCCGCAAGCCCTGCTGCACCGCGGGCGAAGCGCTCGACGTGGCGGAAGCCGCCGCGGTCAAGATCGCTGACCGCCGCGTGCAGCATATAAACCTGCCCGCCCTCGAAGTCGGCGCGGGTGGCTGCGTCTTCCGGCCGCAGCGCGAAGCGGAACAGCGCCCACTGCGCGCCAAAGCGCCGGCCCTGCGCGTCTTGAAGCCGCGCGGTGAGATACCACCACTCGATGCGATGCCGCGGATGCGCGCCGTGGTCGGCAGGGAAGCTGAGCGCGCGCGGTGTGACCGTGTCGAAGCCTTCGGTGTCCTCGCCGAGCTGCAGGGTGCGGGCCAGGGGTGCCGGAGCGCTCGACTCGACCTCGCCAGCGGCGCCGCCCGGCGCGCGCGTGCAGGCGACCAGCACCAGCAGGGTCGACAGCGCGAGGGCGACTCGGCGCAATCGCCGCAGACCTTGGAGCTTCGCGATCGCAGTCATGCGCCCGCGCCTCGCAGTTGACGGCTGAGATCCGCGCCCGCGCTGCGCCGCGCCGGCCACCACGCGGCCAGCACCGCGGCCAGCGTCGAGATCGCGATCGCGCTGGCGATCTGCGCCCAGGGCAGGTCGAGCTGCATGCTCCAGCCGAAGCTTCGGCGGTTGATCACTTCGATCAGCAGTACGGCGAGGCCCAGCCCCAGCGGCAGGGCGGCCAGGCCGGCGAGCAGACCGAGCACCGCGCCTTGAACGCGCTGCAGGCGCGAGAGTTCGACCGGCGTCAGGCCCAGCGCGCGCAGCAGGGCGAACTCGCGGCTGCGCTCGATCGCCAGCGCCGACAGTGCGCCGAGCACCGCGACCACGGCGATCAAGCCCGCCAGCAGGCGCAGCACGTCGGTGATCGCGAAGGTGCGGGCGAATACCTCCAGGCTGATCGCGCGGATCTCGCCGGCGGTGACCACCTGCAGGCCGGCGCGGTCGGCGAAGCGCGTGGCGATCAGCGCTTCGAGTTCGGTCTTGAGGCGCGCCGCTTCGCTCACCGGCGCGTACAGAGCCAAAGCGCCGACTGCGCGGTCGTCGAACAGCTGCTGGTAGCGCGCGAGGTCCAGGGTCAGCACGCCCTGCGGGCTGCTGTAGTCGCGGTAGATGGCGGCCACGCGCAGATCGACCTCGCCCTGCGGCGTGGGCATGCGGAACGCGTCGCCCACGGCAAGCGTCAGGCGCTGCGACAGCGGCTCGCTGATCAGGGCTTCGCCCGCCGCAAAGCGCGCCCAGAGTTGCGGATCTTCGGCACCGGCGATCAGCTCGAAGCCGCTGCGGCCCTGCGCGGGCAGCTGCAGGCCCACGACTTCAACGGGGCCGGACTCGGGCAAGCGCTGGCTGCGGCGATTGAGGCCGATGCCTTCAACACCGTCCAGCGCTTGCGCCGCCTCCACCAGCCCCTCGGGCAGCGCGCTGCGGCCCCCGGTCGAGAGGTAGACCTGCGCCTGCAGGCTGCGATCAATCCACACGCTCAGCGCTTCGCGGAAGCTGTGGATCATGCTGCTCATGCCGATCACGGTGGCGATGGCCAGCGACAGCGCGGCCAGCGCGATGCCGGTGCGACCGAGCGTGCGGCGGGTGCCGGCGATCAGCCAGCGCCAGCGCACGGGGGTGTCCCGAAGCACCGCTTCGAGCGCGCCCAGCGCATGGCCGGCCGCCCACGGGATCAGGCCCAGGGCTGCGATCAGGCAGGCGAAGAGACCTGCAAAGCCCCAGAACAAGCCCTGCGGTCCGTACAGGATCAGCAGGAGACCCGCCGCGAAGAGCACGACGGCCGGCATCAGCAGCGCGCGCAGACGCTGCTCGGGCGCGCGCAGGCCTGCGCTGGCGCGGCCGAGTGCATCCAGCACCGGCACGCCCAGGGCGTCGCGCAGCGGCAGCAGCACGGCGACGAGGGCACCGGCGATTGCCAGCACCGCGGCCTTGCCGAGCAGCAGCGGCGACAGGCTGAGCGCGCTGACTTCAACCCGGTAGAACAGCTCGCCGTAGCTGCGCGCCAAGCCCTGCAGCAGCACGCTGCCCAAGGCGATGCCGAGTGCGATGCCGATGCCTGCGGCAAGAACACCGACGAGGGCCGCCTCGCCGATCATCAGTGCGCCGAGCTCACGGTTCGACACGCCCAGCGCGCGCAGCAGACCGATCAATCGCCGACGCTGCAGGGCAAGAAAGCTCAGGGTCTGGAACACCACGAACACGCCGACCAGCAGCGCCAGCAGACTCAATGCCTTCAGATTGATTTCGAAGGCCCCGCTCATCGCGGCGAGCTGGCTGTCCTGCTCGGTGGTGGCGACGAGACGCAGGCCCAGCGGCAGCGACTGCGCGAGCTCGGCGGCGCGGGCTTCATCGGCGATGAGATCGATACGGGTGAAGCCTTCGAGGCCGGTGATGGCCTGCGCGGCAGCGATGTCGGCAAGCACCCAGTCGCCGCTGCCGCTCGGCAGGCTGTCGTCGGGCAGCAGGGCGAGCACGCGCAGTTCGACGCGCCTGCCATCCACGCTGAGCGTGAGCGCATCGCCCGGCGCGAGCTTCAAGCGCGCCGCCAGCCGCTGCGACAGCAGCACGACGTCGTCTCGACCGATCAGCGCGCCCGGGTCGATGGGAGCGGGGTCGCGCGGCGCCGACTCGGCATCACTTCGGCCCCCCACGCCGCCCGCCAGCCACGGCCGCAGTGCGGCTTCGCTCAAGGGCTCGATGCCGAGCAGGCGCAGGCGCGCGCCGGAACCCGCATGCAGCACCTCGCGTTCGATCAGCGGCGCGCTGCGCCACAGGCCCTGCGCGCGCAGCTCGGCCAGAAGCCGCATCGGCACCTCGCCGCCATCCGCGGTGATCTGGTGCGTGGCCGAGCCCGACAGCGCGCGCCGCGATTCGAGAAAAGCCCCGCGCGCGGAGTCGACAGCGAGATCGATCGCCACCACCACCGCAACGCTGAGCGCGAGGCCCAGCAACATCAACAGAGCCTGCCCCGGCGCGCGCCGGTGCGCGTTCCACAGCGTGAGTGCGAGTCGCTGCGTCATCGCCTCAGGCCGGCACCAGGCGGCCGTCCTGCATGCGCAGCAGGCGATCGGCCTGGCCCATCACCTCGGCCGCATGGGTCACCAGCAACAGGCTGGCGCCGGCCTCACGACACGCACCGATCAACAGCCGCATCACCGCCGCCGCGCTCTCCGCATCGAGGCTGCCGGTGGGCTCGTCGGCCAGCAGCACCGAGGGCCCATGCGCCAGCGCCCGCGCCACCGCCACGCGCTGCTGCTGGCCGCCGGAAAGTTCATCCGGGAAACGCTTGGCAAGTTCGCCGAGACCGAGCTGATCGAGCAGCGCCTGCGCGCGCCGCTTGGCCTCCGCACCCGCGACTCCGATCAACTCCAGCGGCAGGCAGAGGTTGTCGAGCGCGCTCAGGCTGGGCACCAGGTTCCAGCTCTGGAACACCAGCCCCAGATGCCGCCGCCGGAAGCGCGTGCGCGCGGCTTCATCCAGCGCATCGAGCCGCGTGTCATCGAAGCGGATCTCGCCGCCATCGGCGCGATCGATGCCCGCCACCAGATGCAGCAGGGTCGACTTGCCCGCGCCGCTGCGCCCGACCAGGGCCACGCACTCGCCTGGGGCGAGGTCGAGATCGAGCCCATCGAGGACCGGGGTATCGCCGAATCGGCGCTGCAGCTGTCGGACGGTGAGATGCATGGTCGGGAGTGTGGGCGCGTGCGCGTGAAATGCAGATTGGCTCGGGCCGGCCGGCGCGGGGCCGCGTGTCGGAAAGCAGAAGGGCAGGCCGCAAGGCCTGCCCTTCTGCGTTCAACGCGCTGCGGCGGGCTTACTCGAAGCCGTTGGCGAAGACATCGTCGATGCCGACGGTGCTCTGCAGGCTGGCGCTGTTGTTGCCCGGCACCGGGTCGGTGAACGGCGCCACTGGGCTCACGGTGGCGCTGCTGCCGAAGCGCGTGCCCAGGGCGGTGCCTGCCGCCACCGTCGCGGTGATCTGCAGGCGGGCGCTGCCGCCCGTGCCGAGTGCGACGGTCGGCAGGGCGCCGCTGCCGCTGGCCGCCGAGCAGCTTGAGCCGGCGGGCGCGGTGCAGGTCCAAGTCACTCCCTGAAGCTGCGCCGCCGGCGCGAAGCTCAGGCTCGCCTGCGGCACCGCGAGCAGGGTGCTGGCGTTGTCGACGTCGACCACATAGGTGATCGCAGCACCGGCGCTGACCGTGCCCGGCAGGCGCGACAGACGCAGGCGCAGGTCGGCGCTGAAGTCGTCGTTGACGATGCTGCCCTGCGGAGAGTCCGGCGCCAGCAGCACGCCCGGCGTACTGCTGACGAGGTCGAGGAACAGGGTCTCGTCGGCTTCGGCGACGCTGTCGCCCTGCAGCTGCACGGTGACCGTGCGCGAGGGGTTGGCGCTGCCGTCGAAGCTGACGCTGCCGGTGGCGGCGACGAAGTCCGTGCCCGCGGTCGCGGTGCCGGCGCGGGTGGCGTAGCTGACGCTGAAGCCGCCCGCGACCCGGCCGCTCAACTGCAGGGTGAAGATCATGGGCGTGGTGCCGCTGTCGCCTTCGGCCACCGCCACGCCCTGGGTGCTGAGGGTGGCGACGTCGTCGTCGGTGATGGCCACCGTGATCGGCGGCACGCTGACGCCGCTGTAGCCGCCGCCGCTGACGCTGTGGGTGATGACGCCGCTGTGCGTGCCTTCGACCACGGTGTCGTTGACGGCGCTGACGGTGATCGTCTGCGGCAGGTTCCAGTTCAGGGCGTCGAACTGCAGGCTGCTCGGGCTGATCTGCAGCTGGGCGTCAGGGCTGGCGGTGAAACTCACGGTGCCCGAAGGCACGGCGCTCAGGCTCACGCTGTAGGTATCGCCCGCGCCGCCTTCGCTGGCGGTGGTGCTGCCGCTGCTCTCGATCAGCAGCACCGACACCTGGGGACCACAGCCACCGCTGCCCTGGCTGCAGATCGCCGCAGGGCGCGCCGCCGTCAGGCGCAGGCCCGGGGTGATGCCGCCCTGTGCGGTTGACACTTGGGTGAACTGGCTGCCGGTGGTGGCCGCCTGTGCGCCCACGCTGGCCGACACGCCGTTGGCATTGGTGTTGCCGGTCTGCGCGTAGAGGTAGCTGAATTGCGGGCTGCCCTCGACGAACTCGATGGCGAAGTTCACGGTCTGCGCGATGCTGGTGTCGTCGACATGCTTCCCGCGCCACTCGATCAGCCAGCGGCGGTTGGGCGCGGTGCCCGTCACCTGCTGGTAGACGCCCGCGCCCGGCGAGCCGGCGGTGCGCAGGTCGAGGTCATCCCAGTAGGGCAGCAGCACCGCCGCCGAGGTCGGGAAGGCGCCCGCACCGCTGTCGCCGTTGCCGGCGCTGGGCAGCGCGGTGTTGGTCCAACCGGCAGACCCGCCGCTACCGACCAGCTGCAGATTGCCATTGGTGCTGACGCGCAGCGTCTCTCCGCCGGTGTAGCTCTGCCCGTAGACGCTGAAGGCGAAGCCCGCCGGCACGCTGAGATTGACCACCGCATCGTCGGCCTGGGTGCCGGCGACCAGGGTGCCGCCGCCCGGCAGGGTGGCGCCGCTGCTGGGCGTGAAGGTGTAGTTCGGCGACGCCGGCTGGCCCACGGGCAGCTGGATCGTGCTGCTGAAGGGCCCGCCGCCGCCGCTGTAGGTCACGGTGAGCTGCAGGTCGATGTTGCCGAAGCAGGCAAGGCCGGCCGAGGTGCTGATCTGGAACGGCGTCTGGCTGGTCTGGCTGCCGCCATTGCCGGCGATGTCGGCGAAGGTCGTGCTGCCCTGGGCGATGCTGACGCCCGGCGTGGTGGTCGCGAGGCTCGCGCTCACCGCGGTGGCCGCAGTCGTGCCGATGTTGCGCAGGCTGACGTTGAACTGGTTGCACTCGTTCGGCTCGACCAGGCCGTTGCCGGTCGGCAGGCTGGTCGACGCCACTTCCAGCGTCGGCTGCGCGCTGGCCACGGTCAGGGTGAAGCTGCGGCGCTCGATCGCACCGCAGGTGTCCGCCGCCTCGACGGTGATCGGATAGCTGCCGAAGGGCGTACTGGCGCCAGCGTTGAGGGTGACGGTGCCGTTGCCAGCAACGCTGACGCTGCCGCCGCCCGCGAGCGTGGTCGGGCTGACGGTCACGCCCACCAGATTGCCGTTGCCGTCAGCGACCGCAGCAGTGGGCACGACGGTTTGGCTGCCGCCGCGATTGAGCGTGAGGTTGGTATAGGCGCCGAGGCTCGGCACCAAGTTTCGCGACACGTTCACCACCACTTCCGCGGTGGCGGTGGCACCGCCGCTGTCGGTCACGCTGAGCTGCAGCGGATAGGCGCGGTTGCCGCCCGGCGCGACCAGCTCGCAGCTGGCGGTGGCGGACAGGCTGATGGTGCCGCCCGTGTTCACCGCACTGACCGCGAGACCCGGAGGTGCGCCACTGAGGGCCACGCCCAGGCTGCCCGCACTCTGCTGGGCATCGCTGACGGTGGCGACATTGGCCGTGGCGGCGGGGCTGCCCTGGCGCGTGCTCACCGTGCCGGTCACGCTGACCGTCGGCGGCGTGTTGCCGCTCGCGGTGATGCTGAAGTTCACGTCGCTGACGTCGAAGAAGACGTTGCCCAGCGCCTGCACGCGCACGCGCGCCTGCGTGCTGGCGGGTGCGTTGGCGGGAATCGTCAGGCTCTCGCTGCCGTCGTTGGCGGTGGAGGCCGCCAGCTCGATCGGCCAGGTGAGGCCGCCGTCCAGCGACAGGGTGATCCGCACGTTGGCGGCATTGATGCCATTGGCGGTGGTGCCAGCCACGTCCCAGCTGATCGTCTGCGCGCTGCCGGTGGCCCAGCTCACGGCGGTGTTGGGCGCAGTGACCACAAAGGGCCCTGCGGCCGCGACCACGGTCAGTGCGGTGGCCGCTTCGTTGGTGCCACCGCCGCCCGCGCGGTTGTCGCGCGCGGTCACGCGGAAATTGAGCGTGCGGTTGGTGCTCGGCAGCACTTCGGCGGTGAGCCAGTTCGGCGAGCTGCTGCCCTGCAGCGGTGCGGTCGCCGGGGCGACGTTGGCGTTGTTGAGGATCCAGCGCCAGCTGGGGAAGACGCGGCTGTTGGACAGGGTGGGCGCAAAGGAACGGAACAGCGGGCCCTGGCCGGCATCGACGATGCTGCCGGCAGTGTTGGCCGTGGTGCCGAGGTCGAACTGCTCCCACACCCAGGTCAGCGAATCACCGTTGGTATCGCTGCCGGTGGCGCTCAACTCGAAGGGCGTGCGCGCAGGAATGGTGAAGACCGCGGTCGCGTTGACGGTGGGCGGGGTGTTGCCGGTGGCATTGGTGGTGCCGCAGCTCGCGCCACCGCCGGTGGTGACGAAGGCCAGCATCTCGTCGAGGCTGGCGCGGTGGAAGTAGTCGTCGCTGTTGGGCTGCAGGTTGTCGGCGGCGCAGATGCCCGCGTACGCCTGGATGGTGATGCCGCTGCCGGCCTCGTAGGCGTTGCCAGCGCTGCGGTTGCCGCCCGCGCAGTTGCCGCCGGAGCCGTTGAAGGTGTGGCGGCCGCGGAACTGATGCCCCATTTCGTGGGCGACGTAGTCGATGTCAAAGGGGTCGCCGACGGGCGAGCCTGAACCGGTGACGCCCTGCGCCTTGCTGCTGGCGCTGCAGACAGAGCCGAGCGCGGCCACGCCGCCGCCGCCGGTGCTCACCACATGACCGATGTCGTAGTTGGCGCCGCCGATCAGGTTCGTCAGGGTGGCCTGGTTCTCGCCGAGCATCGTCGTTCCGCTGCCGTTGGTGTACGGATCGGTCGCCCCGTTGGTGAAGACAATCAGGTCGTTGTTGGCCACCAGCAGCATGCGCACCGACAGCTCGCGCTCGTAGACGCCGTTGACGCGGTTCATGGTGGTGACGATGGCGGCCAGCCCGTCGGCCACGGTGCCACCGTGGAAAGCGGTGTACTCGCCGGTTGCCGCGATGGCCAGCCGGTAGGTGCGCCGCACCGTGCCCGAGCTGATCTTGGGCGTGACGCCGCGCTGCTGGAAGTTGGGCAGGTCCTTCGGCAGCTCCTGGCCGGTGACGCCGCAGCGCAGGCGCTCGCCGTCATCCGGGGCATCCGCCTTCGAATACACCACGTAGGTGTCGAGATCGCGCGGCTGGTAGGGGTCGACGTAGTAGCTACCGCGCCAGCCGATGACCTGGGCGCGGAAGCCCTGCGGACTGACATCGAAGCGCAGGGTCGCGGTGGGGTCGTCGATGCCCTGGCCGAGGTAGGTTCGGATCTCAGGGAATTTGGCCGCGAGCGCGGCTTCCATGATGGGTGACTCGACGATGCGGAAGCGGGCGTAATCGCCCTCGGGGGTCGGCAGGCTGAGCTCCAGGCTGCTCTCCGCCGCCGGGGTCTGCGCTTCGAGCGGAGCCGTCCTAAGCAGATCGGCGAGGCGAGCACGATCGAGCTGCTGGGTGCGGTAGCGCTGCGGCACCAGCCGCCGCGGCTCCGCGCTGCGCGCGACCTGGGCTTCGTCGATGGCGCTCCACAGGCCGTCCGCCGAGGCGGCGGTGGCTTGGGCAAAGGCCGCGCCGGCAGGCGCGATCATCAGCAGCAGAGCGAGCGCGGCCAGCGGCGCCCGCAGAATCGTGTGAAGCATGGTGTGTCCCCAATCAACGCGCGACCCCCGTCGCGCAAGCCGGCAAGCATGCGCGGCGCCCTGCGCTACGGCAAGTGAAGCGCGGTAGGCCGTGCCCGCGCCCGGCGCGACCCCTGTCCTCGGCGATCCCCCACGCGAAGGCGGCCAGCCACCGCCTACACTCGAACGCCTGTCCCCGCCTCCCGGAGCCCAAACACCATGTCCCTCAAGGATCGCACCCTGTTCATCACCGGCGCCTCGCGCGGCATCGGACTGGCGATCGCCCTGCGTGCCGCCCGCGATGGCGCGAATGTGGTGATCGCAGCGAAGTCGTCGGTGCCGAACCCAAAGCTGCCGGGCACCATCCACAGTGCCGCTGAAGCGGTGATCGCAGCGGGCGGACAGGCCTTGGCCCTCAAGTGCGACATCCGCGAAGAAGACGATGTGCTGGCAGCCGTCGCTGCAGCGGTCGAACGCTTCGGCGGCATCGATATCCTGGTGAACAACGCCAGTGCGATCTGGCTGCGCGGAGCGCTGGACACGCCAATGAAGCGCTACGACCTGATGCACGGCGTCAACGCGCGCGGCACGTTTCTGTGCAGCCAGGCCTGCCTGCCGCACCTGCTGAAGTCTGCGAACCCGCACATCCTCACGCTGGCGCCGCCGCCCAACCTCGACCCGCGCTGGTTCGCGCCGCACACCGCCTACACCATGGCCAAGTACGGCATGAGCCTCGCCACGATGGGCCTGGCGGCCGAGTTCGGTCCGCAGGGCGTGGCGGTAAACGCGCTGTGGCCGAAGACGGTGATCCTTACGGATGCGCTGAACATGATCCCGGGCGTCGACCACGACGGCTGCCGCAAGCCCGAGATCGTCGCCGACGCCGCCCACGCGGTGCTGTCCACACCGGCTGCGCGCCTCAACGGCCAGTTCCTGATCGACGAGGACGTGCTGCGCGTGCACGGCGTCGAGGACTTCGAGCCCTATGCGGTGAAGCCGGGGCATCCGCTGATGGCGGATTTGTTTCTTTGAGCCGGGATTGGGGATTGGGGATTGGGGATTGAACCATTGCGAGCAAAGCAAGTCTCGTGGGCACGCTCGCGCGCGGAGCCCCTGAGAGCAGTGACTGGCACCTGGCATGGCCACGGCTGAACCCTGACACGCCAGTTCGGCGATGACTCCGCTACGCTCGGGAATCCCCAATCCCCAATCCCCAATCCCATGAAGTACCTCCACGCCATGGTCCGCGTCCGCGATCTGGACGCGTCGCTGAAGTTCTGGTGCGACGGGCTCGGCCTCGTCGAGACGCGTCGCCGCGATTACCCGCAGGGGCGATTCACGCTGGTCTATCTGGCGGCGCCCGAGAACCCCGAAGCCGAGGTCGAGCTGACGTACAACTACGACGATGAGGCCTATGGGTCGGCCCGCAACTTCGGTCATCTGGCCTTCGCCGTCGACGACATCTACGCCACCTGTGCGCACCTGCAGGCGCGTGGCATCACGATCAACCGCCCGCCGCGCGATGGCCGCATGGCGTTCGTGCGCAGCCCGGACCTGATCTCGGTGGAGCTGCTGCAGAAGGGCGAGGCGCTGCCGCCGGCCGAGCCCTGGGCCTCGATGCCGAACATCGGCAGCTGGTAGCCGCAGCCGGCAACAGAAAAGGCAGACTGTCTGGCCTGAAAGGCAGACTGTCTGGCCTGCCATTTCCGAGGGTGTCCCTGAGCCGATTCGTGCGTAGGGTCAATCCGCCTGCGGCGCGCTGCCGTCGGCCAGCAGGGGCACGCCCATCGAGCTGCGGCGTTCGATGGCTTCGCTGCCGACGCCAAGCGCAGTGCGCGCCCGCGCCGTGAGCGTGGAGGCCACCTGCCCGCGCTGGGCGGCAAGCGCGTTCTGCAGGGCCTGCCGCGCGCGCAGCTCTTCGCCCTGCGCGACAAAGGCCAAGGCCAGCTCCTCCCAGGCCGCGGCCGCGTGCGGACCGTGGCTGGCACGCAGCAAGTGGGCCTCGGCCTTGCCCCACAGGCCGTCGATCCGGCACAGGCGGCCCAGGGCCAGCTGCAGGGCCGGGCTGCCAGGGTGCTCCTCCAGCCAGGCTTCGGCGCGGCGGATGCGCTCGCGCTGGTCGCCGCGTGCCGCGCGGCCGTAGTCGGCCACCAGCGTTTCGTCCCACTGCTTGCGCAGGGCGTGCTCAATGGCGTCGTCGCCGAGTTCGGGCGCCCCCAGCGCGCGTGCGCGGTCGGCGAAGGCGGCCACCAGCCTCGGCTCGATGCGGGCGCTGCGCGGCAGTTCGGCCAAGCGCTGGCGCAGCAGCTCGATGTCGGGGCTGTGGCGCAGCGCCGCGGCGAGCGTCTCGGCTTCCAGCTCGGCCGGCACCGTGGCGGCGCCGGCTTTCAGCGCACGCAGATCCTGCAGGGCAGCACCGGCCTCGCCTTCGGCCAGCGCCGCGCGCATGCGCTCAACACGGATGGCCGGCGCCGCCGGCTCGGCGGCGGCGCGCAGCAAGACGAGGGCGGCCGCCGCATCGCCGCGCGCGAGCAGCGAACGCGAACGCGCCAGTCGCGCCGACTCGGCGTCGGCGTCGTCGAGCGCGGACAGCGCGCGCTGCTCGGCCGCGTCGTCGGCCAGCGCACGCGCGCTGTCCGCCGCCGCCATCAGCGCCGGCACGCGAAAGCGGGCGCGCCGCGCGACGCGGTTGAGCAGCTTCAGCGCGGTGGCATGCTCGCCGCGCTGGGCGGCCAGCAAGCCATCGGCCAGACGCCGGCGCGCGGTGCGCTCGCCGTGCCGACGCCAGGCGCGCAGCGGCCATAGCAGCAGGCCCAGGACGATGCGCAGCAGCAGCCAGGCCGCCGCGACCAGGGCCAGTGCGGCGACCGCGGTGGACTCGATGGCATAGCCCCGCCACTCGAGCAGCAGATAGCCGGGGTCTTCGGCCAGCAGGCCGAACAGCAGGGCGCCCAGCGCGGCCAGGCCGAGGCCCCACAGCAGCAGGCGGTAGCTCTTCATGCGCGCGACCCGGGCTCGCCTTCCGTCTCGGGCTCAAGCTCAAGCAGAAGCGCTGGCTCGGGCTCGACGGGATCCGCAGCCGCCGGCGGGGCTTCAATCGCGGGCGACGGCGGATCGGACGCCTCCGGCAGCCGCGGGCGACTGCCGCGCAAGGCGCGCAGCTCGGCCAGGCTGGCGCCAAGCGTGGGCAGCGGGGCGGCGAGATCGGCGGGTTTCAGGGCGGCCAGCGCTTCGCTGAGCCCGCGAACGCGCGCATCGTCCGCATCGAACAGCCGGGCGAAGGCGGACTGCGCGCGCGACAGCGCTGCCGACAGGGCGTCTGCATCGCGGGCCTCGGCGGCGAGCAGAGCCACGCGCAGGTCGAGCTGCAGGGCTTCCAGCGCGGCCTCGCGCGCGCTGCCGGTCAGCACGGCCGCGGCCTCGTCGGTGCGGCGCACGGTGACCAGACCGGACAGCGCCTGCTGCAGTCGGCCCATGCCGGCCGAGGCCGCGCCGCGGGCTTCCTGCAGGGGCGCGCGCGGCAGGCCGGGCAGCGCCGACAGTGCGTTCGCCAGGGTCGCGCGCAGTCCCGGCAGGGGATCGGCCGGCAGAGCATCGAGCTGCGCCAGCTCAGCGCGCAGCGGCAGGGCGAGACCGGCGTAGAGCGGATCCTCGATGGTATCGAGCGCCGACAGCGCAAGCTGCAGGGCGGTGCGCGCGCCGGCGCGATCGCGCGCCAGCAGCAGGCGCTGGTCGGCGAGCACCAGCAGACCTTCGATTTCGTTGAGCTTGAGCGCGATCTCGCCGCGCAGGCGCTGATCTGACAGGCGGGCGACGGCGTCTTCGATGGTGGCTGCGCGCTCGCCCATACCGAGCAGCTCCTGACGGATCACGCGCTGGTTGCTGGCCAGTTCAGCGGTGCGCTCGTCCAGGCTGCGGCGGCCGCCGTCGTACTGCGCAAGCTGGCGATCCAGCGCCGACAGCCGCGCGTTCAGGGCCTCCGCCTCCAGCCGCCAGGCCTCGGCGTCGACCGCCGCACCGCGCACGCGCTGCAGCTCGTAGTGGACATAGCCCGCGCCGCCGCCGGCTGCGGCCAGCAGGACCAGGGCGAACCAGAGCAGGCCGCGACCGCGCTTGGCCGGGGCGGGAGAGGTTTCGGGGCGAGGCGGCGTGTCGCTCACGCAGGTCTCCGGAGAAACAGAACAGGCGCGCCGGGTGGAAGCGGCCCGGCGCTCGGGCGCCAGTGTAGCCGCAGGGCTCTGGCCAGCGGCCGCGCCGTGCGCCCTGCGTCCGGCTTGGCATGCCTGCAGGTCGCTTGCCGAGCGGTGTCCTGACCCTCGGCTGGCGAGGCGAGAGCGGCGCTCGCCGCTTCGATGGCGCCAGGTTTCCGGGGCCACAAAAAACCCGGGCCCGCGTCAAGCGGGCCCGGGTGAGATCAGCTGCAACCGAAGCGGGGCTTCGGTTACTTGATCTTGCCTTCCTTGTACATCACGTGCTTGCGAACCACGGGATCGTACTTCTTGATTTCCATCTTCGACGGCATGGTCTTCTTGTTCTTGTCGGTCGTGTAGAAGTGACCGGTGCCGGCGGAGGAGATCAGGCGGATCTTGTCGCGCTTGGATGCCATGACTATCGCTCCTTAGATCTTCTCGCCGCGGGCGCGCAGCTCGGCGATCACGGCTTCGATGCCGTTCTTGTCGATGGTGCGCAGGGCGTGGGTGGAAACGCGCAGCTTGACCCAGCGCTTCTCGCTGGGGACCCAGAACCGGCGCTCGTGCAGGTTCGGCAGCCAGCGGCGGCGGGTTCTGTTGTTGGCGTGCGAAACATTGTTGCCGCTTTGAACGGCCTTTCCGGACACTTGGCAAACGCGTGCCATGGCGCACCTCGATGGTAGCTGTGGAGCCGCCCTTGGCCAGGGCGACAGCGGCCCCGCGCAGCACCCTCACAGGAAGGCGCTGGCGCACAGTCGGGAGACAACGGCGCTGGCCAGACGGTGCGTTCGCGGGCGACTGCGCAAGCCCTGAAACACCGGCCGACGGATCGGCTGGACACAGCGAGCCGCGCATTATGCCGGTGTCAAGCCCCTCCGGCAAGCTGGCCCGTTCCCGCCGTGGCATGCTTGCCGGCCATGAGCGACCTGCCTGACCTCGAACCCGGCGACGTGCACCTGCTGTGGTCACCGGCACCGGAGCCGCGCCCCGGCGGCCGCCGCGACGGGCTGGAGGCGCTGCTGCGCTCGGCGCTCGCCCCCTATGCCGACCTGCCGCCGGCCGCGCTGCGCTTCGGTCGCGAGCCGCGCGGGCGACCCTTCCTGCAGGAATCGCGTCTGCCCGGGCTGCAGTTCAGCCTGAGCGACACCGTCGGTGGCTGTCTGCTGGCGGTGGCGAACGGGCTGCGCATTGGCGTGGATCTGGAGCGCGCGGACCGCCGCATGCCCGCGCTGCGGCTGGCGCGCCGCTACTTCGCATCGAGTGAGTTCGAGGCCCTGTCCGCCCTGCCCGACTCTCTGCGCGAGCAGACGTTTCTGCAGGCCTGGACGGCCAAGGAAGCCGCCTGCAAGGCGACCGGCAGCGGCCTGCGCAACCGCTTGGACGCCTGGGTCTTCGACCTTGACCGGCGGGCGACTCAACCGAGACTGTTGGCGGCGCCTGCCGAGGCCGGCGATGCGGCCGCATGGCGCTTCCTGCGCTTCGCGCCGGCGCCCGGCTTCACGGCAGTGCTGGCAACGCCGTCGCCACCCGCGCGCGTGCTCAGCGCCGCGCGCGCCTGAGGCGGGCGCGGCGCGTCGGCCTCAGCGCGTGAAGCCCAGGGCTTCCGCGGTCGGCGCAAGCAGTTCGAAGGCCTCGCCCAGCGCGCCGCTGGCATAGCTGCGCCAGCGCCCGGGCGCAAGCTCGAAGACATCGCCGGCTGCGCTGCGTGCATTCGCGTAGTCGCCGGGCTCGCCCTCGAGCCCGAGGAATGTGGCCGCCTCGCGCAGCGCCGCCTGGGGGTCCGCGGCCAGCGCATCGACGGTCAGCAGGTGCACGCGCGTAGGCTCGGCGGCCAGGCGCAGGCGCAGCTGCTCCAGCGCTTCAGCCAGCCAGACGGCCATCCGCTGCGGACTCTGCACGGAATAGTTCTGCAGCGAGCCGAAGGCGATCCAGTTCAGCAGCAGCTCGCGCGGGTCGGACAGCAGCACCAGCAGGCGCGCCTCCGGCAGGGCCGAGAGCACGGCGGCGTCGACGTGCGGCAGCACGTCCACCACCTGCTCGGGCGCGACGCCGACCTGCGCGATCTGCTCACGCCATACCGCTTCCGCACCCTGCTCGCCGTGGTGTCCCGCCTGCGGGCGCAGCGGCCCCAGGCCGTCGATGCGACGCGGGTTGCCAAGGCGATCGACCAGGAAGGGCGCGAGTGCACCAAGGCACGAAAGCACGGTGCCGACCGGAGTGCCCGGCAGCGGCCACAGGAAGCGCGCGGCGGCGCCACGCGGAGCCTCTGCCGCCAGCGCCGGGCCTGCAGGCAGCAGCGCGGGCAGCGGCAGGCCCGGCAGGGGCTGGTCGGCTTGCACCGCGTGCACCCCGAACCACACGTCATGGGCTTCGTCGATGCGGTCGAAGCGGTCCAGCAGAAGTCCGCGCAGGCTTGCGATGCTGCGGCTCAGCGGCAGGTTGAGCGGGCGCTGCGCAAGCGCGGCCAGACGCTCCAGCGCCGCCGCCGGATCGCGCTGGCGCTCGCCGTTGACCAGGATCAGGGCTGCGCCGACGCGCTGGGGCTCCACCGCCAGGACTTCGGTCGCGATCTGCTCGGCGAGCGTGTGATCGCCGAGCGTGGCCGCGCGCTGGGCCGTGGCCTCGCGCATATCGAGGCTGTTCGGCTGGGCCAGGCGCCAGCGTTCCAGCACGCTCTCACCTTCCGGCGAGGAGAGGTCGAGGCTGAAGCGCGCGTTCCAGAACGCGGTGACCTGCGGATGCTGCTCCAGCAGCGCGTCGAGGGCGGCGCGCGCGCGCGGCAGCGCATCGGCGCGGTTCCACAGATCGAGCAGGCGGCCGATCAGCGCGGGCTGCTCGGGCGCGAGGACGAGGCTCTGCAGGGTCGCCTGCTCGGCCCCGGCGGCGTTGCCCAAGGAATGCGCGATCTGTCCCAGCAGCCCCCAGGCGCCGGCGTCGCCCGGCTCCTTGCGCAGAATCTCCAGCAGCTGCTCTTGGGCGGCTGGAATCTCGTTGGCATCCAGCAGCACGGTCACCAGCATGCGCTCAGCCACGCGCAGCCCGGGCGCGAGCTTCAGGCAATTGCGCAGGGCCTGCGCGGCGACCGCGGGCAGGCCGCGGCGCTGCAGGATCATGGCCAGGTCGTAATGCAGATCGGGGTGGTTGGGCTGCTGCTTCAGAGCGCGATCGAGCGCAGAGAGTGCGGCATCAAGGTTTCCGCGCGCCGCCGCAAGCTCCGCCTCGGCGCGCAGCAGTGCGGGGTTCTCCGCGTCGATGCGGCGGCCGTATTTGATGCGGGTCTCGGCGAGATCCAGCTCACCGCGCAGCACCTCCAGACGGGCAAGCCCCACGTAGCCCGCCAGCAGGTTCGGATCCAGTTCGACGGACTGCCGCAGATCAGCGTAGGCGGCCTCAAGATCGCCCCGTGCGGAGGCCAGGTCGGCGCGCGTCAGCAGAAAGGCGCCGCGGTGCGGCGCCAGCGCGATCGCCTGTGCCAGCGTGTCCTCGCCCTCCTCGCGCCGGCCCTTCTGCAGCAGCGCCAGGGCCAGCAGATGCAGCAGGTCTGGGCTGCTCGGCAGGCTGGTCAGCGCTTCGCGCGCCAGACGGATCGCGGTATCGGGTTCGTTGCGCCGCAGCGCGTCCTGGATGGGCTGGAGCATGAGGCGGGGCCTGGAAGACGAAAGCCCGCGAGTCTATCAGTGCCCCGGACGGCGCCGAAGTGCAGCGCGCCACGAGGCTACCGGGCGTGTCCGTCCAGCGCATGCTGGATACGCTCGGCGACCCAGTGGCTGGCGTGGCTGCGCGCGTTGAAGCCGTCGAAGAAGCCGCAGTGGCCGCCGTGGCGCGCGATCTGCAGCCGCGCGTGCGCGGGCAGCTGCAGCTGGTGGAAGTCGGCCACCGGGATCACCGGGTCATCGGCCGCGGTGAGGATGCTCACCGGCACCTGCAGCGGCGCCAGCCGGTCGCCGGCGATCGAGTAGCTGTCGAGGTAGGCGTCAAGGCTGCCCAGCGCGGTGTGGCGTTCGACCAGGATGCGGGTGAGCTCACGCATGCCGCTGCGGAACTCCGTCGGGGTGAAACGGTAGCGCTCGGGAAACAGCAGCTGCTTGCGCTTCAGCGAACCGGTCCACTTGAGCATGAAGTAGTGCTCGTAGAACCAGGGCGCGCGCTCGATCGCGCTCAAGCCCGCCTCGGGGCTGATGACCGGGCACACGGCCGCCGCATGATCGAGGCGGATGCCCGCCGCGGGGGCGCGCAGCGCCACCCGCAGCGCGAAGTTGCCGCCGAGCGAGAAGCCCGCCACCGCGAAGCGCGGCGGCGCGTACTGCTGCTGCACCAGGGCGACGGCCTCAACCACTTCCTCGATGCGATTCGAGCTGAACAACTCCGGGTTCAGGTGATGGGTATCGCCGTGGTCGCGGAAGTTGAGCCGGAACACGTCGAAGCCGCGCTGGAGCAGCTCGCTGCCGGTATCGAGGATGTAGTTCGAGCGGGCGCTGCCCTCCCAGCCGTGCAGCAGCATCACCAGCCCGCGGCTTTCGGGGCTGGCCTGTTGGCGGGTGATGAAGCCCTGCAGGCGCGCGCCGCCGGGGCAGTGCAGTTCGCTCACCTCGGCGTCGTGTTCCAAGCGCGAGCGCGCGCTCAGCGCATAGCGACGCAGCCGGCTGCTGGCCAGCACCGACTGCAGGTGGGGATTGCGCAGCAGACGCGGCGGCTGGAACTCCGCCCGCATCAGCTGTCCATCGCCTCGGCGATCTGCGCGCGCGCAGTCTCGGCGATGCGCCGCCGCCCCTCGTCGCTGGGTTCGATCGGCGCGAGGAAATGCACCTCGGCGACCCGCGGCGGGTCGCCCAGCACGCGCAGGAAATTCTGCAGGAAGCTCTCGCCCGGCTGGAAGGCGACCAGAGCCTGGGCGCTGCCGCGCTCGCCGTAGCGCAGGGCCACGGGCTGCACGATGGCGCCGGCCGCCAGCGCCGGCTGGAAGATCCGCGCATGGAAGGTGTGCACCTTCAGACCGTCGGTGGTGCGTCCCTCGGGGAAGACACCGACCGGCAGCCCTGCCTGCAGGCGGGTCACCATCTGGTGCATGACGCCGTGCAGGGATTCGTTGTTGCCGCGATGGTGATAGATGGTGCCGCCGCGGCTGGCCAGCCAGCCGATCAGCGGCCAGCGGCTGATCTCGGCCTTGGCGACGAAGCCCACCACATGGCGGCTGTGCATCAGGGTGATGTCGAGCCAGGCGACATGGTTGGCGACGAACAGCACGCCCCCGGGAAGGGGCTGACCGTACTGGCGGATGCGAAAGCCGAAGATTCGCAGCAGTCCGGTCGACCACAGGCGGATCACGCGGAAGTCGAGGCGGTCGCGGCCGCGGCCGATGCGCCGGGTGATCGGGTTGATCAACAGCACGGTCAGCGGCAGGCACAGCAGCAGGTGCAGCAGCAGCACCGGCACGCGCAGCGCATAGCGCAGCGCGCGCCAGGGGTCGCGCTGCCGCACGCGCGCTGGCGAGTCCGAGGCGTAGTTCATGCGCCGGAACGATACCGGAGGGGGCCGCCCGCGGCCAGATGCTGCACTGCATCGGGCCAGGGCGTCGAAAGCCGCGGGGTCGGGCGCGAACTCAGGTCGAGCGGATGCGCTCCAGCCGCTGCACGGCCTCGCGGTACTCGGCCTGCATCTGCAGCACCAGCTCGCGCACCGGCTGCACCGCATGGATGCCGCCCACGCCCTGCCCTGCGCCCCAGATGTCCTTCCAGGCCTTGGCATCGGTATTGCCGCCGGAGCCGAAGTCCATCTTCGATTTGTCGGCCTCGGGCAGGTTGTCGGCATCGAAGCCGGCGCGGGTGATGCTGGGCTTCAGATAGTTGCCTTTGACCCCGGTGAACAGCGAGCTGTAGACGATGTCCTCGGCGCGGCAGTCCACCAGCATCTGCTTGTAGTCGTCGACCGCGCGCGCCTCCGGCGTGGCGATGAAGCGCGTGCCGAGGTAGGCGAGATCCGCACCGATCGCCTGCGCCGCCAGCACGTCCGCGCCCGAGGCCATCGCCCCCGACAGCAGGATCGTGCCCGGATAGAACTGGCGGATCTCGCGCACCAGCGCGAACGGGCTCAAGGGGCCCGCATGGCCGCCCGCACCGGCGCAGACGGCGATCAGCCCGTCCACGCCCTGCGCCGCGGCTTTCTCCGCATGACGCCGGCTGATCACGTCATGGAAGACCACGCCGCCGTAGCCGTGGACGGCCGCAACAACTTCCGCGGGCGGCGACAGGCTGGTGATCACCACAGGCACCCGGTACTTCTCGACCAGCTTCAGATCCTCGGCCAGACGATTGTTGCTGGCGTGCACGATGAGGTTGACCGCGAAGGGCGCCACCGGGTCGCCTGGCGTTGAGGCCGCATGCGCCGCGCCGAGGTCCTCGCTGAGCTGGGCCAGCCATTCGTCCAGCTGCGACAGCGGCCGCGCGTTGAGCGATGGAAAGCTGCCGACGATGCCGGCCTTGCACTGCGCGGCCACCAGCTCGGGGCCGGAGACGATGAACATCGGCGCGCCAACGAGCGGCAGACGCAGGCGGTTTTCGAGCAAGGCGGGAAGGGGCATGGGGGCTCCGATGGGCTTGGAGAGGGATGGGCGGACGTGCTTATGGGCGAGCGCGTGAGGCTGCTGCTTGGGCTTGGGCTTGGGCTTGGGCTTGGGCTTGGGCTTGGGCTTGGGCTGGGGCGCAGCCTCGCAGGCCACCGGGGCGAGCCCCTCTCCCCTCGCGGGAGAGGGGTTGGGGAGAGGGGGCAACGCTCGCCGCAGGACTTCCACCCCTCTCCCCCGACCGACCTTCGCTTCGCTCGGGCTCCGGACAGCATCGGCTGCCAGCGGCAGCCGACAAGCGAAGTCCGAGGCGAGTATCCAGCTCATGATGGGTCAAGACCCACCCTATGGGGGTCGCGGTGCGCGGAGCGGCAATCAGGTTCACGGCAGCCGCGCCAGGAAATTCTTGACCGCCACGTTGAAGGCGTCGTTATCGTCGCCGGCGACCATGTGGCCGGCCTCGCTCACGTCGATGTACTCGGCGGCGGGAATCAGGCGCAGAAAATCCTGCACGCCCGCCTCGGTCACCATCTCGCTGCGCGCGCCGCGCACCAGCAGGGTCGGCACGCGCACGTGTCGACACGCTGCCTCGAAGCGCGCGATGGCGGGCTCGGGGTCGGGCACGCGCTCGCCGAGCAGCAGCTTTGGATCCCAGTGCCAGCGCAGGCGGCCATCGGCACCCTCGCGCAGGTTCTTGCGCAGGCCGGCGGCGCTCTCCGGGCGCGGGCGATGCGGCAGGTAGGCGGCGACAGCATCGGCGGCCTCATCGAGGCTGGCGAAGCCGTCGGCATGCGCCAGCATGAAGCGCACGATCTGCATCACGCCCTCGCGCTCCAGGCGCGGGACCACATCGACCAGCACCAGCGCGCGCAGCTCGACCGGCGGGTCTTCGCCCGCGACCAGCAGCGAGGTCAGCCCGCCCAGTGAGGCGCCGACCAGGGCCGGGGGTTCGGTCAGCGTTGCCAGCACTTCGCGCAGGTCGGCAGCGAAGCCGTCGAAGCTGTAGTCGGCCTCGGCCGACCAGGCGCTGTCGCCGTGGCCGCGCAGATCAAGGCTGATGACGCGGCGACCGGCGCGGGCGAGATCCGCGGCGACGTGACGCCAGGCGTGGCGGGTCTGGCCACCGCCGTGCAGCAGCACAATCGGTTGGCCCTCCAGCGGGCCACCCACGCTCGCGGCGAGTCGCAGTCCGGCCGCGCCGGCAAAGGTGTGACTGTGCATTCGAGAGCGCGCTCCAACAGCTGTACGCCGGAGTATGGGGTAGCCCGCGCGCGCGACGGAAGGGTCGAAAGGCCCACCGGAGACGGTTCCGCACATCCGCCCGTGCAGCGCGCCGGGTCCACCGCGCCGCCGGCCCCAGACCAAGGCGCAGGGGCTGCGCTTGGCAGTGGCCGTGGGGCTCTACGAATCCCGAATCCCGAATCCCGTCTGCTTGCAGGAGCAAGCGTGCTCGCGACCCGCAGGGTGAGGGCCGGGCGCAAGGTCGGCGCTGGGCGCAGGCTGCAGTCGCCTGCAAGCAGGCTCCTACAAAGAGCAGAGCGTGCGCTTGGCAGTGGCAGTGGGGGCTGTACGAATCCCAAATCCCGATCCCGGCTGTTTGTAGGAGCGAGCTTGCTCGCGACCCGCAGGCTGAGGGCCGGGCGCAAGGTGGGTGCGAGGCGCAGGCCGCGGTCGCCTGCGAGCAGGCTCCTACACGGTGCGCAAGCTGACGAACTCGAGATTCTTCAGAAGCACCCGCACCGCGATGCGGAGCAAAGAGGCTCTCAGAACCCCAGCCAGGCGCTGGCTGCTGTCTTGACGAGAAGATCGCGATGCGGGCGCAGCAGTTCGGCGTTCGCGGCGACCTCGCTGCCGGCCAGCGCGGCCGGTGCGCCGCCCTGTGTCGCGAGACCGAGTGCGGCAAACGACTGCGCGCGGATCCAGCGGTACTCCTCCAGCGACAGCCCCTGCGCGTTCAGGGCTTCGACCTGGGCGCGCTTGGCCTCGACGATCAGGCCGGCGATGTCGGCATAGGCGACGAACATGTCCTGTACGCCGGGCTCGCGGCCGTCGGGCTGCTGGTCGGATTTGAGCTCCTCGTACTTGGCCTCCAGCTGCTGCCAGCGATCGCCAAGCCGCGCCGACATGGCCTGCTGCACGGCCACCAGTGCGGCCACGCGACCGGCGTCGAGACGGCCGTCGGAGGGTGCCTGGAAGGGCTCGCGATTGCGCACCTCCTGCTCCAGCTGCGCTACCTGCTGCCACTGCTGGGCCGTGTCGACCAGAGCGCTGGCGCCCTGCCACAGCGGCCGCAGCACGATCCAGTACAGCGCTCCGCCGCCGACCACCAGCAACAGCAGGGCCACGGCGAGGCAGCCACCCAACAGCTTTGCGTTCTTCATCGTGCTTCCCTCTGCTTCATGCGGACCGGGCGTGCTACGGAGCCGAGCGCTGGATCACGACAGGCTCAGGGCGTGGCCTCAAAGCCGTTGCCGAACACGCCCGTGGCGAAGAAGGCCGGGCCACCGACGAACAGGATGGCGCTGTCGCTCGGGCGGTAGCTGCCGAATTCGTTGGCCTGCAGGCTGACTCGCCAGGTGCGGGCATCGATGCGCTGCGCGCGCGAGGACAGGTCGTACCAGCCCATGCTGGCATCGTTGCCCGGCTGCGACGGGCCGTACATGCGCCAGCTCCAGTCGGATCCGCCGAAATCCAGGCCCGGGGCGTGGAAGCGGATGTCCACCACGGCCTCGCTGCACTCGCGCAGCTCGAAGCGCACCAGGTCCTGCGGGTAGGCGAAGAAGCGCCCCAGGCCTTCACCGCCCGGCAGCCAGTCGCGGCCGTTGCGGGCGGCGACCACGCCCTGCACATCGTTCAGGCGCTGACAGCCGGCGCCGGTGCCGCTGACCACGGTGGCAGTGAACGAGCCCGCCACCAGCGCCTGCTTGCCATCGCCCGCGCGCGCGCCCAGCAGTGCGATGGCGGAGCCCACGCGCGCCTGCTGCGCATCGGACTGGCCGTCGCCGTTGCCATCGCCGCCGTTGGGCGCATTGCCCTCAACCTGGTCGGGCGCGCCGTCGCCATCGGCATCGGGCACCTGCTCGATCTGCCAGACCGCGGCATTGGTGCCGGCGTACAGCAGGGTCGGGTTGAAGGGGTCGATATGCAGGGCCAGCGCGGCATCTGCCGGCAGACCCACGCTCAGCGAACGCCAGCTGGCGCCGCCGTCCTCGCTCTTGAACACCGAGCCGGGGTTGGACAGCGTGCCCGCACCGGCCGCGTACAGCACGTTCGGGTTGCCGGCATCGACCAGCAGGGCGCGAATGTCGACGTCCGTGCTCAAGCCCGTCGAGCTGTTGCTCCAGCTCACGCCGCCGTTGGTGCTCTTGTAGACGAAGCCCTGGCGCGGATTGACACCGTCGCGCAGATTGACCGCGGTGGCCCAGAGGATGTCCGGATTGGTCGGATGGATGGCCAAGGCCAGCACATCGAACGCGGTGGCGCTGCTGCCCGGATAGGTCGGCAAGCCCGCGCTGGCGTGGTTCCAGGTGGCGCCGCCGTCGACGGTCTTGAACACGCCGCTGGCGAGGGTCGGCGGGGTCAGGGAAATGTCATCGCTGGTGCTGAGGAAGGTGCCCAGATAGCCCACCTGCGGATTCTGCGGGTTCAGCACCAGCGGTACCGGCACCGCCCAGCTGCGCAGGTTCTGGAACTCGTTGGGCGCAGTGCCCTGGACCGGGCCGTACTGCAGCGGCAGGCCGGTCTCGGCGTTCGCCCAGAGCCCCCCGCCATTGGTCGACTTGATGACACGATGGCTCAGCTGCTGTCGGCGCACGCCGTCCACACCCACCACGGACGTCGAGAAGCCGTTGCTGGTCGCATACAGGGTCTGCAGCGGCCCGCTCGTGCAGGCACCGCTGACCGGCGGGCTGGCGCAGGAGCGCGGGTCGAGGGTGATCTGGCGCACCGTGCCAAGGAACGCGGCGGCGGGCGTGCCTGACGTCGGCAGGCCGGCCTCGATGCTGACCCAGCTGTTGCCGCCGTCGCTGCTCTTGTACAGGCCGGCATTGCGCAGCGCCAAGGGCTGCGCCGAGCGCCCGCCGGCATAGATCACCGTCGAGGCCAGGGCACCCGCGCTGTTGCCGACCGTGGTCGGATCGATCGCGAGGCTGCGCACCTGCAGACCGCGCAGGCCGACGCTGCGGCCGGTCCAGGTCGCGCCGCTGTTGATGCTCCAGTGCAGCGGCAGGGCGGCGTTGAAGGCATCGCCGTAGCCCGCGTAGATGCGCCGGTTGCTGGTGCCGGCGAAGGCCGGGTTGGGCAGCACCGCCAGCGCGCGCACGTTGATCGACGCCAGCCCCTGCTGGGCCGTGCTGAAGCTCACGCCGTCGTTGTCGGAGACGAACAGACCGCCGTCGACCGCCGCCACGAACAGCCGCGGCACCGTCGGGTACTGCGGGTGCAAGACGATCTCCGACACCGCCGCGGTCGAGCCGTAGCCCGGGTTGGGCGACAGCCCGGTGGCGATGTCGACTGCCGAGACGCCGCCGTCGGTACTGCGGCGCAGATTGCCGCTGCCGTCCTGCAGCGACTGCCCCAGCCAGACGGTATCGGCGACGCTGGGATGGGCGCGCACACGCTGGGCGGACAAGCCCGTGAGCGTCCAGTTCAGGCCATCGTCGTTGCTGCGCCAGAGCTGGCCGTTGGCCGCGGCATACAGGCGCGTACCGGGGCCACGGCTGAAGTCGACGGCGAACATCGATGCTTCCGCCGGCAGGGTCAGCAGCGGGGTGAAGCTGGCGCCGCCGTCGACGCTGCGGTGCAGGGCGACGCGCGTGTCCGGACCGCCCGTGCCGGTCACGTAGCTCACGCCAACCACCAGCTCCAAAGGGCGGCCCGGCTGAGTAAACAGACGCAGCTCGGCGATGGGCTGCAGGGGCAAGGTCAAGCCCAGGGGCGCGAAGGTCGTACCGTTGTCTGTGCTGCGCAGCAGGCTGCCGCTGTTGTCGATGACATACAGCTGACCGCTGACTCCTGGCACATCGGCGATCGCCCGCACTGGCGAAGTCGAGGTCCATCCGGTGGGCGTCCAGTTGTCGCCGCCGTCGCTGCTGCGGAACAGGCGACCGCCGAAGTTGACGGCCCACAGCTGGTTGGGCGCATCGCGATCGAGGGTCAGCTTGACATCCTCGCGACTGCCGGCGCCAAAGCCGTTCTCGATGCGCTGCCAGGTGCTGGCGCCATCGACGCTGCGGTAAATGCCGCCGCGCGTGGAGGCATAGACCAGCGCCGGACTGGTGGGATGGATCTCGACGTCATAGACCGAGCCGCCATCGGGGCCGCTGCCGGTCCAGACGCCCGGCCCCGCCGCACAGGGCGCGGCCAAACCCAGCGCCGCCAAGCTAGCCAGGTTGCGCAATCGAGAGAGATGCATGGTGGAACTCCGGGCAACAGCAGGTGTGGGGGAACCCGCAGGAAGCGGGCCTGTCAACGCAGGTACGAAATCCGGGGCGTAAACGCGACACGCCGCCGGCAAAAGCGTCAGCAAGCCGATGGGCGGCCCGACGCGCGGTCCGAAGGCACACTACACTTCGCCCCCGGGCGCTGCCGCCCTAGTGTCTACCCACGAACCTGCGCCGTCAGGCGCGCCGGAGTCTTGCCATGGCATGGAAACCCTGGGCCCTGTTCGGGCTTTCGCTGGTCTGTTTCGCTGTTGTGCTGAAGAGCCAGACCGTGCTCATCGCCTTCCCGCTGCTGGCGATCGCGCTGGTCGCCATGGTCTGGGGCACCCTGCTGCTGGTGCAGTCGCGCATCGAAAGCGTGTCGCAAAGCGGCGGTGCCATCGTCGATCCGGTCGAAGTGGCACGCCTGCGGCTCGAAGCCGAAGCCCGCCGCCGCGCCCAGCAAGCCGCGGCCGCGCAGGATTCGCCCTCGGCCTGATCGGGCGAGGGGGCGCCGCCCCTGGGCTCAGCCCGCGGCATCCTCGCGGCATACCGCCGCCAGCAACGGGTCGGCCGCGTCCAGATCAATCCAGCGCGCGCCCTGCAGCGCACCCGCTTCATCGAAGCGCACGCCGTCCACCAGATCGGCGCGCCGCGCTTCGGTGCAGTCGAACATCGCACCGATTCGGCGGGTGGGCTCCCAACGCCCCATCAGAATCACCCCGGCCAGCACCTTGCCCGGCTGCGTGGGATTGCGTTTGAGCTCAGCGCGGTCCACGGCGATCAGGCGGTTCACCTGGGGCACCGCGTACGTCCACGGCCGATACCAGGCCTGTGCCTCGTTCGTCGATACCACTTCGGCCGTGCGCGGCAGCGTGCCGCGCGCGCGCTCCAGCCAGCTGTACTCCGACCACACGGCGTAGCTGAGCATGCCCAGCCCGGCCGCGACCGGCACCAGCCATACCGGCGCTCGCCCGCGCAGCAGCCAGCGCAGGCCGAGCGCCAAGCCGGCGAGGCAGAAGCCGGCGGCGAACACCGCGATCAGTTCGAACAGCATGCGGAGCTCCAGGACAGGCGTGCCCGCAAACAGGGCGCGTGAAGTGTGGCAGGTGACAGCGGCAGCACGCCCGCTGCATCGGCGGAGTGGCTCCGGACAGGCAGCGGCCCGCCCCTGCGAAGGGACGGGCCGCTGCAGTTCACGGATCTTGAGGCCCGCTCAATGGTGCGTGGCCGCACCCGCACCGCGCGGAATGCGGATGCTTTCCACCAGCGCCTGGATGTGCGCGGGCGCCGGCTGGGTCACCGCCAGCACGGCATAGGCGGTGGCGAAGTTCAGCAGAGCGCCGATCGCACCGAAGGCGTAGGGCGCGATGCCGAACATCCAGTTGGCCGGCACGTTCTCCAGCATGTTGGTGCCCGGAATGAAGAACCAGCCCAGGTAGGTGAAGATGTAGAGGCAGGTGGACAGCAGGCCCACCAGCATGCCCGCGATCGCGCCGGTCGAGTTCATGTTCTTCGAGAAGATGCCCATCATGATCGCCGGGAACAGCGAGGACGCCGCGAGGCCAAAGGCCAGGGCCACGGTCTGCGCCGCGAAGCCCGGCGGATTCATGCCCAGCCAGGTGGCCAGCACGATCGCCACCGCCATCGACACGCGCGCCGACATCAGCTCGCCCTTCTCGGTGATGTCCGGCTTCAGCGTGGACTTGATCAGGTCATGGCTGATCGCCGCCGAGATCGCCAGCAGCAGGCCCGCCGCGGTCGACAATGCCGCCGCCAGCGCACCCGCCGCCACCAGGCCCAGCACCCAGCCCGGCAGCTGCGCGATTTCCGGGTTGGCGAGCACGAGGATGTCCTGGTTGAAAGTCACCATCTCGTTGCCTTTCCAGCCGCGCGCTTCGGCCTCGGCTTTGAAGCTCTCGCTGGTGTCGTTGTAGTACTGGATGCGGCCGTCGCCGTTCTTGTCTTCGAACTTCAGCAGCCCGGTCTTCTCCCAGTTGCGCATCCAGTCCGGGCGCTCGTCGAAGGCCACCGACTGCGCGGTCGTGCCCTCCGGGTAGATGGTGGTCATGATGTTGAGCCGCGCCATCGCACCCACTGCCGGTGCGACCGTGTACAGCAGGGCGATGAACACCAGCGCCCAGCCCGCCGACTTGCGGGCATCGGACACCTTGGGCACGGTGAAGAAACGGATGATCACGTGCGGCAGGCCGGCGGTGCCGACCATCAGCGACAGGGTGAACAGCACCATGTTGAGGGTGGAGCCGTGATTGCCGGTGTAGTTGTTGAAGCCCAGCTCCACCAGGATCTGGTCCAGCTTGAGCAGGATCGGCGTGCCGCTGGCGGCGTGCTCGGAGAACAGGCCCAGCTGCGGCAGCGGATTGCCGGTGAGCTGCAGCGAGATGAAGACCGCCGGGATGGTGTAGGCGATGATCAGCACGATGTACTGCGCCACCTGGGTGTAGGTGATGCCCTTCATGCCGCCGAGCACCGCGTACACGAACACCACGGCGGAGGCGATCATCAGGCCGGTATTGGTGTCGACTTCGAGGAAGCGCGAGAAGGCCACGCCTGCGCCGGTCATCTGGCCGATGACATAGGTGATCGACATGATCAGCAGGCTGACCACCGCGACCAGTCGCGCGTTGCGGCTGTAGAAGCGGTCACCGATGAAGTCCGGCACCGTGAAGCGGCCGAACTTTCTCAGGTAGGGCGCCAGAAGCAGCGCCAGCAGCACATAGCCGCCCGTCCATCCCATGAGATAGACCGAGTTGCCGTAGCCGACAAAGGCGATCAGGCCGGCCATCGAGATGAAGCTGGCGGCCGACATCCAGTCGGCGGCCGTGGCCATGCCGTTGACCACAGGGCCAACGCCGCCGCCCGCGGTGTAGAACTCCGAGGTGGAGCCGGCGCGCGCCCAGATCGCAATCGCGATGTAGAGCGCGAACGAGCCGCCGACAAAAAGCAGGTTGATGGTGAATTGGTCCATGGGTCGCGCTCCTTACTGCTCGTCCACGCCGTAGGCGCGGTCGAGTCGGTTCATGTACCCGGTGTAGAAAAAGATCAGCGCGATGAACACGTAGATCGAGCCGTTCTGGGCGAACCAGAAGCCGAGGTCGGCGCCGCCGAACTGGATGCCCGAGATCAGCGGCCGAAGCACGATCCCGAAGCCGATCGAAACGAGCGCCCAGATCGCCATGCAGATGCTGATGATCCGCACATTGGCCTTCCAGTACTCCGCAGGTGACTTGTTGCCTGACATGGGGTGTCTCCCTGGATTCCCTTGACACCCGCCGCGCAGGTCACGCGGCGGGCTCCGTGATGCCTCAGAAGGCGTAGCGCGCCATCAGATCGATGCGGTTCTGGGTGCCGCTGGTGCCACGCTCCAGTTCGCGCTTGGCGGTCGACAGCTCGATGCCGACGTCGAGCTTGGGCGCGGGCGTCCAGAACAGATTGACCCGCGCGCTCGATGCCTCGGCGTTCGCATTCAAGCCAGTGAGCGCGCGGTCGTTGTCGGCCGAGGTGTAGCCCAGGATGAAGTTGGAGCGCAGGCTGCCGGCCCAGACCTGACGCCATGCGGCGTAGGCGGCGACCACGTCGAGCGGATCGATCTCGCCGCGCGCATCGAGCACGCCGTCCTCGAAGAAGTTGAGGCCGAGGTAGCGGCCGATGCCCGAACCCGCCGTCGCCATCAGCCGCAAGTCGTTGGCGCCGAACAGCAGCTTGGCGGTGACGCTGACACCGTAGCCGTTCGCGGATTCCGCACCGGCCGGCGTCTCCAGCCGCAGCTGTCGCGCTATGCCGGCCACCGAGAGCAGGCCCCAATCGCCCTTGCGCATATAGCGCGCGGTGAGGTCGGGCAGGGTGTTCTCATCGGACACGATGCGCGCGCCTCCGCCGAAGGGCAGCAGCGTCGTCTGCGGATTCTCCGCCGACAGCGCCCAGGCGCCGCTCGTGTAGCGCACCTGCGCCTGGCGGTCGAAGATCATGCCCTCGGTGGGGCCGATGAAGTCGGCGGTCTCGGGCAGCGCCGCGAGCTCCATGAAGTTCGTCCACTCCTGGCCCGCCAGCCAGTTGTTGTAGGTGAAGTACGCGCGCCGCAGTACCGGGTTGTAGGTGTTGGTGTTGCGCTCATCGCCACCGGTCGGCACGCCGAAATCGAGTTCGATGCGCGAGGCGAGCTTGTCGCCGTTGTCCAGCACCGTATCGGTCGCGAACCAGAAGCGCGACTGCTTGGCGTGGCTGTCGAACACCGCCGACTCGCCGGGCCCGCCGACGGGAATCGCACCCGGCAGGTAGAAATCGCGCGCCAGGCTGCCGGCCGGCGGGTTGCCATCGCTGTAGTCGGTGTAGGTGCTGTTGACCTTGATGAAGCCGCCATAGCTGAAGCGCGTGCCGGGATTCGCGCCCGGCACGATGCTCACCGACTGCACGGGCGGCGCGGCAGGCGCTGCAGGTGCCGCGGACGCAGCGGGCGCGGCGGCGGGCGCCTGCTGCTTGACCAGCTCACCCACCAGGCGCTCAAGCTCAGCGATGCGCGCTTCGAGCTGGGCTTCGCGTTCGCTCTGCGCCAGCGCCGGTCCCATCGCCAAGAGGCCAGCGATCGCCAGAGCCAATGGCCCGCGTTTGAATGTTTTTTGTTTGAACATAGGGCACTCCCTCCCGAGGATGCGGGGCGAGCATGGCTGCGGCGCGGTGCAGCATTCCATTCCACGTTGGTCTAACTGCGGCCGCTTGGGCTGCGGCAGAGGCAGCGGACCTTCGACCATGGTCGACCGCGACGCCGCGACGCCTCGCGGCGGGGCTAGACTCCTCACCTGCTCGCGCGGGCGCACGGCATCTGTCCGTGGCAGAACAGCCCGAGCGCCACGGCTCAGTCAAGGGAGGAAGCCATGTCCAATGAAGCCAGCAGCGGCCCCATCTACGCCGCGTCCGCCGAGTTCGCCGCCAAGGCCCGCTATCGCCGTGAGGACTACGAGCGCCTCTACCGCGAATCGATCGAGGACAACGTCGGCTTCTGGGGCCGCATGGCCGAGCGCCTCGACTGGTTCAAGAAGCCGACCAAGGTCAAGGACGTCAGCTTCAAGGCCGAGGACCTGCACATTCGCTGGTACGAGGACGGTGAGCTGAACGTCAGCGTCAACTGCCTCGACCGTCATCTGGCCACGCGCGGCGACAAGACCGCGATCCTGTGGGAAGGCGACAGCCCCGACGAATCCGCCCACGTCAGCTACCGCGACCTGCATGCGCGCGTCTGCAAACTCGCGAATGCGCTGCGCAACCTGGGTGTGAAGCGCGGCGACCGCGTCACGCTCTACCTGCCGATGATTCCGGAAGCGGCGGTCGCCATGCTGGCCTGCGCGCGCATCGGCGCGGTGCACTCGATCGTGTTCGGCGGCTTCTCGCCGGATGCGCTGGCCGGACGCATCGCCGACTGCGGCAGCAAGCTCGTGATCACCTCCGACGAGAGCATGCGCGGCGGCAAACACGTGCCGCTCAAGGCCAATGTCGATGCGGCGCTGAAGAACACCGAGACCAACTGCGTCGAGACCGTGATCGTGGTCCGCCGCACCGGCGGCGCCATCGACATGCAGAGCCCGCGCGACCGCTGGTACGACGTGCTGGTCGAAGGCCAGCCCGACACCTGCGAGCCCGAGCGCATGAACGCGGAAGACCCGCTGTTCATCCTCTACACCTCGGGCAGCACGGGCAAACCCAAGGGCGTGCTGCACACCACCGGCGGCTACCTGCTCTACGCCAGCCTGACCCACGAGGCGATCTTCGACGTGCGCGAGGACGACGTATTCTGGTGCACCGCCGACGTCGGCTGGGTCACCGGCCACAGCTATGTCGTCTACGGCCCACTCGCCAACGGCGCCACCAGCCTGATGTTCGAGGGCGTGCCCAACTACCCCAGCGTCAGCCGCTTCTGGGACGTCTGCGACAAGCACCAGGTCACCCTGTTCTACACCGCGCCCACGGCGATCCGCGCGCTGATGCGCGAGGGCGAAGCGCCGGTCAAACGCACTTCGCGCGCCAGCCTGCGCCTGCTGGGTTCAGTGGGTGAACCGATCAACCCCGAGGCCTGGGAGTGGTACTACCGCGTCGTCGGCGACAGCCGCTGCCCGATCGTCGACACCTGGTGGCAGACCGAGACCGGCGGCATCCTCATCACGCCGCTGCCCGGCGCGATCGCGCAGAAGCCCGGTTCGGCCACCCTGCCCTTCTTCGGCGTGCGCCCCGCCATCGTCGACGGCGAGGGCAAGCGGCTGGAGGGCGCGACCGAAGGCAACTTGGTGCTGCTGGACTCCTGGCCCGGCCAGATGCGCACGGTCTACGGCGACCACCAGCGCTTCATCGACACCTACTTCAAGACCTTCCCCGGCACCTATTTCACCGGCGACGGCGCGCGCCGCGACGCGGACGGCTACTACTGGATCACCGGCCGCGTCGACGACGTCATCAACGTCTCCGGCCACCGCATGGGCACGGCCGAAGTCGAAAGCGCGCTGGTCGCGCATCCCAAGGTGGCCGAGGCCGCGGTGGTCGGCTGCCCGCACGACATCAAGGGCCAGGGCATCTATGCCTACGTCACCTTGAACGCCGGCGAGCAGCCCAGCGAAGAGCTGCGCAAAGAGCTGGCGCTGTGGGTGCGCAAGGAGATCGGCCCGATCGCCACGCCCGATTTCATCCAGTGGGCGCCGGGCCTACCGAAGACCCGCTCGGGCAAGATCATGCGTCGCATCCTGCGCAAGATCGCCGAGAACCAGCCCGACCAGCTGGGCGACACATCGACCCTGGCCGACCCCAGCGTGGTCGAAAACCTGGTGCGCGAGCGCTTCCTCAAGTGATCGACTGCCCGCGCAGCGCCGTCGTGGACCGGCCGGGCACTGCCGCGTGGGCACGCCGTCGATGCGTTCAGGGCCGCTGCGGCGCCCGCCGGGTTGCGCAAGCGAGGACACCGCCATGGCCGGTTCCAGCGAAGCCCGCGGCCACATGGACGAATCTGAGCGCCCGGCGCAGGCTTGGGCCGGCGCCCACCCGGAGCACGAGGCCAGCGAACTCATGCGCGACATCCTGATTGCCGACGACCATCCGCTGTTCCGCGACGCCCTGCGCCGCACGGTGGCGCAGATCCTGCCCGACGCGCGTCTGCTCGAAGCCGACTCGGTCGACAGCCTGAGCGAGCTGGCCGCGCGACACCCGCGCGCCGAGCTGCTGCTGCTCGATCTCAACATGCCGGGCGCGCATGGCTTCTCGGCACTGGTGCATCTGCGCGCGGCGTTTCCGACCCTGCCGATCCTGATCGTCTCCGCGCGCGAAGACCCGGCGCTGATGCGCCGCGCGCTGGGTCACGGCGCTTCGGGCTTCATCCCGAAATCGGCCGAGGTCGAACAGATCGGTCGCGCCATCCACGCCGTGCTCGACGGCGACACCTGGCTGCCGCCGGGCATCGGCGGCTCGGGCGTCTCACTGGACCCGGAAGAGGAAGCTCTGGCCGCGCGCATCGCCGAACTCACGCCGCAGCAGTACCGCGTGCTGAGCATGGTCTGCAACGGCCTGCTCAACAAGCAGATCGCCTACGAGTTGAACGTCAGCGAGGCCACCATCAAGGCCCACATGACCGCGATCCTGCGCAAGCTGGGCGCGCACTCGCGCACCCAAGCCGTGCTGCTCGCCGCGAAGCTCACCGTCGACGGCCGCGCAACCGCGGTGCCGGCGGACGACGACGAGTAGGCGCGCGCCTTCCGCATCGGTTGGGTCTTGACCCACCGTCGCGTGACCCACGAGGAATTGCGCTGCCGATAGGCTGGGTCTTGACCCACCGCAATGCGACCGGCAAAGACTCGCGCTGCGCATAGGGTGGGTCTTGACACACCGTCGCGTGACCCGCGAAGACCTGCGCTGTTCATAGGGTGGGTCTTGACCCAACGCCGCGGAACTCTCGCATCACCCAATGCACGCGCAACACCACGCGACGCCGCCCCAACGACACCGTTGCTGGAAGCCGGCTGCTGACGCGTTGACCGTGGCCAGCATCGAGATGGAAAAACTGCGCGTGACCGAAGCAAGCGTTGAGCTCCGGTGGGTCAAGACCCACCCTATGGATTGCTTCGACTGGATCGAACCGACAGCGCTGACCGAGGCAAGCGTTGAGCTTCGGTGGGTCAAGACCCACCCTATGGATCGCTTCGATTGAATTGACCGCGGCCAGCCTTGAGATCGAAGCGATGCGCATGACCGAAGCGAGCGTTGAGCTCCGGTGGGTCAAGACCCACCCTATGCAAGCGCGAAGCCCATAGGGTGGGCCCCGGTCCACCATGAGCTCCGCCCCGCCCCACACTGCAATGCCGCGCTCCCACCGCTGCGATGGAAACACCACGATGAGCCGCGCCACCCCCGCCACCCGCATGCTCGATGCCGCGAAGGTGGCATATCGCCTGCACACCTACGACTACGACCCCGAGGCCACCAACATCGGCCTGCAGGCTGCCTCCGCGCTCGGCATCGAACCCGCGCGCATGCTGAAGACGCTGATGGTCGAACTCGACGGCAAATCCGCCTGCGCCATCCTGCCGGTCGACCACGAGCTGAGCCTGAAGAAGCTCGCCGCAGCGCTGGGCGGCAAGCACGCCGCGATGCTGCCGGTGCCCACCGCCGAACGCATCACCGGCTACCACGTCGGCGGCATCAGCCCCTTCGGCCAGAAGAAGCGCGTGCCCGTGGTGATCGAGCAAACCGCTCTGGCGCACACCACCGTCTACTGCAACGGCGGCCAGCGCGGCCTGCAGCTCGAACTCGACCCGCGCGTGTTCGCGCAGTTGCTGGGCGCGAAGGTGGCGGAGATCGTGGCGGCGGGGTGAGCGCTGCGGACTGAAGTGTTTGAGATCGGCGGCCCGGAAAACCTTGCGTCAATCATCCACGGCACCTCACGAGGGAGCCATCAGGCCGAGCTGCTGGCGGCCCTGCCCTTGCCCGCCACCCTCGGATGCTTCCGACAGCTTGCGTGCTAGCATCGGTCCGAATTCAGACCGGAGCGCTGCCGTGCCTAGCGAGGACATCATCAGCCTCACCGAGTTCAAGAACGACGCGGCCCGATGGATCAAGCGTCTGCAGACTCAGCCGCCCGTCGTGCTGACCCAGAATGGCCGCGGTACCGCCGTGGTCCAGAGCTATGAATCCTGGCGGCAGACGCAGGAAACCCTTGCCATGCTGCAGATCGTGGCCGCAGGCGAAGCCGATATCGGTGCTGGCCGCGTCACCCCGCAGGCGCAGGTGTTCTCCGACCTGCGCCGCGACCTTGAAGCCCGAGCCGCATCGCCGAAATCCCCGCGTCGCACGCGTGGCTGAGCGAACCGTTCTCTGGTCGGATGCTGCGCGCGATGACTTGCGCGCCATCGCCTTCCATATCGCGAACGACAGTCTGGAGAACGCTCTCGAAGTCGTCGACGCTCTGGAACGACGGGCCACGTCGCTGGCTCGCCTGTCGACCCGTGGGCGAATCGTTCCGGAGCTGCGGCGGCTGGCAGGGACGCGGTTTCGCGAGGTGATCGAAGCGCCCTGGCGCATCGTCTATCGCGTCGAAGACACCTCGGTGTTTGTCGTCGCGGTCATCGACAGCCGCCGTGACCTGCAGACCTGGTTGCTGCAGCAGCCAGCACGCTTCAAGGCATCAGGGGCCTGAGCCCACTCGGCATTCTTTGCCGCCGCAGCGCGCTTACCGGCGCGGGTCTGCGCTCGCTGGCGCGAGGTCTCGCGATGGAAACGCCACGATGGGTTAGGCCTCAGCACTGCATAGGGTGGGTCTTGACCCACCGATCCGCGAACACCCACATCACCGCGGGCCGGACGCCGCCGTGCGCGCGACGCGGGGCAAAGGGAAGGGCCCGGACCATCACCTCCGCAAGCATTGAGCTCCGGTGGGTCAAGACCCACCCTATGCGAAGGCGAAGCTCATAGGGTGGGTCTTGACCCACCGTGAGCCCCACCCCGCCTCACACCTTGTTCGCCTCGCGTCCACCGCTGCGGTGGAAACGCCACCACGTGCCGCGCCACCCCCGCCACCCGCATGCTCGATGCCGCGAAGGTGGCATATCGACTGCACACCTACGACTACGACCCCGAGGCCACCAACATCGGCCTGCAGGCAACCGCCGCGCCGGGTATCGAAGCGGCGCGCATGCTGAAGACGCTGATGGTCGAACTCGACGGCAAATCCGCCTGCGCCATCCTGCCGGTCGACCACGAGCTGAGCCTGAAGAAGCTCGCCGCAGCGCTGGGCGGCAAGCACGCCGCGATGCTGCCGGTGCCCACCGCCGAACGCATCACCGGCTACCACGTCGGCGGCATCAGCCCCTTCGGCCAGAAGAAGCGCCTGCCCGTGGTGATCGAGCAAACCGCGCTGGCGCACACCACCGTCTACTGCAACGGCGGCCAGCGCGGCCTGCAGCTCGAACTCGACCCGCGCGTGTTCGCGCAGGTGCTGGGCGCGAAGGTGTCGGAGATCGTGGCGGCCTAGACACATCGCTCACGCGCCCCTCGACGAAACCCGCCAGCCATAACGGCGGACGGCACTTGATCGGCGCGATGGCGCCGACCAGCATCGACGCTTTCCACCCGCTGGAGCGCCCGTGATGCTTCGACACCTGATTTGCCTTGGCCTGCTGGCCGCCGCCCTGCCCGCGTTCGCGGACACCGCGGCCAAGCAGCCGTTCACCATCGAGCGCAGCTGGGAAATCCAGCGCCTCGGCACGCCGACCATCTCGCCCGACGGCAGCCGCATCGTGGCTCCAGTGACGCGCTTCGTGATGGCGGAAGACCGCGGCTACACCGACCTGTGGCTCTGGAACGCCGACGGCAGCGGCGAGCGCCGCTTCACCAGCCACACCAGCGGCGAGAACGCGCCGGTGTTCAGCCCCGACGGCAGGCGCATCGCCTTCGTCGCCCAGCGCGAAGACGACAAGGCCCCGCAGCTGTACGTGATGCCGATCGACGGCGGTGAGGCCACGCGCCTGACCACGCTGGCGACCGGCGTGCAGAGCCCGAAGTGGATCGGCGACGGATCGAAGCTCGCCTTCGTCTCGCGCGTGTTCACCGACCTGCCGCTGGCCGATCAGGGCAAGCGCCTGGACGAGCGCGCCAACAGCAAGATGACCGCGCGCGTGTTCGATGGCTCAGTCACCGCCTGGGACCAGTACCTCGACGAGCGCGAGTTCCACGTCTTCGCCGTGCCTGCCGCCGGCGGTGAAGTGCAGGCCCTGACCCAGCCCACCGGCTTCAGCCTGCCGCGCGCCGCCGTGCAGGGCACCGACGGCCTGTTCGCGCTGTCGCCGGACGGCGCCGAGCTGGCCTTCGTGGCCGACGCCGACCCCGCGCCGAACCGCAGCAACCTCGACGTGTTCACCGTGGCCCTGGGCAGCGAGGCCTCCACCAACCACACCGCCGACAACCCGGCCAACGACGGCAGCCCCGCCTACAGCCCCGACGGCCGTTATCTCAGTTACAGCCAGCAGCGCATCAAGGGCTTCTACGCCGACCGCATGCGCCTGATGCTGCGCGAGCGCCGCAGCGGCAACACCCGCGAGCTGTACCCGGACTTCGACCGCAGCATCAGCGGCGCGCTGTGGGCCGACAACAGCAAGCGCCTCTACGCCTCGATCGACGACGCCGGCACCGAGCGCGTCTACGAGCTGCCGCTCGATGGCGCACCGCGCGCGCTGACGGGTGTGGAATCGGTCGGCTCGCTGGCCCTGTCGAAGTCCGGCCGCCTGGTCGGCCTGCGCCAGACCTTCATCGAGCCGCCGACGCTCGTTTCCATCGACACCCGCCGCGGCAGCACCACCAAGCTCTCGACCATCAACGACGCCCTGCTGGCCGCCACCGACTTTGGCACCTACGAGTCGATCACCTACACCGGCGCCAACGGTGCCGAAATCCAGATGTGGGTGAACTACCCGCCGGGCTTCGACACGACGAAGAAGTACCCCTTCTTCATGCTGATCCACGGCGGCCCGCACAACGCCATCACCAACGGCATGGCCTTCCGCTGGAACGCCCAGGTGTTCGGCAGCTGGGGCTATGTCACCGCCTGGCCGAACTTCCACGGCAGCTCGGGCTTCGGCCAGGCGTTTACCGATTCGATCAACCCCAACTGGGCCGACAAGCCCTACGAGGACGTAATCAAGGCCGCCGAATGGTTCGCCCAGCAGCCGTGGATTGACGCCGAACGCATGGTCGCCGGCGGCGGCAGCTACGGCGGCTACCTCACCAGCCTGATCCTGGGCCGCGAACACCCCTTCCGCGCCCTCGTCGCACACGCCGCGGTCTACAACCTCTACACCCAGTACGCCGCCGACTTCGCCAGCGAGCTGCCGCGCTTCGGCGGCTTCTGGGAAGAGGCCAACCGCGAAATGATCCAGAAGACCTCACCGCACTACCACGCGGCGAACTTCAAGACGCCGACGCTCGTGGTGCACGGCCAGACCGACCTGCGCGTACCGGTGAATCACGGCCAGGAGCTGTATCAGACGCTGTTGATGAAAGGCGTACCGACGCGCTACGTGTACTACCCCAACGAGAACCACTGGATTCTGAAGCCGCAGAACTCGGTGTTCTGGTACCAGCAGGTGAAGCGCTGGTTTGAGGAGCATGGGGGCTTGGGGGAGTAAGGCTGGGGCGGCCCCGCCGGCTGGGTTTTCAGCGGTCGGCGGGGTTGGGCGGTTGATCGGGGCCTTCAAGCCGTAGGTGGCTGTAGCGTATTTGGACGCGGTGAGACCCAAGGCGCGATTGAGTCACCTGGATTGTTCAGGTAGCGTCGGACGCGCTTCTTCGGCGCGCCGAAGGACGCTAAGCGAATTAGGCGACAGTGCTGTGCGCCCGTCTGTTGCAAGCAGCGGAGCTTGAATGTGATTTCAGCGGCGGGGCACAGAAGCGCAACGGTTACACGACAGATTAAGCCTCAGTCTGTCGTCCACTTTTAGTTAGAAGTCGATGCCAGAGATCATGGTAATCCCCACCGAAGAGCCTTCAGGGTTCGCGATCTACTTGGACTTCGCTAAGTCGGAAGGGCGCCCGTCACGCGTCTTTCAATCCATGGCACTGTTGGTAGATACCTTCGCCGCGCTCGACAAGCAGCTGGTTGGTGTCTTTGGCCGGGATGCGGCGACTGAGCTCGTACTCGAAGAGATCACTGCCGGCTCCATAAGATCGAGGCTTCGAAACGTCCTGTCGTCCATACCGGATGGTCCGCTATCCGAGCTCGATGCGAAGAAAATCATCGGGCACTTCCTGGTCAAAGCGAAGTACCGCGTCATCGAGTGGCTTGGCAAAAACGAAAAGATTGAGAGTATCCAGCAGGTTCGAGCGCTTGAGGGCGAGCTGCAGACTTTGGCAGAGCGTACCGGTGTTCGAGAGATTCCAGCGTACGAACCTATCAGCACAGACCAGCTGTTGGAGCATCTAAACCAGTTGCAGATCGCCGTCCATTACCTGGACGAGCGAGACGTTGTGTTCTACGAAAGCCCCATGGGAAAGGTCGAGATTCCGCGAGGTCTCCACATTGACGAAGTGATGATTCGCGAGATTCTAACAAGCGAAATCCTCGCTTCAGAGGATACGCGCATCGTCAAGGTGAAGAAGCCTGACTACCTGGGCAGGTCGAAGTGGGCATTTAAGTACTCAGGCCACTCAATTGAAGCTGCCATTGCAGATCATGATTGGCTTGTTCGCTTTCAGAACGGCGAGGAATCCGTTCGCCCCGGCGATTCTCTGCGAGTTCGCATGCGGCAAGAGGTGTCGTATGGTCACACCGGTGAGGTGGTTCATGTTGTGCACACCGTGCTACACGTCATCGAAGTGGTTCCGCCGACACGGCATACTCAGTCGGAAATCGACTTCTAACCATGCGGCAAAGGGGTCAGGTTCAGTTCTTCCCACATAGTAAAGCAACTTGACTCCATTCCCTGCAAGTTTCGAGAAGCGTTACGAGGTAACGAAAGTGAGCTTTCCTATAGAACTGGCGGCAGAAATCCAGAGCCACAATGGCAAGTTCACTCGCAAACTCACGTTGCACCGCGGGCTTACGGTGCTCCTTGGACCAAACGGAGCCGGCAAGACGCACCTTTTGAGGGGGCTTAAGCAAAGTCTTAGTGAACACATGAACGGCAAACATGTCCGTTTCCTTTCCGCTGGCCGAATGGGGTTGCTGGAACAGTTTAGGTCAGACTACGACGGGCAACGCGGGGGCTCACCGAATTACGATCAAGCAATCTATGGCAGTAAACGTGAGGGAAAGCTTAGGCACAAGATGGAAACCTTAACGGGGGATTTTCAAACCCTTGCAGAGCGCGCTGACATCTTGATAAAAATTCAGGAGAGATTGCGTAAACTCTTCAAGCGTGATGTCCTAATCGACTGGGATGGAGGAAACCTTAGCGTATCGTTTTCTCGATTGGATATCCAAGTTGAGCCGTATTCGTCTGGCCGAGAAGCGTCGGGCCTTATGCAATTGGTTGGAGTATTGGCCGCGCTTTATGATGATGATGTGGGGGCACTTCTTCTGGATGAACCCGAGGTGTCCTTGCATCCTCAGCTGCAGGCTTTTCTTCTAAATGAGATAATTAGCGTTTCGGGGGATCCAGCAGCAGAGAAAAACAAAAAGATTGTAATCATCGCCACACATTCAACAGAGATGATTCAAATTCATAGCCCTGAGGACCTGCTATCGCTAGTCTTTTGCTATGACCTTATGACCGATCCCGTTCAAATTCCGGCCGATGCGGGCGAACTGAAAAACAGAAAGATTCAGAACCTAGTCGCACGCCTCGGTCAAGAACATAAACTATCGCTGTTTTCTAAGCGGCCTCTGTTGGTTGAAGGGCCATCTGACGTAATCATATGTAGCTCGCTTGCGCGCAAGTTAGATATGCACCTGGAGGCTGCTGGATCGCAACTGCTTCCTGTTATCGGTAAAGACCAGATGCCGATCGTTTGCAAGTTGCTGCGTCTTTTGGGAAAGACTCCGGTTTCACTGACAGACGCAGATGGTATTGCAGATGGAGTCGATCTTGTCACCTCCTACCTCAGTGAAAATCCCCTAGCGGATCAACGTGCGATTTCGTCAGGATTTGCGTCCGCAAACCAAATGGCCGGCACGATACACGCTGACTTCTGCAAATTGGTGGACAGCCGATGGGATGAGATTTCTTCACTCGCCGAAGTCCATCCATATTGGATAAACCGGAAGAGTGGTGAAGATACAAAGGCAAAGCGCCGATCTGCTTTCTGTGCGCTTTTCACTACCTCTGACATGGGTTTGTCGAAGCTGGCATCTGATGACGCGTGGACAAGCATGAGGGCTAGACTCATTGCCTTGCTTGACTTGTTGGAGCAGAGTGGTCTTTTCGTTCTTCGCAGAGGCTCAATTGAGTCCTACTACCTTGCGCCTGACAAGTTGAATTCGATTGGTAAGCCAGCTGCTGCCGTAATTGAAGTCGACAGCCTAAATCAGCTTTCGCCTCAAGATGTTTATGCCACCTATTCGGACGTGGCGCGATGCATTAAATATGCTTCAGGGGCGGAAATTATTTGTGAAGCCGATGCGTTGAGAGATCTGTTGCTTTCGGTTGTTGCACCCGCGCACGAGAGATTCAAGAGCGGCGACACATCAACAAGCTTCAATGTGCTGGCCAGAAGCATACTGGGTGAGCGATCGAGAGTATTCGGGTTGGCGGTTGAAGGTGACAAACTTGTCGTTTCCATTGAGAGCGCGATTCTCGAGATTGGAGGTTTTCCTATAGCCCTTGGTAAAGATGATGACGTGCCGAAGCGCATTAATTTCGCCCTTGCACAAAGTACACAGACTAGCTAATAACGGGGTCAGGTTCACTTTCTCCGCAATAGATAGTGAACCCGACCCCATTTCCGCCATTTCCGGCCGCAGATTGTTCCGCTGGCCGGACGAAGTGCGCTGAAACTGCTGGTGATTTTTGGGTTCGTGCGGGTTGGGGCCCGAGTTATAAGACAGATTGGACGTCACTTTGACGTCCACATTGAGTAGACGAAAGATGCCTACCTATTCTGCAGTCCCAGAAGGCGCGATTCGCAAAGTGTGTGAAGCGATCTTCGCGTTCCCTGAACCCGAGATCGTGGAGGCCTATTCATCAATTGGTGAGAAGCTCAGACGATTCACGAACATGGACGAGTTGCTTTCTTACTGTGAGGAAGCGCGCTCTGGTGTGAGAGGCCCACTCATTCATCTTGGCCTGCGCTACCCAGACATGTTTGGGGAAGTTCAGGAGCGCCGCATTGATCTGAAGGGGCCGGGTTTTCCTGCTGGCTCATTCCGGCATGCGCTCTCGGGTTGGGGATTGGTGTGGATCCAACTTCTTGCTCGGGGCACAAGTACGGTCGCGTCCTCCATTAGCGCCAATTCCCAGAAGCGTGCGTTGAAGTGGTTCCCAACAAGCCCAGAGCTCGGGTCGCCGGAGGCCTGGTTTTGGCCCTCCGTTTCACGGCATACAGCCCGAATTTCGCGCGCTCTTCGAGCTTTCGTCTAACTCTGTGTTCAACCGGACCTGCGGGGACATGCTTCGAATGAACCGAACACTCTCGGCCGCGGGCCGGTTAACACGGCGCTAGGTTGTACATGAATGGAGGTTGTAGAGATGGCATGGATGGGTTCCAGGCGTAATCAGTTGCTTCTCGGTGGCAGTGTTGGCGCTCTCGCCGGCGGGCTGTTTGCGCACTTCGCAAGCGTCGAGCAGGCACTTTTGCCTGTCCTCGTAGGATTCGCACTCGGTCAGGTTGTCGCAGTCGTTGCTGCCCTGCTGCTGCAAGCTAACCGTTTGGCAGCATCAGGGAGTCATCGTGGCGGTCCAGCTAACAATTGAGGACGACGTAGCTCTAGTGTTGTTCGGGCTACTCGCATCGGAGCGGCTTGATGCGGTCGTTGAGGTTCCCGAGCGCAACGCGCTCTGGGCCTTGGCGGGCGTACTCGAAAAGCAGCTTGCGGAGCCCTTCCACCCAGAGTATGCGGCGCTGTTGGACCAGGCTCGCACCGCACTGGTAACACGCTATGGCGACTGAGGTCGCAAGGCTGCCTCACGTTTGGGTCAGGCTCATTTCCCCGCAACTGATGGTCAGGCGGATCCCGTTCCCGGCAATCCGAGGGAGGAATACGGAGTTATATTGTTTTTCCACGTGGGTCAGCTTGATTTCATCGCGGAGCTTGGGGTCTAGTCTAGCTTTGTAGCACTGAATAACGGGATCAGGTTCACTTTTCCGTAATGGAAAGTGCCCGTGGCTCAGTTCCGATCGACCCCGTTCCGATCAGACGGCTCGCGCGCCGATGGTCAGGAGAATGATGTGGCAAGACAAGAGCTGTACTCGGATCTTTCTGACCCCCGACTTTTTGATTATCCAAGCCGGCTCCGCATCGCGGCGCGGCCTTACTCTAGTTTAGGTAAGCAAAAATGCGCGCCACTTTGATCGTCAACTCTCCCAATGCGGATCTTGCCGCTCTGGAAGCTGTACTCGGTGAGAGTCGTCTTAAGGAGCATGCCTTGGGTACGGCGCGCCCGAGTGGCCTCATCCGGCGACAATCGATCTGGATGCGTGACTGGGTGGTGTCTGCGGAGCCGCCCACGTCGCCGCTTCAACAAATTGTCTCCTGGTTCGAGGAAAAGCGGCCAGCACTTCTTGCATTGGACCCGGATGTGTCCGTCAAGCTTTCAGCAGTTGCTGACCCGGATGGATTTGCGGTTCCGATCGACTTGGCCGAGCAGCTATTCTTGCAGCGCATTTATCTAACGATAGATCTTCCGCAGGCCGGCGAACCGGCCTAGTTATTCCTGTTTTCGGATTCCGAGAATCCGGAGGCAGGCCTTGTTTTTGCCACATGCGTGGCGTGGTCGTTGGCAGATTTTGGCCCTAAGCCTGCCCGCCGTCATTGGTGTGATCATCCGATAACTGAAGGCGCTTGATGTGTCATCACAAAAACTGTCCCGGCAAGAACGGGGTCAGGTTCACCTTGTTCGCGATAGCGAACGAACCCGACCACGAGTTACGGGATCAGGTTCAGTTTCTCCGTAACGGGAAGTGTACCTGACCCCGTTCCGGCTGCTCCTATCGTTTGGCCGTGCAAGTTAATGGCACACATACGAGCTTTGAGAGTAGGCGTCTAGATCTCGAAGTCAACACCTAAGCAAAACCGGGGTCATAAGCAAAACCGGGGTCGAGTCTTGCTTTGCCACATCTTGGCTCGCACTCTAGTCCAACCCCTCGCGCACCTTCTCTTTGAGAGAGCTATTTGTGCACGCAAGAATTGGAACATCCACTCAGCGTTGGGCCAACGTGCTCATTCTGACGCTCGCTTTCTGTACGAATGCCTCGGCAAGCCTAATGATAGACATTCAGGAGTGCCAGTTTTCACTTCCTGAGGGTTATGCGCTCAGCCTAGGCCAAGATTCAACCGTATCGCACTTCTATTTCTACAATGCGCCGGAGAATGGCACCGTTTCAATCCACAAAGGAACGGGGGATCTGACTTCACTGAAGCAGGAACTCGTAGGCAAACTCAATTACACAGTAGAAGAAGGGAAAACAGCCATTGGCGATTACATGATTTTTCGCTCATCCCAAGGGATTTCCTTGCTAGATGCCGGCGTCGCTCAGATGTTGGGTTGGACACTGAGGTTCCAAGGCGAGACCGTAGGTCTCATTGAAAGCTTCTACAGCGATTGCGAACGATCTAGAGGCAAACGAGGCTAACAAATAACGGGGTCACCATTGCGCCGCCCGTGTCAACAGGGCTGACAAAACTCCTCCCGCTTCCCGGGCTTCTCTCTATTCCTGCTGACCCGCTCTTGGCTTGACCGTCCCCGCCTGTGTTCACGTGTGGCTGCGGCTCTTGGCCGCACCAGTCACCATTTTGGATCTAGGCTCCTTCGGGAGCCCCAGGCATCGCTGCCCCAAACACTCATCGGTTCTGCCCTGGCGTCCATGTGGCCGGTTTTGGCTGCACAGGTAACGTGGTTCGCGCGGTGCGCGTCCAACCCTTCGTTGGCTCGCCGGGCAGGCGGCCCCTGCCTTTGAATCGGGTCCGACGACGCCTGGATCATTCAGATCTGGTGGTTGCAAACCAACCCCATGTTCCGACCTCAGGCGCCGCCGGTGTGCTTAGCCGAACGCCCGCTTCACATCGAAGTGGCCTCCGTCTTTGATCAGGTGGTAGCCGGCGCGTGCCAGCTTGTGGGCCACGGATTTGATCGCCACCGGGCGCGGCTTCTTGCTCGCCTTGCGATCGAACCAGCGGCGGATCTCGGGGCTGAAGCGGATCGCGAAGTTCGCGGCTTCGATCCACGCCCAGCTCAGGTAGCGGTTGCCGCACTTGGCGTTGCCGCTGCCCTTCTTCTTGCCGTTGGAGAGCCGCGTGCTCTCGACCATGCGGCAGTACGAGGCGTAGTCGCCGACGCTTTCGAAGCGTGAGATCTCGCCCGTCTCCAGGAGGATGGTGCTACCGAGCACAACACCGATACCCGGCACGCTGCGCAGCGCTTGCAGTTCGGGCGTGCAACGGATCGACTCCAGCACCCAGCGTTCCATCTGGTCGACCTGGCTGTGCAAACACTGCAACAGCTTGAGTTCTGACAGCACCGCCAGGCGCTCATGAACGTCCATGAACGTGCTCTCGATCGCCTCGCCGGTCAGCTGCCGCAGGTCGTTGGTGCGGATGCCGTGGCCCATACGCCGCGACCACGCACTCTGCAGCGAATTGGTCAGCGTCACGCTCTGGCGAACCAGCAGAAAGCGTCGTCGCAGCAGATCGCGCACGCCGCGTCGCTCACGCGGGTAGATGTAGCCCTCGGGCAGCAGGTTCAGGCGCAGCAGATGGGCAAGATGCCGCGCATCCGTGTGGTCATTGCCATGCTTCAGGCCTGCGTACTGCGGAATCGCGGCCGTGTTCACCAGACGAACATCAACGCCGGCATCCATCAGGCCATCGACCAGCCAGTACCAGTTGTAGGTCGACTCCACCGCCAGCGCCTTCAGCGCATTGAGGAAGGGCCCAAGCGCCTGCAGCACGTGCTCCAAGCTGTTCGGCAAACGTCGCTCGAACACCACTTCGTCCTGCTCGTCGATGACGGACAGCACCCCGTTGTTGGAATGAAGATCAATCGCTGCGTACAGTGTCATCGCCGCCTCCTACTGCTGCTGGACATGAGCCAGCTAGGTTCCGCACCTTGGACTGTCCTGTCAGCAGTCGGGGGCGGCGCGATGAGTCTTCAGGTTCACTTTCTCCGTAATGGAAAGTGTGCGGACCCCGCTTCGGACCCAGTCCCGAGCAAAAAGAACAGGCCGCTTCATCACGATGAAGCGGCCTGTGCGTATTTACCCGATTGGCCTACTCTTCGCCCCGCGGCTCAAGTGAACAGCGGATTACGGAGCGGTGTAGGTACCGGTGAGTATCGAGCCATCGGTGTCGTGGTTCTCCGACACTTGGAACAGCAGCAGTTCGACGGCGTTGTTGGCCGTGCTGAGGGTAAAGGGCACCTGGCCCGAGCCGACCTTGTGCTTTTGCAGCGCCGCAACGATCAGCTTTGCGCTGTCTTCAACGGCGCCAATCGGGTCTTCGGTCACGATGTCGACCACATAGCCCAGGGTCGCTTCCACGATGGCGGTCGCATAGTCGAGGGTGACATTGCTGTGGGTGATGGCGGACATCTGTGCCGAACCCAGCCACCAGTTATTGCCGCCGGTCGGGGTGCTGCCTTGCGCCAGCACGAAGTTTTCGGCGGTGTAGGTCACGTTGTTGATGACCAGGGTCAGCGTGCCGCGCACAGCGAAGTTCAGCTCCTCAGGCGAGGTGTCGGAGTAGGTCAGCGCGATGCCGCCACCGCCTTGCACCGCTTGCTTGAACCAATGCGCCACCTCCGACGTTTTGTGCCGCCCGGCTTTGACCGTCACGGTCTTGCTGTTCTTGATGCTGACGCCGCCATAGGGCTGGCCGCTGCTGATGGAGTGGTCGCGCTCCACAAAGCCCACATGCGTCAAGCCGGGGAAGTTGAACGTGAAGTCGTTGTCGTGCATGGTCGTCATGTCAGTAACACCCTCTGTAGTGGCTCCACGAGATGCCCCGATGCGCCATTGACGCGCCCGAGCGTTATCCGAAATTGGTGCCGATCACCGTCTGCACATTGCGGTTGTCCAGGTGGCCGGTTTCGTTGTTGTAGAAGTCGAGCACGACGAACCCCAGACGCGCCGGGCTCGTCGAATTCGCGAACTTGTTGGAGAAATAGGCTTCGAGGGCTGGGTTCATCGCACCCTGGACGGACCACGCGTACTGGTAGGGCGTATGCCCCGAAGCGAAAGCGATGCTGTTGAAGGTGATGTACAGCGTGCCATCCGTCGGAGTGGCCGCCGCTTTGTCCAGCGCAGCGGAAACCGCCTGCATTTTCTGGCTGGTATCGTGCGTTTTGTATTGGTCTTCGATATGCAGCGTTGTCTGGCCGTCGGGGGTGGTGGTATCAAAGGTATAGCTGTACTTATTGGGCCAACCGACCCCTGCGAAATTCTTCCCCTGCTCCTGGAGATTCAATCCCAGCTCAACGCCGTCCGGCGCGAAGAAGCGACGGAGCAACACCACCTTTCCGCGCAGCTGCGACAACGCGAGCCGGGCCGGCGTCGCGCTCACACAAAATAGATTCTGATAGGCAGGGTTGCCCAGGTAGGCCTGGAATCCGTCGTACACCGTGGGATCCGTTGCATCGCCGTAGGCATCGTTGACCAGCATGAAAATAACTTCGCGCGGATTTGCAGCGAGAAAGACGCTGCAGTGGTTCAGAACATCGCCAAAAGTGATGTCACAGGAGACGCTGCCGTGATTAACCTGGAGTGGATCATCGGGCGTTTTTGGCGAGCTCTTGGCGAGCCGTATATCGAGGAATCGAATGCCGTCTGCAAGCTGCTGGGCAATGCCAAAATTCTGCGTGTGGGATGGACCGGCAGATATCTTCTTCGTCCCCGAGTCGTGCGTGCCCGGCACCGACAGCTGGGCCATCGTCAACGCATCGTCCAAGCCCGACATCCAGCTCGACAAGTCACCGCTGTAGGTAGTCTGTGTTTGATTGGTCATGGGCATCTCGGGTGGTGGACGTACAGTTGCTGCTGACGCATCAATTACGGCCTCTGGCGTCGCTTCAGACCAAAGGGCTGTGGACTAGGCTGTTTAAGTCAAGGATGTCTTGCTATCTGTCGAGTCCGGTTGCCCAACGCCAACCCCGAGACCCAGAAACTCAGAAACTCCTAGAACTTGGGCTTTGGAGAATGACTTGAATGGGCGCCCTTCCAAGCCCGCCATGGACACATATCTGCCGGGCCGCGCAACACCATGAAAACTGAGAGCAGCAGAGCCCTGGGCGATTAAACACGCCCGTCGTCAACGGAGGTTCGCCATCGCACCAGGCTGACCTGTGGTGCAGCGTACTGAGGGGGGCGCAATCTCACAACCTGTCGAATCTGACAGGACGATTTGTGACCCAGTATTCAGATCTCAGGCTCAGATTAAGCGCTCGCGTTCACTTGCTAACGCCTTGCGCTGGCAACGGCGAATACGGAGTTCGATTCATTTCCTCTACAATCGCCGATGAGCATTACCATTCCCCGCACCTCCCCTTTCAATCATTGGGCCAACAATGAACGGTGGACAGAATCAGGAAGCCGATGAGGACTTGAGTCTCGGCGCTCGACTACTTCTCGGCGGGTTCACGCTGCTGATTGGGGCCATGATGGTACTCATCGCTTCTCCCGAAGAAGGCGATAAGCGGCTTTTCTTCTACGCATTCGCCGGCTTCTGCTTTCTGATCTCGTTTGCCTGTGTTTCGAAAGGGCGTCCTCGGCAGTTTGTCGGCAGCATCATTGGCGCCGTCGTCTTCGGCTCCGGCGTGTGGTACCTCGCCTCCACGCTGGGCGCAGGCCCGGTCGCCTCGACGTCGCGCGCCGAGCCTTCGACCCTCAATGCCCTGTTGTTCCTGCTCTTTTTCGGTCTTCCTGGGGCGCTCTATGCCTGGAGAACGCGCTTCGGCTTCTGCAAAGCGGGCTGATTCCGTGTCGATGCAGGCTTCAGCACGACATCCAGCGTTTACGCCCGAGGCGGGTCGACCCCGCTCTCAAGGACGTGATTCATGCTGATCGTTGCCCGAGGCATCGCTGTCCTGATGTGCCTGCTCTTGGTGGCGGGCTGCTCCGGTGTCGCGCACCGCAACGCAATCCCGACGATGGAACGTTCGTTCCAAACAGCCCTGGCTGAACTATCAGGGAAGGGTTCTACCGAGTACGGCCGCATGCGCGCGGGAGAGATCGATACCCAAGTGATGCCTTGCGTCGCCACCGCACTTGAATCCCGGCGCAGTTTTCACGCGTCCGAGGTGGGTCAGGGCATCGACTCGTTCGTGTTGGTCGGGTTGGCTCAGGACGCTGATGGCGAACTCTTCTTGGTTCTCGGCGATTCCGACGCAACAGGCGGCGGAAGTCTGCGCGCTGAGCCGCAGGTCTGGCTCTTCCGGTGCAAGAGCGCGAGCCTCGGTGTCGTTGAGGAGCTGCGTGAGTTCTGCGTTGACCCGGTCGAGCTGTGACTCGCGACCACGGATCAAGTCCCTCCTGGCCTTGATCCGTGTTGCCTTAAGGGGTGGGCCGCCGCCCTACGCTTTCTGGGTGGAGCCCGAAGCCGCGAGCGCGGTGTGCGGGCATGCTCGGTCCACACAGGGGTCTCTCCAGTGAACGCATTTCTCACCCGGTCGCGCCTTGCTGCGCTGTTGCTGTTGCTCTGGGCCGCGGGCTCGGCTTCGCTCGCCGAGGCGGGCACCTACACCTTCACTGCTCCGCGCGTGGGCGTGCAGTTCGGCGTTGCGCCTATCCAGACGGTTCGAGCGCTGAGCCTGTGCATCGAGGTGGGTAACGGCCTGCCTGTCCAGAACAGGTTTCGCATCGAGAATGTGGCGACTTCATCGGGGGTGATGGTGTACGAGATCACCCCGAGGCCGGTATGGCCGCCGGGCTTTCGCTTTCGACGTGGCGATGTGGGGTCCGCCGCGATCATCGAGGAGACGCCGACCCGTATCGTGGTCCGCGGGGTCGCGCTGGACATCTCGCTGCTGCTCAGCACCAACGGCATGCTCGCCAACGGTCCGGGGGCGGTCATGTACACCGCGACCTACTGCAATCTGCTGGATGCCTGCACGGAGGTCCGCGGCGATGTTCAGTTCGTCGGGCCATCAGATGATCCGAACATGGAGCTATGCGATGCGCCGCCGGTGTTGCGTGCTGAAGATGACAACGGCGAGCGCACTGACGACGACTACACCTCGGCCCAGCCCCTGCGCTTCGACGTCGCCAGCAGCGCGTCCACGGTGACACTGCTGCGGGATGGCGCGGCGATCGACAGCCGTAGCGTGGTCGGCGGCGCCGCCGTTCTGCAGGATGCTTCTGCGCCCGTGGCTGCGCTGCATGCCTATCAGGTCGTGCATGGCAACCGCCCGCCCAGCGCCGCGCGCTACATCGAGCGTTATGCCGTTACGGTGGCGGTGTTTGGCAATGGGTTCGAGGCCTTGGACTGAGCGCCTGCGAGCGTTACGGGGAATGATCGCGTCCCCTGCTTCAACAGGGCTGAGAAAACTCCGCCCGCGTTGCGGGTTCACTTTCTTCCGGCGCACCCGCACCTGACTTGAGCGTCCGCGCCCGAGTCCATGTGGAATCCTTCGTCAATGCATGTTGTGCCATAGGCCCCGGCTCATCGTTCGGGTCGACGGCATGCGCCCGGCTCCGCCCGAAGCGGACGTCGGTGATCAGCGCCAACGATGGACGAAAGGTCCTGAAGAGCCGGCCTCGGATCCGCATGTCGGGTTAGGCCGCGTCAGCGCGTATCCCGGGTTTCTTTTTCTAAAAGGTCTGCCATGCGCGCGCTTCTGCTCCTCGGTTGCCTGGTCGTGAATCTCGCAGCCGACGCGGCCACGTTCACCGTGACGAACGGTAACGCCAGCGGCGCGGGCTCCCTGCGTCAGGCTGTGCTCGATGCCAACCTCACGGCAGGTGACCCGCACCTCATCGAGATCCTGCCCTCAGCCGATCCGATCGTGCTGACGGAGCCGCTGCCGGAGCTCAGACGCAGTCTCTCGATCACAGGGCAAGTACGGACCCGCGTGATCACGCCTCGCTCGGGCTTCATCTTTGCGTTGAGTGGAATCCTCGGCACACTCAGTCTGGCGAACCTGAATGTGATTGCCGACGTGAACTCGGCAGCCACAACGAGCTTTGGCGGCTGCATCGCCACCGATCCGCGCCCCGGCATGCCGCCCTGGACGATCACCCTGACCAACGTGGAACTGACGAATTGCACGGCCGCCTCAAGCGCCAACAATTCGACGGGAGGTGCGATCTACGCCAACGGCAACCTCACCCTGGAAAACAGCACGATCCGTGCTGCCAGCGTTACGGGAATCGGCAACAGCCAAGGTGCGGCCATCTACCAACGCCGCGGCACCCTCACCTTGAGGCGCTCCAGATTTTTGTTCAACGGAGGCCCTGGTGCTCAACAGGGCATCGTCTATCTTGCAGGCGGCAGCTCTCTCGAAGCGGAAGACACGGAGTTCGCCCACAACCAACTGCGTGCCAGCGATTCTGGTGGCGTGATCTACGCCGCTGCCGGTGGTGTGATCTCGCTGAATCGGGTCGCCTTTGCCGACAACTATGCGGATCAGGGCACCGCGCTGACCGCCTTCAACAGCGAGGTCCGGATCGAGAACACCAGCTTCTATCGCAACGCCTCCTCGCCCACCGCCCTGTTTCCGACCGCCGTTGCCATTGACGGCGGCACACTGGCCATGCGGCACAACGCGTTCTTCGACAACACCAATCACGTCGCGCAGCTCTCCGGAACGATCAGGGGCTTCAGCGGCAATGTGTTCGGACCCTCGCGTGGCGGCCTCTGCGCGCTGCAAGCCATGCCTGCGTCAGCGATCGCCAACTTCGGTGGCGGCGGCTGCACCGCCGCGGGCTTTGCCAGCAGCGATGTACGGATTGCGGGCTACGGTCGCGTGTCCAGCACCGATCCGGTGCCGCTGTTGACCTTCGCGGCGGGCAGCCCGATCTTCGACGCCTACGGGCCCACCGCCGGGCAGTCGGCCACCGACTTCAACCGCTGTGCGCAGGTCGACGCACGGTCCAATCCGCGGCCGCGCGATGACGATGGCGATGGCTTCAGCCAATGCGACGCGGGCCCGGGTGAGAGTGCGCCGGCCGTGCCGATGTTCCGCGATGGGTTCGAGTAGCGGCGGGCGCCAGACAAGCGGGCAGTACGGGCATCGCTCTGGTTGGATTGTTCGAGCCTTGCACGTATGGCGCGTGTCCGGAGTTCCGAATCTCGCGCTGCGAGCGCACCGCACGACCTCACCTGCATCGACACTCCGCTCACTCCCGTCGCGCTGCGTCTTTCGCTGCAGCGCGCGCTGCTCGGCGAGGTCCATGCCGAGCTGCGCGCCGCGTCGATCCAGGCGGATCCGATCCGCAAGACCGTGCATCTGAGGTTCGAGTTCGCGTCTGAGGCGAGCGGTGATGCCGCCCTGCGTGGCAAGCACACGCGGGGCGGCATCCTCGCAGCACTCGTGCGGCTTGATGCGGAGCTGTTTCCCTTTGGGGCTTGAGTCGGCGCGCGCCATCCGGCCCGGCGCGTGAGCGCGGAAGGCCGAGAGGTGCGGCGGCGGGTGCCCGCAAAGGGGTGTCGTCGTTCGTGCGTGCGCAGAGGAACGACCTGATCAATGCGCAGGCCGTCGCGCAAGCCGCGCTGCAGCCGACCGTGCGCGCTTACTCGAAGCCGTCGCTGAACAGCGGTCGCTCAAACGCCGGGCCACCCTGGAACAGGATGCGGCCGCTGTCCTGGCGAGCATCGCCGGCCTCGTTGTCGTTCAACACAAAGCTGAGGGTGTCGCCGGCGACGTTGGCGTCAAGCGTGTTCCAGCCGATGCTGAGCGGGTCGCCCTGCACGCGTGCACCGAAGGCGCGCACGAAGCTGTCGGCGTCGAAGCTGCCGCCGTGAATGCGCAGGCTGATGCGCGCACTGCTGCAGTCGGCCACTTCGAAGCGAAAGGCGCCGTCTGGCTTCTGCACCTGCGGGTCGGCGGCGAAGGTGTCGGACGGCACCGCAATCACATCGTACAAACGGCTGCAGGTTCCGCTGAGCGGCGTCAGGCTGACAGTGAAGGGCAAGCTCGCACGCTGCGCGGCGGATGACGTGCCGGGCAGACTGGCGACGTTGCTCTGGCCGCTGTCGGGCTGGCCGTCGCCGTTGCCGTCGCCACCGTTGGGCGCGGCATTTTCCGGAGCGCTCGCGGCGCCGTCGCCATCGCCATCGCTGACACGGGTGAAGCTGTAGACGCCGGTGCGGGTGCCGGCATGGAGGACTGGCGCGGCGGGGTCGCTGTTGTCGATCGCCAGGGCCGTGGCCGAGCTCAGCGGCAGGCCTGCGCTGATCGAGTTCCAGTTGGCGCCGCCATCTTCGGACACGAAGACGCCGCCGGGATTGAGCGAGCTGCCGCCGCTGGCGGCGAAGATCCGCAGTGAGTTGTCTGGATCGATCAACAGCGCGCGGATGTCCTGTCCGGCGAGGCCGCTGCCGGCCGGCGCCCAGCTGCTGCCGCCGTTGGTCGACTTGTAGACGTTGCCGATGAAGCTGCTGTTGTCGAGGAAGGGGTTGACCGCGGCGTACAGCAGGTTGCGATTGGTCGGATCCATGGCCAGCGCCAGCACCGCATAGTGGCTGCTTGTCGACCCCGGCTGCAGGGGCAGGCCCGTCGACGAGAGGGTCCAGCTGACACCGCCATCGGTGCTCTTGAAGACGCCATTGGGGGCGTTCGGGGTGTAGCTCGATTGACTGTTGTAGCCGCGCAGGTAGGTACCCACGTAGAGGGTGTTCGGATCCGCGTGGTCGACCACCAGTGGCACCGGAATCGGAAAATCGGCAACCGCGAAGGGCTCCGCCACCGTGCCAGCGTTTACGCATTCACCGGTGGGTAGGCCATCGCTGCCGACGCTGGTACTGCCGGCGGTGCTGATGGTGTTCCACGACGCACCGGCGTCAAGCGTGCGCCACAGCCTGGGCACAGTGAGGTTGACGGTGCCGCCGACGGCGCTGCACGTGCCGTTTCCGCTGGCGGCCAGGTAGAGCTTGGTCCACGTGCCACCGCTCACCACGCTGCGGTCGGGCACGATGGTGCGGACGGTGCCCAGCTGGGCGACTGGCGGGTTGGGGGCGGGGCCCAGTCCGGCGAAGCTGTTGAGGTTGATCCAGGTGGCGCCGCCATCCGTACTCTTGGCGACACCGCTGGCGCGCAGGCGGAGCACTTGGCTGGTCGGCGCGATGTCACGACCGACCGCGTAGATCACGGTGCTCGCTGGCGTTGCCGCGGTGTTGCTGTCGACCAGCAGCCCGCGAATCCAGTCAAGCGCGAAGCTGCTGCCGGTGCTGTTCCAGCTGCTGCCTGCGTCGCTGCTTCTGAAGAACGGCCAGGTGACGGCCGGGCCTTCCGACTCCGCATGGCCTGCGTAGACCTGCGCCGGGTTGGCCGGGTTGAGCGCGATGGCGCGGACATTGACGGCACCGATGCCGGCATTGCTCTCGGTCCAGGTGGCACCCGAGTCGGTCGAACGGAAGAAGCCGGCACCGCGGGAGATGAAGTAGCGCACGCTCGGGTCGCCGGGCTTGCTGGTGACCACCTGGCTTTCCAGGGCGGCGCTCGGGCCGGGAAGGGTCGGTGTCGACGCCGCGGCGAAGGTCAGGCCGTCATCGATGCTGCGCTGCAGGCTGCCGCGCGCATTGGCGGCCAGCACGACGGAGGGTGTGCCGGGTACGAAGTTGAAGCTGGCGATTGAAAACGTGGGTGCCGGGCCTGGCGCGCTTCGCGCGAAGGTGAGCCCACCGTCGGTGCTGCGCAGCAGCGTGTTGAAGGGTTGCAGCGGCCCGTTGCCCTCGGTCGCCAGCACCACGCCGGGGGTGGTGCTGCTGAAGGCCAGCGCGGCGGTGCAGGTGGCCAGTTCCGGTGGCGCGCCGGTGACGGTGGCCGCGCTGAAGCTCACGCCGCCATCGGTGCTGCGATACAGCGGTGCTCCGGCATAGGTTGAACCGTCATCCGGCGGGCACGGGCTGATCAGTACGCGTGCAGGGTCGTTCGGATCAAACGCGACCTGTGACAGCGTGGTGGGCAGGGTGCCCGCGGCGATGGCCGCCCAGCTGGCGCCGCCATCGGTGCTGCGGAAAGCGCCGTGACTGTTGGAGGTCAGGATCAGCGTGTCCGGCGTGCCGGGCTGCATGGCGAGGTCGCGGGGGACGAAGTTCGCTGTCGGCAGTCCCGTGCTCGCCGGAGCAAAGCTGCCGGCGCCATCGACGGACCGCATGACGCCCGTGTTCGTCAGCAGATAGACCCGATCGGCATCGGTCGGGCTGACGACCACGTCCACGATGAAACCCAGATCCTGAGCGCCGGCGCGGCGACTGAAGCTGACCCCGCTATCGCTGCTGCGAAAGACCGCAAAGCTGCTGGCGACGTAGACCGTGTCCGGACTGGCGGCAGTGGTCGCGAGATGAGTCAGGCCGCCTCCGTGGGGGCCGGTGCTGGTCCACAGCGCTGGACCTGCGACGCTTGTATGGCTGAGGAGCAGGGCGGAGAAAAGCAGAAAACAGCGCACGGGGAATTCCTTCGATGGGTGAGAGCGACGGCTGCACACGGCTTGTCGTATTCGAGTGCCCCGAGGGATCACGGCACGCGGCACGCGGTTGCGAAGGCCGTGCTGCCGAGGGCGCGGCGGATGCCGATCTCGCGCCGGTGCCGCTGTCCTGGGTCCAGGACCCAGACCGACGTGCGCAAGCTCTGGCGCCGCCGCATGGCCGGGGACGCTGGCGCCCGCGCCGAGAGGTCTTTGGAGTGATGTCGAGCCGGCCGCCGCCCTAGCGGTCTGCCCCGGCTCTCTGCGGCTTGAAGTCACGCTGTCAGAGTCGGGCGGTACGACATGCCCCGGCTGCGCGATGATGCAGGTCGGAGAGAGGCCGCCCGCGGCCGCGGATGGGCGAGAGGGCCCGCAACACCATGAGCTTTCTCATCATTTGCCTGGTGGCCTTTGCGGCGTCGGCGCTCACCTTCTTCTCTGGCTTCGGGCTGGGCACGCTGCTCCTGCCGGCGTTCGCGCTGTTCTTTCCGGTCGAGCTCGCGGTGGCGATGACTGCGGTTGTGCACTTCCTCAACGGGTTGTTCAAGCTGGCGCTGATCGGGCGACAGGCGGACTTCGGCATCGTTGCCCGCTTCGGCCTGCCCTCGATCGCCTCTGCCCTGCTCGGGGCCTGGCTGCTGGCGAGGCTGTCCGCGGCGCCGCCGGTTGTTTCCTACAGCGCGCTTGGCGCGGCGATCGAGGTCACGCCGGTCAAGCTGGTGGTGGGTTCGGCCCTGCTGCTGTTTGCGTTGCTTGAGGTGGCGCCGAGGTTCCGCGGGCTCTCCTTCGCGCCGCGTCACCTCTTCGTTGGCGGGCTGGTCAGTGGCTTCTTTGGGGGGCTGTCGGGCATGCAGGGGGCGCTGCGCTCGGCCTTTCTCGTGCGGGCGGGTCTGTCGAAGGAAGCCTTCGTCGGCACCGGCGTCGTGATCGCCGTGCTCGTCGATGTCTCGCGCCTTGCGGTCTACGCCGGGGCCATGCCACCCGCGCTGCCCGGGGACGCACTGCCCGTGCTTGCCGCGGCGGTGGCGGCGGCCCTGCTCGGTGCGGTGCTCGGCAATCGCTACCTGCACAAAGTGACCCTGCCGCTGATCCAGCGCGTGGTGGCCGTGCTGCTCGTGTTCATCGGGCTGGGGCTGGTCACCGGCCTGCTTTAGCAAAAGGTCCGGGGCAAGTCCGGGCTGAAGTCGTGTTCGCCAGCGCCCAGCTCGTCTGACTTGCCGCCTATGACCGCACCCTCAGCGGGTGGCAGAGTGCGGGCCCAAGAGGGCCTCACGCCGGGCTGGCCCAACCGTTCGCAGGAGCGGTAGCGGCTCCGCTGCCCGTCTCAACCCAGGGGGTTGCCAAAATGAATCCCGCCAAGGTCATCAGGAGCAGGGTCGCAAAGTTCACGGACCTTCCGAACATCGGGCCGGCATCGGCTGGCGACTTCGAGCTTCTCGGGTTTACCCAGCCCTCGCAGCTCGTCGGGGCTGATCCATGGCATCTGTACCAGGCCCTCTGCATCGCCTCGGGGACGCGCCAGGACCCCTGTGTGCTCGATGTGCTGATGTCAGTCACCGACTTCCTGGGGGGCGCGGCGCCCAGGCCCTGGTGGGACTACACCGAAGAGCGCAAGCGCAGGTATGGCAGGCCGCTGTCCGCCGCCTTGCTCGCGACATCAACGGAGGCGGATCAGGCCGGTCCTGTCGCGCCGACTCGGCGACCGACTTCGCCATCGGCGCTGCCGGCGTTTATCTCCACGCCCGCCGACAGCAGGAAGAAGAAGCTGCGTTGACTCTGGGAAACCCGCGAGCGGGTTCTGTCTTCTCACCCGCGCCAACGCGTTCGTCCGAGCGACCGGGCCCACACATCCACCCGCCACCCGATGCACGAGAGCCAAAGCGGTCTGGCCTTTTGGCCGACCGCGGCTTGCGCCCCCGGTTGTGCACGTCGGGGGCGCGTCCAGCCGCAGGGTTTGGGTCCGCTCGATGGTTTGGACCCGCCCCGACCTGCGCCCTCAGCGGCGCAAGGCGGGGGTGAATCGAGGTCTGCCCGCCTACTGGCTGACGAAGGTGTTCACGCTGCCGGGGTCGACGAAGGCAGTGGCTCTGCCGCCGCTCACGGCGTAGGTGCCGGCAAATTCGTTGGAGTGGGCGGCCGAGGTGCGCGTCTTCACGAACGACCTCGCCGAGCCCGCCTGCATGGTCAGCACCAGGCGCCGCTGCGAGGTGCCTGTGTTGATTGCGACCACCACCAGTCGGCCGGCGGAGTTTTTGTAGGCCGTGACGAAGACGTCGGAGTGGGGCTTTTCCGTGGCGGCGATGCGGACGAAACCGGGGCGTACGTGCTTGGCGAACTGGGCCATCACATGACCGCGCTTGCTGATGGTGCCGGCTTCGGTCAGCAGGCCGTAGGAGCGGCGGATGTACCACCAGACGTAGGCGCTGTAGTTCGAGGCCATGCTGCTGTGCAGCTCTCTGGCAACCGGCATGGCGGCCGTCCAGTTGTTTGCATCGGTGTTGTCGGTGAAGTGCTCGGTCATCCACAGCTCTTTGCCTCTGCTGCGCGCCAGCGGGTAGTCGCTGGGCGAGGTGCCATAGAGGTGGCCGCCGATGATGTCGACATGCTGCACGGCCGTGCTGTCATTGAGCATCGGGTCGGACAGCGCCTTGTTGAAACCCAAGGCCTCGGGCGCGATCACCCGGATGCCGTTGAAGCGTGAGCCCTGGCTTCGCAGGAAGCTGACGAACTCACCGGCTGTCCAGCGGCAGCTTTCGTAGTCGGGCGCGTAGTCGGGCTCGTTCTGAAGCGAGATGGCATAGAGCGCGGCATTGCCCGCGCTCATGTAGCTGGCGAAGCTCAGGAGATGGCCTGCGTAATCGCCGTAGCGGGAGCTCAGCAGGCTGCCGCCATTGATGAGGCTGTTGTTGGACTTCCAAGCGGCGGGCGGTGTCCAGGGTGTGGCGAACAGCGTGGCGCCCAGCGCTCTGGCGCGCTGTGCCGACGGCAGCTGGGTCGGCCATTTGGCGCGGTCCGGGTCGATGCGCATGCGCATGATCGACAAGCCCATCTGGCCGCTGCCATTGCCGAATGCGGTTTCCACCTGTGCCGGGGTGAGATCGGGTATCCAACCCGCGCCGTTCATGCCGCCGAAACCCCGGATCGTCTGATACGTGGTGTTCGGGTTGATGTTGACCGTTTGAGCCAGCGCAGCGCTCGTAAAGGCGCCCAGCAGGCACAAGGTCACGGCGGCCAGGCGCCACGGGGTCAGACGAGAGAGTCGCACGGTGAGTTCTCCAAGATCACTGTTTCAGGAGTTTCGGCGCGCGGCGCGCGTCGTCAGGGTGGCCGGTATCGCGAGTTTGGCTCGGACAGATTTCAATCGGGTTTGCTCCGCAGTCGACTTGACGCGGAGCAGTCTTTGGCGAGACGTCGAAAAACAGCCTGCTATCGGCAGGCCTCACTGAGGCCCCGTCCGGCTGCGCAACAGATTCGGCAGGGTATCCACGTTGTCCAGCCGGTAGGGATAGAGGGTGACATCTCCGAAAACCCTGCTGCCCGTGTGGCGGTAGCTGTCGGTTGCCGATCGCCCGGTGTAGCGGTTGGAGGCCAAGTTGGCATCTATCAGGCCCGACTCGTTCCAGTGCGGGCGGGAGGCGTTTTCGTAGTAGTTGCCTTCGATTTTTGCCTGGGCGCCGTTTCCCGTATTGGTCGCAAAATAGGTGATGTCGTACCAGTAGTTGTTGTAGAGGTGTGCACGCGTCTGGCTCTTGTTGAGCTTGGGGTTGCGGCCCGCCGCGCGGTCAAAGAAGTTGTGGTGGAAGGTGACCGTGCTGTCGTCAGCGAACATCGTGTAACTGAAATGATTGTCGCAGGTGTTGGGGTTGTAGCCGTCGAAGTGATTCCAGCTGAGCGTGATGTTCTTGGCATTGCTCATGTCGGCATAACCGTCGCTGATCATGCGGAAGCGGACGTGATCGATCCAGACGTGCGTGACATCGCTCATGTCAATTCCACCGCCCGCTTCAACCAAGTGGGGATTGACGTCTTCGAGGGTGAAGTTTCGGAAAATCAGGTTGTTAGCATCGCTGATGACAATGTTGGCGCCGAGGATGCGCGAGCCCGTGCCAAGCCCCAGCAAGGTCTTGTTCGATTTGGCTTGGATTCGGGTTTCGTTTCGGAGTCGGTTGACCGTCGCGTTGGTTCTTGACCCAAGCTCGGTGCACGTCTGCGCGCCGACCCGAACGCGGTAGGTGGATTTGCCTGATCCTGAGCAGGGAACCTCACAGACCGCTTGCGTGCGCGGCGCGGTACGACAGTCAATCGTCACGTTCGCGGGAATGTGAATGACTCGGGCGGCACTGTCGGTGAGCGCACTTTGCAGCGCCGCGCAGCTGGTGACGACGCTCGGCGCGGCGGTTCCGCCCCCCGTAGTTGTTCGAATGCCATTCGCACCCGGCATTGAGGCGAATCCAGTGACCACCGGAGCACTGCCCGATGGCACGCTGACGGACTGGAATCTCCACTGCTGATTAGAGGCGTTGTTGAGGGTGTACTGGCGAACCTCGCCGCCGTTGTCCCTGCTTCTTTGCCACACGTCGAGCGCTTGGCCGCTGTGCTTTGCCGTCAGTGTGTAGTAGCCGGAATCCGTCGCGGCGATTCGCCACAGCTGATTGGCCTGATTCGCCCACGTGTACTGCTGGATGACCGCGCCAATCTCCGTACTTATGCCCGCGACATCCAGCGCCTTGCCGCTGTGCGCGGCTCTGATCGAGTAATAGCCAGAGCCCTGATAGACCAGATCAAACTGTTGGTTCGCGCTCCCCGCGTAGCCCCATTGCTGCAAGCGCGCGCCGTTCTGCGTGCCGCCGGCCACCACATCCAAGGCGAGACTGCTGTGGCGGTTAATCAGGGCGTACCGTCCGTCCCGAATGGCCTGTGCGAGCGCGTGGTTGCTGGCGATAAGGGCAATGGCTACGGCGAGAAGTTGCTTGATCATCGTGTTTCCCGAAGGGATGGCGGAGTGTTTGGGCAAGCACCGTGGCCGAGCCACGCCCGCAACGTGGTTTCGCGCGCTCTGATGGCAGTCATTGACAACGGTGTCATTCGGGCGAGAACCTTACTCGTACACATTTTTTTGCAAAGTGACTGCCGTCACCGTTCAGCGTGATGTTCAGAGGGAGCGCCCCAGACCGACCCGATCCATCCCGTTCGGCCTCCGTCGCTGCGTTGCGCGAGATCTTCGTGTCGCCCGCAGCTCGGCGTCGATTGTCTGGACACACGCCAGGGCACGGCTGGCGCTCGAGGGCGGAGTCTCACCACCGCTTCGAGGCACTCTGGTCTTGCAGGAACGCCCGCCGGGTCGAGCGGCTGGGGCGAGCCCGCGCTGTCCCGCGCGAGCGCTGCACGACCGCGACGCTGGCTGTTCGTATCGGATGCGCCTCTTTTTTCGCACTGCGCGCGCGGCAAGGAGGGTGGGCGGAGCCTGGCGGGTGGCAGGGCCCGCGACCCACGCCTGAGCGAGATTTGACTTGGGCGGCTCCTGCCTGCGTTAGTGCTGTACGCCCGCACCAGCCACTGAGCTCCGCATGCAGCCCCTGCCCCACTTCGACGTGGTGATGAACGCCGGCTCCGGTCGTACCGAGGCGCAGGCGCGGCGCGCCTGCGTCGAGCGGGTGCTGCGCGAGGCGGGGCGCGAGGTGCAGGTGCGTCTGGTGCGGCATCCGCGCGAGCTGCCGCCGCAGATCGCGGCGGCGATCGCGTCGGCGCGGGCCGTGGGCGGGGCGGTGGTGGCCGCGGGCGGCGACGGCACCATCAATGCGGTGGTGCAGCAGGTGCTGGGCACGGGCCTGCCCTTTGGCGCGCTGCCGCAGGGCACCTTCAATTTCTTCGGGCGCAGCCAGGGTTTGTCCGAACACATCGAGACCGCCGCCCGCGATCTGCTCGATGCCGAGCTGCGCTACGTGCCGGTGGGGCTGGTGAATGAGCGGGTGTTTCTGATCAATGCCAGCATCGGCCTGTACCGGCGCCTGCTGCAGGATCGCGAGGAGTTCAAGCGGCGACTGGGGCGTTCGCGTCTGGTGGCGCTGTGGGCGGGCCTGAACACGCTGCTGCGCCCGCACCCGCGTCTGGAGCTGTTCTTGCGCGACGCCGACGGCGAGCGCCGCGAACAAGTGCTGAGCTTTGGCGCCGGCATCAATCGCCTGCAGCTGGAGCAGCTCGGCCTGCCGCAGGCCGAGGCCGTAGAGCACGGCCAGCTGCTCGGATTCACCCTCCACCCCCAGGATCGGCTGGCGCTGCTGGGCGTGGCGCTACGCGGGCTGATGGGCCGGTGGCAGAACGATGCGCGCTCGCACGCGTTCGTGTTCGAGCAGCTGCTCGTGCAGCCCACGCGCGGGCGCCGCAGCGTGCGCGTGGCCTGCGACGGCGAGGTGGCGCGCATGCGTCCGCCGCTGTGCTTTCGGGTGAGCGAGACGCGGCTGCCGCTGCTGGTGCCGGCGCGACGCACGGAGGCCGCGGCATGACGCGCATCCTGCATCTGTCGGACACCCACTTCGGCACCGAGCGGCCGCAGGTGGTGGACGCATTGATCGCGCTGGCGCACACGCTGTCACCGCAGCTGATCGTGGTCTCGGGCGACATCACCCAGCGCGCCACGCGCGCGCAGTTCGCGGCGGCGCGGCGCTTTCTTGAGGCGCTGCCGCCCTGCCCGCGCCTGCTGCTGCCGGGCAACCACGACATCCCGCTGCTCGCGCTGTGGCAGCGCGCGCTTTCGCCGTATGCGCGCTACCGCGCGGGGCTCGGTGTGGACGCGCTGGCGCCGACGCTTAGCCTGCCCGGCGTGCATGCGGTCGCGGTCAAAACCACGCGGCGCCGGCGGCATATCGACGGCGAAGTCTCGCCGGCGCAGATCGAGGCGGTGGCCGCCACGCTGCGCGCGCTGCCCGCAGCAGATCTCAAGCTGGTAGTGACGCATCAGCCGCTGTGGGTGGATCGCGCCGACGATCAGCACAACCGCTGTCGCGGCGCCGACGCCGCACTCGCAGCCTGGGTCGCGGCGGGTGCGGACCTGTGCCTGGCCGGGCACATCCACTGGCCGTTCGCCGCGCGCCTGCCGCAGGCGCGTGCGGCCTGGGCGATCAATGCGGGCACGGCGGTTTCCAAACGCGTGCGGCCCGGCGCGCCGAACTCGGTGAATCTGATCGAGTGGAGCGCGGCGCAGGGCGAGCGCCTGTGCCGCTGGACGCGCTATGACTGCGCCGCCGAGGGCGAGCCGTTTCTGCCGCTTACGCTGAAGCGGCTGGCGCTCGCATGAGCGCGCCGCCGCGCACGCAGCTGCCGCCCGCGGCCTTGGCGCGGTACATGGCGCGGTCGGCCTCGCGCACCAGGTTGTCGGCGTCCGCGGCGTCATCGGGGTAGAGGGCCAGCCCGATGCTCGGGCCCGGCGTGATGATGCGACCGTCGACGTCGATCGGTGCGCACAGGCGCACGCACAAGGCATCCGCCGCGGCCTGCGCCGCCGCAGCGGATTCGACCTCGGGCAGCAGCACCAGAAACTCGTCGCCGCCCAGCCGCGCCGCGCGCCAGTCGGGCGCGAGCAGGTCGCGCAGTCGCGCGCCGAAGGCCTGCAGCACGCGGTCGCCGAAGGGATGGCCGTGGCGGTCGTTGATGTCCTTGAAGCGGTCGAGGTCGAGATACAGCAGCGCGAGACGCGCGCCATGCTCGGCGGCCCGGGCCAGCGCCCGCTGCAGCCACTCCTGCGCCTGCAGGCGGTTGGCGAGGCCGGTCAATGGATCGGTGCGGGCCATCTCGACCAGCCGCGCTTCCGCCCGCTTGAGCTCGGTGACATCGCGGGCGACGGCGATGCGCAGCTGCTCGTCTTCGAACCAGCGCGCCGACCACAGCAGATCGACCACGCTGCCGTCGGCGCGCAGGTAGCGGTTGTGGAAGTTGCGCAGCGGCGCGCCGCGCATCACGCCCTCGGCCGCCGCGAGCGTGCGGCCGTGGTCGTCGGGGTGCAGGTAATCGAGCATGCGCGTGCCCAGCATGGCCTCGGGCTCGCGCCCGAACACGTCGCGACCGCCGGGGCTGATGTACCGGAAGAAGCCCTCTCGATCGACCACGCAGACGGCGTCACCGATCATCTCGATGAAGCGGGCTAGCAGGCGGGGGCTGGTTTCAAGCATGGGCCGCCCAGTGCAGGGCCTGTGCCAGAGACGGTGACGGGCCCGCGCGGCGCGGCAGGCGATGCCACCGGCCGGTGACGGATCAGGCCGGCTTGGCGCCGAACAGGATGCGCTTCTGCGCCTCGCTCATCGGCCCCGTGCGCTCCCAGGGCTTGCCCTTGGCGTAGGCGGCGACGGTGGCCGGCCGTGCGGCGATCGCCTCGAACCAGCGCTGCACATGGGGGTAGTCGGCGAGGCGCATGCCCTGGCGCTCGTGCGGCACGATCCACGGGTAGCAGGCCATGTCGGCGATGCTGTAGTCGCCGGCAATCAATTCGCGATCCGCCAGGCGTCGATCGAGCACGCCGTACAGGCGCGCGGTCTCGCGCACGTAGCGGTCGATGGCGTAGGGGATCTTTTCGGGCGCGTAGACGTTGAAGTGGTGGTTCTGGCCGAGCATCGGCCCCAGGCCCGCCATCTGCCAGAACAGCCACTGCAGCACCTCGTTGCGGCCGCGCAGATCGGTGGGCAGGAAGCGCCCGGTCTTCTCGGCCAGATAGAGCAGGATGGCGCCAGACTCGAACAGGCTGAGCGGCGCGCCGCCGCCGGCGGGCGCGTGATCGACCAGCGCCGGCATGCGGTTGTTCGGCGCGATCTTGAGAAACTCGGGCTCGAACTGCGCGCCGCTGCCGATGTCCACCGGCACGATGCGGTAGTCGAGCCCGCATTCCTCCAGCATTAGGGTGATCTTGTGGCCGTTCGGGGTGGGCCAGTAGTGCAGGTCGAGCATGGCGGCGTCCGTGCAGAAGGGCCCTGCAGTGTGTCGCGCCCGCGCCGGCCGTGCACGGACCCAGCCCACGCTTCACCTGCGCGCGCCAAGGCCCCGGCGTCGACCGCCCCGCCCCTCGCGCCGATTCGACGCGAGGGGCGAGGCCCGAGGGCTCACTCGAAGCCGTCGGAAAACAGCGCGCCCGGCGCCGGCAGACTCAGCCGGGTGGTGACCAGCACCGTGCCGTAGGTGTTGGTGGACACGCGGAGCAGCAGTTGGCCGTCGTCGCCGACCCAGCCGTCGCGGCCGGTTTCGGGGTTGCCGTCGCCGGGCAGGGTGAAGCCGGCCACGACGGTCGACACCGGGCCGCTGGTGGTGGGCACCGGCAGGCTCTGGCCGATCGACAGCAGACGGCGCGGCGCCTGCGGCGGCTTCAGCAGCCAGAGGTCGCGAGTCTGGTTGGGGTTGGTGCTGGCATCCAGCACGAGGCTGCCGTCGCGCAGCACGGCCATGGCGTTGAAGGTTCGCCAGGTGCGGCCGGGTTCCGGCACGTAGGCGGGGTCAGTGAGGCTCAGCAGGGCGACGAGCTGGGGACGCTCGCCCATGCGCACCCGCCACAGGCCGGTGGCGCTGCCGCCGTCGCTGGTGCGGACGCTGGCGATGAACGCGGACCAGTCGTCGGCCACGCTCAGGTCGGACATGCTCGACCAGGTGGAGCCCAGCCAGTTGGGCCCGTAGTAGCCGCTGCTGTCGCCGTAGGCCACCGGCAGGTTGCGGCTGCCGTCGTGCCGGAAGATGCCGGGCCGACTGGCGGTGCCGGGCGTGCGCCAGTCAACGGCGAACACCAGCCCCTGCGAAGGCGAGGGCCGCAGACGGTAGAAGTTCACGAACTCGGCGCCGGCCTCGGCGACGAAGGGGCCGAGCGCGGCGGTGTCGCGGTTGGCCGCGATCGCCCGCGGCGCGCCCTCGCACAGTTCGAAAATCGCATCGCGGGTGTTGGTGGCGGGCAGCAGGGCGAAGACGCGACCCTCGGGCGTGCTGACGAAGCGATCGAGGGTCTGCGAGAAGCTCAAGAAGCTGTCACCGACCGCGAGGCCCGGGGCCAGCGCAGGGTCGGTGCTGCCGCTGCGCAGGCAGGGGCGGTTGCCGAACCCCGGCTCGTGGCGGGCGACCAGGCGGCTCTCGACATTGCCCGGGCTCAGCACCGTGGCCACCAGCAGGGCGCGGCCGCCGTTGAGCATCTGCGCCTCGGCGAAGTTGCTGGCGCCGGGCTCGAACACCCAGTTGGCGCCGAGGTTCGGTCCCAGTGAGCCGTCGGTGCCGTGGCGGGCGATCTCGATGTTGCTGCTGCCGTTCCAGCGCCACAGGCCCCAGCTGCTGTTCAAGGTCGCAGCGGGGTCGCCTGCGCGGGCCCGCACCAGACGCTGGCCATCCGGGGCCGCGGCGCCGTAGCCGCTGGCGACTTCCAGGAACTGGTGGCCGGCCTCGGCGCCGCTGCGGCCCGGGCCCAGGGCACCGGAGGCGCTGAACTGGAACCAGCGCTGGAAGCTGCCGGCCTGCCAGGTCCAGAAGCCGGCCTGGGCGCTGGGCGAGTTGATGCGCACACCGATCAGATCGCGGCCGCGATCACCCAGCAGGGGCTCCTGCAGGCTGCGGCTGACGGCGGGCAACCCGGGCGCCAGCACCTGGCCGCTGTCGGAGGCGAGCACCCGCCAGTCCAGCTGTTGGGCGAAGGCGGAAGTGGGCAGCAGCGCCAGGGCGGCGCAGAGCAGTCGTAAGGAAGGGGTCATGGGTCGGGTCATCCTTGGTCTGAACGGGCCCTCGTCCGGTCGAGGGGCGCGCAGTCTAGGTCGGCCCCGTCGGCAGCCGGGGTATCGCCCCCCGGAAACCGGTAACGCTTCGGTAACTTCGCGCTTTGAGCGCGTCTGCTGGCGGCAGACGGCAGGGTTCATGGGCGCGGAGGCGCGTGCTACGGTCCGCCGCCCTGCCCTTCGCTGCGGGTCGCGCCCGATGGACCGAGCCCTCTACTGCTTCCGCTTCGGCAGTGCCGAATTCGATGAATCGCGCTTCGAGCTCAAGGTCGCCGGCCTGCCGGTGGAGGTCGAGCGGCGGGCGCTGGAGGTGCTGTCCTGCCTGCTGCACCACGCCGGCGAGGTGGTCACGAAGGAGGAATTGTTCCGCGAGGTCTGGGCCGGGCGGGTGACCGTCGACAAGGTGCTGCCGAATGCGGTCACCAAGCTGCGGCGGGCGCTGGGCGAGGCGAATGCCGAATACATCACCACCCAGGCGCGGATCGGCTACCGCCTGGACGGGCCGGTCTCGCGCGTGGCGGTGGGCCGCACGCCGGCGGCACCCCTGGAGCTGCGCGCCGGCGAGCCGGTGCCGGGGCGTCCGAACTTCGTGCTGCGCCGGCCGCTGGGCGCGCACCGCGGCAGCGAGGTCTGGCTGGCCGAGCACGCCAAGACGCGCGACGCGCGGGTCTACAAGTTCGCGCTCGACGGCGAGCGCCTGCGCAGCCTGAAGCGCGAGGCGACCCTGCTGCGGGTGCTGCAGGACAGCGAGGTCGACCCGGCGCACTTCGCCGCGCTGATCGACTGGAACTTCTCGGACGCGCCGTTCTTCCTCGAGTGCGAATACGGCGGCCTCGATCTGCAGGCCTGGTGCGAGCAGCATCTGGCCGCACTGTCGAACGAAGCGCGCATCGACCTGTTCCTGCAGATCGCCGATGCGGTGGCCGCCGCCCACGCGGTCGGCGTGCTGCACAAGGATCTGAAGCCCGCCAACGTGCTGGTGGCCGGGACCATCGAATCACCGCAGCTGCGCCTGACCGACTTCGGCAGCGGCCGCATGCTCGATCCCGAACGGCTGCAGCAGCTCGGCATCACCCGCATGGGCCTGACCCTCACCGAGAACCTGGGCGCGGATTCGCAGTCGGGCACCCTGCTCTACCTGGCACCGGAAGTGTTCGCCGGGCAGATCCCGACGGCGCGCAGCGACGTGTACGCGCTCGGGGTGCTGCTGTACCAGCTGCTCGGCGATCGCCTGCGGCAGCCGATGGCACCGGGCTGGGAGCAGGCCATCGAAGATCCACTGCTGCGGGACGACCTGCAGGACGCCACCCACGGCGACCCCCGCCAGCGGCTGTCGAGCGCCGCCGAGTTCGCGGCCCGTCTGCGCGCCCTGCCGCAGCGGCGGGCGCAGTTGGCTCTGGCCGAGCGCGGCGAACGCGAGGCGCGACAGGCGAGCGCTGCGCTCGCCCGCGCCCGCGCCCGTCGGCCCTTTGTCTGGGCACTGCTGGGCGTTCTGGGCCTCGGCCTTGCCGTGGCGATCGGCCTGCAGCAGCGCACCGAGCAGGCGCGTCGGCAGGCCGAGGCGGAGTTGGCGCGGGCCAATGCAGTCACCCGGTTCCTGAGCGAGGACCTGATCAGCCGCGCCAACCCGCTGGTGCTGGCGCGCGGCGCCGAGGCGCCGCTGCGCGATGTGCTGCTGGCGGCGCGCGAACGGCTGGCTTCGCGATTCGCCGATCAGCCGCTGGCCGAGGCCAGCGTGCGCGCCAGCCTCGCCCAGCTGTTCGCGGCGCTCGATCTGTGGGCCGAAGGCGAACAGGAGATCACGCGCGCCCTGGCCCTGTTCGATGCCGAACTGGGCGAGCGCAGCCGCGGCAGCCTGCAGGCCCGGGCCCTGCGCGCGCAGCTGCTGACTCGACTCGCGCGCTTCGATGCGGCCGAAGCGGAGATCGCCGAGCTGGAGCGCCGGGTCGACCGGACCGACCCGCTGCACCGCCACGCACTGGCGAAGGCCCGCTACAGCCTGCACTACCACCGCGGGGGCTTCGGCGAAGCCGTGCCCGAGCTGCGCGAAGCGCTCGCCACCGTCGGCATCGCCGAACCCGGCCATCAGGCCTTGCACGACAGCCTGCGGGTGGACCTGATCGTCGCGCTGGGCTTTTCAGGCGCGCACGCCGAAGCGCGTGATGAAGCCGAGCGCTTGATCGACGAAGCCGGCGCCCGGCCCGGCGACCACGGCCTGCTGGTGGCGTTGACCCAGGTCGCCGTCGCGCGCAGCCACAGTGCGCTCGGCGACGAGGCGCGAGCGGAGGCCGTGCTGCTGGAAGCGCGCCCGGTGATCGTGGAGCGTCTCGGCGACTCGCATACCCGACATCTGGGTCTGCTGAACGAGCTGATGGCGGTGTATTTCCGCCGCAGCGACTGGGCGCGCGCGCTGCCCTATGCCGAGCAGGTGCATCAGCGGATTCGCGAACGCCTGGGCGAGAGCCACAACGCAAGCCTGGTCAGCCGCGGCAACCTCGGCCGCGTGCTGTACGAGATGGGGCGCTTCGACGAGGCCGAGGTCGAGCTTCGAGCCGCGCATACGGCGCTGGTCGACGCGCTAGGCGCGGAGGCGCCGCAGGCGCAGGATCTGGCGGTGGTGCTGGCCGGCGTCGAGATCGAACGCGGCGAGCTGGCGGCGGCGGGCGCGCTGATCGACAGCCTGCAGGTGGAGGCGCTGGAGAACCAGCGCGGCACCGGTCAGTGGGCGCAGACGGTGGCGGCGCTGCGCGGCCTGCTGCTGGAGCGCTCGGGTGAGGCTGAAGCCGCACGCGCCCTGCTGCAGCGCGCGCTGCCGGAACTTCAGTCCGAGCCCGACGCCGAACGCAGTCGGCTGTTGCGCAGCGCCCAGGCGGCGCTGCAGCGCCTGCAGGGCGAAGCGCGCGAGTGAAGGTGCGGCCACCTGGGCGATTCGACGCAGCGAACCGCCGGGCGCCTCAGTCGATGGCGTGCGGTCGCTCGCGCCGCTTGGCCAGCGCGGCGATCAGCGCGCGCAGGGCCGCCGGTCGCACCGGCTTGTTGAGCAGCGGATAGCCCGCCTCGCGGCAGCGTCGCTGCAGGGCGTCGCCGCTTTCGGCGGTGACCAGCGCCGCCGGCGGCGCGTCCGGCTGCAGGGCGCGGCGCAGGATGTCGATGACTGCAAGGCCGTCCAGGTTCTCGCCCAGATGCAGATCGACCAGCAGCATGTCGGGGCGCTGTTCACGCACCTGCAGCAGGGCGGCTTCCAGCCCGGTCACGGTATCGACGGCGAGGCCCCAGCGTTCGAGCAGGGCGCGCATGCCTTCGAGAATGCTGGGGTCGTTGTCCACGCACAGCACGCGCAGGCCTTCGACCGGGCCGGGGCTGCTCTCGACCGGACGCGGCGCGGCGATGTCGCTGAGCCTTGCACGCGGCGCGCGCACGCTGAACACGCTGCCGCGTCCCGGCTGCGAGTGCAGCGCGATCGGATGGTCGAGCATGCGCGCGATGCGTTCGCAGATCGACAGGCCGAGGCCCAGGCCCTTTTCGCCCCAGGGCGAGGGCTGCTCCAGCCGGCGGAACTCCTCGAAGATCACCGCGCTGTGCTCGGGCGAGATGCCGGGGCCGGTGTCCCAGACCTGGAACTCGACGCTGTCGCCGCGCGCGCGCGCAGCCAGCAGCACGCCACCGTGCTGGGTGTAGCGCAGGGCGTTGGCGACGAAGTTCTGCAGGATGCGCCGCAGCAGGCCGCGATCGCTGCGCAGGGCCAGCGAAGGCGCGTGCACGCGCAGCTCAAGACCGCGCTGCTCGGCCATCGGCGCGAACTGTTCCTGCAGCGAACGACAGAGCTCGCCGGCGGCGAACACCGTGAGCTCGGGCTTGAGCGCGCCCGAGTCGAGCCGCGAGATGTCGAGCAGGCCGTCGAGCAGGTCCTCGGCGGCGCGCAGGGCGCTGTCAATGCGCGAGGACAGCAGGCGCGCATCGGCGTCGGCCTGCGGCTTGGCGGCCAGCGCGGCAGTGAACAGGCGCGCTGCATTCATCGGCTGCAGCAGGTCATGACTGGCGGCCGCCAGGAAGCGGGTCTTCGACTGGTTGGCGGACTCGGCTTCCTGTTTGGCCACTCGCTGCGCGTCCAACGCGTGGGTGAGCTCACCGGTGCGCTGGGCGACGCGCTGTTCGAGCGTTTCGTTGGCGTCGATCAGCGCATGCTCGACGCGCTTGTAGGCGGTAACGTCGGTGAACGTGGTGACGAAGCCGCCGCCGGGCATGGGCCGACCGCGCATCTCGATGACGCTGCCGTCGGGCCGCACGCGCTCGAACACGTGCGGGCTGCCGCGCTGCATGTAGCGCACGCGCTTGGCGACGTGGTCTTCGACGAGGCCAGGCCCGCACTCGCCGCGCTCGGCGTTGTAGCGGATCAGATCGGCCACCGGACGGCCGACATAGACCATGCCCTCGGGGTAGTCGAACATTTCGAGATAGCGGCGGTTCCAGGCCACCAGACGCATCTCGGCATCGACCACGCTGATGCCCTGCGAGATGTTCTCCAGCGTGGCCGACAGCAGCTCGCGGTTGAAGCGCAGCTCCTGCGAGGCCTCGTCGAGCAGGGACACGACCTCGCCGAGATCGAGGCCGGTGCCGCGCAGGGCGGTGGTCAGCACGCGACGCGCCGAGGCGCCGCCGATCGCACCGGCGAGCAGGCGCTCGGTGTACTGCAACAGTCCGCGTTCGGCGGCCTCGCCATCGCTGAATGCGCGGCCGGTCTCGCGGGCGTAGTCCTCGAAGGCGCGCGAGGTCGCGCGCGGGCCGAGGATGCGCTCGGCGATCAGACGCAGATCCGCCACCGACAGCCGCCCCCGCCATTCGGTCACCGCACCGACCGGACGCCGGTACCAGGGGTCGAGGAAGGGCAAGGCGCGCAGGCGTTCGTCGATGCTCGGGCGATAGCGCAGCGACAGCAGGATCAGCGCCGCGCTGTTGAACAGCAGGGTCCAGAAGGTGCCGTGGGTGATCGCGTTCCAGCCGGACAGCCCGAACAGCGCCTGCGGCTCGAGAAAGCCGATGTCGAACGGGCCGGTGCGCGTCCACTCGGCATCCATCCAGCCGGCATGGGCCAGGGTCGGCAGCAGCAGGGTATAGAGCCACAGGGCGAAGCCGGCGCAGAGGCCGCCAATCGCGCCAATGCGGCTGGCGCCGCGCCAGTAGAGGCCGGCGATGATCGCCGGCGCGAACTGGGCCACCGCGACGAAGGACAGCAGCCCGATATCCGCCAGGTTGGTCTGGGTCTCGGCGGCGCGGTGGTAGGCGTAGGCCAGCAGTGCGAGCACGACGATGGTGGTGCGACGGATGCGCAGCACCAGCACCGACAGATCCGGCGGCGCGCCCTTGGCGTAGCGCGCGGTGCGCAGCAGCGCCGGCACCACCAGGTCATTGCTGACCATGGTGGCGAGCGCCACGGTGGCGACGATCACCATGCCGGTGGCCGCCGAGAACCCGCCGAGGTAGGCGAACAGGGCCAGCGCGTTCTCGCCGGCCGCCAGCGGCAGCTGCAACACGTAGGAATCGGGGTGCACACCGCTGCCGGCGAAGAGACTCGTACCAGCCGCCGCAATCGGCAGCACCAGCGCGCAGATGATCAGCAGGTAGAGCGGGAAGAGCCAGCGCGCGTAGCGCAGGTCGGCCGGGTTCTCGCACTCGACCACGCCGACCTGGAACTGCCGCGGCAGGCAGAACATCGCGAGAAAGGCCAGCACGGTCTGGGCGAGAAAGCCCTCCGGAAACACATCGAGACCTTGCGCACTGAGCGTGGCGGGCTGCAAGGGGTTCCAGTCCTCCGGCACGTACTGCAGCGCGAACAGGCCGACCGCGACGAAGGCCAGCAGCTTGACCAGGGACTCCAGCGCCACCGCCAGCATCAAGCCGTGGTGGTGCTCGGTGGCATCCACCTGGCGGGTGCCGAACAGGATCGCGAACACGGCCAGCAGCACGGCGAGGTAGAAGGCCGAGTCAGCAAGAACGGGGGTTCCGCCTTCAACCGCGGTGGCGCCGCTCAGGACCGCGATGCTCATCGCGCCGGCCTTGAACTGCAGCGCGATGTAGGGCACTGCAGCGATCACGGCGATCACCGTCACCAGCGCAGCCAGCCCCTGCGACTTGCCGAAGCGGCTGCCGATGAAGTCGGCGATCGAGGTGATCGACTGCTCGCGGGCAATCTGGATGAGCCGCCGCAGGATCCCGCTGAAAAACAGGAAAAGCAGGACGGGCCCGAGGTAGATCGGCAGGAAGGCCCAGCCATTCGAGACCGCGGTGCCGACTGCGCCGTAGAAGGTCCACGACGAGCAGTACACCGCCAGGGCAAGGCTGTAGACGATCGGCCGCAGCCAGGTGCGGTCGGGATACATCGGCCGGCGATCGCCGTAGTAGGCAACGCCGAACAGGATGGCGATGTAGACCAGCGAAACCAGCAGCAGAACCCAGCCGGCAATCATCCTTCCCTCCCCAGGGGTGACGGACGCACGCGCAAGCGCAGGCCCTGCGTGGTGTGTGACCAAAGCCTGCGCGAGTCTCGCTCCGCCATCGCGAGGGCGTCGCTGCGTGCGTGACTGAGCGCAGTGCGAGAACGTACGGCAGTCGTGCGCACCGGTGACGGCAGCATTCGCGCAGCCCGCTGTCGCCACCGGCGACTCGCAGTGATCGCAGTCGGCGCAGACGCCTCACATGCTCTCACTTCCACGCACCCGACCGCAGGCTGAGGGCAGCCGCGCCTACACGCAGGGAGCGGATCGGCCTCAGCCGCGCTTGCGGCGGGAGGCGGGCGCGAGCGGCGCTGAGCGGCGGTCGCTTGTGGTGTCGGGCGCGCTGGGGCCCACCGGGGGCGCAAGGGCTCGCCCGCGCGGGGTTCCGCGTCGACAGGCATCCGAGCAATAGACGACGCTGTCCCAGCAGCGCTCCCAGCGTTTGCGCCAGCTGAAAGGCCGGAGGCAGACCGGGCAGAGCTTTTCGGGCACGGGCTTGCGCATCGGCCTCAGCCGCCGCCGAGTGTCTGCAGGACGCCCTCGGCCTGCAGACGCAAGCGCTGCAGCGGCCGCGGTGGCTGCGTCTGCGCCAAGGCGGCGCAATGGCCGGGTGCCGCGCGCAGATCGCGCAGGTGGAAGCGTCTGCCCGGCCCCAGATCGAGCACCCCCAGGGGAGCCTCAAAACTGGCCGGATCGACCCGTAGCCCGAAGCCACAGGCTTTCAGCGCGGCCTCCTTGCGGGTCCAGGCTTCGGTCAGCGCCTCGACGCGGTGGCCCAGGGGCAGCCGACGCCAGGCCTCAAGCTCGCCGCGGCCGAGGATCTGCGGCGCCAGCACGTCGGTGTCGCGCTGGATTAGCGCTTCGATGTCGACCCCCACCGGCGCGGCGTCCAAAGCCACCAGCGCCTGGCCGCCGCAGTGGCTCAGCGAGAAGTGCAGGCCGGGGTGCTCCGGCAGGCAGGGCTTGCCCTGCGGGTCGGCGTCGATGCGCAGCGCGGCCGGATCGATGTTCGCCGCCCAGCCCAGCACGCGCCGCAGCGCCACGTGCGCGGCGATGAAGCGGCGCTGCAGCTGCGGCGTCGCGAAACGCACCGCGCGCGCGCGTTCGGCGGCATCCAGCAGATCGAAGTCCGCTTCCAGGGCGTCAAGATGCAACTCGACCACGCGCACGCTGGCGTCGTCGCGCAGCAGGGACACTGCATTCACGTTGAGAGGGGCTCCAGAAGAGGGGCGACGCCAGTATGCCGCGGTGCCGGGCTTTGGACCCGGCCGACGCGATACCTGCCGGGCCGCGATCAGCTGCGATCGCGGCGGTACAGCAGGCCCAGGACGTAGCGCGTCTCGTCGAAGTGCTGGCTGAGCACACTGCCGCGACGCTGGGCGCGGCTTGCGCCCAGCTCAAGTTCGAGATTGCGCAGCCAGCGCCAGCGCAGCGAGAGGCCATAGATGCGATCGCGATCTTCACGTCCGTCAAGGAGATAGCGGCGACGGTCGTAGTTGGCATACACATTCAGAGTCAAGGTCGGTCGCAGCGGCCTCGAAAGACCCGCGGCGAAACCGCTGACGCGCTGGTCGAGCACATCGCTGCGGGCGTAGTCCTGGTCGCGCCAGTACGCCTCGACACGTGAGAACAGAGTGGCGCCGTTGCGGGTGTGGCCAAGGTTGAGGCTGGACTCACGGTACACATCCGGATTCAGGAAGCTGCCGCGTTCGCTAGGCACGCTGACCGGAAGCCCGAAATCCTGCAGACGCGGCGCCGCGCCGATGAGGTCGGCCAGCGCATCGGAATACTGCTCTGCAGCCCGCAGCTCGAACCGCTGCGCCTCATCCGGCAACCAGGCAGCGCTCAAGCGCAACAGCGAGCCCTGGCGACGCACATCGTCGACAAAGTCGATGCGAGAGCCGCCGGCATCGAGGGCGAGCTCCACCTGCGCGCCGCGTCGCCCCCAGCGCAGAAAGGCATCGACGCGCTTGAAGTCCTGCACGCTCACGCTGGTCTGCTCGAACGCGGTGTCGTTGTACTCGAGGTTTGCCGTCAGCGTCTGGGTCGGCGACAGCTGACGCAGGCCGCGCAGGGCGAGGTTCCAGCGAGCGCTGTTGAACTCGCGGGTACGCTGCGCCCAGGCATCGACCCAGCGCAGCTCGGCCAGCACGCGGGTACGCGCATCCGGCCGCAAGCTGAGGGTGGGGCCCGTCAACAGCACATTCGTACGCTGCTGGTTGTCGGGACGGTCGACGGCGAACGCGTCGACGGGCTGGCGGCCCAGGTAATCCTCGAAGGTCCAGCTCAAGCGCTCAGGCAGCAATCGCCATGCGGCGCTCAGTCCAAGGCGGGTGCGCAGCTCGCTGTCGAAGCCGGAAGTCTGATAGCGGTAGAACTCGGCGTCACCGGCCGCCCGCAGGCTAAGGCGATCGCCCTCGCCGGTCAGCGCAAAGGCAAGATTGGGCCGCAGCACGGTGTCGGCGACCGGGTCCAGCGCGCTGCGGCGGATATTGTCGCTGCGCTCGATGGCCATGCCGAGGCGATAGTCGAGCCGCAGCGGGCGTTCGGCCGTGGGCTGCGCGGCCAGCGGCTGCGCCTGCAGCGCGGCGAGCAGGACAAGCGAGGACGCGCCTGTGGATTTCAGGAACACGGCGGTTCTCCAGAGACAGCGCATGGCAGCAAAGGCCGGCTGCAGTTCATCACTGCGGCACGCGATTGAACGCAACGCCCGCAAGTCGCACGCGGTCGAGCACGGCAATCGCTTCCTGCACCGCGGTCGGCGTGTCGCGCCCGTAGCCGGCAACAAGGACCGAGAGTTCGGCCATGCTCGAGAGAATGCGGGCGTCCGGTGAGGCTGCCACCGCCGGCGCATCGAGGATCACGCTGACGCCCTCCTGGGTGCCGCGCAGCGAGTCGAGCAGCAGGCGCATGCGCGCCGAGCCCAGCAGATCGCCGCTGGCTTCGCGCCTCGGGCCGCCGGGCACCAGCAGCAGGCGCGGCACGGCCGTGGCGTGCACGATCTGCTCGACGCGATCCACCCGCCCCTCCAGGAAGTCCACCAGACCGAACGCATCCGCAGGCACGTCGAGCCGCCGGTGCAGCTGCGGCGCACGCAGGCAGCAGTCGACGAGAATCACCGTGCGGCGCTCGTCAAAGGCCATGGCCGAGGCCAGGTTTACGGAGACGAAGCTGCCGCCGCTGCCGTGTGCGACAGGAACCACAAGCAGGCTGAGGCTGCCTCCGCCTACGCGCGCCAGGAGCTGGGTGCGCAGATCGCGGAAGGCGTCGGCCGGCCGCGAGTCGGACATGTCGTGGCTGACGATGCGTCGTGCCTGCAGCTGCTGCTCGGTGAAGGGCGCCAGCGTGCCCACGCGCTCGGCGAGCGCCTGCCCGGCGCGCTGCGGTTCGACTTCATGACGCTTGCTCACAGCACGATGACTCCGCGGCTGATGGCCGCCCAGGCATAGATCAGGAAAACGGAAGCGAGTACCGCGAAGGCAGCCGCCAGTTTGGCGACGGTGCGTCGTCGATCCGCGCGGGTGCGGAACTCGGGGATGCTCACCAGCACGGGCACCGGCAGGGCCTGCGCCAGCGACTGTGCGCTGCGCGCACGCGGGTCGATCTGCAGCAGGGCGAACAGCAGACCCAGCGGCACCGCGAGGCCGAGGCCGAGGCCTGCAGCGGCGAAATGCATCAGGCGCAGACCCGTCGGCTGCAGCGGCAACGCCGCGGGCTCCTGGATGCGGAAGGTCAATCCGCGCTGCTCGGCGTCGAGGCTCATCGAGACTCGCGCATTTTCGCGACGACGCAGCAGATCCTGGTAGATGTCGCGGTTGACCTCGTAGTCACGCGTCAGTTCAGCAAGCGAGGCTTCGCTGTCGGCCACCCGACGGCCGCGATCGAGCTCCGACTGCAGCAGACTTTCGTTCTCGCTGATGCGCGCGCGCAGGGCAGCGATGTCGCTGCGCACGCGGGCAAGGTCGGAACGCAGCTGCTGGTACAGCGGATTGCCTGCGGCCGCGACGTCGGCACCGCGGGCGCCTGAGGACTCCGAGCGCTCCTCGCGGGCGAGGATGGCCTGCATGTCCTCGATCTGATGGCGAAGACGCACGACGTCGGGATACGAATCGGTGTAGTCGAGCAGCAGGGTGTCGAGCTGGGACTGCAGTTCGGCAATGCGTATGCGGACCTGGGCCGAGCGTGAGCGCAGGTCGGAGACCTCGGCCTCGCCGCTGATTTGCGCCTGCAGGGCGTTCTCGCGCATTTGCAGCTCGGAAAGATCGGTGCGCGCGCCTTCGATCTGCGAGCGGATCTCGGCGATGCGCGTGCGGACATCGATGTCCGTACCGGGCCGCGCATCGAGATTGGCGGCGCGGAACTGCTTGAGGCGCTCCTCGGCATCGGTCAGCTTGCGGTGGTACTCGTCGACCCGCGCCGCGATGAACTCGAAGGCTTCGCGGCTTTCCCGCTCCTTGGCGGCGAGGCTTTCGCTGATGAACAGCTCGGCATAGCGATTGGCGATTGCGTAGGCGCGCTCGGGCTCAGCATCCGTGTAGGTGATCCGGATCAGGTTCTGGCCCGGGCTGTCGATGCGCGTGCGCTGCTTGATCTCGCCGATCAGGCGCTCGCGTGGCAGCGGCTCGGTGACGGTTTCTCCCCAGCCACCGGTCTTCAGAATCTCAGCCATGATGCTGCGGCTGAAGATCACTTCGCGGGCAATGCGCGCTCGATCGGCGACGCCGGTTGGCACGGCGCGGCCCTCCATCAGCGGCGCGATGATGTTCGCCTCACTGACGAGGATGGTGCTTGCGGACTGGTACTTGCGCGGCAACAGAATGCCCGCCGCAAGGAACAGCACAGCGATCAGCCCGAAGGCCGCCAGCAGCAGCGCACCGTGGCGCCTCAGCTCTGCCACCATCATGGGCAGACGCGCAAACAGTTCGGCGCCCGACGACAGCGCGGGGCCCGGCAGGGCCTGCGGCTTCACAGGGCGCGCTCCGGTACGGTGATGACGTCCCCCGGACGCACTTCGAGGTTGGTCTCAAGGTCGCCGCTGCCGAGAATGGCCCCCAGACGGACGTTCAGGGCTTGCGTATCGGCGCCTTCGCGGCGGTAGAGGCGGGTGCGGTTGGCGGCCGCGAACTCGCTGACTCCTCCCGCCTGCAGCACGGCGTCGAGCACGGTCATGCCCTGACGGTAGGGGATCGAGATCGGGGTGCGTACTGCGCCGGTGACTCGCACGCGCGAGAGGAACTCATGGCTGCGCAGCTCGGTGAGGATGACCGCAACCTTGGGGTCGCGAACGTATGCGGCGAGCTGGCCTTCGATATCCCGGGCGACCTCCTCCGGGGTGCGTCCACCGGCGAGGACATCGCCGACGAGAGGCACGGAGATCCTGCCGTCGGGGCGCACCGGGACGCTGACGCTGAGTTCGGGGTTGCGCCAGACTGCGACCTGCAGTTGGTCATCCACACCAATGCGGTAAAGGTTCTCGGTCGACTCGGCCGCGAGCACCGGCATCGGAGCCGCAGTCATCAGGCAGGCAAGGGTGAGCAGGGCCTGCAGCAGGCGGAGGGTGCGTTTCACGCGGGCGCTCCTGAGGGCGTTTCAGACATCCGGCTCTGTGAAGTCTTTCGCAGAACCCCGGAGGCTGGGATGATAAGCCCGCCCGGGCTTAATGAGAAGCCCATCACACTTGATCTCAGGACATGCGGACCGACGACTATCTTGCGGACTATGCCCGACTGGGTCTTCAGCCAGGCTGCAGCGTTGATGCGCTGCAGCGTACCTGGCGGCTCGCGGTGCGCGATCTGCATCCGGATCGGATCGCCGCCGGGCTGGATGAGGCCTCACGGTCCCAGCGCCTGCATGAGCTGACGGCTGCTTATCGGCGACTGCGGAGCTTCGAGCGTGAACACGGTCGCTTGCCGGGTGGAACTTTGGCCGAACCGCTTCCCGTGCAGGGCTTCCAGGTTCCCGCGGCTCAGGTTCCCGCGGCTGCGGACTCGGCGGGTACAGGGTCCAGCGCCGGGATGTCTGGCCCAAGCTCGCTGCGTGTGGCGCGTGGCTTCACGTTCTGGGTGGTGCTGGCGCTGGGTGTGCTGCTTGCCCTGAGCGGCCTGCTGCAGAGCGAGCCCAGCGATGAGGCAGCCCTTGCGGCAGAACCTCTGAAAGCACCCATCCATGGTGCCTCTGTGGAGGTTGCTGCCGCGGCAGCTGGTCCGGGCCTTCGCATTCGGGTGGGCAGCACGGAAGCGCAGGTTGAGCGTCTGATGGGTGCGCCGATGGTGACCCAGGCGGATCTGTGGGAGTACGGCCCTTCGCATGTGCGCTTCGAGCGTGGGCGCGTCGTGGGCTGGTACAGCTCGCCGCTGAAGCCATTGCCGGTAGAGATCGAGAGCCGTTGACTCGTACCGCGGGTCACCGGCTGACGCTTGCTGCCCGGCTGGCTGCGTCGCGTGTTCGGGGACGAGGCGTCCGCGATCGCGCTGGCGAAGGCGATACAAGAGTCCGCGCCGTCAGCCGAGCTCTCGCTGAAAGTCCGGTAGTGCCGCGAGCATGCGCGGACCGTAGCGCCGCGTCAGCAGGCGGCTATCGAGTATCACGATGCGGCCGTGGTCGCGTTCGCTGCGAATGAGTCGACCGCAGTACTGGATCAGCGTTCGTGTGGCCTGGGGGACGCTGACTTCGACAAAAGCGTTACGACCGCGCGCTTCCAGCCACTCGGCATACGTTGCGCCGACGGGATCGGTCGGCACGGCGAATGGCAGCTGGGTGACGACCACGGTCTCGCAGAGGCGACCCGGCAGGTCCAGGCCCTCGCCGAAGCTGGCCAGGCCGAACAAGGTGCTCCCCAACCCGGAGGTAATTGCCGCCGAATGGGCCGCGAGTAGCGCAGCTTTGCTGCGTGATCCTTGTGCAAGCACGCGCGCGCGGCACGCGGACGTCAGTTGATCAAGGGTTTGCTCCAATTTGGCACGGGAAGTGAACAGGACCAGATTTCCCGCGGCCCAGTCGAGCTCACGCTCAAGCCACTGCACAACGTGGCGTACGTGCGCATCGCGCTCGTCGGGAGAAACGGAGAAGGCCGGCACCTGCAGTCGCGCTTGCTGGCGCAGCGCGAAGGGAGAAGGCAGGGCCAAGGTTTCAGCGTGCGCGGGTAGACCCACCTGCGCCGCGAAGCTCTTGAAGTCGCCGCCGATGGATAGCGTTGCGGAGGTGAGCACAACCCCTGCGGCTTGTGGCCACAGCACGCGCCGAAGGGTCGGCGCTGCAGACACTTCGGAACCGTGGCAAGTGATCGATCCATCCGCTTCGCGCGACAGCCAGCGGGCTCTGGGCAATTGATCTGATGCTTCGTCTTGCGACCACAACCACCAGAGCGCGGCTTGAGCCTCCAGGCGTTCGCGCGCTATCCCCAGCTCGCGGGCCGTGGTTTCCCTGCGATCGGGCGGAAGGTCGCTCTCCAGCAGGGCCTTGATGGCAAGCGGCAGCCAACGGACGAGTTCTGAGCTGCGCTGCGAAAGGGCCTGGGCCAGCTGGCGCCATGCCTCGGGCAGCTGGCCCAAGCTGGCGCGCCACACGGGCTCCGTCGGTGCGGGAGTGCTCGGCCAAGCGGCATCCAGCGCGGCGTCGAGACGCTCCACGTCTGCAATGAGTTGCTCAAGCAAACCGTCGATTTCGGCGGCATCCTTGCGCCCTATCCTTTCCTTCTGGGTGGCGAGATAGACCGCGCGCAGCGGTGCGGCGACGCGCTGAAGCCTTCTCCCCGCGTCGGCCAGATTGACGTCAGCTCCGCCGCGATCAATCGCTTTGTCGGGAAGTTGATGCGCCTCATCGAAGACATACAGCGTTTCGCTGGGTGCGGGAAGCAGCACCCCACCAGAACCGTCTTCATCTCGTCCGAGTTCGAGGTCCGCCAGGACGAGGTCGTGGTTGGCCACAATGACTTGGGCGCCGTTGAGTCGATTGCGCGCCAGCACGAAGGGGCATGCCGTGATGAAGGGGCAACGCCGATTGCTGCATCCCCCGGCAGACGTCGTAACCAGCCGCCTGGTGTCGTCATCCAGTGTGGTGGGAACGCGATCAAGATCGCCATCCCAGGTGTTGGATCTCAGGGCATCCAGCAAGCTGCGCAAGTTTTCGACTTCGCCGCGGCGGGGAGGCCGTGGCCAACTGCCAGTTCCCTGGGGGATGCCGAAATCGAAACCGCCCTGAGGCAGTTCCGCATCGTCTCGAGTCAGCTCATGCATGTTCCGCGTGCACGCATAGCGCTGCCGTCCCTTCGCCAGCACCACGATTGCGTCTGAGCTGGTGGCCCTAAGAAACGAAGGAATGTCGCGCTCGACGAGCTGTTCCTGCAGCGCGACCGTGGCGGTCGCGATGACCAGCTTTTTGTTCTGGGCAAGCGCAATGGGCAGCGCCGCCAGGAGATACGCCACCGACTTGCCCGTACCGGTAGGGGCTTCAACCGCCAGAACACCCTTGTCCTGCGCCAAAGACCGTGCAACCGCAGCGATCATCTGGCGCTGCGAAGAGCGCGCGACAAAGTCTGGAAAGCTGTCGCGCAGCTTTCGATACTGCGTACGAATGGCGTCTTGCAGTTCGTCGCTAATGCGGGATGCATCGTTAGCGACGCTCACGACACTGGCTTACTTTGGCCCGATCTCGCCGTCGACGTAGTACCAAACGCCGTCTTCCAGCAGAAAGCGGCTGCGCTCGACTATTCTTTGGGCGGGGCCTCCGCCGACCTTGACTCGGGCAATGAAGCTCACTTCCTGGCGGCTTGCATCAAGCACCCGATGCGAGATGATCTGAAGTCCAAGCCAGTGAGTGCGCAAGCCCGGGCGATCACTTAGGTCCAGCGTTGGCGGACGCGTGCTTGAATGCCATGTTGTCAAGAGAAAGTCCGTACGTTTGCGAACGTAGGCACTGTAGCGTGCGCGCATAAGCACAAGTGCGTCCGCGGCTTGCGTTGTTCCCGCATGGAGCGGCGCGCAGCACAGCTCGTAACTCTTGCCGCCGCCACAGGGACACTGCGTTTGAGCATCGGCGATGGCTGCCGAGTGTCCGCCGTTTGCCGTCATGGTGTGGGCATCGTTGAACATAGTCGTGGCTGGTTCCTACGAGACCGCACAGGATGGGGCCGGATCCCGTTGAGGGCAAGAGGAGGAGTCTGGCACTTGCACCGATTCACGCAGAACATTCAGGCGGCGGTCGGGATGGACGCATTCGCGCCGGTTTGCAGTGAGTCGCTAGCGCCGGGTCAGGCGCTGGCTGGGCGCCTGCAATCGGTCGCGGAGCAAGTGCCTTGGCATGAGGCGGTTGAAGTCGTGAACTCCACGGGAGCCACGCGTCGCGACGCGCGGTGTGTGCGTGCGACGTGATGCACCCATCGTCACAGCACCACACGTGCACCAACCTGGATTAGGCAGGCATCCAGGGCTTTGTGGCAGGTGCCTTGGAATCTGGCATCGGAGTCGC